>NZ_DASXEP010000166.1:0-13874 GCF_036490025.1 Mycobacterium sp. | reverse complement strand
GACACCTGGGACCTCGCGACCAGCGTTGGAGCAACAGCCACGATGGTTGCCGCGGCCCGGGCCGTCGCCACCAAGGCCGATAACCCCCTGATCAACGATCAGTTCGCTGAGCCACTCGTGAAAGCCGTCGGGATCGACTTCCTGACTCGCTTGGCCACCGGAGACTTGAACGCCGCAGACGTCGACGATGACGAGTCCAGCTGGAAGCTCCAGCAGATGCCCGACGCGATGGCCGCCCGCACCCGTTTCTTCGACGCGTTCTTCGCCGAGGCGACGCAGGCCGGTGTCCGCCAGGCGGTGATTCTGGCTTCTGGTCTTGATGCCCGCGCTTACCGGCTGGATTGGCCGACCGGCATGACTGTCTTCGAGGTCGACCAGCCAGCGGTGATCGCGTTCAAGACCGAAACCCTCGCCGAGCTCGGTGCGGCCCCGACCGCTGATCGCCGCACGGTCGCCATCGACCTGCGGAACGACTGGCCGGCCGCGTTGACCGAAGCCGGTTTCGACCGGAGCCAGCCCACCGCGTGGATCGCCGAGGGACTGCTCGGTTACCTGCCACCGGAGGCGCAGGACCGCTTGCTGGACAACATTTCCGCGCTCAGCGCCGATGGCAGCCGGCTGGCCACCGAGGCCATCCCGGACATGGCGGACGTCGACCAGGAGCAGGCCCGGGAGCTGCTGCGCAAGGCCACCGAGAAATGGCGCGCCAACGGCTTCGACCTGGATTTCGACGAGCTCGGCTATCAGGGAGACCGCAACGACGTGGCTGTCTACCTGGACACTTTGGGCTGGCGGTCGGTCGGCAAGCCGATGAGCGAACTGCTGGTTGAGTATGACCTGCCACCGGTCCCGCAGGGCAACGACTCGGTGTCGATGGCCGACACGATCTACTACACCTCGACCAAGTGACGGCGGCGGCGCAGCGGCGCGGCTTCAACGAGTTCGTCACGCGGTTCTGGGGTGTGGCGGCCCCGGCCTACAACCTGCCGTTTCTGCAGCAGTGGGTCTACCGACCGGCGCACGACGAGGTGGTCGCGCAACTGCGCGTCCACCAGTCCGCGCGGGTGGTTGACATCGCTTGCGGCACAGGCATTCTTGCCGACCGGATCGAACGGGAGTTACATCCTGCCAACGTCTACGGCGTGGACATGTCCGAAGGCATGCTCAATCAGGCCCGCTCCCGATCAGCGAAGGTGGAATGGCTTCGCGGCCCGGCCGAGCAGCTGCCCTTCGACGACGGGACATTGGACGCGGTCGTGACGACATCGGCGTTCCATTTCTTCGACCAGCCCGGCGCATTGCGCGAATTTCACCGCGTGCTGTCACCGGGCGGGCTGGCGGCGGTGGCGACGCTCAGTGCACGACACGCATTGCTGCAGGGCCCGTCGAGCACTAAGTGGAAACCGTCACATAATCCATCTCCCGCCGAGATGCGGCGTTTATTCGAGGGAGCCGGGTTCACCGTCGGCGAGCAGCACCGTGTCCGGCGGCCGCTATGGACTCGGGCGATCTCCGATTTGATCACGGTCGGCATCAAAAGCTGACGACACGCGATGCGCGTGTAGAGCTTCACCCAAACTCCACACCGCGACGCCAAGCAGCACAACGTCTTTGAGCAAGAACTGGCCGGGCAGAGCCGACAGCACCGGGATCCGCCCGGCAAACCGACTCACCACGCCGGGCGTGGTGAACAGGAAGCTCAACGTCCCGCAGAACAGCACGATCGCGATCGCGCTGCCGATCGCCGACAGCCGCGCCGACACGGGCCGGGCAACGATCAAGATCGCCGCGACGATCTCCATAGTTCCCAGCCCGCGCGCGACGGTGTTGACGCTGAACACGTCGTAGACCCAGCTCATCAACGGGCTGTGTTCGATGAGGACTCGGCTTTCCATCTTCATGTACTTGCCGAAGCCGATCCACGCCAGCGTCAGCGCCAGCCCGTATCTGCTGATCCCTTGCCCCACCACTGAAATGCGCTTCGCCACTTGCCAGTCGCGTCTCGTCGTCGCCGTAGACAAATTAGCCCTCCGCTGAGTTGTTGGACGCCATCTCCGTCCAGATAACGGGCAGCGACTCCGTTCGGTTCATGATCTTTGGCCCACGAACTCGGCTGCCGGCTCGTCCCAGTGGTCGAGGTTGACGACCTCACCCAGCGGTCGGCGGCGCACCGGTCCGTGCCGTCCTTTCGGCCAGCCCACCACGATGTGCCCGGCCACCATCCACTCATCAGGCACACCCACGGCGTCCCGCAGCAACTGCTCACCGCCGTACGCGCCCCAACTGGTCAGACACGCGCCCAACCCCTGAGCGCGGGCGGCCAGCAGGAAATTCTGTATCGCCGGAAAGATCGAACCGCCGAGCAGAAGCTCCGACGCCGTCGGAAAGTGCTTCTGCGCGAACAGAACCGAGGTGAACTCACCGGCCCGGTCGTGCAGCTCGTAGGTCGCACGGTTGGTGCGGGCGCGCCGGCTGTGGTCGTCGGTCGCGGGCCGGGTCATTCCGTAGACGGGTTCGATGACTTCCAGCGCGTGAGCCGCGGCCTTGGCCACCACCGCCCGCTGCTCGGGTGACCGCAGCACCACAAAACGCCATGCCTGCGCGTTGGCGCCCGAGGGCGCCCACACCGCGGCCTGCAGGCAGCGTTCCAGCGTGGCGTCGTCGACCGGCTCGTCGGTGAACCGTCGCATCGTCCGCGCGGTGGACATCGCCTCCCAGACGTCAGTGGTTGCTCCCGACACGCCGGCCCCCTTCTGGTTTCCTCTGGAAGAGAACCTACTGCCGCCGGATATCAGCTCCGCGGTGGCCGCGGGTCATTGGGATTGTTGGGGTCGGGTTCACCGAACCAGCGCGACGGCGCACGTTCCCCGTATTCGTCGTGCCAGTCCCACCATTCATACGGCGGGCTCTGCGGGTAGCCGTCCGGTGAGTCTTCCCAGGCCTCCTGACGGCCGAGCGCCGTCATGTCCAACAAACTCCAGGTGTTGCCTAGCACCTCGTCGCCGCGACCATTGATGAAATAGGTGCGGTAGACCCGGTCATCATCGCGGATGAACACATTGGTTCCGTGCCAATCGTCCACGCCGAAATCCACGTCGAAGCTGTCGGTGATCGTGTACCACGGCATCTGCCAGCCCATCCGTGCTTTGAGCCGCCCGATACCGGGCTGCGGTGCACGCGAGGCGAACACCAGCGTGGTGTCACGGGCGTTGAGGTGAGCCAGGTTGCCGATGTGATCGGCGATCATCGAGCAGCCGCGGCAGCCGTGATCGGGCCAGCCGTCGATGTCGGGCCCGACGAAGGCCCGATAGACGAGTAGCTGACGGCGACCTTGAAACAGGCCGAGCAGGTTCACCTTGCCGTCGGGTCCGTCGAATTCGTAGTCCTTGTCCACAACCAGCCACGGCATCCGCCGTCGCTGCGCCGCCAACGCGTCGTGCGCGCGCATCACTTCCTTTTCTTTCGCCAGCAGCTGTTGGCGCGCGGCCGCCCACTCCTGCGGCGACACGATCGGGGGCGTGTTCATGTGTTCTCCGCCTTTCGGTTGCGGTGGTTCAGGTCTTGAGATGGCGGTCAACCCGGCAGCGATCGGGGCAACCCGAACCGTGGGAGGACGTCGTTGTCGAAGCGAGTCAGGGCGCAGATCTTCTCGCCGGTGAGGGTCAGGACGAGCAGGCCGGCCCCATGGCGGATGCCGCCGGTGGGCGCGCAAAGGTAGGCGCCGAACGCCTGCTGGCCGTTGGCCCGGGTGGGCACCAAGTCGTATAGTCGGCCGGCGCCGAAGATGCTGGCGTAGAAGCGGGCAACGACGTCGCGGCCTTGATATTCGAGCGGAATCGGCGGCATGGAAACGCTGACGTCGGCGGTCAGCAGGGTGACCAGCGCATCGACATCGCCGGACTGGTAAGCGCGGACGAACTTCGCCAGCAGCTCCTGCTCGGCGGGTGACCCGGGGGCCGGCGCCGGACCGTCCTCGCCCGCCGGCAGTCGGCGCTGCAGGCTGGCGCGCGCTCGTTTGAGCGCACTGTTGACCGATTCGACGGTCGAGTCGAGCATGTCGGCCACCTCGTTGGCGTGATATCCGAGTACCTCGCGCAAGATGAGTACGGCGCGCTGGCGGGCCGGCAGGACCTGCAGGGCTGTCACGAACGCCAGCGAGATCGCTTCAGTCTGCTCGTAGCGCGCCTCGGGATCCAGCGACAGCGCAGGCTCGAGGAATGCGTCGGGATATGGCTCGAGCCAGACGATTTCGCTGAGTCGAGTTGGCTCGGGCACGTCGAACTGCATGTTCCACTCCTTGGCCGGGCGGCGGCGAGCCGAGCGAAGCGCGCTGAGGCACCGGTTGGTGGCTATCCGGTAGAGCCACGTGCGCACCGAGGCCCGCCCCTCGAATGCCTCGAGGCCCTGCCACGCAGCGAGCAGGGTGTCCTGCAAGGCGTCCTCGGCATCGTGCAGGGATCCCAGCATCCGGTAGCAGTGCACCTGCAACTCGCGGCGGTGTGGCTCGGTCAACTCACGAAACGCCTCGCCGTCTCCGGCCCGCGCCCTGGCAATCAGATCGGTTGTCAGCACGTGTCACCACCTCTCCCTCGCGGGTGCTTCACCTTTTCAGTATTGACGCCGGCGAGACCGCGAACTGGGCGCAGATCCTGCGCCCAGTTTCTCGACATTGCGGCATCTGTATTGGCGAGACAGTCGAAACCAACGCGAGGAGGCGATGTGATTATCACAGGAAAGTCAGTTCTGGTGACCGGGGCCAATCGGGGCATCGGACAGGCGCTGGTCCAGGAAGCTTTGCGCCGCGGCGCAATACGGGTGTATGCGGGCTCGCGCCAGACCGTGAGCCACCCGGACCGGCGCGTTACGCCCGTTGCCCTGGACGTGACCGACGCCGCGCAGATACGGGCGGCCGCACAGCGCGTGGAGTCGCTGGACGTCCTGATCAACAACGCCGGCGTCGCGCTCTATGACGACCTGACCGATCCTGCTGTGCTCGAACAGCATTTGCGGGTCAACCTGTTCGGTCCGTACGCCGTGACCCAGGCGTTCTTGCCGCTGTTGACGCGCTCGAAGGGAGCGCTGGTCAACAATCTCTCGGTCAACGCGCTGGCTCCGTTGCCGTTCATCCCGGCGTATTCCGCTTCCAAGGCGGCCGCGTTCAACCTGACCCAGTCATTGCGGGTGCTGCTGGCCGAGCAGGGTGTGACGGTACACGCCGTGCTGACTGGCCCGGTGGACACCGACATGACTCGCGGTCTGGAGATACCGAAGGCCGTACCGGAGTCGGTGGCGCGCGCCGTCTTCGACGGGGTGGAGAACGGGCAGGAGGACATCTTCCCCGATCCCTTGTCACAGTCCATCGCGCACAACTGGGACACCGGCGCGGCCAAGGTCCTCGAACGCCAGTACGCGGCGCTGGCGCAGCCGCAACCCGCCAGCTAAAAGCCCCCAACAACAACGAAAGAGTGCAATCATGAGTGATTTGTCAAGCTGCACAACGATTGTCGTCGGCGCGAGCCGCGGATTGGGACGCGGCATCGCCGTCGCGTTCGCCGACGCCGGCGCGCCGGTGGTCGCGGTGGCCCGAACCGGGCCGGCGCTTGCCGAACTGGCCGATGCCAGTCCGAAGGTCGCGACCGAGGTTGCCGATGCGGCCACCCGGCGGCGGCGTGGAGTCTGCTAGACCAATACAAGCCGCAGCTTCTCATCCTGGTCGCCGGCGCCAACCCGGTGATGCACCCGCTGCAGAACCAGACCTGGGAGACGTTCTCAGTCAATTGGCATACCGACGTCAAGATCGCGTTCACCTGGCTGCGCGAGGCGCTGCTGCAGCCGCTACAACCCGGCAGCAGGGTCGTCGTGATCAGCAGCGGAGCTGCTATCAACGGATCTCCGGCCAGCGGGGGGTACGCCGGGTCCAAGGCCACCCAGCGGTTCATCGCCGGCTACGCCCAGGAGGAGTCGCGCCGCGCCGGACTGGGCATCACCGTCACTGCGGTGCTGCCCAGGATGACGCCGTTCGGCGACGTGGGCCGGCGCGGTGTTCGCGCCTACGCGGCCCGCAGCGGCCAGACCGACGACGCATACCTCGAGCAGTTGGGGCAGCTGTTGACCCCCGAGCGGGCCGGGTCCGCTCTGGTGGAGCTGATCCGCGCCGACCCCGCGAGCACCGCACCCGGATATCTGCTCACCGGCGACGGGCTGCAGAAATTGCGATAACAACCGGGTCCTGCCGAAATAACGGCGAAAAGTCGACTCGTAGAACACAACTGCCGCTCAGCGGCGAAATGGAGGACATCATGCTGCTGGAAAAGACGGAGCCGTCGATGCCGGTCTGATTCACCTGCCGGCAACACGCTGATCTGCTTTCGCATTAATACGCCGGAACATCGGGCTGTATCTGCTTAGCTTTAGCTCGGGGGACGACCGCCACCGGTTGCCGCACTAAGGAGCCAGTTATGTCCCTCTCAGAGTTGTTCTCGCGTCGGCTAATCGGCGTGATCGGCGCCGGCGCGATCGCCGGCACGCTGCTGGCTGCTGCCGCCGGTCAAGCCGCGGCTGATCCGATGCCGCGGCCGGCCAACTGCTCGGCTGCGGACGTCGCCGGTGTTGCGGCTGGTGTCGCGACGGCGCTCTCGACTTACCTGTTCACTCACCCCGATGTCAACGGCTTCTACACCGGCCTTCAGGATCAGCCCAAAGACCAGATCGGCGCGGAGGTGCAGAACTACTTCGGCGCTAATCCGCAAGAGGAAGCTGATCTCGAGGGCATCCGTCAGCCGCTGGCCGACGTCAGGGAGCGTTGCCAGTGGACTCCATTAGTTGGGGGCGTCGCGTGACCCCGACGAGGGCCGCCGCGGCCGTGTGGCTGCGATCCTGGATCATCGCGGGCGTAGCGCTGATGGCTTTCACGTCGGATTGCGTCGTGCAGCCCACCGGCGTTGCCAACGCCGACGTGTGCGCGAGCGTGGGCAGGCGCGTATCAGTGAGCGGGTGCACCAACGTGGCCGACACGGTCAACGCCTATGTTCCGCCGCCGGCCGACTACGCGCCGCTGCCGCAAGATTTTCCGCCACCGCCGCCACCGCCGCCGCCGGTCAACGTCTGCGTCGGCGTCGGCAGGCGAATCCATGTCAGCGGATGCACATAGATTCCGATTGACAATTCTTCGCACGGCTGGACGCGGGCGTAACACGTACGCTCGGGTCTTAACCGGGGTGTCCGCTTTCTACCGATTTCGTCGTACAGCTGAGGCCGCTTTGCCCAGGCGGTACTGATCGACACCGTAGACGTTGTGAAGGGTAAGTAATGAGGGTTCCAGGTGTGACCGCCATTGTCGGCAGTGTCGCCGGTGGAGCAGTACAGATGTTGCAGGCCGGAGTGCAGAGTGTGGCCAGTGCCGCCGATGCCGTGCAAACGCTGACCGGCCCGGTGATCGACACCGTGACTCATTCGACGGCACGGGTGCTGGGGACCGGCCGTTCGGCTGACGGCGACCGGGATGCCGCGTCGGCAACCGTGCGTTGGCAGAGCGGGCAACGCGTGCATCTGGACCTGGATCCGTTGCTGCCGTTTCCACGCTGGCACGAGCACGCGGCGGTGGTCGAAGAGCCGGTTCGCAAGGTTCCGGGAGTCGCCAGCGCCCACGTCGAAAGCGCGTTGGGCCGGCTGGTGGTCGAAGTCGCCGCCGACGCCGACGCCGACGTCGTGCTGGAAACCGTCCGCGACGTGGTCAACTCCGCAGCGGCCGACTTGGCCGCTGCAGGACGCGAGCCGCAGATCCGGATCGCGCCGTTCGCCGATCCCGGCAACCCGCTGGCGGTTCTGGTGCCACTGACCGCAGCCGCCTTTGACGTGGTGGCGATCGGTGCCGCAGTCACCGGCTGGGTGATCAGGCTGCCCGCGGCACCGCAGACCACCCGGGCGGCCGCTGCCCTGCTGAACAATCAGCCGCGAATGATCGCCGTGCTCGAATCGCGACTGGGCCGGGTCGGCACCGATCTCGCCCTCAGCGCGTCGACGGCGGCGGCAAACGGGTTGACCCAGGCGGTCGGCACACCGCTGTTGAACCTGGCGCAACGCGTCCTGCAGATTTCCGAAGCCGAGGCGCACCGCCGCCGCTGGCGCGACCGGGAGCCGCAGCTGGCGTCCCCCAGCAGGCCGCAGGCTCCGGTCGTCCCCGTCATCTCGTCAGCCGGCGCTAAATCGCAAGCCACCCGCCATAACTGGGCAGCGGCAGCGGCGGGCGAAGCGTCGCACGTCGTGGTCGACGGATCAATCGACGCCGCCATCGACACCGCGAAGGGGTCGATGGCCGGGCCGGTGGAGGACTATGTCGACCAGGCCGCGAACGGCTCGCTGATTGCTGCCGCCAGTGCGCTGGTCGCAGGCGGCGGCACCGAAGACGCGGCCGGCGCGGTGCTGGCCGGCATACCGAAGGCCGCACACATGGGCCGCCAGTCTTTCGCCGCGGTGCTGGGCCGCGGGCTTGCCGACGACGGGCAGATGATCCTCGACCCGGGCGCCCTGCGCCGGCTGGATCGGGTGAAAGTCGTCGTCATCGACGGCGCCGCGCTGCGCGGCGACCACCGCGCTGTGCTGCACGCCCGCGGTGACGTGCCAGGCTGGGACGCCGACCGGGTCTATGAGGTGGCCGACGCGCTGCTGCACGCCGAGGAGCCGCCGGAGCCCGACCCCGACGAGCTGCCTGCCACCGGGGCGCGGCTGCGATGGGTACGTCCGCAGGGGCCGTCGGCCACGCCCGCGCAAGGCCTCGAACACGCCGACCTCGTGGTCGACGGCGAGATGGTGGGCCACGTCGAAGTCGGCTGGGAGGTCGACCCTTTCGCGGTTCCGCTATTGCAGATCGCGAACCGAACCGGGGCCCGGGTGGTGCTACGGCATGTGGCCGGCACCCAGGATCTGGCCGCCAGCGTCGCCGCCAGTCATCCCAGCGGCACCCCGCTGCTCAAGCTGGTGCGCGACCTGCGGGCCGATCGCGGGCCGGTACTGCTGATCACTGCGCTGCACCGCGACTTCGCCTCGACCGACACCTTGGCCGCCCTGGCCATCGCCGACGTCGGGGTCGCGCTGGACGATCCCCGGGCGGCGACGCCGTGGAGCGCAGACATCATTACCGGCACCGATCTGGCTGCCGCAGTTCGGATTCTGTCGGCGCTGCCTGCTGCACGGCAGGCCAGCGAGTCGTCGGTCAACCTCGCCAAGGGTGGGACCACCCTGGCCGGGCTGCTGCTGGTCACCGGTAATCCGCAGACGTCGACGAACCCGTTGGCGCTTCGGCGCTGGCTCAACCCGGTCAACGCGGCCGCTGCCAGCGCGCTGATTTCGGGCGCATTTTCGGCCGGCAAGGTGCTGCGCCAACCCGATCCCACGCCGCAGCCGCTGACGGCCTGGCACGCGCTGGACCCCGAGATCGTCTATTCGCGATTGGCCGGTCGAGCCCGGCCGTTGGCCATCGAGCCCGGCATGCCGGGCTGGCGACGTGTTCTCGAGGATCTTTCCTACAGCCCGCTGGTGTCGCCGCTGCGAGGCCCGACGCGGCAGGCCCGACGATTGCTCTCGGCGACCCGGGCCGAGCTCGCCGATCCGCTGACCCCGATCCTGGCCGTCGGCGCGGCCGCCTCGGCGATCATGGGCAGCAACGTCGATGCGCTTCTGGTCGGTGGTGTCATGGCCGTCAACGCACTCACCGGCGGGGCGCAACGTCTGCGGGCCGACGCGGCTGCCGCCGAGTTGTTCGCCGAGCAGGAACAATTCGCGCGCCGCGTTGTCGTGCCGGCGGTGGCGACCGCGCGACGCCGCCTCGAGGCCGCCCGAAACACCGAGCGCTTGGTCACGGTGACGGCAAGTGCCCTGCGCCCCGGTGACGTGATCGACTTGGCGGCCCCCGACGTCGTGCCCGCCGATGCCCGCCTGCTGGTGGCCGAGGACCTCGAGGTCGACGAATCCCTGCTCACCGGCGAGTCGTTGCCGGTCGACAAGCAGGTCGATCCGGTCGCGGCCAGCGATTCCGAGCGGGCCAGCATGCTTTTCGAAGGCAGCACGATCGTGGCGGGGCATGCCCGGGCGATCGTGGTGGCCACCGGCGTCGGCACAGCAGCGCACCGCGCGATTTCGGCGGTCGTCGATGTCGAGTCGTCGGCCGGGGTGCAGGCGCGGCTGCGCGAGTTGACCGGCAAGGTGCTCCCGTTGACCCTCGCCGGCGGGGCCGCGGTGTCGGGTTTGGCGTTGTTGCGCCGGGCGTCGCTGCGACAGGCGGTCGCCGACGGCGTCGCGATCGCGGTGGCCGCTGTTCCAGAGGGCCTGCCGCTGGTCGCGACCCTGTCTCAGCTGGCCGCCGCGCAGCGGCTCTCGACGCGCGGCGTGCTGGTGCGCGCTCCCCGCACCATCGAGGCACTGGGCCGAGTCGACACGGTGTGTTTCGACAAGACCGGCACGCTCACCGAAAACCGCCTGCGGCTTGTGCTTTCGGTGCCGTCCACAACCAGCCCGCGGGGGCCGATGCCCGGCATCGCCGACCCGGAGTCCACCCGGGTGTTGCGGGCGGCAGCCCGCGCGTCGAGCCAGCCGCACGAGTCGCAGGGACACGCCCACGCGACCGATGAGGCGATCCTCAAAGCCGCGGAGTCCGTTGCCGGCGACGGCGATCCCGGGTGGAACCTGCTCGCCGAAGTTCCGTTCGAGTCCAGCCGTGGCTTCGCCGCCGCGATCGGCACCCTCAGCGAGGATCCCAACCGACGCGTGCTGATGCTCAAAGGCGCACCAGAGGTTGTTCTGCCGCGCTGCCGGTTCACCGACCCGCAGGCCGATCAAGACCACGCGGAGTCGTTGGTGCACAACCTCGCCGAGCAGGGCCTGCGAGTGTTGGCGGTGGCCAGGCGCAGCTGGGAGCACGGCACCGACGACGAGGACACCGACGCCGACGCCGTCGATGCCGCCGCGCGTGATCTGGAGTTGATCGGTTACGTCGGCTTGGCGGACACCGCACGCCCGTCCGCGCGCCCGTTGATCGAAGCGCTGCAGGAGGTCGACCGCGACGTCGTACTGATCACCGGCGACCACCCGGTGACCGCGCGGGCGATCGCCCGTCAGCTGGGGCTGCCCGCCGATGCGCGGGTCATCACCGGCGCCGAGCTCAACGGTCTCGACGAAGACGCGTGCGCCAAGCTCGCCGCCGATGTGCAGGTCTTCGCCCGGGTCAGTCCGGAACAGAAGGTCCAGATCGTTGCGGCACTGCAACGCTGCGGACGAGTGACGGCGATGGTGGGCGACGGGGCCAATGACGCCGCCGCGATCCGGATGGCCGACGTCGGTATCGGGGTCAGCGGTCGTGGTTCGTCGGCCGCTCGCGGCGCCGCCGACATCGTGTTGACCGACGACGACCTGGGCGTCCTGCTCGAGACGTTGGTCGAGGGTCGTGGCATGTGGGCCGGTGTGCGCGACGCGGTGACCATCCTGGTCGGCGGCAACGTCGGCGAGGTGCTGTTCACCATCATCGGGACGGCATTTGGCAGCGGGCGGGCGCCGGTGGGAACCCGTCAACTGCTGCTGGTGAACCTGCTGACCGACATGTTCCCGGCACTCGCGGTCGCCGTCACCCCGCAGTTCGAAGAACCCGACGCCGACGAATACGACACCGAGGAAGAGGCCGTCGAGGCGCGGCGCGCCTACCAGCGATCGGTGCTGACCGGACCGACGCCGTCGCTGGACATTCCGCTGATGCGTCAGATCGTGACCCGTGGGGCCGTCACGGCCGCCGGCGCGACAGCGGCGTGGGCCATCGGGCGGTGGACCCCTGGCACCGAAAGGCGCACCGCGACGATGGGATTGACTGCGCTGGTGACCACACAGCTGGCTCAGACGCTGCTGGCCCGCCGGCACAGTCCGCTCGTGGTGGCGACGGCGCTGGGCAGCTCGGCGGTGCTGGTGGCCATCGTTCAAACGCCGGGCGTCAGCCACTTCTTCGGATGCACCCCGCTGGGGCCGGTCGCCTGGACCGGTGTCGTGGGAGCAACCGCAGCGGCCACCGGGCTGTCGGTGCTTGCGCCCAACTGGTTGGCCAACACCGCGGGAATGGTGCAGCCGGAACTGGCCGAAGCCACAGCCAGCACCTAATCGGACACCAAATTCACGTTTTGGCCAGACAGCGGTGGGCACTCCCAGCAAGATCAATGCCATGGCGATCGCAAGCGCGGCGAAGCCGGGCGCAGCGGGTCGACATGAATAAAACGGAGTCGATCGCAAGCGCGGCGAAGCCGGGCGCAGCGGGTCGACATGAATAAAACGGAGTCGATCGCAAGCGCGGCGAAGCCGGGCGCAGCGGGTCGGCATGCGTAGATGAAGGTATGTCGCTGAGAGCAAAGGGAAGTCCGATGAGCCAGACCAGTGCTACCCCGACCCGCGCGGCCAATCTGGCGCAGCTGTTCCTGCAGCGCGTCGACGCGTCGGGCGACGACGAGGCTTTCCGCTTCCCCGAGAACGACGACTGGACCTCGCTCACCTGGAAGCAGGCAGCCGAACGGGTGGAAGCCTTGGCGGCCGGGCTGCTGTCGCTTGGCATCGAGGCCGAGGACCGGATCGGCATCGCTTCGGCCACTCGGCTGGAGTGGATCCTGGCTGACCTGGCGATCCTGTGCGCAGGCGCGGCCACGACCACCGTCTACCCCAGCACGAACGCCGACGACACCGCCTACATCCTGGCCGACTCCGGCTCGAAGATCGTTTTCGCCGAGAACGAGACCCAGCTCGACAAGCTCACCGAGAAGCGCAGCGAGCTGCCCGATGTCACCAAGGTCGTGGTCATCGACGGCGACGGCGACGGCGACTGGGTGATCACCCTGGACGACCTCGCCGACCAGGGCGCGAAATACCTGGCCGAACATCCATCGTGCGTCCGCAAAGTCACCGACGAGATCAAGCCCGAACAGTTGGCGACGCTGATCTACACCTCGGGAACCACCGGCAAGCCGAAAGGCGTCCGGCTGCGCCACCAGGCCTGGGTGTACACCGGCGGCGTGATCGCCGACATGGGCCTGCTCCGCGAGGACGATTTGCAGCTGCTGTGGCTGCCGCTGGCGCACGCCTTCGGCAAGGTGCTGATCGCCACCCAGGTGGCCTGCGGTTTCGCCACCGCCATCGACGGTCGCGTCGACAAGATCGTCGAAAACTGCGGGGTGGTCAAACCGACCTTCATGGGTGCGGCGCCGCGCATCTTCGAGAAGGCCTACGCCAGGATCGTCACCCAGCAGAAAGGCGCCAAGGCTGTTCTGTTCGGGTGGGCGTTCGCGGTGGGCAAGGAGGTCGCCCGCCGCCGCCGCGAGGGCAAGTTCGTGTGGCCGCACCTGGTGCTACAGCAGAAGTTGTTCGACCGACTGGTGTTCGCCAAGATCCGCGACGTGTTCGGTGGGCGGATTCGGTTCTTCGTCTCCGGTTCCGCACCGCTCAACCGCGACATCGCCGAATGGTTCGAAGCCGCCGGCCTGCTGATCCTGGAGGGTTACGGGCTGACCGAGTCGTCCGGCGCGGGCTTCATCAACCGACCGGACAACTACAAGCTCGGCACCGTCGGCCTGCCCTTCGAAGGCACCGAGGTCCGCATCAGCGACGCAGGCGAGGTTCAGTTCCGCAGCGACTGTGTGATGGCCGGCTACCACCACCTGGACGACGCCACCGCCGATGCGCTCAAGGACGGTTGGCTGGCCACCGGAGACCAGGGCAAGCTCGACGACGACGGCTTCCTGACCATCACCGGACGGATCAAGGAACTGTTCAAGCTGTCGAACGGCAAGTATGTCGCCCCGCCGGCGATCGAGGCGAAGTTCGCGACGCTCTGCCCGTACGCCAGCCAGTTCATG
>NZ_DASXEP010000134.1:0-12440 GCF_036490025.1 Mycobacterium sp. | reverse complement strand
GTAGCCGGCCGCCTCGCCGCGGGCCCGGGCCAGCAGCGCCCGCAGGCCCAGCAGCGCCACCTGGTAGACCATGAATCCCGGCTCGGTCGGCACCGCGGCGAGCCGGTCGATGGCGGCCTGCGCTTCCTGCAGGTCAGCCTCAGTGCCGCGGGCCAGCAGCGACTCGACCAGAACCGTCACCGCGGCACCGCGAAACGCGATCTCCCCGGAGTCGTATTCCTGCTCGACCACCGCCCGCGACAGCTCAATAGCGTCGGTGAGATCCCCGGTTCGGATCTTCTCCTTCGCGGTCTCGAGGTCGATAACCGGCAGCATGGGCATGCTTAACTGCTCCTGCACGCTGGCCTCCCGCGCCTGGCCCAGCAGCTCAACGCCCTCATCCCGTCCCGCACCGTCCTGGTGCACCAGAGCGACGCCGCGCACGAACCGGGCGACGGCCAGGGTGAAGTTCTCACCGGACCGTTCGGCGATCTGCAGCATCTCGGCGGTCTCCCGGAGGACCGCCGCATCGACCCGCATGGTCCCGTCAGCCAGACCGAGACCATAGGCGTACAGCATTATCAGGGCTCGCATCTGGGGGTCCAACCCGCGCACCATCGCCAGTGCCCGCACGATGTCGTCCTTCCACCCGGGTTGCCCCAGGAAGCATCGTGCGGTGCCGTGCAGTGTCAGCGCGACCGCCAACGGGGATCCCAGAATCAAATTGCCCTTGTGCGCGTCGTCGCCGGCCAGGTCGATGCACAGCTGGGCCAGCCGCAGCACTTCGGCCGACTCCCCGGTAAAGCGTTTGGCGGCCATGGCCGCATACGACAGGGCGATGGTCAACGTCGGATCGCCGATTGACTCGATCAGGCCGGTGTACTCCGACGCCAGCTGCGCCGCCTCCCGAAAGCGCCCGTGGATGAGCAGCATGGTCACCTGCCCCGACATCCCTATGACCAGCGACACCTTGTCATCGGCCGCCGACGCCAGCTGCCGCAATTCGTCAAAGCCGGTGTCAGCAATGCTCCCGGCCCGCCAGGAACTCCCGCATAGCAGGGTGCGCGGCGCGATCCGCAGCGACGCCCGCGCCGGGTCGTCGGCGGGCAACCGGTCAGCGACCTGACGCGCCCGCTGCCAACTCATCCGGGCCGCACGGATGTCGCGGTTGGTCGACCAAGTCCCCGCACGCATGTGCCAGGCGAACGCCTCATGCAAATCACCGGCGGCCTCCAAATGCTCGGCGATCAGCGCGGCGTTGTCCGCCACCGACCCCGGATCGCGCTGCTGGATCGCCGCAGCCAAACTCCGGTGCAACTCGGCGCGCTCCGAGCTCAGTTGGGACTGATAGGCAACCGCATGAATCAGCGGATGCCGAAACGCATACTCCGCGCGCGGGCTGAACATCACCTGATCGATCAGCTCGGCGTCAATCAGTGTCGCCACCGCGCTGACATCAATCAGGCTCGCCAACAGCTCGGCACCGAACCGCAGCCCGATCACCGCAGCAGCATTCAGCGTGCGTTTCGCCGGAGCGTCGAGCCGGTCGATGCGGGCGGCGATCGCGGCCTGCAACGTGGCGGGGACGGTTACGTCGGCGCCGCCGGCGGGACACACGTAGGCACCGCGCACGCCGCGCAGCACGCCGCGGTCGGCCAGATCCCGCACGATCTCCTCGGCGAAAAACGGATTACCCGCCGCGCGCTCGGCGATCTGGACGGTCCACCCGCCCGCCGAAGCATCCGCACCGAGCAGCTCGGTGATCAACGCCCCGGTCTGCCCATCGTCCAACGGCGCCAACGCAATGGTCTGGGCACCGGCGATCCTGCTCAGCGCTCCCCGGTATTCGGGCCGGTAGGTGATCAGCACCAGCGAACGGGATTGGACCACCACCGACAAGAAATCGGTCAGCAGCGCCTCACTGATCTGATCGATCCAATGCGCGTCCTCAATCACAAACACCCGCGGCGTCGTCCGAGCCAGCAACGCCGTGTCAATTAGCGCGGTCAGCCGCCGTCGGCGGGCGTCGGGGGCGATGTCGGGCAACGCCACCCCGGGATCGCGGATGCCGAGCATGTCATCGAACAGCACCAAATCCGTGCCATCAGCACCCAGGATCTGATCTCGCACCCGCACCCGTGCGGCGTCCTCGGCGAGCCCGTCGATCCCGAACACCGCCCGCAGCAACGGCGCCACTGCATGAAACGCGATCTCACAGGCATGGGATTCGCAAAACGTCGAAAACACTTCTGCCCCACGGCTCGCCGCGATCGCCACGATCTCGGCCACCATGCGGCTCTTGCCGATGCCCGACGGCCCGACCACCCCCGCCACGCACCCATACCCGCCAATCGAGCGATCCAGCATGCCGACCAAGGCCGCCATTTCCCACTGCCGCCCCACCAGCGTCGACTCCCGCCGTCCCACCCGCGCGTGCTGGCGGGCCAGCCCCACCAGCCGACGCGCGCACACCGGCTGGTCGACGCCCTCGACACGCACCAGCTCCGATTCACCCAGCACCGCCGCATCCTCGACCAGCCGCACCGTGAACTCGCTGAGCATCACCCCACCCGGCGGCGCGACCGCCTCCATCCGCTGCGCCACCCCAACCGGATCACCGATGGCGGTGTAACCCCTAGGGCCCGAGCCGATCTCGCCGGCTATCACCTGACCGGAGGTCAGGCCCACCCGCATCACCAGCCCGATACCGTCGCGAGGCTCGAGCTCAGCGGCGAGCTGCTTGACGTCCTGCTGCATGCCCAGCGCCGCCAAGCAGGCACGAAAAGCATGATCCTCCAACGCGACCGGCGCCCCGAATAGTGCTCTGATCCCGTGGCCGGTGAACTTGTCGATCGTGCCGCCGTAGCGCTGCACCACCGCGGCCGCGCGGTTGACCAGCTCGGCCATGATCTCCCGTAACCGCTCGGCACCCACCGCCGCACCGACGTCCATCGCATCCACCACATCGGCGGACAGCACCGTCACCTGCTTGTACTCCGCTGCCTCGCCGGCTCGCGCCATCGGCGAACCGCAGGCGTCGCAAAACCGGGCACCCTCCCGCACATGAGTGCCACAGGCCCGACACAACGCCACCGTCATCGGGCTTAGGCCCCGGTGGCGATGTGGAAGGTGAATTCGTGGTCGCCGATGCGGATGTGATCGCCGTCGTTGAGGGTGGCGGTGGAACGAATCCGCTGGTGCTGGACATGCACGCCGTTGGCCGAACGGAGGTCGTTGATGATGTAGTTGGTGCCGGTTTTGATTGAGTAGTTGGTGCCGGTGTCGATGATGACGGCGTGGTGGGGGCTGACATCGGCGTCGTCGAGGGCGATGTCGTTGTCACGGAGCCGTCCGATCCGGGTGGCCACCGCATTCAGCGGGTAGCGGCGACCGGAGGCCGCGTGCAGGTACGCGACGACCGGCCGGCCGCCGATGCGTTGGTCGTGCGGCCACCCGCCGTGTGTCACCGGCGCGACCGGATGGCTGGCCCGGTCGCTCGGTGCGGCCCCGGGCGAATCACCAAGCATCGCGCTGATCTCGCGGGCGATCGCATCGTCGACCTCAGTGCGGGACCCCAGGGCGCGCAACAGCTCACGAATGTCCCCACCAACGTTGGCATCGTCGTCGGCCTCGAGTGCTTCACACAGCTCGACGACCATCGCTGCCTGCGTCGCGGGAGACAGCTCGGCGGTGCCGCGGATCGCCGAACCCAACCGCAGCAGGTACTCGTAGGGCATCGCCGGGGGTTCGGGTAACGGATCGGGCAGATCGGCACGGTCCCGGCCGCGTTCATGCAGCGCCGAGACCAGCGCGATTCCACTGCTCCGGGTCGAGTCCCGGTAGTCGACGAGCTGCCTGACGAAGATCCGGTGGGTCCGATACGTACTGACCTGACCGATCTGCACCGGCAAGATCGGCAAACCGAGCGCCTCGGCGTAGTCCAGCTCGGCCAGGCAAGGCTTGGACCGCAGCGAACTGTCCGACAAGGCGAACACGAAAACGGCGGATTCCCGAATCTGGGTGAGGATTTCGGGCCACCACGCGTCACCGCCGCCCAACTCATGGTCCAGCCAGACTTGTTGGCGTGCCCGCGCCAAATCGTCCGCGAGCGATCGCACCGCGACATCATCATCGCTGGAGTAGCTGATGAAGACCTTCACGGCCGGACCCCCGAGACTAACTCAGGTCACTTGTCTAGGCAGTGTATCGGAAAGCCGGGGTCCAAACCGGTCTTTTGGTGCGCAACTTTTCGCGTCGTAGCAGGTCAGCGAGTCGACCCAGTGGCCCGCTCAGCGCTCAGGCCTCGAAGTCGTCGTCGATGTCCCTGCCCCGACGGATCGGCTTCCACCGCCGCATCGGAAGCTCCCACCGTCGCAACGGTGCGATCTCGGTGGCGTCGGACAGTGATCGCACCACGGCCTGCGTCAACGCCATGATCGCGGCCATCACCGGGAACAACGGCCGCAACGGTGTGGCCGCCGAGCGAACCGTGTCGATGCGACGGGCCAGCACCAGGCGCTCGATCGAGTGATACAGCCACGCACCGACGCCCAGCGCGTAAATCGCCAACGCCGCCGCGATCGCGGCCTGCCCGTAGGCCGCACACAACACCGCGCCCAGTACGACTGTCGCAGCCAGAACGGCGGCGATCAGAACGCGTAGTTCCAGCCGGGTCATGACTCGCTAGCGTCAGGGCTCGATTGTCCGTCTCCTCCTCGGGCCGCTTCCGCGGCCCGCATCGTCGACGGACGGACAGCTTGAGCGGCGGCGCGGATCTGCGGTGTCACCAGCATCACCTGGCCCAGCACGCCGTTGACGAAGCCCGGTGAATCATCGGTGGACAACTCCTTGGCCAGCTCTACGGCCTCGTCGACGGCGACCGGCGCGGGCACGTCGTCGGCGTGCAGCAGCTCCCACACCGCGACCCGCAGGATGGCCCGGTCCACGGCCGGCAGCCGGTCCAGCGTCCAGCCCTGGAGATGCGACGCGATCAAGTCGTCGATGTGGGCGGCGTGCGCGGTAACCCCGCGGGCCACCGACGCCGTGTACGGATTCAGCGGCGCCACATCGGGTTTGGCCTCCGCCAACGCGGAGCGCGCATCGGCCGCCTCGGCCGGCGTCAGTCCGCGGGCCTCGGCTTCGAACAGCAGGTCGACCGCACGCTTACGCGCCTGATGCCGTCCTTTAACAGGCCGCGCAGGACGAGCAGAATTCACGCGTTGACACGTCCCAAGTAGCTGCCGTCGCGAGAGTCGACCTTCAGCTTGTCGCCGGTGTTGATGAACAATGGCACCTGAAGCTCGGCACCGGTCTCCACCGTCGCCGGCTTGGTGCCGGCGCTGGACCGGTCGCCCTGCAAACCCGGTTCGGTGTGGGTGACCACGAGTTCGACGGTGACCGGAAGCTCGAGGTACAGCGGCGCCCCGTTGTGGAAGGCCACCTGGACCGGCAGGCCCTCCAGCAGGAAACGGGCGGCGTCGCCGACCAGCGACTCCGGCAACGGGTGCTGCTCGTAGTCCTGGCTGTCCATGAACACGAAGTCGCTGCCGTCGCGGTAGAGATAGGTGGTGTCGCGCCGGTCCACCGTGGCGGTCTCGACTTTCACCCCGGCGTTGTAGGTCTTGTCGACCACCTTGCCGGAGAGCACGTTCTTCAGCTTGGTACGCACGAAGGCCGGGCCCTTGCCCGGTTTGACGTGCTGGAAGTCGGTGATCTGCCACAGCTGGCCGTCGATCACAAGTACAAGTCCATTTTTGAAGTCGGCAGTGCTTGGCACAGTCGGTGAATCTCCTACACGATGGCCAGTTCCTTGGGGAACCGGGTGAGCAATTCCGGTGCGCTGCCGGAGGTTTCGTCCGCCACCACCAGCGTGTCCTCAATGCGGACGCCGCCACGGTCTGGTAGATAGACGCCGGGTTCCACGGTCACCACGGAACCCGCAAGTAGTGTACCGGCGGCGGTGGCGTTGATTCCCGGCGCTTCGTGGATCTGTAGGCCCACACCGTGGCCTAGGCCATGACCGAAGTGCGCGCCGTGCCCCGCGTCGACGATCACGCGGCGTGCTTCTGCGTCGACGTCGGCCAGGGTGGCTCCGGCTTCCAACGCAACCCGGCCGGCTTGCTGCGCGGCGCTGACCAGCTGATAAATCTCCAGCTGCCAGGCCGCCGCTTTACCGGCCTTACCGAGTACGAAGGTGCGGGTCATGTCGGAGTGATAGCCACCGACCAGCGCGCCGAAGTCGATCTTCACGAAGTCGCCGGCGGCCAGCACCGCCTCGGTGGGCCGGTGGTGTGGGACCGCCGAATTCGCTCCAGTGGCCACGATCGTCTCGAACGAAACACCGTCGCCGCCGTGGTCCAGCATCAGCGCTTCCAGCTCGCGACCCACCTCGCGCTCGGTGCGGCCCGGCCGTAGGCCACCGCGGGCGATCAGCTCGGTCAGCGCGGCGTCGGCGGCCTCGCAGGCCAACCGCAGCAGGGCCACCTCGCCCGCATCTTTGATTTCGCGCAACGCCTCCACGGTCTGCGCGGCGCGGACCAGCTCGGCGCTGCCGGCGTCCGCCGCCGCGGCGGCCAGCGCGTCGTAGCCGTCCACCGTCACCACGTGGCTCTCGAAGCCCAGCCGGCGCGCACCGGTCGCCGCGGCGCGCCCGGCCAGGTAACGCCCGCAGGCCCGCTCGATGGCCACTTCCAGGTCGGGCGCCTGCTGGGCGGCCTGGGTGCGGTAGCGGCCGTCGGTGGCCAACACCGGGTCGTGGTCGTCGGCGAACACCAGCAGCGCCGCATTGGACCCGGTGAATCCGGACAGGTAACGCACATTGATCAGGTCCGTGACCAGCATCGCATCCAGTTCAGCCGCGCGAAGTCGAGCTTCCAGAGCGGCTCGCCGCTGGGAATGTGTCACGCCACGTGACGCTACTCGCTACGCTGTGGCCCCATGACTAACTGGATGCTGCGCGGCCTGGTGTTCGGCGCCGCGATGGTCGTCGTTCGGCTGTTCCAGGGAACGTTGATCAACGTGTGGCAGACGCAGGCCGTGCTGATCAGCATTGTCCTGCTTGTGCTGTTCCTGGCCGGCGTGGTCGCCTGGGGGCTGATCGACGGCCGCGAGGACGCCGCAGCCAACCCCGACCCGGACCGACGCGGCGATCTGGCGATGACGTGGCTGCTGGCCGGCCTGGTTGCCGGGCTGCTCAGCGGTGCGGTGGCCTGGCTGATCTCGGTGTTCTACAAAGCGATGTACGTCGGTGGGCTGATCAACGAGCTCACCACGTTCGCGGCGTTCACCGCCCTGCTGGTGTTCTTGGGCGCGATCAGCGGGGTTTCCGTCGGTCGCTGGCGGGTCGACCGCACGGGCGATTACAAGCCGCAGGGCGGGGCCGGTGGTGACGAGGAGCGGGCCGACACCGACGTGTTCGCCGCGGTCCGGTCGGATCAGGCCGCCGCTGAGGGCGCCGAATGGCCGCAGGAGCAGCAGACCTCGGTGGCCACGGCCGAACGTGACGAGTACGAGGCCCCGACGGCCTACAGCCAAGAAGCCGAGGAGCCGACCGAAGCGCATCCCACCCACGAGCCGTCCGAGACGGCCACCGAGCACATCGAGAAGCCGGCCAAGTCCGACGAGGACTAGCGGCCGAGACTGGCCAGGTAGCGCAGCGCCAGAAGATACCCCTGGACGCCGCATCCCACGATGACCCCGGTGGCCACCGGGCTGACGTACGAGCGGTGCCGAAACTCCTCGCGGGCATACACGTTGGAGATATGCACCTCGATCAATGGGGCGCTCAACTCGGTGCAGGCGTCTCGTAATGCGACCGAGGTGTGCGTGAGCCCGCCGGCGTTGAGGATCACCGGCTCTTTGGCGTCAGCGGCCTGATGGATCCAGTCCAGTAGCTGGGCTTCGCTGTCACTTTGCCGCACAACCGCTTTCAGTCCAAGTTCGGCAGCCTCGCGTTCGACCAGCGCGGCGAGATCGTCGTGGGTGGTGTCGCCGTAGACTTCGGGTTCGCGGCGGCCCAGCCGGCCGAGATTGGGCCCGTTGATGACGTTGACCGTCGTTATGCTGCTCATCGAGTGCCCACTTCCGCGTAGGCGGCCGCCAGCAACGCCGGGTCCGGCCCCTCCATTCGGCCCGGCTTGGCCAGCCCGTCGAGCACCACGAATCGCAGCACCCCCGAACGGGTTTTCTTGTCGCCGGTCATGTACTCGAGCAGTTGCGGCAACGCGTCGGCGTCGTAGCTGGTCGGCAATCCCAACGACGTCAGGATGCTGCGGTGGCGCTCTGCGGTGGAATCGTCGAGACGCCCTGCCAGACGGCCCAATTCGGCGGCGAACACCAGCCCCACCGAGACCGCAGCGCCATGGCGCCACTTATAGCGCTCTCGCCGCTCGATCGCATGGCCCAAGGTGTGGCCGTAGTTGAGGATTTCCCGCAGCTCCGATTCCTTCTCGTCGGCGGCGACCACCTCGGCCTTGACCGCGATCGCGCGCCGGATCAACTCCGGCAGCACCTCCCCCGACGGGTCCAACGACGCCTGCGGGTCGGCCTCGATCAGATCCAGAATCACCGGGTCGGCGATGAAACCCGCCTTGACGACTTCGGCCATGCCGGCCGCGATTTCGTTGTGCGGCAACGTCTGTAGGGTCGCCAGGTCGACCAGCACGGCGGTGGGCTGATGAAATGCGCCCACCAGGTTTTTACCGGCGTCGGTGTTGATGCCGGTCTTGCCGCCGACGGCCGCGTCGACCATCGCCAGCAGCGTGGTGGGCACGTGCACGATCGACACGCCGCGTAACCAGGTTGCCGCGGCGAAGCCCGCGACGTCGGTGGCGGCCCCGCCGCCCAGACTCACCAACGCGTCCTTGCGGCCAATCCCGATGCGGCCCAGCACATCCCAGATGAAGCCGACGACGGGCAGGTCCTTGCCGGCCTCGGCATCTGGAATCTCGATACGATGTGCGTCAATACCCTTGTCGGCCAGATGGTTTCGGATCGCCTCCGCGGTCTGCGCCAGCACCGGTTGATGCAGGACGGCGACGCGGTGCCGACCGGCGAGCAGTTCGCCGAGCTCGCCGAGCAGCCCGGTGCCGATCACTACCGGGTATGGCGGGTCGACGGTCACCTGCACGGTGACCGGGTCGGGGAGCTTCGTCATTTGCCTCCCCCGGCACTGCCGTGTCTGCGGGCTGCGGCCAGCGCGGCGGGCGTGGCGGGGGTGGGCGGCGGTCCGGTTCGGGGCTCGGGCACGCTGGGCAGCTGCGGGGCCGGCGTGCGGCGCCACGGCGGCCGGCGGCGGTTGCGCGCGGCACTGCCCGGTTTCGGGTCGTTCAGCCGGCACACGATGTGGCGGACAACGGCGCCAGGGTTGCGACGGTTGGTGTTCACCCGGATCGTGGCGACCTTCCGGTAGAGCGGAACACGCTCGGTCATCAGTGCCCGAAACTTTTCGGCCCGGTCCGGGCCGGCCAGCAGCGGCCGCACGGTGTTGCCGCCGGTGCGCCGAACCCCTTCGGCGGCAGTGATTTCCAGGTAGATGACGGTGTGACCGACCAGTGCGTCACGCACACCTGGCGTGGTGACCGCGCCGCCGCCCAGCGACAGGACGCCGTCGTGCTCGGCCAGCGCCGTACGGATCACGCCTTCCTCGATACGGCGGAATTCTTGCTCCCCGTCGGTGGCGAAGATATCGGCGATGCCGCGTCCGGTCTGCTGCTCGATCGCGGCGTCGGTGTCGAGCATGCCGACGTCGAGGGCCTTGGCCAGCCGTCGCCCGATGGTGGACTTACCGGATCCCGGCAGCCCGACCAATACAGCTTTCGGTGCCATCAGAGTCACCCGGAAGCCCGAACTTCGGTGACCGGTTCCCGCTGGGCAACGGACCGCCGGTAGGCCTCGATGTTGCGACGGCTTTCGGTCAGCGAATCGCCACCGAACTTTTCCAGCGCAGCGCGGGCCAGCACCAGCGCGACCATCGTCTCGACCACCACGCCGGCGGCCGGTACCGCACAGACATCCGAGCGTTGGTTGATCGCGACGGCTTCCTCGCCGGTGGTCATGTCCACGGTGGCCAGCGCGCGCGGCACCGTGGAGATCGGCTTCATCGCGGCGCGGACCCGCAGCGGCTGGCCGTTGGTCATGCCGCCTTCCAGCCCGCCGGCCCGGTTGGTCGAGCGGACCACGCCGTCGGGCCCGGGGTACATCTCGTCGTGGGCGAGGCTGCCGCGTCGGCGGGCGGTGGCAAACCCGTCCCCGATTTCGACGCCCTTGATCGCCTGGATGCCCATCACGGCGGCGGCGAGCTGGCTGTCGAGCCGGTTGTCCCCGCTGGTGAACGACCCCAGCCCGACCGGCAACCCGACCACGACCGCTTCGACCACGCCGCCCAGGGTGTCGCCGTCTTTCTTGGCCGCCTCGATCTCGGCGATCATCGACTCCTCGGCGGCCGGGTCGAACGCCCGCACGCCGCTGGCGTCGATCGCCGCGAGGTCACTGGCTTGCGGCGGCGGGCCGTCGTACGGCGTCGAGTCGCCGATCGAGAGGACGTGCGACAGCACCTCGACGCCGAGGGCCTGCCGGAGGAACTGGCGGGCGACGGTACCGGCGGCAACTCGGGCCGCGGTCTCGCGGGCGCTGGCCCGCTCGAGCACCGGGCGGGCGTCATCGAACTCGTATTTGAGCATGCCCGCATAGTCGGCGTGGCCGGGCCGCGGCCGGGTCAGCGGAGCGTTGCGCGCGACCGCCAGCTCGGCGGCGTCGACCGGGTCGGGCGCCATCACGGTTTCCCATTTCGGCCATTCGGTGTTGCCGATCTCGATGGCGATCGGCCCGCCCAGCGTGACGCCGTGGCGCACCCCGGCCAGCACGGTGACCTGGTCGCGCTCGAACTTCATCCGGGCGCCCCGACCGTAGCCGAGGCGACGTCGGGCCAGCTGGTCGGCAATGTCGTCGGAGGTGACGCTCAGCCCCGCGACCATGCCCTCGACCACGGCCACCAATGCCCGGCCGTGGGATTCACCAGCAGTAGTCCATCGCAACACGTGTCCCATCTTCCCACGACAGGCGTCGACGGGGGAAAACGTCGGCCCGCGGCTACCGGCGCAATGCGGTGAGCTGCCAGACGCCCAACACCAGGGCCACGTCGCCCGCGCCGGCCAGCGCCCAATTGCCCGCGGAGCTCAGCGGCAACCAGCCAAGCGATGCGGCCACCCACAGCGTTGGCGCCAGCAGCAGGTTCGAGATGCCGAAACTCAGTACCAGCCCGCGCGAGATGGGACGGACCCGGTTCAGGCCGAGCAGCAGGATGGGGCCGACGAGGAGGAACGACAGCCCGCCCACTAGGAGGGTCGTGCGTGGCACGTTCCACCAGTCACCCAGCGGTCGGCTAAGTGCGGCGACGACGGCGCCCGCGGCGGTCCAGAAGACGAGATCGGCGCGAACGGATAGCCAGCGGGTGCGGTCGGGCTGATGGGTAGTTGCGGAAATCGATGTGCTTGTCATGCCCGAATGGTGCGCTCAGAGCCACTGCCGACTCCACCACCGGCACTGCCAGAAGCTGCCATTTACACGTAATCGCGGGTGCGTTGTCTGGCTACGATCGTCTGGTGACGGCGCGCGACGAGGTGCTGCTACGCGGTCTTATCGATTGGGTTGCGCTCCAGCGGGTCCACGCTCGCATCGCGCGGGAAAACTCCGGCGAGCCGTTGTCGGTTATCCAGGAGAAAGTTCTCGGCTTGATCCGCTCGCTAGTGACCGACGGATTGTTCGAATTGGGAGATCTGGATACCGAAGATCACCGTTTCGCGCTTGGAATACCCCGCTCGTCGAGGCTGAAGGAGGTGTTCTTACCCACGAGGTAAGGATACCAATAGTTGGTATAGCACATAGTTCGCTCGAGGCCCCCTTTGTTCTTTTCCGATTTCTTCCCTCCCTGCGGCAGCGACCGGACCTGCATTGGATTTACCAAGAAGGTCCGACGACTACAACACGGCCAGACCCAGCGCCACCGCGCTGGCCAGACACATCGACGGGCCGTGCGGCACGGTCGTGGCTGACCAACCCAGCCAGGCCAGCGTCCCGATCACCGCGGTCAGCAGCGGCGCTCCGATCGCCGCGAGCAACCACACGTCAACACCGAAGCAGCCGGTCAGCGCGCCCAATCCGAGGGCCAGCTTCAGGTCGCCGCCGCCCATCGCCCTCGGGGCCACCAGGTGCACCAGCAGATAGACCGCGGTCAACGCCGCGGCCCCCAGCGCGGCGGCCTCACCGTGGCCGGAACACACAGCGACGAGCATGGCCACCGCGAATCCCGGGAGAGTGAGCCGGTTCGGCAACCGCCGCTGCGTGACGTCGTAGATGCTCAGCACCGCCATCCAGAGCAGCGCCGCCCCAATGACCATGCGCGGCACGCTAATCCAAAGCGGCCGCCATCGCCGCTCGGGGCGCGGGTAGCCCTGTGAATTGTT
>NZ_DASXEP010000132.1:0-5838 GCF_036490025.1 Mycobacterium sp. | reverse complement strand
GTAGCCGGCCGCCTCGCCGCGGGCCCGGGCCAGCAGCGCCCGCAGGCCCAGCAGCGCCACCTGGTAGACCATGAATCCCGGCTCGGTCGGCACCGCGGCGAGCCGGTCGATGGCGGCCTGCGCTTCCTGCAGGTCAGCCTCGGTGCCGCGGGCCAGCAGCGACTCGACCAGAATCGTCACCGCGGCACCGACAAACTCGATCTCCCAGCAGTCGTATTCCTGCTCGACCACCGCCCGCGACAGCTCAATAGCGTCGGCGACATCCCCGGCCCGGATCTTCTCCTTCGCATACTGCACGTCGACGATCGGCACCATCGTCCCGTTGAACTGCTCCCGCAGGACGGCGTCGCGAACCAGGGCAAGCAGCTCGAAGCCCTCGTCGCGTCCCGGACCCGCCCGGTGCACAAGAGCAACGCCGCGCGCCATCCGGGCCATGGTCAACGTCAAATCCTCGCCGGATTGCTCGGCGATCTGCAGCATCTCGGCGGTCTCCTGCAGGAACGCGTCGTCGCCCAGCAGCACCCCATTGGCGATGCCCCAGCCGTACCCGTACATCATCACCGTGGCCCGAATCTGGGGGTCGACCGTGCGAACCATGTCCTGTGCCCGAACGATGTCGTCCTTCCACCCGGGTAAACCAAAGCAGCATCGTGCGGTCCCGCGGACCGCGATCGCGGCGGCCAGCGGTGACGCGAAAATCAGGTTGCCCTTGCGCTCGTCGTCGGCGGCCAGGTCGATGCACAGCTGGGCCAGCCGCAGGACTTCAGTGGCCTCCCCGGTAAAGCGTTTGGCGGCCATCGCCGCATACGACAGCGCGATGGTCAGCGTCGGATCGCCGATGGACTCGATCAGCCCGGTGTACTCCGACGCCAACTGCGACGCGTCCCGGTATCGCCCGTGGATGAGCAGCATGGTCACCTGCCCCGACATCCCGATGACCAGCGACACCTTGTCATCGGCCGCCGACGCCAGTTGCCTCAGCTCCTCAAACCCGGTTTCGTCGATATTGCCCATCGCGCGCCAGGAACTGCCGCACAGCAGGGTGCGCGGCGCGATCCGCAGCGACGCCCGCGCCGGGTCGTCCGCGGGCAACCGATCGGCGACCTGACGCGCCCGCTGCCAACTCATCCGGGCCGCACCGATGTCACGGTTGGTCGACCAAGTCCCCGCACGCATGTGCCAGGCGAACGCCTCATGCAAATCACCGGCGGCCTCCAAATGCTCGGCGATCAGCGCGGCGTTATCCTCCACTGACCCCGGATCGCGCTGCTGGATCGCCGCAGCCAAACTCCGGTGCAACTCGGCGCGCTCCGAACCCAGTTGGGACTGATAGGCAACCGCATGAATCAGCGGATGCCGAAACGCATACTCCGCGCGCGGGCTGAACAGCACCTGATCGATGAGCTCGGCGTCAACCAGTGTCGCCACCGCGCTGACATCAATCAGACTCGCCAACAGCTCGGCACCGAACCGCAGCCCGATCACCGCGGCGGCATTCAGCGTGCGTTTCGCCGAGGCCTCAAGCCGGTCGATGCGGGCAGCGATCGCGGCCTGCAACGTCGCCGGCACCTCCACCCGAGCCGCACCACCCGGACACACGTAGGCACCGCGCACGCCGCGCAGCACGCCGCGGTCGGCCAGATCGCGCACGATCTCCTCGGCGAAAAACGGATTACCCGCCGCGCGCTCAGCGATCCGGACCGTCCACCCGGTCACCGTCGGATCCGCACCGAGCAGCTCGGTGATCAACGCCCCGGTCTGCCCATCGTCCAACGGCGCCAACGCAATCGTCTGCGCACCGGCGATCCTGCTCAGCGCCCCCCGGTACTCGGGCCGGTAAGTGATCACCAACAACGAACGGGATTGGACCACCACCGACAAGAAATCGGTCAGCAGCGCCTCACTGATCTGATCGATCCAATGCGCGTCCTCAATCACAAACACCCGCGGCGCGGGATGCGCCAGCAGGGCCGCATTGACCAGCGCGGTCAGCCGCCGCCGACGGGCATCGGGGGCGATGTCGGGCAACGCCACCCCGGGATCGCGGATGCCGAGCATGTCATCGAACAGCACCAAATCCGCGCCATCAGCACCCAGGATCTGATCTCGCACCCGCACCCGTGCGGCCTCCTCGGCGAGCCCCTCGATCCCGAACACCGCCCGCAACAGCGGCGCCACCGCATGAAACGCGATCTCACTGGCATGCGATTCGCAAAACGTCGAAAACACCTCGGCCCCACGGCTCGCCGCGATCGCCACAATCTCAGCCACCATCCGGCTCTTCCCGATACCCGCCGGCCCGACCACCCCCGCCACACACCCATACCCACCCATCGAGCGATCCAGCATGCCCACCAAAGCGGCCATCTCCCACTGCCGCCCCACCAACGTCGACTCCCGCCGTCCCACCCGCGCGTGCTGCCGGGCCAACCCCACCAACCGGCGCCCGCACACCGGCTGCCCGACCCCCTCCACGCGCACCAGCACCGATTCACCCAACACCGCCGCATCCTCGACCAGCCGGACCGTGAACTCGCTGAGCATCACCCCACCCGGCGGCGCGACCGCCTCCATCCGCTGCGCCACCCCAACCGGATCACCAACACCGGTGTATCCAAAAGCGCCCGAACCGATCTCGCCGGCTATCACCTGACCGGAGTTCAGGCCCACCCGCATCACCAGCCCGATACCGTCGCGAGGCTCGAGCTCAGCGGCCAGCCGCTTGGCGTCCTGCTGCATGCCCAGCGCCGCCAAGCAGGCACGAAAAGCATGATCCTCCAACGCGACCGGCGCCCCGAACACGGCCGTGATCCCGTCACCGGTGAACTTGTCGATCGTGCCGCCGTAGCGCTGCACCACCGCCGCCGCGCGGTTGACCAACTCGGCCATGACCTCCCGCAACCGCTCGGCGCCCACCACCGCAGCGACGCCCATCGCATCCACCACATCGGCGAACAGCACCGTCACCTGCTTGTACTCCGCCGCCTCCCCGGCCCGCGCCATCGGCGACCCGCACGCATCGCAAAACCGGGCACCCTCCCGCACATGGGTGCCACAGGCCCGACACAACACCACCGCCGTCATCGGACCGACCGCACGGCAGCATGCACCGTGCCAGCAGGAACGTGCGACACGGCGACCACTATGCGCGCTGTTTGACGCCCGAGCAACCCTTTTCGGTGTCATCATCACGATGCAAGTGCGCGAAGGGAGGTCCCTCGATGCGCCCCGCGGTCACCACCTCGCGCCTGGTGCGATTGGTTATTTCAACCGCGGCCCTGGGATTGGTCGCCTACCTGTCGGTGCTGGCGGTGCGGCCCTCCGCAGCCGGCGGGCTGCCGGCCTGGCTGAGGTGGTTCGGCCGGCCGGGATCGTGGCAAACGATCGCCGTCGTCGCGGCACTGCTGGCCGCGCTCTGTGTGCTGGGCTTCCGAACGCAGCGCCGCCTCGGGTCGGGAAACGTTCCGATCACCGTCATCGCCGGCCTCGCCGCCACGGGTGCCGTGCTGGGCTTCAGTTCCTACTGGAACTGTCACGACGCCATGCATCCGCCGTTCATCACGCCACTGATATGGACAGCATCGTTGGTCAAGGGCGGCATCAGCGACATGGAGCTGGGCGGGCACGTGTGTCCCCACCCCACCCCGACCGCTCTCGAGGTGGCGCGGCTGGCCGCGCTGGGGGCGATCTTCACCGGCCTGGCCGGCGTCGTGATCGCGGTGTTCCGCTCGCAGGTGGACCGGCTGCGGGTTAGCCTCGCCGACACCGTCACCGCCGTGGTCGGCATCGACAACGACACCCGATCAATGGTCAGCGCGATCGCGCGGACGTTGGACCGACGCGGCACACTGGTCGTCATAACCGGGGGCCCGGACGAACCCGGCGAGCCGGAGGCCCGCGCCCAGGGTGCCCGGGTGGTGTCAGTGGACCTCAACACACCGGCGACCCTGGAGTCACTGTCGCTGTGGCGCAACCTCGAGCGGCTGTACTTGATGTCGGCCGATCCGTCGACCAACCTCGCTTGGCTGGACGTGATCACGCGTCGACTATCCGCCATTGGCAACAAGTACCGGCTGCCGCTCATCGTGCGCATCGACGACCCGTGGCAAGCCGAGGCCTGGCGTGCCCAGCAGTTCGGTGGATCCGACACCAGGTGGGCCGCCGACGCTGTCGGCAAGTACGACGTGACCGCTTACTGGCTGCTCGAGAACATCGTCGCCAACAAGGCGATACAACGTGTCTTCGTCTGCGGCACATCGCAGTTGACGTTGGCGCTGTGCGCCGATCTGACCCGACGCCAGCTGGAATTCGACTACTACGCCGCGCCCGACGAAGCGGCTCTACCGGCACTCACCCTGGTCGGCCAGGACGCCGAGGAATACCGGCAGGATCACGAATTCCACCGCCGGCAGATCGGATCCTCCTCCAGCGGGCCAATTATCGACGCGACACCGCAGCCGCCCACGGTGCAGACGCTGATGCGGTTGATCGGAGATAGCGACCCGCAATACTGTGCGGCGATATTCGTCGACGACCCCGCCGGTGGTTCGCCCGGCGGCCCGACGACCGGAACCCGGCTGGCCGCCCGTTTTCCCACCATGCCCGTGTACAGCTGGGATCCCGACGCCCAGATGGCCGACGACCGGTTGCAGATCGTGGGGCAGCTGCGGACCTACCGGCTGCGACTGGACATGCCCGAGGGGCAGGCCCAGGACGCCTGGGAACGAGCGGCGCGCCTGATCCACGAGCGCTACGTGGGCGCGATCGACCCGGAGGCACACCGATCTGCGGCAACATTGCCGTGGGCGCAACTCGACGACTTCTACCGCGGGTCGAATCGGCGCCAGGTGCGCAATGCGCTGTGGATGGTCGAGCAGATCGCCGGGCACACCTGGAACACCTGGGGCAGCCCGCCGCCACTGCTGGCCCCCGGCGACATGGCCGGATCGCCCGCGCTGGAACGGCTTGCGCATCTGGGCTTCGACCGCGACACGGCGATGAAGATGGCACGGGCCGAGCACGAAGACTGGTGCCGCTACTACCGCCGCGCCGGCTGGAAGCACGGTCCGGCCCGCGACGATGCGCACCGGATCCACGACAAGCTGGTCGACTGGTCGGTGCTGGAAACCAAGCCGGATCTGCTCAATGCCGCCCTGACGAGCCTTGCGGCCACCATGTGGAGCCTTCGCCAACTCGGCTATCGGTCCCGCCCGGTGTGGCAACCATTCACCCGGATCGGAACGGTCACCGCCGAACAACGGAGCTCACCCTGGACCTGGACGTCGCGGTCGGGAGAGACGATGCGCGCCAGCGCCGGGGCCTGGGCGGTCGAGGCTGACGGCGAAAGTTGGTCGGTGCGCGACGACATTTTCCGGGCCACCTACGAGCACGTCGCCGAACGGCAATGGCGAAGGCGCGGACGGGTTCTCGCCCGGCCCGCGCAGCCGGGCGAAGTGCTGGACACCCTGGAGGGCCCGGCGACCGCGGCGGACGGCGACTGGGTGGTGCGGGGCGCCGACGGCGAGCAATGGCCGGTTCCCGGTGATGAGTTCGCCCGGCGGTATGTCGAATTCCATTCACCGACGGACACGCACATCCATGCCAGCGGCGACTAACCATCAGGTCATCGCCGCGGCCGTCGCGGTGTGTCCTTCGTAGCCAAGCGAGGTCGCCAGTTGCCGGTAGCGGTCGGCGAAGTCCCGGTAGCCGGCCGCCTCGCCGCGGGCCCGGGCCAGCAGCGCCCGCAGGCCCAGCAGCGCCACCTGGTAGACCATGAATCCCGGCTCGGTCGGCACCGCGGCGAGCCGGTCGATGGCGGCCTGCGCTTCCTGCAGGTCA
>NZ_DASXEP010000111.1:0-3570 GCF_036490025.1 Mycobacterium sp. | reverse complement strand
GCTCAAGGATGAGTACGACGCGATCGGTGTCCCCTTCACCAAGCGTGGCCGCATAGCGGACGAGTGTCTCGAGGCGATGTTCGAGTTGTGGCACAGCGATTCGCCAAGCTTCGACGGCGAGTTCGTCAAGTTCAACGACATTGCGTTCGGGCCCAAGCCAATCTCCAAACCCCACCCGACGGTGTGGATGGGCGGAGACGCCGACGCGGTGCTGCGCCGAGCGGCCCGGTTCGGCGACGGCTGGGCGCCATGGCTGACCAAACCCGACGAGCTGCCGGCCAAGATGGACTACCTACGGTCGCAGCCCGGGTTCGACGACCGGCCGTTCTCCCTGTTCTACAGCCTGGCCGTGCTGTCCATCGGTCAGGAGCACGCGATCATCGACGACCCGAATGCGCAGTTCGGCCAGACCGCCCAGCAGGTCATCGACAGCTGCAACATGCTGGCTGAGCGCGGCGTCACGGACACTTGGGTCAGTCCGCCTGCGCTGGACGGGCTCGATGCATACCTCGACCACATGCAGTGGGTGGCCGAGGAAATCATCCCGAAGGTCGGATGACCGTTCGCGCAAAGCCCGCGAAATCACCGACCCTGCGACGACGGCGTGATGTGCAGCGGTACTGATTTCAGCGACATCGTTCCCGTCGGCCACGGCATCTGCGGCGGCTCGTCTTGAGCCAGAGTGTATTCAGGTATTCGAGAATGCCATTCCTCGAGGATCAGCCGGAGTTCGAGCCGCGCCAGATGCGAACCCAGACACCGGTGCGGTCCGCGCCCGAATGCGAAGTGCACGACCTTGCTGTCGAGATGCATGCCGTCAGCGTCGTCGTATCGCCGCGGATCACGATCGGCGCTGCCATAACTGAGCATGACCGTGGTGTCCTTGGGCACGAACCGGCCCCCCACCTCGACGTCCTCCGTGGTGACTCGTGGCGCGAACGGGACAGGTCCGTCGACACGCAGAATCTCCTCGATGAACGCCGGGATGAGCGCGAAGTCGTTCGCGACGCGGTGACGCATCTCGGTGTCGGTCGCCAGCCTGGCCAGGGAGAACCCGACAGCGGAGGTCACGGTGTCCAGCCCGGCCAGCACGAACATGAAGCACAGGCCCAGGATCTCGTTGTCCGACATTCCGCCCTCGTCGGTGTCTTGTATCAGTTGGGTGAGCATGTCGCTCCCGGTCGTATTCGCCCGCCGCTCCGCAATGTGCTCGGTCAGATAGCTGAACAGTTCCAGCGCGTGGGCCATCACCTCCGGGGTCGCCTCAGCGCTACTCGGATCGGTGAATTGCAGAATCGCGTCCTTCCACTGCACCAGCCGGTCGCGGTCCGCCATGGGCAGCCCGAACAGGGTCAGAAACACCTGGGAGGGAAAAGGTGTCGCGAGATCGGTGACCACGTCGCACTTACCGTTCGCAACGATGGCATCGATCAATTCGGCGGCCTGCCTGCGTAGTTCCGGCTCACGCTCGGCCATCTTCTTCGGGCTGAAAAACGGATCAAGCATTCGGCGGAACCGAGTGTGATCCGGCGGATCGATCGCGATCGGCACCAGCGGGACGGGACTTCCCAAACGGTCGAAAGCCTTTGCCGAGGAGAAGATCTCAGGCTTTTTGGCCGCAAACTCCACGGCCTCGGCGCTGGTGAGCACGACCTCCTCGCCTGAGCTCACCGCTTCGCCCGCCTGCCTCAGTTCCCGCCAGGCGCACGTACGGTCCCGCGCAAAGGGCAGATCATTGATATTCAGCGTTCCGGTTGTGCCGAGCTCAGTCATTGCGATGGAGGTCCTCTCACTACTGGCGCCGGCCGGCGCTTGACTACCACTATGACAGTGCACTGTCATATATTGGAAGTATCATCGGTGCCACAACGAGTGTCAACGACGTGCCGGCAACCGTCGTCGTTGTAATGTCGGGATACTTAGTCAAACGAAAGGGTTGGCGGATGGCCCGGGGCGACCGATCACCGCGGGACGAGCATGCGGACCGGGTCCGGAATGCTCTGCTGAATGCGGCCCTGAACCTGTTCAGCTCCAACGGGTACGACGAGACCACCACCGAGCAGATCGCCGAGAGCGTGGGCGTCTCGCCCAGGACGTTCTTCCGGTACTTCCCCACCAAAGAGTCGGTGCTTTTCTTCGGCGAGTACGACTTCATCGACGCCGTCAGCGGGGTCTACCTGGCTCAACCCGAGAAGCTGTCGGATTTCGAGGCGTTGGCTGAGTCATTCGCGTTGTTGGCGCCGGGCCTCAAGCGCATCCGCAAAAGGATCGCGCAGTACCACGAGGCCGTCGCGTCCTCTCTCGTGTTGCTGGGCCGCGAGCGCAAAAACCACGAGGCCAACGCCGAGACCGTCGCCAAAGTGATCGCCGAACGACGCCGATTGCCCGCCCCCGACAGCGAATGCCGGCTGCTGGCGGCCGTCGGCATGCTGCTCGTCGAGCGCGCCCTCAACCAGTGGTTGTCGACGCCAGGCCGTTCGCTCGACGATCTGATCCGCCAGGAGTTCGCCGCCCTGCCTGCCGTGCTGAAGTAGCGCGAAGCTGGCGATCGTCGAATCGGGTGCCGTCGGGGCAGGCCCGCGGGGTGCCCGGCCCGCAGTACTGCGTGCGCAGATAGCTCGGGTAGGTCTGGACCGGCCCGGCATAAAAACCGGCGAGGTTGACCGGCAGGTCATACACACCGATCGCCACCACATGTACAAAGCCGGTCACCGCCAGCACTCGCAGCAGTCCTCTGACCCGTGTTCCGGCCCACCGCAGGCTTTCGACGCCTCCCTCGACCCGGATCTGCCCGTCACGGTTGCGGAAAAACATCAGTGCACCACTCGAACTCAGCACCAACGACCACAGAATGGGGCCGTACAGCGGAATCTGGATGGTCTGGCCGGCCCACAGCGTGACGCCCGGGATCGACGCCGGATAACCGAGCAGACCGTGGCGCACTGCGAAGATCTCGAGCGGAAACTCGATGACGTAGACCGCGAGCCAACCGGCACAGAAGGTGCGGACGGGCCCCAGCACCGGCCATCGGTGGCGGGCGCGACCCATGGCCCACCGGGCGATCGAGCCCATGGCCAGCGGCATCCAGATGTAGATCATTCCGATCATCAGCACCGGTTCGGCCATCAAGCGACCGTCGGGGCTCAGCCAGCCGGGAATGTTCTGTGTCCAGTTGCCGAAGTTGACCAGGCCGGCGTTGTAGAACAGTGCGGGCTGAAACCAGTTGATCAACGGGTCGTGCCACCAGGCGATCGCCGATCCGATCACGATGGCGGCTTCGACACACAGCTGACGCTCACGCACGCTCTTTCGGACCACGTAGACGATCGCGCCTAAAGCCAGTATCGGGCAGGCGATCTGGAAGGCGGTCATCGCCCACCGGGTGGCTCTGGGGATCAGGTCGGGGCCGGGATGTACCGGTGTCGCGTTGCCAGAGGCGATCCAGGAGATGTAGACGTAGCCGGCGGTGACGACGCATACCGTGCCGATGCTCGTCCAGATCAGCACCGGCCGAATGGTTTTGATCGGCGCGGGCCCGATGGCCGACGGCTCGGCCTGCCTGGGGGACTT
>NZ_DASXEP010000069.1:0-54163 GCF_036490025.1 Mycobacterium sp. | reverse complement strand
TGGCCACCGCCCGAGCGTTTTTCGCCCCGCTGGGGGCGTTTGCCCATGACGCGATGCAAGATTTACCTGATGAAGACCTCTCGGCGGCCGGCAGGGTTTTCACGGCGCTGATCGAGGCAATGCGCCGATATCAAGATGACCTCGCGTCATGGAAACCACCTGCGCGGCCGACCGGCTGAGGCATCGAAGTGGTGGGAGGTGCTGTGCCAACCGATTCGAACGGGATGACGACGCGCAAACGACGTCACATCGATGTGTGTCTTGACGATCGGGTGACGTACTCCGGTGTCACGACGGGGCTGGAACGCTACCGGCTGCCCTACAACGCGCTCACCCAGACCAGCCTCGCCCACGTCGATCTGTCCACCGACTTCCTCGGTGCGCGGTTGCGAGCTCCGGTATTGATCGGCGCGATGACCGGTGGCGCCGAGCTATCGGGGACGATCAACAGAAATCTGGCGGGAGCCGCGCAACGGCTGGGTATCGGAATGATGCTCGGCTCGCAGCGGATCATGCTCGACAGTGCATTGGGGGAGCAGGCGGCGTCCAGCTTCGCCGTGCGAGACGTTGCGCCGGATGTGTTGTTGTTCGGCAATATTGGGCTTGCGCAGCTTACCGCCGCTGCCGTCGAAGATATTTCGAATGCACTGAAGCGGGTTGGCGCTGATGCCCTTGCGGTGCATACCAATCCGCTGCAGGAAGCTGTCCAGCGAAACGGCGATAGTGACTTTTCGGGGTCGCTCGACAGGCTGCGTGAGGTGGCCGGTGCGCTCGAATACCCGATACTGCTCAAAGAAGTCGGCCACGGAATCGGCACCTCGGCGGTCACAGAACTGACGGGTCAGTCCGGCGAGCTGCCGGTGGCCGCGATCGACGTCGCAGGTGCCGGCGGCACCTCGTGGTCACGCGTGGAGCAACTCGTTCGTTATGGCGAGGTGCGCTACCCCGACCTGGCCGAGTGGGGCATCCCGACGGCGCGGGCCATCGTGGAAGTGCGCGAGGCGCTGCCCGCCGTCCCGCTGGTCGCCTCCGGCGGAATTCGCACCGGCATGGACGCGGCCAAAGCGTTGGCGTTGGGCGCCGACGTGGTGGCGATCGCGCGGCCATTGCTGGCAGCGGCGATCGATTCCACTGAGGCCGTGGTGGATTGGCTAAAGCGCTTCATCGACGAGCTGCGAATATGCCTGCATGGCGCCGGGGCTCCGGATTTACTGGCCCTGCGCCACGTCGGCGTCACGCCGATCCGGTAGTCACGGATGGCCTTGACGCTCGGCGTATCGCCGAAGGTTTGTCAGCTGACGCCGCTGGAGGCGGCTGCCCGGGCGGTCGACGGCTTTGGTTGGTGATTACCGAGTTCGGCTTCGAACGTCGACATCGCCGTGATCAATGCGCTGAACACCCGATGAGCGGCGAGTAAATCCCTATCGGGGACGCCGACGAGCTGGGCGCGCAGGTGTGTGCTGAGCGGCGTGAAGAACGCTTGTACCAGCTCCATGCCGCTTGCTTCATATCGCAAAAGTGCCTTACGCCGATCCGCGGGGTCCGACTCGCGCCGGAGATGGCCGGCATCGATCATGCGGTCGACGAGGTAGGTGATCGCGGCCGGTGAAACGTCCATCCGCTGCCGCAGCTGAGCCATGGTCAGCGGCGTTCCGGCGTTCTCGGCGACCATCACATGCAACAACGCATGGAAGTCGTTGCCGCTTACTTTGTTCTGGCGCGCGAAATGCCGACCTATTCGATCAGACTGTGCTGTCACCGCCCGCATATCGGCCGACATCAGCCGTTCCAGCTCTGGCCTGCTGGGAGGTGATCCGTTGTTTGCGCCCCGCTTAGTCACCCGATCGCATCCTTCTTAGCGAATTCTCAGCACAGCGTATAGGAAACTCACAGGATCAGGGACATAACGCCACCGATTGCCAAAATGTCTGCTGTCCGCGCACCGGCGTCGCTGCCCACCGCGTCGATTCGGGGTAATAGGCCGCGTTCGGTGGCCATCAGGACCGGTGTGTGCGGTCAGCCAGATTCTTGAGTGATCAAGTGGTGCAGTGTGATTAGCGCTCACAGATTCACTTTGAAAGCAAGTGTCGCCGCCAACGACTCGCTGTGCCAGCTGTGCAATGGGCATGTTGGAGTGTTGGGACAGCTGCCTGAGCAATTCAAATGCTTCCGCAGCGTCAATATCGAAGCGCTCCATCAGCCTGCCTTTGGCCTGACCGATGACGTCCCGCGAGACGAGCGCAACGCGGAACTGCTGATCACGCCGCATCATGTTCCAGATCAGCGCGGTGTGGGTAGCGAAAATCAGCCCCAGAGATTGACCGACCCGCCGTCGAACGCGTTGGTCGGCTCGGCGTAGAAATTGAGCGCCGCAGAGGTCCCGCCTCCCTTGCACATCCCGACCGCCAAAATCGATCGAATGCGCGTCTGCTTGAGGGCCTCGTCACGGTAGAGCGGCCACCTATCGTCGTCGACGAGATCATCGATTCGGACCCTGTCTTGGAGCGCGGTGGCAGCCAGGCACGGTCCCTGCTGACAGCGACTCTGGATTTCGTCGAGCATTACCGGGTAGCGATGAGTCACGGCCGCGGTCTCGCTGCGGCGGCGCTTCTGGGTAACTGTGATACCGGCGTATTGAGCGCCGGGAACCGATCTGGTGGCGCCTTCAATGAGCTCGCGCAGCATTGCCGGTGTGTCGAACGACGCGCGGTGCTGAAGGTCGAAGACCAGTTGGGTCGCCTTCAAAACTCCGATTCGCAGCCGTCCACTACGTGCTCTCTCCCCGGTGTACGGGTCAATTTTTCGTAGGATCGTGGCCCCAGTTCATCAGTGAGTACCGCCACGCGGTGTCTTGCACGTCACCGGAGGGCGTTGCGCGAGATGGCGTTTGGCATAGCCGACGACCTTGCGCATGTGCGCATAGTCGCCATCGGTCAGGTCGTTCTTCTGGGCCCCTAGAATGGCGATGATGCGCCGGCCGCTTTCGTGCCCGGTTGATTCCTTACCACCCGACTTCTGACCCACTTGCTTGGATTGGTCGGTCTTGAGCCACTTCTCGAGCTCACTGGCGGTCATGTTGACGGTGTCACTGAATTCTTGCCATGTGGTGTCGTGGTTGGAAGCCATCGTTTTGCTTACTTGTCGGGTCGCAGCGCGTCGGGCTTGTGCACGGCGTCCGCGCCGGTCTTGTCGCTGATCACTCGATACTGCGGATCCTCTTTGGATGCACACACCTTACGACCGGCGGCCTCCTCGTCGTCGGTGATCTTCTTCTCTACCGTTCCTTTGACGTTCTGGCCATGGCTCTCCACTCAACCTTGTCGCCCTGGTGAAACTTACGTTCTGCCATCGCATGACCTCCCGTGCAGATGCACCCGCTTGTTCGGGGGGTGCCCGCTACCCCTCGATCAATAACACGATAAACTTAACTATTCATTTTATGAATGAGCTCCGACATTTCCGTTCGGCTCGGTGTGACTCCGCAACCGGCATTTGGGGTATACCCACGCCCGTACGGTGCAGACGGCCGTCACGAATTTGAGCCATCGGAGGGGTGAGCAATGCGATGCGTCGTCTTCGGCGCCACCGGCTATCTCGGTGCGCGGCTGGTTCCAGAACTACTATCCGCAGGTCACGACGTTCGGCTAGTGGCGCGCACGCCCGCCAAACTCGACGAGGTGCCATGGCGCGGCGACGTCGAGGTGGTTGAGGGCGACGTCACCGACAGCGCCAAGGTGCGCCGGGGAGTCGACGGTCAGCAGGTTCTCTATTACCTGGTGCACTCGATGTTGGGCTCGAACTTCGTCGACGTCGATGCCCGTGGGGCGTCTGTGGTCGCGGATGCGGCCGCCCAAGCGGGGCTGTCGCGCATCGTCTACGTCGGCGGGATCATTCCCGATCAGCAGCAGCTTTCGGATCACCTGGCATCGCGCGCCGAAGTTGGCCGGTTGCTGCATGATTCGGGAGTCCCCACCGTGGAGTTGCGCGCGGCGGCAATCATTGGCGCGGGGTCGGCAAGCTTCGAAATGTTGAGATACCTCACCGAACGCCTGCCGCTGATGGTCACACCGCGCTGGTTGCGCACCCGGGTCCAACCCATTGCGGTGCGTGACGTGCTGTATTACCTGACGAGCGCGGCGAAATTGCCGCCCGACGTGAGTCGCCCGTTCGACATCGGCGGTCCGGACACCTTCACCTACACCGAGATGATCCGCAAATACGCGGCGATCGCCGGCCTGCAGCGGCGAGTCGCCGTCCCGGTGCCGGTGCTCACCCCGTATCTGTCGTCGCAGTGGGTGAACCTGATCACCCCGCTGCCACGCTCACTCGCGTCGTCGTTGATGGAATCGCTGGAAAACGATGTGGTTTGCACCGAACACGACATCGCTGCGCACATTAAGGATCCCGAGAACGGCTTGACTCATTACGAAGACGCCGTCGAGCTCGCGCTGGATCGGACACGCGAGCGCGAGTTGAAGACTCGCTGGTCGCGGGTGGAGTCCGCCAACGCGCCATCGCGGCCGCTGCCAACCGATCCAGACTGGGCCGGTGGATCGCTGCACGAGCAGGTGATCGAACGCCCCGTCGACGCCGATGCAGAAACGCTGTGGCGGGTATTCGAGTCAATCGGCACCAAGCATGGTTGGTCGGCCGCGCCGCCGATGTGGGCTTTGCGTGGTTGGCTCCGCAAGTTCACCAGTGCGGCCAAGATCGGGCGCAGTTCGGCTCAGCCCCATCCGATGCATGCCGGTGAGGCACTGGATTGGTGGCGCGTGGAGCAGATGGATCGCCCCCACGTGTTGCGACTGCGTGCGGACGTGCCGCTGCCCGGTCGGCTATGGCTGGAGCTGTCGGTGCACGAAAACGGTGACGGCGGCTCGCACTACCGTCAGCGTACGCTGTTTCAACCGTATGGCCTTGCCGGAGAGGCTTTTTGGGCGACCTCGACGCTCTTCCGCACCGCGGTCCTCGGTGGTATCGCCCGCGACGTCACCGCAAGTGCCGCAGAGCTCGCCGGCCGCGCAGTTTCCGGTTAGGCCGGAGCGGGAACCCCGCACGCGTGAATGTCTCAGACCTGTTGACTGTGCCGTTTCGTTGGGGATCAGCCTTCCGGCATCGCCGAGTGTTCCACCCCACCGGTGTGTTCGCCGAAGGCGCGATCGAACGAGTGGCGCCGGCCGACGCGGGCTTACCGGTGCCGCCGTCGGCCAGGGTCGTCGCACGACTGTCGAAAGCCCTGGGAACGCCCGGCGCACTTCCCGACATCGTCGGCTTGGCGCTGCGAATCGTGCCGCAGCAAGATTCAGAGAACCAGTGGGACGTCCTGTTGGCGTCTGCGGGATCGAGTCCGGTCGGCCGGGCCGTAGGCCTGCGACCAGTTACTTCCTGGACCGGCAAATCGCTGACAAGCCTTGCACCACTGCGCTATCGGGACGTCAACTGGTGGCTCCGGGCGCGCATCAGAACCCGCGTCGACGGCTCTGGCCTTTCCCTGGAGGGCGTCCACAGGCAGCTCGAAAGCGGAGTACTGGAAGTCGAATTGGACCAAGCTGGGACCACGTCGTCCTTTGAACCGTTGGCCCGCGTCACGTTGACCAAACTCCTCACCGCGCCGGCGGACCGCGAAGTGTCTTTCGATCCTGTGCTGCACACCGCTCGTGGAGTCACGCTCTACCCGGGATGGCTGGCCAGGCTGCGAGCCCATGCCTACGATCAGAGCCGCGAAGGCAGGAACGCGAGGTAAGCCATCTGGGCGTCTACGCTTGCACGCGAACATAATCCAGGAGACGGTGGCGGCGGAACGCATCAAGGTTTATCGGCGCGCAGCTGGTAGCGGCGTTCGGCGTAGGCCAGGTCGTCTTTCCACAGCCGGGACGCGGCGACGCGCATGGTCGCGGTGATCAGCGGGGCGGCGTGACGCGCCCGCTTGAATCCGGTCCGGTCGGAGTGGGCGATGGTCGCTTCGATCACCGCCGTGCGCGGCCGATTGTCCGGGCCCAAACCTAATGGTGTGGCGTGAGTTTCCACCACGCTGCCAGTTCCCTCGCCGTCGACGATGCGCATCACGATGGTGCGTGCCTCGGGACTGGTGAATTCTGCGACCGTCGGCACGCCCACACGGCCGATGCGGAATGTCACCGCGACCAGGAATCGATCCACCTCTTCCGTCGGAGTGGTGAGCACCTCGAGCCGGGTGAACGAATAGGGGTGATACCAGGCACCGTGCCACGGATCGAGGCGATTGGCAATGATGTCGGACGGCTCGCACGTGCCGACCATTCTCGCCACGGCGTCCAGTGTGACGCCCGCTGGTCTGACCGGAATCACCGGCTGATCGAGCGGCTCCTCGCCGCCGGTACCGTCCAGGCGGACCCAGGCAAGCACGCCGTCGTCGTGGCTGGGCAGCGGTCGCCACCCGAATTCGTCGGTGGTGGCGTCGAGGCAGAGGCCGTGCCATCGGCAGATCAGGGCACCTCGATGCACAGAGGCGGTTGCCAGGTCAGCCCCCAGATGAGGGCAGCTGCGCGGACCGACGTGCAGCCGGGATTGCTGGTCACGCCACGCGACCAGCCCGACGCCCGCCACCCGGGTGCCCAGCGGTCGACCGCTGCGCACATCGCGGCTCGCGGCGAACGTGTACCAATTGCCGGTCGGCCGGCGCCGCGACCGCTCCAGCGCGGCGTCGATGATGGCCGGGGAGGCCTCGCGGTAGGTCGGACGCTGGTCGGCCCAGCGCACCGGTGGGATTGCCTGCAGCGGCCAATCTTTGGGCCAGCGGCGCCGCACGTTGTCGCCGAGGTTCATCGTCGCGAAAGCCTTTCTCGGCCGCCGAGATAGCGCAGCAGCGCCGAACGGCCTTGGGTAGGAACCGTACACAGGGCGTGACCGGCAATTCCCCACCGGTTCAGTAAATGGTTGGCGGCTGTCCACCCGGTGGTGGCCGCACGCTCCATCAGCGCCACCGGCAAGTCGATGCGCACCCCGTCGCCGGCCAGCAGCAACCCCGGCAACGGTGTCACGACGCCGGGTCGATGCGCGTGGGTACCCGGAGCGAACAGCGGACAATCGCGGTGATGCAGCATTTGTTCGTAAACCACTCGCGCCCCGCGGGTTTCCGGGTACAGCTTGTGCAGCTGACTCAGCATGCCATCGCGTGGCCGCGCGGATTCCAATGCGTACGAATGCAATTCGATAACAGAACCACCGTTGCACCGTGCCCAGTCGGCTGCTTGGCGCTCGTACCGATCCAAAACGCTGATGTTGTCCAGCGGCTCGTGGCCCGACGTCCCCAGAAACGCAGCCCGATCAGCGGCGAGGGGGCGGTCAAGCCACAGGCGCTGCACGACGAACGGCGGGGCGGTACGCAGCTTGTTGATCCGCGCCCGCCAGATGTCGTCGCCAAGCCCCGCCGACGCGGCCACAATCCGCTGCAGGCCGGCCACATCGGTGGCCAGCACGACGGCATCGGCTTCCAACTGGTCGTTGGCATCGGTGTGGATGTGGAATGTCTGGGTATGCCCGATGCTCGTCACCGCGCTGCCGTGATGGAACCGCACCCCGAGGTCGGTCAGATATTGCTGCAGCGGTCGCCACAGCGCGGTGTCGTAGTTGGAGTTGGCGACGTCGAAGATCAGACCCTCGCTGGAGCCGAGGAAGTAGATGTGGAACATCGTGGCCAGTTCCGCGGCTGACAGATCGGTGGGACTGGCGAAGAAGCTGCGGGAGAACACCTCGAAGGCCAGATGACGCGCGGCTTCGGGGAAATTGATGCTCTTCAGGAAGGTCTCGGCGTCGATGTGGTCGATGCGGTGATAGATGTCGGGCAGTGACACCGCGGCAAGCGGCGCGGCGGCACGCGCGTCGATGCGGGCGAGGTCGATGAGTCGAAAAGTCGGGCTGCGCAAGGCAAATGCCAATGCGTTCCACGGCGGGTTGCGAGGCAAGCCACGGAAGGTGTCACGTCGTCCGGCGCCGTCGACCAGCGGGTAATCGTCGACTGGGGTGAGCATGGACAACGTGGCGTCAACGCGGCTCAACAGCGCCCGCAAGTTGTAGTACTGCCGGAAGAAGGCATGGAAGCCGCGGTTCATCGCGAGCTCGACGCCGTCGGATTGCTCGGTCCAGGCGCCGACCCGCCCGCCCAGGTAGTTCTCGCGTTCGATGACGTCGACACTGACGCCGCGTTCGGCCAGACCCGTCGCGGCGGCCAGGCCCGCGATTCCTGCGCCGACGACCACCGCGCGCGGTTGCGATGGCATCGCCTCGGCGCTGTGCAGGCCATGCGGTGCCGGGAATGTGCGGCGACGGCGATCGGTCGTCACGGTGCACTCCCGAGGAAGGTGTGCGCGATGTTGGTCTCCCAGCCCGGCATGGTTTCGCTGTGCACGCCGGTGAATCCCGCGTCGCGGAGCCGTTGGCGGAATTGCTGTGCGCCGTCGAACGTCAACACGCTGCGCCACAAATGCCGGTACAGGGTCGTGTCGCGGGTTTGCCGCCAGCCGGAGGGAATGATGATGCCCCAGCACACCGCGTGCCACACGAAGGTCGCGGGCCGGGAGTCCCGCACCGAGTAGTCGTGCACCGCCAGCGTGGCGCCCGGTGCCAGCAGTCTGCGCAGCGCCCGTAATTGGGTGTCGGGGTCGGACAGGTTGCGGATCAGATACGCGGCCAAAATCCCGTCGAAGGGGCCGACGACGCCGTTTTCGGCGAGTCGCTCCACGGGCGTGTGTACGAACCGGACCGACGGGGGCCACGACTTGTTCTTTGCTTCGTCGAGCATTCCCCGCGAGGCGTCGATCGCCACGATGTCGGCGTGCGGAGCAACACTCAGCAGAGCGGCCGTCGACGCGCCGGTGCCGCAGCCGGCGTCGAGCAACCGTAGTCCGCGGCCCTGGTCGGGCAGCCGCAACCGCTGTGCCGAAAGTCGAAGGTGCGCATGGTATCCGGGGCTGGTGCCGACGAGTCGATCGTAGGCGAATGCGCCGGCGTCGAAAGCAGCCGGCACGTCAGCGCGGGACAAACCGGTATTACGCACGCTCACGTTGTCGTTCCCATAGCAATAACACGGCGGTGACCATGGCGAAGCCGAAGAAGAAGTCCTCGATCGGAATGTCGAACGGAAAGCGGATTCCGCTGGTTTGCCGATTGTCGTACACCACGATCGGGGCTGTCAGCTTGGTCAACCAGCCGTCGACCAGGATCTGGAATCCGATCACGATCACCATGGACAGCCAATAAGCCGGACGCCGAAAAAGCCCGGTCCGCAACGTCAACTCGAGTGCACCGACGGCAAGCGCTGCGAGTAGAGCCGGGACGGTGTAGCCGACGCCGGTCATCGGCGGTTGAACCGCTCGAGTATGGCGTTCACCGCGTTATAGGTCAGCAGAGCGCACAACGGAATCACCAGGAAAAACAGCACCTCCTCGATCGGCATGTGAAACGGAACGTTGACGCCGGAGACGTACGCCCGGTTGTACGTCCACAGGTGTGCGCCGATCGCCACCTCGTCCCAAAGCACGAAAACTGCGGCGACAGGGAGCACGGCGCGCGCGGCCCGCCAGGCTTGACGGTAGACGCCGGGGCGAAAGATCTCCAGAGGCAAGGTAATCGCGAGGCAGGCTGCGAGAATGATCAGGTATTGCCAGTGATCCATTACGCCGCACCGGATCTGCGATCACCTGATGCGTACGGGTGCATCAGCCGGGCTCGCCAGGACCGCACCAGGGCGGCGCCGGCGACGCGCAGTCGTCGGCCGTTGCCTACAGTTGCGCGCTGGCTGAATACCGCAAAGTCGCCGTCTTCGATGCGGTCGAGGATCTCCGAGTACAGCGTCAGCGCAGTGGCCACGCACGGCTGCGACCGCGGCGCCAGCTTGGGCACACCGTCTGCGGCGTAGCGATAGATCTGCCGGGCGACGTCGTGCTGATCGGCCAGCGCGTTGCGTACCCGGCGATCGGTCCGTCGATTGTCGTGACACCACATCAGCAGGTCGCGATCGACGTCGTAGGCGGCCAATTCATCGGCCGGCAGGTAAACACGTTGGCGCATGAGGTCTTCGTCGATGTCGCGCAAGAAATTCGTCAGCTGGAACGCTCTGCCCAACGCCGCCGCGTGCGGAGCGGCGTCGTCTGCCGGCCCGATGGTGCCAAGGATCGGAAGCACTTGCAGGCCAATTGCTTCCGCTGATCCCTTCATGTATAGGTTCAGTGCGGCGCGGTCGGGATAGTCGGTGACCGTCAAGTCCATCCGCATCGACCTCAAGAAGTCGTCGAACAGCTCTTCGCGGATGTTGTAGCGCCACGCGGTGTGCCGCACCGCGGCAAGCACCGGGTTACTCTGGTGGTCGTCGGCGGAAAAGAATTGGTCGGACAGTTGCTGCAGCCGCGCCTCCCGGGTCGCGATGTCCAGGGCCGGATCGAAATCGTCGAGGATGTCGTCGGCATAACGGGCAAAGCCGTAGAGCGCGTGGATCGGCGGACGCTGATCGGGCGCAAGGAGCCTGGTGGCCAAGAAGAAGGTGCGGCCGTGGGCTGCATTGAGTGTGCGGCAGCGTCGGTAGGCGCCACGCAGGCCGGGATCGTCGATACCGGCAGCGGTCAGCTCGGTGCGGATCATGACAGGCCGGCTTTCGTCACGACGGTTCTCTTCGGCCTCTCCACGACGTCGGTAATGCGGTCGGCGGCGAGCCGCCCGGAGATCATCGCGGTGGGCACGCCGACGCCGGGCACGGTCGACGAACCCGCCAATACGGCATTGTCGATGCCGCGCAACATGTTAGCCGGACGGAACGGTCCGGTCTGCGTGAACGTGTGGGCGAGCGCGAACGGCGTTCCGGCGATCATCCCCCGGCGGGCCCAGTCTTCGGGGTTGACGACATGCAGCACCTCGGCGCCGTCGCGAAAGCCCGGAACCAACCGCACGCCAACGGTATCGATGAGCTGTTCGGTGTAGCTGTCACCGAGGCGCGACCAGTCGATGACACCGCGGGCGAGGTTCGGTGCCGGGGCCAGCACATAGAACAGTTCGTGGTCGCGCGGCGCCAGGCTCGGGTCGCTGGCCGTCGGCCTAGTGACGAGCAGGGACGGATCCCGCATCAACCGACCGTCGCGGATGATGTCGGTGAACGTCTTATCCCATTCCGCGCCGAAGACGATGTTGTGGTGAGCCAGTGCACGATTCGCCGACGGCGGCCGGCGGCGGCCGACGTGAACGACAACAGCCGACGGCGCCGCGCGCAGACGACCGAGGCGGCGCGGTTCGCGGCCCAGCAGGGCGTAGGTCGCAGGCAGTTCAGTGGTCAAGACCACGGCGTCGCAGGGGATGCGCTGTTCGGTGTCGGTGTGCACGGCCGCCACCCGGCTGCCGATGCACTCCAGGCCGGTGACCGTCGCGTCGTAGACGAACCGCACCCCGGCATCGGTGGCGGCGGCGGCCAGCGCGTCGGGCAAGGCCCGCATCCCGCCGCGCGGGAAGTACACCCCGGAGATGGTGTCCATGTAGGCGATCACCGCATAGACCGCCAGCGCCTGCTTCGGCGCAACCCCGGCGTACAGCGACTGAAAGGTGAAGACTCGCCGCAGCCGTGGGTCGGAGATGTGGCGGTTTACCATGGTGTCCCACTTGCGGAAGCCACCAAGCGCTGTCAATCGGGCTAGCTGTGGATTCACCAGCGACAGTGGAGAATCGAAGTTCTCGGCGATGAAACCATCGAACTCGGTGCGATACAGCCGGGTCAGCCAGTCGCGCAGCTTCCGATAGCCTTCCGCCTGCTTGGCGCCCGCGAATTCTTTGATCGTGTCCGCCATCAGATCGGCGTCGCTGTGCACATCGAGGCTGCTGCCGTCGGCGAACTGCGCACGATACGCTGGATCCAGCGTCATCAAATCCAGCCGCTCCGAACGGTTTTCACCGACAGCAGCAAAAACCTCATCAATGATGTCGGGCATCGTCAGTACCGTCGGCCCGGTATCGAGCTGATAACCGTCGACGTCAAGGCGTCCGGCACGTCCTCCGGGCCAGCTCTCACGTTCGACCACCGTGACCTCGCGACCGCGACCTGCCAGATGCAATGCCGCGCAAAGGCCCGCCAGACCGGCGCCGACCACGACCACCCGGCTGGTTGGCCCCGCTACGGTCCGCATCAGCGACAAACCTCTCTGTGCGACGTCGTCATTCGATTCGCTCCGTGCATACCGCGGCCATGTTCGCCAGCGCGCTCCGCACCGGCTCGCCAATCCGAAGGTCGTCGAGGTCGTCGAGCGCCGACGCGACCCGGTCGTTGATCATGTCTTCGATCCACTGCACGGCGCCCGTCGCGGCGATCAGCCGACGCCAACGTTCGACGTCGTCGTCGTCGAGGTCGCCGCTGTTCATCAGCTCGGTGAGCTGCCTGCGGGCTGGCGGATCGGCCAGCTGGTGTGCGGCGACGACCACACTGGTGGCTTTGCGCTCGATGAGATCCTGGCCGCTGGGCTTACCGGTCACCGTCTCGGCGCCGAATACGCCCAGCAGATCGTCGCGCAACTGGAACGCTTCGCCTACCGCCTCGCCGTAGCGGCCCAGACCGGAGACCGCGCGATCACTACAGTCGCTCATTGCTGCGCCGATCTCCAACGGCCGGCGCACCGTGTAGTTGCCCGATTTGCGCCGGGCCACCGCCAGGACGACGTCCATCGACGGCAGGTCTCGGACATCGCTTGCCAGATCGGCGAATTGGCCAAGCGCCAGCTCGGTGCGCATGGCGTCGTAGCGCGGCCAGGCCTGCTGCAGACGGCGATACTCGATGCCGCTTTCCCGGAGCATCTGTTCGGCCCAGATCAGACAGAGATCGCCGAGCAGGATCGCCGCCGATTCGCCGAATCGGTCCGCCGGCCCGGACAACCGTCGACTGCGATGCCACTGGCTGAATTGGATGTGTGCGCTGGGATGCCCGCGGCGCGACGATGCAGCGTCCATCACGTCGTCCTGCAAGAGAGCGAAAGCGTGCAGCAGCTCCAAACCGGAAGACGCAAACAGCGCCTTGTCGCTGTCCGGGGCGCCGGCCAGCCAACCCAGATACATGAACGTCGAACGCAGGCATTTACCACCGGCCACGAAGTTCACCAGGATGTCGCCGGCCACTTCCACGCCGGACTCATCCAGCTCAGCAGTGCATCGCCCGGTGACGAACTCGGTGACATGGGTCAAAACCTTGCGGCGTAACCCGATTCGCCAGGCCTCGAACTGCGCGGCATCCGACCGGGATTGACTCAGCCCAGCAGGGTGTGTGGATGGCGCCAACCACAAAGCACGCACCTCGCCCACTGAAGCCCTCCTCGACGGATCGGGTCGCGAAAAATCTGTAACGGCCCAGACTCACGCGCTATACCTCCCAGACGACGAAGACAAACACGTCGGCCCGGCCGTACCGGGGTAACTTCATAAGTTGAAAGTTTAATTTACTGAAATTCTTTCTGCTCGCCAGCGAAATATTCGCCTAGGGTGGGTCCATGACCGCAGCTCAGCGGGAACGACGCGTACTAGTGGGCACCTTGCGTGCGGTCGGTCCGGACGCGCCGACACTCTGCGAAGGTTGGAATACCCGCGACCTGGCTGCACACCTGGTCGTTCGTGAACGGCGCCTCGATGCGACGTTGGGTATCGCCGTGCCGTTTCTTGCCGACTACACCGCGAAGGTGCAGAACAAAATCGCGCAATCGACGGGCTGGGACGACCTGGTGGAGATGGTGGCGGCAGGGCCGCCGATCTATTCACCGTTCAAGCTGCTGGACCCGGTGGCCAACCTTGGCGAGATGTTCATTCATCACGAGGATGTGCGCCGGGCCGTCAACGGCTGGCAGCCCAGAGTGCTCGACGTGTCGATCGCCGCACCGCTGCGCCGTCAGCTAGGGCTGATGAGCCGCATGATGCTGAGCAAGCTGCCCGCGCAGGTGGTTCTGCAGACACCGGCTGGTGAGCAGATTGCCCGGGGGGGTCGTGGCGATGCCGTCACCGTGACCGGCGAACCGCAGGAGCTGTTGTTGTTCGCCGCGGGTCGCGATGCCGTGCGTGTCGAGTTCGACGGCGATGCTCAGCGGGTGGCGGCCGTTCGGTCGGCGCCCCGAGGTCTCTAACTGCGGCCGAGCAGATGCCGCAGCGTCTGTTCGAGGTCGGGGCGGCGGAACCGATGATTGTTTTCGTGCAACCGCGCCGGCAGCACCCGTTGACTGGCGCAGGCGAGTTCGCGCGCACCTTGCTTGCCGAGTAGCAGCCGCGGTCCGAGTGGCGGTACCGGCAACAACGCGGGGCGATGCAGCACCTGGGCCAGCGTTCGGGTGTAGTCGACGTTGCGTGCCGGTTCGGCGGCTACTGCGTTGACGGGTCCGGACAACTCGTTGTCCCAGAGCCCGCGATGGTAGACGTCAACCAGGTCGTCGATTCCGATCCAGGACAGCCACTGTCGGCCGTTGCCGAGTCGGCCGCCGAGCCCGGCGGAGAACAGCGGGCGAAACATCCGGAGTGTACCGCCGGCGGGGGATTGCACGATCCCGGTGCGCACCCGCACCACCCGTGCCCCGGTCTTCTCGACAGGGGCGGTCGCGTTCTCCCAGTCGGCCACCACGTCGGCCAGAAACCCGTCGCCGCGGTTGCTGTCTTCGGTCAGGGTCTCGTCGCCGCGGTCGTAGCCGTAGTAACCGATGGCCGAGGCGCTGATCAACACCTTGGGCCCGTCGGTCGATCGCGCGATCAGCTCGGCCAGGCGGCGCGTCGGCCCGATCCGGCTGTCACGGATCGCGGCGCGGTGTCCGTCGGTGAAGCGGCCCGCGATCGAAGCACCCGCGAGGTGGATCACCGCGTCCACGCCGGCCAACAGACCCGGGTCGGGGTCATCCGGATTCCATTGCCGTTCATCAGATTTGGCGGCCGAACGCCGCACCAGCCGGATCACCCGATGGCCGCCGGTGGACAGGAAAGCGGTCAATTGAGAGCCGACGAGTCCGGACGACCCGGTGATGGCGACCGTGATCGGCGTCAATCCGCGGGCGGCCGCATGCCGGTGTGCGGCGATGTCGTCAGCCAATTGGCGGTGCCGGTAGGCGAACATCGCCCGCAATGCCCTCGTCGGAATCGGCGTGTCGACGCGGTCGACAACCCGCGTCCGCTCGCCGTCGACCTCTTCGAAGTCGTGGGTGTGTCGCCACCGCACAGCCAGTCCGAGCGGCATGGACGCCAGCCCTTCGGTGCCGACCGAATCGACGAAGCGGCGCGGTGGATCGTAGCCGTCCGGTTGGTGGTCCGCCACCCAGCGCAGACCGCCCGGGAAGCCGAGTATGGCGCGCCCGTTTTCTAGCGAATCCGCTTCAGCCACGATGCGTCCTGGCTGCCACGGCGGCGAAAGCCGGGTGAATGCACCAGCTCGGGTGTGCCAGTCGAACACCTCGTAGACGGGTGCGTCGATCACGCTTGAATACACCAGCCCCATGAGGCCGACGGTACCTGGGTATCGGCGCGGCCTGGATATCTTGCCCGGCTCACCCTCGGGTCGGTCGACTACCGATCCGGCAGAGCGTGCTCAACGATCGGCAGCCGCGGCAGCGGCTGCCGTTCGCGCCGCTTGGCCGCCAGGTACACCTGCGCGGTCTCATCGGCCACGGTCTGCCAGTCGAAATCCGACGTCAGGCGCTGCCGCGCGGACTTTGCCCGGCGCTGTGCGCCCGCCGGTTCGTCGAGCACCGCGATAACCGCTTTGGCCAGTCGAGTCACATCGCGCGGCGGACACGACATCCCGGTCTCGCCGTCGATCACTGCCTCGCCCAGACCGCCGATGTTCGACGTCACCAACGGGGTGCCCGCGGCCGCGGCTTCCAGCGCCGCCAGCCCGAACGGTTCGTAGTGGCTGGGCAGCACGGCGGCGTCGGCGCGATGCAGTGCGGCCAACAGGTCGTCGTGATCGAGCCGCCCGACGAAGTGAGTTGCCTTGAGCACCCGATGTTTACGAGCCTGCGCGACAAGCCACTCCTGCTGGGTGCCCTCACCCGCGACGGTGAGGGTGGCGCCGGGATAGGCCCGCCGGATGCGAGGCAACGCGGCAATCGCCTCGTGCACGCCCTTCTCGTATTCCAGCCGGCCCACGTACAACAGCTCCGGTGGGCCGGTGCGGGATTTACGCTGGGCGAACGGCCACCGCGCCGCCTCGATCCCGTTGCGGATCACGGTGGTCTCGGCCAGCCCGGGCCCGAACAGCTCGGTGATCTCCTCGCTCATCGACGCCGAGCAGGCGATCAGCGAGTCGGATTCGCGCACCAGCCACGACTCAACCGAATGCACTTGTCTGCTCAGTGATCCGGCGACCCATCCGGAATGCCGGCCGGCCTCTGTCGCGTGGATCGTGGAAACCATTGGCACATCATAAAACTCGGCCAGCGCGATCGCCGGATGGGCGACCAGCCAATCGTGGGCGTGTACCACGTCGGGCCGCCATGGCTGGTCGCGGCGCCGGTCCTTCAGCGACAATCCCGTCCGGACCATCGCGTGACCCATCGCCAGTGTCCAGGCCATCATGTCGGTGCCGAAAGAGAATTCATGTGGGTCCTGCGCGGCGGCGACGACACGGACGTGTTCGCTGACTTCATCGGACGAAGGGTGGGTGCTCGGGTCGGTGCCCGTTGGCCGCCGCGACAGCACCACGACTTCGTGGCCGGCAGCGGCAAGCGCGGTCGACAGGTGATGGACATGCCGGCCGAGCCCGCCGATCACCACCGGCGGGTACTCCCACGACACCATCAGGATTTTCACCGCGGCAGCCTCCGTGCATCCAGCGCGCCGAACAGGCCGTCGGCCCGGTTCCAGCCGTCGGCCAGGCGCTGCGCGACTTCGCGGCGGCCCGACGCCAAGGTCCCGGCGATCTCGCGGGTGGCGTGGGCGTGCAGATGCGCGCGGTAGCGGGCGTAGTCGGCCGCGGAGTCCTTGCTCACCATGAACGGCCAATCACTGGACACGGTGAGCAGTGTCTCGCGCAGGATCTGATCGGCGATGTGGTCGCGCGGGATCGGCCCGTCCAGCGACGCGGTCTGGGCCAGCGCCTTGTCGACGGTGGACAGTGCGGTCTCGACGACCTCGGAGTTGAGCCGCACTAAATCGGCCACCTTGTCACCGGCCCACACCTGCCAGTCCTTGCCGGAACCCCAAGAGCTGGACGGCAATTCAACGGCATCGCCGACGAGGCCGGCGCTGACGGCGTCGCTCAACGTGCCGACGCGCACACCGGCCTCGGGCAATGCACGCAGCACTCGCTCCAACCAGACCGGGCCCTCGTACCACCAGTGGCCGAACAGTTCGGTGTCGAATGCGGCGACCACGTGCGCAGGCCGGTCGATGCGTTCGGATTCGGCCAGCAGTCGGCTGCGGACCACGTCGACGAAATCTGCGACGTGGCTGTCGATTGCGCGATCGGCACGGCCGGGATCGTAGGGCGCTTTGTTCTCCGACGGCACGTTACGGCCGGTGACCCGGGCCGGCTTCAACCCGGTGCGATGGTCGTAGGTGTGGAAGTCGCGGTAGGCGGCGTGACCGGGATAACCGGATTTCGGCGACCACACCCGGTAGCTGACCTGCAGGTCGCGGCCGAAAGCGACGACGTCGGAATCGCCGACCGGCCGGCCGAGCGCGGTGTCGCCATGCAGTGACGGACCGTCGACCATGAAGTGGCCGACTCCGGCGTCGGCATAGTCGTGTTCCATGCCCGGGGCGTAGGCGCATTCGGGTGCCCAGATCCCAATTGGCTTGTGCGCCAGCCGCTGCCGGGCATCAGCCAGACCTTCGCGCAGCGCGAACTCGCGCAACCGCGGGTTGAGCAGCGGCTGGAACGGATGCGCGAGTGGGCCGCCCAATAACTCGACCGTGCCCGCGTCGATCAGCGTGCGCAACAGCGGGCTGGCACCATGGCGCCAGTAGGTGGTGAAATCGCCGAGCGCCTCTTCGGTCTCAGCGAACTCGCGAATCCCGAACGCGCGTAATGCCTCCGGCGATGAAGCTAAAGCGGTGTCGGACGAGTCGCCGGGGCGCACGCTGGCAGCCTCGGCGGCGCGGAGTTGCCAGTTGGCCAGCCAGTGGTGCATACCGTCGAGGCAGTACGGGTCGTCGAGCTGTGCGGTGACCACCGGAGTGACGCCCAGGGTGATCAGCCGATGCCGGTCCTCGTCGGCCAGTCTGCGCAGCACCCGCAACAGCGGCAGGTAGGACGCCGACCAGGACTGGTAGAGCCATTCCTCGCCGACCGGCCAGCGGCCGTGGTGGGCCAGCCACGGTAGATGGGTGTGCAGCACCAACGTGAACATCCCAGGCACCGGGTCTCGCATGGTGGGCGCCGCTGTCATGTGCGCCACTCCTCGATCCCGGCTGCGCCGGCATCATCGTCGTCGGTGGGGCGCACCGCGATCGCAACCAGATCCAGGCTGTCATCGATGTGACGGGCCCGGTCCGTGGCAGCATCGATGATGTCGAAGTCCGCGGCGGTGACCGCGGCGACGTCGGCCAGCAACTGTTCGGGCCAGGGCGCATCGGCGACGGCACGTGCGATCTGGGCGTCGATGATCGAACCACCGTGCCGGGCATCCATCTCGGCCAGCCGCGGGCCGTGGAAGACCCCGCTCATCACGACCGACGCGAAACCGGCATCGCGCAAAAGCCCGGTCAGCTCGTCGGCATTCAGCTCGCGGGTGTGAAACGGATTGATCGGGGTGTCGCGTCCCGGCGAGAACGTGATCCGGTTGGGGGTGGATACCATCAGCACTCCGGAGGGCCGCAGCACCCTGGCGCACTCGCTGACGAACTGCGGCTGATCCCACAGGTGCTCGATCACTTGGAAGTTGACCACGACGTCGACCGAGTCGTGGGGCAGCGGCAACTCGGCGAGGTTTCCGTGGATGACGTCCACCCGCGGGTAGCAGGCGCGTACATGGGCGACGGTGGCCTCGTCGTAGTCCAGCGCCGTCACCCGACGGGCAACTGCGGCGATCAGATCGGCGCCATAGCCTTCTCCGCAGCCCGCCTCCAGCACGTCGAGATCCGCACAGCGCTGCGCCAACCGCCGGTAGACCACCTCGTGCCGGCGGAACCAGTAATTCTCCACGTCCAGGCCCGGAATGGTGCGTTCACCGGTCAACGGCAAGACCGGGTCGACGGGGGCGTGGGGAAGGTCAGGGATGAAAGCGCTCATTGCTTAGGGAGGCTAGCTCCTGGAGCCGGGTTCGCGAATGGTTCGCCGGGGTATTCACGCTCGCGGGGCAGATGCGCGGACAGAACCTGCAGGACGACCCGCTATGGTGTGAGAGCGAACCGCACAAAGTTACCGGTCAGTAACATGCGGGTGCGGGGCGCACAAGACGTGACCTAAGTCCTGCCGCTCACGGCTGCAGGACTCACTCGAGGAGGACGAGCCACTCTCATGACGAACATCGTGGTCCTGATCAAGCAGGTCCCGGACACCTGGTCAGAGCGCAAACTCAAAGAAGGCGATTGGACGCTGGACCGCGAGGCCGCCGACGCCGTACTGGACGAGATCAACGAGCGCGCTGTCGAAGAGGCGTTGCTGATCCGGGAGAAAGAGGCCGCCGACGGCACCGAGGGCTCGGTGACGGTGCTGACCGCGGGCCCGGAGCGGGCCACCGAGGCGATCCGCAAGGCACTGTCGATGGGTGCCGACAAGGCCGTCCACCTGCTCGACGACGGGCTGCACGGATCCGACGTCGTCCAGACCGGGTGGGCGCTGGCACGCGCGCTGGGCACCATCGAGGGCACCGAGCTGGTCATCGCCGGCAACGAGGCCACCGACGGCACCGGCGGCGCGGTGCCGGCCATCATCGCGGAGTACCTCGGCCTGCCGCAGTTGACCCATCTGCGCAAGCTTTCGCTGAACGGCGACAAGATCACCGGCGAGCGGGAAACCGACGACGGCGTGTTCACCATCGAGGCGTCGCTGCCCGCCGTGGTGAGCGTCAACGAGAAGATCAACGAGCCGCGGTTCCCCTCCTTCAAAGGCATCATGGCCGCCAAGAAGAAGGAAGTCACCAAGCTGACCCTGGCCGAGATCGGTGTCGAGGCCGATGAGGTCGGGCTGGACAACGCCGGCTCGAAGGTCCTGGCATCCACCCCCAAGCCGCCGAAGACCGCCGGTGAGAAGGTCACCGACGAGGGCGAGGGCGGCAGCCAGATTGCCCAGTACCTGGTTTCCCAGAAGATCATCTAAGACGTAGTCCCCAACTGAAAGACATCGAATAACTCATGGCTGAAGTATTGGTGCTCGTCGAGCACGCTGATGGCGCTCTGAAGAAGGTAACCTCCGAATTGATCACCGCGGCACGTGTTTTGGGTGATCCCGCCGCCGTCGTGGTGGGCAAGCCCGGAACGGCGGACCCGCTGGTCGATGGCTTGAAGTCGGCCGGTGCCGGCAAGATCTACGTCGCCGAATCCGACGCGGCGGAAAACTATCTCATCACCCCATCCGTTGACGTGCTTGCCGCCCTGGCCGAATCTGCCAGTCCGGCAGCCGTTCTGCTGGCCTCCGGCGCCGACGGCAAGGAGATCGCCGGCCGGCTCGCTGCCAGGATCGGTTCGGGTCTGCTGGTCGACGTGGTAGGTGTAGAGGCCGGACCCAAGGCCATTCACTCCATCTTCGGTGGCGCGTTCACCGTCGAGGCGCAGACCAACGGCGACACCCCGGTGATCACCGTGCGCGCGGGCGCGGTCGACGCCGAACCGGCTGACGGCGCGGGTGAAAAGGTCACCGTGGAGGTGCCCGAGCCCGCCGAGAACGCCGCCAAGGTGACCTCGCGCCAGCCCGCAGTCGCCGGCGACCGCCCCGAACTCACCGAAGCCACCATCGTGGTCTCCGGTGGACGTGGTGTCGGCAGCGCCGACAACTTCCACGTGGTCGAGGAATTGGCCGACTCGCTGGGTGCGGCGGTCGGCGCGTCCCGCGCCGCGGTGGACTCGGGTTACTACCCCGGCCAGTTTCAGGTGGGCCAGACCGGTAAGACCGTCTCGCCGCAGCTCTACATCGCGCTGGGCATCTCCGGGGCGATCCAGCACCGCGCCGGCATGCAGACCTCGAAGACGATCATCGCCGTCAACAAGGATGAAGAGGCGCCGATCTTCGAGATCGCCGACTACGGTGTGGTCGGCGACCTGTTCAAGGTTGCGCCGCAGCTCACCGAGGCGGTCAAGACCCGCAAGGGCTGATCCGGTTTGTTACTTCGTTCCAGGAAAGGGCCCGATGATGAAGGCAATGGCGCCAGCCGCAATGGCGGTCGCCGCGCTGCTGTTCAGTGGATGTTCGGCGTCGCAGATCATCAACACCGGTGGTGACACCAAGTGCAAGGACTTCACCACGCAGGACGAGAAGAAGCAGAACGAAGAGGTCAGCAAGATGCTCAAGGACAAGAGCGGCGCTGACCCCTCCAATCTCGAGATCTCCGCGACGCGGTTATCGGCGGCGACCTACTGCCAAACGCTCGGCAAGCCGGACACCAAGATCTCCGAGGCGCCGCACGGCTGATCGGAAATCGGTTGCGCTGGCGGACTACTCACCGTCGGCTTGCAGGACCACCATTGTCCGCGCCGCCACCCGAACAGCGCTGGCAGCCGGGATCGGTTGTTGATCTTCGGAATTGGCCGACTCGCCGGCAGTGTCGACGGCGGGTAGCCATGATCGACCGAACTCTGCCGGCGGCATGGTGAACTCGATCGGCTCGTGGTGGGCGTTGAAGCACAGGACAAACGAATCGTCGGTGATCCGCTGCCCACGGGCGTCCAGGCCAGGGATGCCCAAGCCGTTCAGATAGACCGCTACTGATTTGCCGAAGCCGGAATCCCAGTCTTCGTCACTCATTTCGGAGCCGTCGGGCCGAAACCAAGAGATGTCCGGCTGTGCTTCGGCGCCGCGCCGGCGCACCGGCACTCCCTCGAAGAATCGGCGACGCCGGAACACCGGATGCGCTGCGCGCAGAGCGGACACCGACCGGGTGAATTCCAACAGCTCGGTATCCGTTGACTCCCAATGCATCCAGGTGATCTCGTTGTCCAGGCAGAATCCGTTATTGTTGCCGTTTTGAGTGCGCCCGATCTCGTCGCCGTGTGAGATCATCGGAACCCCTTGGGACAGCAGCGTCGTCGCGAGGAAGTTGCGCTGCTGGCGAGCGCGCAGCGCATTGACCTCGGGGTCGTCGGTTGGGCCTTCCGCACCGCAGTTCCAGGATCGATTGTTGCTCTCGCCGTCGTTGTTGCCCTCTTGGTTGGCCTCGTTGTGTTTTTCGTTGTACGACACCAGGTCGCGCAACGTGAAACCATCGTGCGCCGTGACGAAATTGATGGATGCCACCGGGCGCCGGGCGGTGTGCTCGTAGAGGTCGGCCGAGCCGGTCAGCCGGGAGGCGAACTCGCCCAACGTCGCTGGTTCGCCTCGCCAATAATCGCGCACGGTGTCGCGGAACTTGCCGTTCCACTCCGTCCACTGCGGCGGAAAATTACCGACCTGGTAGCCGCCGGGGCCCACATCCCACGGTTCGGCGATCAGCTTGACCTGGCTGACCGTCGGATCCTGTTGCACCAGTTCGAAAAATGCCGACAGTCGGTCCACGTCGTAGAACTCGCGGGCCAGTGTTGCGGCCAGGTCGAAGCGGAAGCCGTCAACGTGCATTTCGGTCACCCAGTACCGCAACGAATCCATGATCAGCTGCAGTGTGTGCGGGTGACCGACATTGAGACTGTTGCCGGTTCCGGTGTAGTCCATGTAATACTGCTGATCATCGTCGACCAGCCGGTAATAGGCGGCGTTGTCAATCCCGCGCATCGACAATGTCGGGCCCAGGTGGTTGCCCTCGGCGGTGTGGTTGTACACCACGTCGAGGATCACTTCGATGCCCTCCTCATGCAGGGCCCGGACCATCGTCTTGAACTCTTGCACCTGACCGCCGGGCGTAGCGCTGGAGGCGTACTTGAAGTCGGGTGCCAGGAAGCCGATTGTGTTGTAGCCCCAGTAGTTTGACAGCCCCTTGTCGACGAGCGTGGAATCGTTGGCGAAGTGGTGCACCGGCATCAGCTCGATCGCGGTGACGTTCAGACTCTTCAGGTGCTCGATGATCACCGGGTGTGCGATGCCGGCGTACGTGCCGCGCAGCCGTTCGGGGATATCGGGATGCAGTTGGGTCAGCCCCTTGACGTGAGCCTCGTAGATCACGGTGTCGGCATACTCATGGTCCGGCGGGCGGTCGTTGCCCCAGTCGAAGTACGGGTTGATTACCACCGATTTCGGCATGCGCGGCGCGGAGTCGTCGTCGTTGCGGCTGTCGGGGTCGCCGAAGTTGTAACTGAACAGCGCCTGATGCCACTCGAAGTTGCCGTCGATCGCCTTCGCGTACGGGTCCAGCAGCAGCTTGGCCGGGTTACATCGCTGCCCCGCGGACGGATCGTATGGCCCGTGTACCCGGTAGCCGTAGCGCTGACCCGGTTCGACAGCCGGCAGAAAGCCGTGCCAGACGAAGCCGTCCACGTCGTTCAACGCCACCCTGGACTCAACGTCGTCGCCGTCGAAGAGACACAGCTCCACCTTTTCGGCCACCTCGCTGAACACCGCAAAGTTAGTGCCCGAGCCGTCGTAGGTGGCGCCCAGCGGGTAGGCCTTGCCCGGCCACTGCTCGATGGATGCCGGCGGCGATGCGACCGAATCGACAACTTCCGACACAGCGCCCTCTTTCGCCAAAGGGCCGCGTGGATACGGCCCGACGCTGGGGATACCCGCCCGGCGGCCGGTCACACATTCTGTGAACCGAGGCACAATGCGGCGGTCAGTCGCCGTTGGCGCGCTACGCCGGGTCGGCTAAACGACAGCGGATGAGCCGGTGTCCACGGCGATTGACCGAACCTCGATCCCCTCGAGCGTCTTCGCGGTCCGCCACCTGTGCAGGATGTCGGCGTATTCGGTTGGGCTGCCGAAGAAGAAGCTGTCCTGGTTCAGCCGTGCGCTCGGCTGGCCTTCGCGGTTGTAGTAGCCGGGAGTGCACGATTCTCGCCGCCCGGCGATGACACTGGAGCGTTGCACGACGGTGTCCACCCAGGCGGCTTCGGCATCCTCGGTGGCCTCCACCTCCGTGGCGCCGTGCTGCAGCGCCCACGCGATCAGCCAAGCGATGTGACGGGACTGGGTGTCGATCAGGTACGGGAAGTTCACGGTGAAGCCGGACTGCGCGATGCTTTCGATGAAGCAGTTCGGAAAGCCGTTGATGTGCAAGCCGTGCAGCGTGCGAACGCCGTCGGCCCACTTGTCGGTGAGCGCCAGCCCGTCGCGGCCGATGATTTCGAAGCCGGTGCGCTGCGAGTAGCTGGTGCCGACTTCAAATCCGGTGGCGAAAATCAAACAGTCCAACGGATATCCGACACCGTCCACGACGACGCCGCCAGCGGTGATCTGCTGGACGCCGAGGCCGTGGGTGTCGACCAGGGTGACGTTGTCACGGTTGAACGCCTGCAGGTATTCGTCGTGGAAGCAGGGCCGCTTGCAGTAGTACCCGTACCACGGCTTGAGCGCCTCGGCGGTGGAGGTATCGGCCACGATGGCTTCGACGCGCGCCCGGATCTCTTCCATCTTGGCGAAGTCGGCCATTTCGGCGGCGTTCGGGCCGCCTTCGTTGACGATCGGCATTTTCTTGGTGAGGCTGGTCCAGGCATCGTCGACCAGATCCTCGTCCGATGTGCCTCCGGCAGTGAGGATTTGGAAGTTCTCCATGCGGCGTCGTTGCCAACCGGGTTCCAGCGACGCGGCCCAGTCGGGTTCGGTCAGCCGGTTGGCTCGCACGTCCACCGTGGACGGGGTGCGTTGAAAGACGAACAGTTGATGCACCGCTTCGGCGAGTCGCGGCACGCACTGGATGGCCGTTGCGCCGGTTCCGATGATCCCGACCCGCTGATCGGACAGCCCGCCCAGGTCGGCTCCGGTGTATTCGTAATCCCAGCGACTGGTGTGAAAGGCATGACCGCCGAAGTGGGTAATGTCGGTGATCCCAGGCAGTTTCGGTTTCTGTAGGTATCCATTGGCCATCGCCACGAACCGGGCCCGAATCTGGTCACCGCGGTCGGTGGAGATTACCCACCGTGAATTGTCTGGCTCCCAACGGATTTCCCGCACCTCGGTCTGCAGACACGCGTCACGGTACAAGTCGTAGTGCTCGGCGATGCGCCGGCAGTGAGCCCAGATCTCGGCGCCCTTGGCGTACTTCTCGGTCGGGATGTAGCCGAGCTCTTCGAGCAACGGCATGTAGACGTAGGATTCGACGTCGCAGGCGATTCCGGGGTAGCGATTCCAGTACCAGGTGCCCCCGACGTCAGCGGCCTTGTCGATCAACCGCACATTGTCGACACCGAGTTGCTTGCACCGCGCCCCGATCAGTAGCCCGCCGAAACCGGCGCCGATCACGGCGACGTCGACGGAATCCATGATGGGTTCGCGGCTGAAATCGGGGTCGGCCCATGGATCATCGCCGAACTTGCTGAATGCGCCGGTTATTTCCACATACTGCGAAATGCCGTCCGAGCGCAGACGCCGTCGGCGTTCCTCGGCGTACTTGGTGCGCAGCGCATCGGGATCGACGGTATCCGCGCTGCGCCTAGACGTCACGGCTGAATACTGGACCAATTTTGTGAGCCAGGCAACGTCGAAATGCAGACCTTCGTCACCTAACGTGCACGGACACGTTACGGCCGCGATGCCAATTAGCTGATCAACAGCGCCACAGTGGCGCATATGGGTACTGATTCGGTCCTCATCGCCGCCGACAAGCCGGCCCCGGGGACGCGTTCGTCGGCCGAGCCACGCTATTCCCTGTTGCTGTCCACCGACTCCGCTCACATCGAAGGAGCCCAACGGCTGCGTTACGAGGTGTTCAGTAGCGAGCCGGGCTTCGCGCTGACCGGACACGACGCAGGCCTCGACGTCGACCGTTTCGACGAACACTGTGACCACTTGCTGGTGCGCGAGGACAACTCCGGTGAGCTGGTGGGCTGTTACCGGATGCTTTCGCCGACCGGCGCTGTTGCGGCCGGCGGACTTTACACCGCAACGGAATTCGACATTCAAGCGCTGGACTCGCTGCGACCGTCGTTGGTGGAGATGGGCCGTGCGGTGGTTCGTCACGATCACCGCAGCGGCGCTGTCGTACTCCTGATGTGGGCCGGCATCCTGGCCTACCTCGACCATCGCAACTACGACTATGTCACCGGCTGCGTATCGGTACCGGTAGCCGGAGACGACGGACCACCGGGCAGTCAGATTCGCGGGGTGCGCGATTTCGTGCTGCGACGCCATGCCGCCTCAGCCGATTACCGGGTGCATCCGCACCGGCCGGTGATCATCGACGGACGTCCGCTGGACGAGATCGCGCCGCCCGCGCGGCCGGTGATACCGCCGCTGATGCGCGGCTACCTGCGGCTGGGTGCGCGGATATGCGGTGAGCCGGCCTACGACGCCGGCTTCGGCGTCGGAGATTTCCCCGCACTGCTGGACAAACGTCAGGCCGACACCCGCTACCTGCGCCGGCTCCGGTCGATATCGGCGGCCAGCCAAGCAGCGGACCGGGTGGCTTGATGAGCGGCCCGGCGTCGCGGGACCACGCCTGGTTGCCGCGCGCGACCTGCAATGCGGAATGCCTGCGGGCCGGCGGCTATGAAGCGACCCGGCGGCTGATCGTGGCGTTGCGGGTCGCGCGCCGGATCAGCTTGTTGCTGCTGTTGGCACCCGCGTTGCCGCTGCTGGCGGGGGTGCTACCGGGATGGTCAAAGTCCAGACAGATTTACTGCCGACTGTTGTTGGGGTGCCTCGGAGTCAAGACCACGGTCGCCGGCGGGCCGATCCGCAATCTGCCCGGCGTGCTGGTGGTCAGCGACCACATGTCCTGGCTGGACATCCTGACGATCGGCGCCGCGCTGCCGTCGAGCCGGTGGCGGGCATCGCCGCTGTCGTTTGTTGCCCGGGCCGACGTGGCGGGCAATTCAGCGGTGCGGATGATGGCGCGCATCGTGAATGTCATCCCGATCGAGCGGGCCAGCCTGCGCCGGCTGCCCGAGGTGGTGGCCACCGTGGCCGCCCGGCTCGATGCGGGTCACACCGTGGTGGCATTCCCCGAGGGCACCACCTGGTGCGGCCTGCCCGGCGATGATTCGGGCCGCTCTGGGCGGGCCCACCAGGGCTCGGGGCCGTTCTATCCGGCGATGTTCCAGGCCGCCGTCGACACCGGCCGACCGGTCCAGCCGCTGCGGCTGCGCTACCAGCATCGCAACGGCCAGGCCTCGACCGTCCCGGCCTTTATCGGCGACGACACGTTGCTGCGCTCGATCGGTCGGCTGATGGTCGCCCGTCGCACGGTGGCACGGATCTACGTCGAATCACTGCAGCTGCCGGGGGTGGATCGGCGAGAGCTGGCCCGGCGCTGCCAGGCAGCGATACGCAGCGCACCGGCGCCACAGCCGGGGCACGGGCAGCGGTCGTCTGTGCTGGCGTCCTGACCACCAGCGGGGCCTCGGTATCCTGGGCAGGTCATGGTCTACCTGGATCACGCCGCGACCTCCCCGATGCACCCCGCTGCCGTCGAGGCGATGACGGCCGTCCTGAGCACCGTGGGCAACGCCTCCTCGCTGCATACCACCGGTCGGGTCGCCCGGCGTCGCATGGAGGAATCCCGTGAGCTGATCGCGGCCAAGCTGGGAGCCCGCCCGTCCGAGGTGCTGTTCACCGCCGGTGGCACCGAAAGCGACAACCTGGCCGTCAAAGGCATTTACTGGGCGCGCCGCGATGCCGAGCCGCGCCACTGCCGCATCATCACCACCGAGGTGGAGCACCACGCGGTGCTGGACGCGGTGAACTGGCTCGCCGAACACGAAGGCGCCGAGGTGACGTGGCTGCCCACCGCCCCGGACGGATCGGTGTCCGCTGCGGCACTGCGTGACGCGCTGCAAAACCACGACGACGTCGCGCTGGTCTCGGTGATGTGGGCCAACAACGAGGTCGGCACGATCATGCCGATCGCCGAGCTGGCAGCCATCGCAGCCGAATTCGATGTACCCATGCACAGCGACGCGGTTCAGGCGGTGGGGCAGTTGCCCGTCGCTTTCGGTGCCGGCCAGTTGTCCGCGATGAGTGTTGCCGCGCACAAGTTCGGCGGCCCGCCCGGCGCGGGCGCACTGCTGCTTCGCCGCGATGTCGGCTGCATGCCATTGTCGCACGGCGGCGGACAGGAGCGTGACATTCGTTCCGGCACACCGGATGTGGCTGGCGCCGTTGGCATGGCGACCGCGATACAGCTCGCGGTGGATGGGCTCGAGGTCAACAGCGCGCGGTTACGACTGCTGCGTGACCGTGTCATCGACGGTGTGTTGACCGGTGTGGAGGACGCCCGTCTCAACGGCGCCGGCGGGTCACGACGGCTGCCGGGCAATACGCACTTCACCTTCGACGGCTGCGAGGGCGATGCGCTGCTGATGTTGTTGGACGCCAACGGAATCGAGTGCTCGACCGGATCGGCGTGCACCGCCGGAGTCGCGCAGCCGTCGCACGTATTGGTCGCGATGGGTGCCGACGCCGTCAGCGCCCGCGGGTCGCTTCGACTGTCATTGGGGCACACCAGTGTCGAGTCGGACATCGACGCGGCGCTGCAGGTACTGCCCGGCGCCGTGGCCCGCGCCCGTCAGGCCGCGCTTGCCGCCGCGGGGGTTTCGCGATGAGGGTGCTCGCTGCGATGAGCGGTGGTGTCGACTCCTCGGTGGCCGCCGCGCGCATGGTCGACGCCGGTCACGACGTGGTCGGCGTGCACCTGGCGTTGTCGCAGGCCCCGGGCACATTGCGGACCGGCTCGCGGGGCTGTTGCTCCAAAGAAGACGCCGGTGATGCCCGACGAGTCGCTGATGTGCTCGGAATCCCGTTCTACGTCTGGGATTTCGCGGACAAGTTCAAAGAGGACGTGATCGACGACTTCGTGTCGTCCTACGCCCGCGGCGAAACCCCGAATCCGTGTGTGCGGTGCAACGAGCGAATCAAGTTCTCCGCATTGGCGGCTCGCGCGCTGGCGCTGGGGTTTGACGCGGTCGCCACCGGCCACTACGCGCGGCTATCCGGCGGGCAGTTACGCCGTGCTGTCGACGCCGACAAAGACCAGTCCTACGTGCTCGCGGTGCTGACCGCGAGCCAACTGCGCCATGCCGCCTTCCCGATCGGGGACACCGCCAAGCCGGAGATTCGCGCGGAGGCGGCCCGCCGGGGACTGGCGGTCGCGGAGAAGCCGGACAGCCACGACATCTGCTTCATCCCGTCCGGCGATACCCAAGCCTTTCTGGGTGAACGCATCGGGGTGCGGCGCGGTGCGGTGGTCGACCAGGGCGGCGCCGTCCTGGCAAGCCATGACGGCGTGCACAGTTTCACCATCGGCCAGCGCAAGGGGCTGGGCATCGCCGGCCCGGGTCCGGACGGCCAACCGCGCTACGTCACCGCGATCGACGCCGACAGCGGCACCGTCCAGGTCGGCTCGGCGGCTGACCTCGAGGTATGGCAGCTCACTGGCCACCAGCCGGTTTTCACCGCGGGCATCGCACCGGCGGGACCCGTCGAATGCGCCGTGCAGGTGCGCGCGCACGGCGAGGCGGTCGACGCGGTAGCGGAGTTGGCCGACGACGAGCTGCGGGTGCGGCTGCGCACGCCGTTGCGCGGTGTGGCGCCGGGGCAGACGCTGGTGCTGTACCGCCGCGACCCGGGCGGCGACGAAGTGCTCGGTAGCGCCACCATCACCGGATCGTCGTAACCCGGCGCGCTAGCCGGGCACGTTGGCGGCGATGTTGGTAATCACGATCGTGGACACCGAGTCCGGGAATCCGCAGAAGGTGACCTCCATCAGCACGACGGACTTGAGCAGGTAATCGCGCCCGCAGTCGCCGGGCCGAGTCTGCAGTGAGCGTTCGTCGGACTTCCAGGTGCCGACGAATCCCGCGCCGACCGAGCTGTCTGCGCAGTGCCGGACGGTCGCCACCAGAGCGCCGAACGCCCGACGGGCCGTGTCGGCGTCGCGGTAGGCGGCCGCACCCTCCGAGATCAACCCGCCGCGAGGCGGGTCCTGGAAGGTGGTTTTGTGGAACATTTCGATGTCGGGTCCGAAGGTTGCGGTGTCGGCGTAGACAAACCGGCATTCCGGCGGCGCGCTCTGGGCGAAGGCATCGATGTCCACCGGAGCGTCGCCGTCCATTGACGGAATGATGGTGAGGTGTTCGCCGCCGCCGGTTATCGCCTGCATTCGGGGCTGATCGAGCAGGACCCGGTCCACGTCGACACCGGAAAGATTGGGTCCTGCACCGAATTCGGGCAAGGCGGCACCGCTCACGATGCGGGTGCATGCCGTGGCCAGCAGAGCCACACCGCACAGCATCAGCCGTCGCGCCGCTACCGCTAGCCCTGACATCATTTTCCCAGGTGATTGAAGCCGCTACCTTCATGCCAGGGTAGTCGCGCCGCCGGAGCGACAGGAATACGTCGCCGTCCGCCGCTCTTAGTCTTAGGGTCGCGCTGCGGCGATTTCGCTGAGTCCGAGTTTGATTCGCAACCAGCTGCCCATTTCTTTGATGGCGTCGTCGACTTCGGGTACCCGCCCGGCGGCGACGATGAATGAGTGCTGTCCTGCGGGGACCGCCCGCAAAAGAACGTCGTTGCCTGCCGCTTGAGCCCGGTGCGCGAGTTGGGTGGCTTCACCGGCGAGTATCTCGTCTGCGCCGTAGTAGATCGCGGTTGGTGGTAGTCCGGTGAGATCAGCCGCGAGGAGAGTGACGCGTGCGTCGTTCCATTCCACGCCGGTCTCGTCGAGCCAAAGGGATCGGAAGAACTCCAATAATGGACGTGAGAGGAGCTTGTCGGCGCCGGCATTACTGTCGATGGTGGGATTGGCAAGTGTCATGTCAACCCACGGAGAGATGGAGAGGATCGCGCCGGGCAGTGGGTCACCTGAATCACGCAGTCGCAGAGCGAGACTGAGAGCGAAGTTGGCACCGATCGAGTGCCCGGCACTGGCGATGTTCTCCGGCCGGTAGCCCTGCTCGAGCAGCCACCTGTAAGCGTTGTCTACATCTTCGATCTGCGCAGGGAATTTATGCTCGGGGGACTGACGGTAATTCAGCACCAGCGACGGCACACCGGCTGCCTTTGCAATATGGGCGGCGGCCTTGCGATCGGAATGCATCGATGCGACGACGGTGCCGCCCATGTGGTTGTGCAGTATGACGGCTCGGTCGTCGGTGCCGGCGGGAATGCACCAGAGCGCCTCGACGCCGCCGACAGTCTGCTCGGCGTAGCTGACGCCTTCGGGCTCCTTGGTTGCGAGGTGAATCGTCTCGATGATGTCGCGGACAGTTGGTAAGTCGAGACGCGGATCAGAGGATCGCGAGCTCAGTGTCGCGAGGAAGTCGGCGAATCCGATCGCTTCGTTGCTTGCCATGTGGTTTGCCTTTCTGTGCTTCATATTTCGTGGATGTGGGATTAGAACTTCGGTCGGCACCGGTCGGAGAACCGGTGCTCTGCTTTGATGAACTGCGAAGCGCGCTCTCCGATTACCACGCACGGGGCCATGGTGTTGCCGCTGGTGATCCGCGGCATGATAGAGGCGTCGGCCACGCGCAGGTTGTCGATGCCATAAACCCTGAGGTGTCCGTCGACCACCGACATGTGGTCGCGGCCCATCTTCGCCGTCCCCGATTCGTGCCAGTACGTGGTCACGGCACTGCGCAAATAAGTCTCAAGCTCTGCACCGGTTAGATCGCCGGGCATGACTTCGCGCTCGACGAACGGACGAAGCTCGGCCGAGTTACCGATTTCACGGAGAAACTCGACGCAAGCGATCGCTGCGTTCAGATCATCCGGGTGCGACAGCGCGTTGGCTTCTATCCGAATAGGGTCGGACGGGTCCGGGCCTGACAACCGTAACCGGCCGTGGCTTTTTGGATGGGTAGGTGAGCCGAACAGGACCCAACTGTTTTCTGGCAGGCCGAATTTGGCAGCATTCTCGGGAGTTGCCTTTGGGAATGGCCCCAAACAGGCAAACAGATCGGGACCCTCGACGCCGGCTGCCCCAGAGTCCCAAAACAGTGTCGAACCCACCTGGGTGCTACCCACCACGTTTTCCGGAAACTGCCACACGCAGTCGAATCCAAAGTGGTCCTGAAAGTTGCGGCCCACACCCGGTAGATGCTGCCGGGTCGTAATTCCGACACGGCGCAACTCGGCTTGATCACCGATGCCGGACTGCATCAGCACTTTGGGCGTGTGAATAGCGCCCAGTGAGAGGACGACTTCAGCGTCAGCAGTGACCCGGTGAACCACGCCGCCGTGGACGACCTCGACCCCGGTGGCTCGGGTGCCGTCGAAAAGCACCCGGGTCACCAACGCCTGCGGCACGACGGTCAGGTTCGGCTTGTCTAGATGCGGGGTTATGTACGTACCGAACAGCGACAGGCGCTTACCGTCACGCCAGCGTAAATCAGTAATGGCGGCGCCGCGGTTCTCCTCCATCATGTGGCCGTTGGGACTCTGGTAGGTCGGAATCCCCGCCGCTCTGGCCGCATCGACAGTCGCCACCGCCAAAGGGTGGACGTTGGGTGCGGGCTGCACGAATATCGGTCCGCCGGTGCCTCGATAGTTCGCCTCGCCGCTGCCGCGCCAATCCTCGATCGAGCGGTACAGGTCCAGCACCGGCTGGTATCCCCACATTGGCTCACCGGATTCGGTGGCGAAGTGGTCCCAATCGCTTTGATGTCCGCGCGCCCAGATCATCAGGTTGATGCTTGATCCGCCGCCCAGAACTTTGCCCATCGAGAACGGGATCGAGCGGCCGTTCAACAACGGGTCGGGCTCAGAGCGGAAATTCCAATCGAGTTCGCCGCCAAGATTCAACGGCCATTGGCTGGCCTCGCTGACACTGGTTAGGTCATCGGTGCCGCCGGCCTCCAGCAGCAGCACCCGAACGTCGGGATTTTCGGCGAGCCGACGGGCGATCACCGACCCCGACGATCCCGCCCCACAAACGACGACGTCATAGCGCTGGTCCAACCCGCCGGCCAAGTTCGCGAACGGCTGCGCCCCCACCGTTGTCAATTGATGATCCTCTCACCCCAGCCGTAGAATCACGTTCGTTATGTAACGTACGCTATCCTATAATGGACTGTGGGTCAAGGAGGGCTGTTGAGGTATCCACCGGATCAGAAGGCGCGAGCGCGCGACGCGTTGCTGCGCGCTGGTGCGCGTTCGCTGAAAACAAGTGGTTTCAACGGCATCGGTGTGGACGGACTTGCGGCAGCCGCGGGTGTGACGTCTGGCGCGTTCTACTCGAACTTTGCGAGCAAAGAAGCCATGCTCGAGGCCGTCATCGACGCCGCGTTGGGCGAGCCGTTCCTGACGGATACGGATTCGACCACCCCCGCACAGGGACGCGCGCGCCTGATCAAGTTTGTCCAGGACTACATCAGCGCCGATCACAGCCTGGACCCGGCCGAGGGCTGCGTAATGCCCGCTTTGAGCGCCGACGTCGCGCGCGCGCGACCGCAGGTGAAAGACGCTTACCAGCACAAGATGACCGCACTCGTGGACCGGATCGCGGGCCTACTCGACGGCGACGAGCCTGATCGGCAACGACGAGCGTGGAGCATCGTCGCTCTAATGGTGGGATCGATCCTGATCTCGCGCGGCATCCCCGAACACAGTGCATCCAGGATCGCGCCGCTCGGATCCGCACTCAGCACCACAGCCGCGCTGATCGGCCCTGACACCGACGACCGCCCGCCGGGGTAACCGTTTGACGAGCTCGACCCAAGCAGCGGTAAGTTTCGGATTCGGCGTTTGTTGCACAGATTCGTGTGCGACCTAGAAGTAGAAGACCCTGGCCGGCCGAATAATGTGCGGTCGAATACGGTTGTCCGGTGAGTGTTTTCGCAACCGCTACCGGCACCGGGTCATGGCCCGGTACTGCCGCGCGACCGGCAGCCGAGATTGTCGTCGGCGAGCTGAGCGCCGCGATGGCCCACCTTGTCGAGTTGCCTGCCCGCGGAGTGGGCGCCGACATCATCGGCCGTGCTGGTGCGCTGCTGATCGACGTGGCCATTGACACGGTGCCTCGTGGCTATCGCGTGGTGGCCCGTGCCGGCGCGGTGACGCGGCGGGCGGCCAGCCTGCTCCACGAGGACGTCGATGCGCTGGAAGAGGCTTGGGAGACCGCGGGTTTGCGGAGGAGCGGGCGGCCCGTCAAAGTTCAAGCGCCGGGGCCGATCACGCTGGCGGCCCAGTTGGAACTGTCTAACGGGCATCGGGCGATCACCGACATCGGCGCACTCAACGACATTGCCGCCTCACTGGCCGAAGGGGTTGCCGCGCATCGGGCCTCGGTAGCTCGCCGGCTCGATACTCCGGTGGTGGTGCAATTCGATGAGCCTTCACTGCCCGCGGCCGTCGCCGGCCGGCTGACCGGAGTGACCTCGCTGAGCCCGGTGGCGGCCCTGGAGGAGAGCCTGGCCACCACCCTGCTCGACACCTGTGTGGCCGCCGCCGGCGCGGAGGCGTCGGTGCATTGTTGTGACGCGGCGATCCCGTGGAAAGTGTTGCAGCACAGCAGTATTAGTGCGGTATCGGTGGACGCCGGGATGCTGGAAGTCGCCGACCTGGATGGCATCGCCGAGTTCGTCGCATCGGGGCGGGTCGTCATGCTGGGCGTCGTGTCGTCGAGTGCGCCGGTGCGCCGGCCGGCGGTGGAGGAGGTCGCCGCCGACGTCGTGGCCATCACCGACCGGCTCGGCTTCGGGCGCTCGGCGCTGCGCGACCGCATCGGCATCACTCCGGCGTGTGGATTAGCCGCCGCGACACCGGAATGGGCCCGCGACGCCATCGGCTTGGCCCGGCGGGCGGCCGAGGCCTTCGCCGAAGATCCCGACGCAATCTGACGACTCGACCGGTTGCGCGCCTACGTCGAGGATTGAACTTCTGGTTGTCCGGCAACGTGTTTCAAATGCGGCGAAAGTTGAGCACGACGCCGTTCACACAGTTGCTATACCCTGGGCCTCCCGCATTGATCGACGGGTCTCTGGGGACGGAAGAAGGCATGCACATGAATGGCAAGACTCGGCAGCGGGCAGTCCTGACGTCATGGCTGGCAGTGATCGGATTGGCCGCGGTGGCTTTCCTCGTCCGTGGCCCGGTGATGCCGGCCGCGCGCGGGACGGCGGCGAGCGCGATTCCGGCACCCACGCTCGACGAGCCGGCGACAGGGCGCCCAAAGGCCGAAACCGCAGTCCTGGCCGGTGGCTGCTTCTGGGGCGTGCAGGGCCTCTTTCAGCACGTCAAGGGGGTGTCATCCGCTCAATCGGGATACGCCGGCGGAGATGCAGCGACGGCTAATTACGACGCCGTCAGCACCGAGACCACCGGGCACGCCGAATCGGTGCGCATCACCTATGACCCGACCCAGGTGAGCTACGGCAGGCTGTTGCAGGTCTTTTTCGCCGTCGTGCAAGATCCGACCGAACTCGACCGTCAGGGACCCGACGTGGGCCCTTCATACCGTTCGGTGATCTTTGTGCAGGACGACACCCAGCAAAAGATTGCGAACGCCTACATCGCCCAGCTGAATTCAGCGGGCTCATTCCCCGCGCCGATCGTCACCGCCGTGTCGGCGCAAACTCAGTTTTTCCCGGCCGAGGCCTACCACCAGGACTACCTCAGCCTGCATCCGAACGACTCGTACATCGTCGCCAATGATCTGCCCAAGCTGGGCGCGCTCAAGTCGGACTTCCCAGACCTCTATCGCAACTAGCCGCACAGGGCTGTCGGCGTCCTCCGATAGCCTGCCAAGGTGAGCTCAGCAGAGGCTGATCCGATTCCGCCTGAGGTCCGGCGTTCTTGGCGTGAATTGGCCGACGAAGTGCGCGAGCACCAGTTCCGCTACTACGTGCGTGACGCGCCGATCATCTCGGACGCGGATTTTGACGCACTGCTGCGCCGTCTTGCCGCGCTCGAAGACGAGCATCCCGAGTTGCGCACGCCCGACTCACCGACCCAACTGGTCGGCGGCGCCGGCTTCGCCACCGATTTCACCTCCGCCGACCATCTGGAGCGAATGCTGTCGCTGGACAACGTGTTCAGCGCCGAAGAATTCGACCTGTGGGCGGCGCGGGTGCGAGCCGAAGTCGGTGCGGACGTTCCCTATCTGTGCGAGCTCAAGATCGACGGCGTCGCACTGGCTTTGGTGTACCGCAACGGCCGGCTGGTCCGGGCGGCCACCCGCGGCGACGGACGCACCGGCGAAGACGTCACGCTCAATGCGCGCACCATCGACGACGTGCCCGAGCGGCTGACGCCCAGCGACGACCATCCGGTGCCCGACGTCCTCGAGGTGCGCGGAGAGGTGTTCTTCCGGCTCGCCGATTTCGAGGCGCTCAACGCCGCGCTCGTCGAAGACGGCAAGACGCCATTCGCCAACCCGCGTAACAGCGCGGCGGGGTCGCTGCGCCAGAAGGACCCGGCCGTGACCGCCCGCCGCAAGCTCCGGATGATCTGCCACGGTCTGGGCCACGTGGAGGGGTACCGGCCGCCGACCCTGCACGATGCGTATCTGGCGCTGGCGGCCTGGGGACTGCCCGTCTCCGACCACACCACCCGGGTGGAGAACGCCACCGATGCCCTCGAGCGCGTCGCTTACTGGGGCGAGCACCGCCACGATGTGGACCACGAAATCGACGGCGTGGTGGTCAAAGTCGACGACGTGGCGTTGCAGCGCAGGCTCGGTTCGACGTCGCGCGCGCCACGATGGGCGATCGCCTACAAGTATCCGCCGCAGGAAGTCCAGACCCAACTGCTCGACATCCGCGTCAACGTGGGCCGGACCGGACGGGTGACGCCGTTCGCGTTCATGACGCCGGTCACCGTCTCCGGGTCGACGGTCGGGCTGGCCACCTTGCACAACGCCGCCGAAGTCAAGCGCAAAGGCGTGCTGATCGGCGACACGGTGGTGATCCGCAAGGCCGGCGATGTGATCCCCGAAGTGCTGGGCCCCGTCGTCGACCTGCGGGACGGCTCCGAACGCGAATTCGTCATGCCGACAACATGTCCGGAGTGCGGGACGACATTGGCTCCGACCAAGGAGGGCGACGCCGACATCCGGTGTCCCAATTCACAGTCGTGCCCGGCGCAGTTGCGTGAGCGGGTGTTTCACGTCGCCGGCCGTGGCGCCTTCGACATCGAGGGCCTCGGCTACGAGGCCGCGATCGCACTCTTGAAAGCGAACGTGATCAACGATGAGGGTGACCTGTTCGCGCTCACCGAAGACGACCTGTTGCGTACGGATCTGTTCACCACCAAGAGTGGCGCCTTGTCCGCCAACGGGAAGCGGCTGCTGGCCAACTTGGATACCGCCAAGAAGCAGCCGCTCTGGCGGGTGTTGGTGGCATTGTCGATTCGGCATGTCGGGCCCACCGCCGCACGCGCGCTGGCTATCGAGTTCGGCAGTTTGGATGCGATCACCTCGGCCTCGACCGAGCAGCTGGCCGCGGTCGAAGGCGTCGGCCCGACGATCGCCGACGCGGTGACCGAGTGGTTCGCCGTCGACTGGCATCGGGAGATCGTCGACAAGTGGCGATCGGCCGGGGTGCGAATGGCCGACGAGCGCGACGCCAGCGTGCCTCGCACGCTGGAGGGCCTGACGATCGTGGTCACCGGTTCACTGGCCGGCTTCTCCCGCGACGACGCCAAAGAGGCCATCCTGACGCGCGGCGGCAAAGCCGCCGGTTCGGTGTCGAAGAAGACCGACTACGTCGTCGCCGGGGATGCCCCCGGATCGAAATACGACAAGGCGGTCGAGCTCGGCGTGCCCATCCTCGACGAGGACGGCTTCCGCAGCCTGCTAGCGGAGGGCAATCCGGCAGTTCGGCTGAAGAATGACGATTAAGGGGGTACTACAGGGGTAACTGGGCGCCGGGGAGAGCGAATGACTGATCTCGAAGTCCACCAGGACGGATATCCGACATATCGCCGGAAGACGCGCTTCGACTGGTCGAACACCCCGCTGCACTGGGTTCCGGACGACCCGTTCAGCACACATCTGTTGAATGTGTTTCATTTGCTGCTGCCGGTGAGCGAGCATTGGTTCATCCAGGTTCTCACCGAGGCGAAACCGCTGGTCGACGACGCGGAGGTGGAAGCGGGGATAAAGCCCTTTATTCAGCAGGAGGCCTGGCATGCCTGGGCGCACCAGATGGTCCTTCGGCATCTGGCAGAGCAGGGCATCGATACCACGCCATACACCGACAAGCTGCAGACATGGCTGTCCAAGCTGGGTAGACAGCACCCCGGATGGCCGCGGGTACTGCGGCGAATGTCGCTCTACCGCCGCCTCGCGGTTGTCGCTGCATTGGAACCCTTCAACGCCGCGTTGGGTGAATGGTTCATCCAGAACCGGGGTCTCGATTACGCCGGAGCCGACCAGACCATGCTTGACCTGCTGCGCTGGCACGGAGCCGAGGAGATCGAGCACCGCTCGGTGGTGTTCGACGTGTACCAGAACGTGTGCGGTAACTACCCCCTGAGGGCGTTGACGATGCTCTCGACCGCGCCGACTTTCGCGTTCTGGTGGATAGCGGGCCTTCGGTTCTTGATGGCGAACGACCCGACCATCAATACCAAGCCGCGCTTGCGAGATTGGTTGCGAGCTGCCCGACAGTATCGGGTGCCGGGACCGTGGCTGGTCGCGGTGACGGTGCCGAGCCGCTACGTTCGGCCGGGCTACCACCCCAGCGTGGAGGTGTCCACGCAGCTTGGGATGGAGTACTTGGAACAGTCACCTGCGGCTCGCGCCGCCCGCCAACGGGCTCAGGCCCAGCTCACTGGACCCGAGGAATAACCTCGCCGACCGCTCGAGCTTGTCCGCGTTACGGCAGCAGCGGTAGCCGCCACAGCGGGGTTTGCGGCTCCAGCAGCCACATCCGGATGGCGGTGAACCGGAACAGCCGCAGCGTGCCGGTGATCAGCACCGCGGCCAGCGGCAGGTTCGCCAGCGCCGCGGTGAGCTCCGACACCGGGATGTCTGTGGGTCCGGCCGTCATCAGGTCGAACCACGCGTCGCAGATCAACAAGACACCGGTCGCGAACGCGGTCAGGAGCATCACCTGTCGACGCAACAGTCCGAAAATGACCGTCGCTGCCATCAAAGCGAGCAGCAGCAAGTCGAAGCCGACCCAGGTCACCGTCCAGTCGTGCACCAGGTAGACGTCGGGCAGCGCGAACGAGAGATAGACGATCCAGGGAATCAGCACCACTGTCCCGCCGATCATGATTCCCAGCCAGCTCCACCGGATCCGGCGCGCCGCAGCGACCGGCAGCAGATCCGACAGCGGTCGCTCGAGCCGTCGGATCAGTTGGCGCCGCTCGTCGGGGGACATCGCAGCGATCTGGGTATCGGATAACACGCTCACACCTGATGAATACCCGGTCTGTCGGGGCGTTCAGTGCAACAGGGTGCCGACGATCCCGGCCAGGTAGCCCAGCCGCGCGATCTCCGAGGGCCGAAAGACCGGCCCACCTGGTCTGCCGAGCAGTATCGCCGTCTCCGGTTTCCCCAACGGAGCCGCGATCAAGGTGGTGTCCAGCTCGCACCACACCTGCGGCACCCAGTCGTCGGTTGCGTCCAGGGCGGTGGCGTGCTCAATGGGCATCCACGGCACGTCGTTCAGCACGGTTTCCGGCGCGCCGCGGCTGCCGGCGGCGGGCCGAAACCCGTCGTCGGATTTCCGCAGCACCATGCACCAGCCCACCCGCAATACCTGCGGCGTCTCATCGACGAGGACCTTCAGCTTCGCCGCGGTTCTGCCTGCGGCGGCGACATGGTCGATAAGCGCCAGCTCGCGGTGTGCGTCCAGCAGCCCGGTGTGCGGCCGCAGGCTGTCCACCCGTACACCCTGCAACGCTTCGGCCGCCGTGATCAGCGTGTCGGGCATGCCCCCTGGAGGCAGTTCGACCACGAGATCGTCGATGGCGTAATCGGGTCCGCGCTCCACGACGTCCAGCGACAAGATGTCAGCGCCCACCGATCCCAGGGCCACGGCAAGCGAGCCGAGGCTGCCGGGCCGGTCGGCCAGCTGCACTCGCAGCAGATACGAGGACACGCGCACACTGTTGCACAGCGGCGCGCCCTCGGCATTTCGGCGGTTCCCGCCTGCACGCCCCCTGGCTTGCCTGGCTACGCTTTTCAGTCGTGTCCCAGATCTCCCGCGACGAGGTGGCCCATCTAGCCCGGTTGGCCCGGTTGGCGTTGACCAACGACGAGCTGGACAACTACGCCGGCCAACTCGACGCCATCCTGACCCACGTCGGTCAGATCCAAGCGGTCGATGTCACCGGCGTCGAGGCGACCGACAACCCGCTCAAGGCTGTCAACGTCACCCGCCCAGACCAGACCGCGCCCTGCCTGACCCAGCAGGAGGCGCTCGCCGAAGCACCCGAAGCCCTCGACGGTCGCTTCGCTGTCCCGCAGATCCTCGGGGAACCGGAATGACGGACATCATCAGGCAGGACGCGGCGACGCTGGCCGCGAAGATCGCCGCCGGCGAGCTGTCGTCGACCGAAGTCACCCAGGCTCACCTGGACCAGATCGCGGCAACCGATCAGCGGTACGGCGCATTCCTGCATGTGGCGGCCGACGCTGCGCTGTCAGCCGCGGCCGCTGTCGACAAGTCGCTCGCCGCCGGGAAGCAGCCGGCATCGCCGCTGGCCGGAGTCCCGTTGGCGCTCAAAGACGTGTTCACCAGCGTCGACATGCCCACCACCTGCGGTTCGAAGATCCTCGAGGGCTGGCGTTCGCCCTACGACGCCACCGTGACCGCGCGGCTGCGTGCGGCCGGTATCCCAATCCTCGGCAAGACCAACATGGACGAGTTCGCGATGGGTTCCTCGACGGAGAACTCCGCGTACGGCCCGACCCGCAACCCGTGGAACACCGATCGGGTGCCGGGCGGTTCGGGCGGCGGCAGTGCCGCAGCGCTCGCAGCGTTCCAGGCGCCGCTGGCCATCGGGACCGACACCGGTGGCTCGATCCGCCAGCCGGCCGCGCTGACCGCCACCGTCGGGGTCAAACCCACCTACGGCACGGTGTCCCGCTACGGGCTGGTGGCCTGCGCGTCCTCGCTGGACCAAGGCGGGCCCTGCGCGCGCACCGTGCTGGACACCGCGCTGCTGCATCAGGTGATCGCCGGACACGACGCACGCGATTCCACCTCGATCGACGCCGATGTCCCCGATATCGTCTGCGCCGCGAAGGCCGGAGCGGCAGGCGATTTGACCGGCGTGCGCGTCGGCGTGGTCCGGCAGCTGCGCGGCGAGGGGTATCAGCCCGGGGTGTTGGCGTCGTTCAATCGTGCCGTCGAGCAGTTGACCGCCATCGGCGCTGACGTGTCCGAAGTCGACTGTCCCCATTTCGATCACGCGCTGGCCGCCTACTACCTGATTCTGCCGTCGGAGGTATCGAGCAACCTGGCTCGATTCGATGCGATGCGCTACGGGATGCGGGTCGGCGACGACGGCACACACAGCGCCGAAGAGGTCATGGCGCTGACCCGGGCCGCTGGGTTCGGTCCGGAAGTCAAGCGGCGCATCATGATTGGCACTTACGCGCTCTCCGCCGGCTACTACGACGCCTACTACAACCAGGCGCAGAAGGTACGCACGCTGATCGCGGGCGACCTCGATGCGGCGTATCAATCCGTCGATGTCCTGATATCGCCCACCACGCCGACGACGGCGTTCCCGTTGGGCGAGAAGGTCGACGACCCGCTGGCGATGTATCTGTTCGACCTGTGCACGCTGCCGCTGAACCTGGCCGGACACTGCGGTATGTCGGTGCCGTCGGGATTGTCCGAAGACGACAACCTGCCGGTCGGGTTGCAGATCATGGCGCCCGCGTTGGCCGACGATCGGATCTATCGGGTGGGGGCCGCCTACGAGGCGGCCCGAGGTCCACTGCCCTCGGCACTCTAAGCCGTTCTGAGTCGTCGAGATCGACGGCAACGCGGAAAAAGTCGAGTGGAGGTCGCGCTAAGGTCGATCTCGACGCCCACGAGCGGGCAAGATGAAGGCATGCGGATCGGAATTCTCACCGGCGGCGGCGATTGTCCTGGGCTCAACGCCGTCATCCGGGCGGTGGTGCGCACCTGCGACTCGCGGTACGGGTCATCGGTGGTCGGATTCCGGGACGGCTGGCGCGGGTTGCTGGAGAACCGGCGCGTGCAACTGGCCAACGACGACCGCAACGACCGGCTGCTCGCCAAGGGCGGAACGATGCTGGGCACTGCGCGCGTCCATCCCGACAAGCTGCGGGCCGGGCTGGACCAGATCATGCAGACGCTGGACGACAACGGCATCGACGTGCTCATCCCGATCGGCGGTGAGGGCACATTGACCGCTGCGCACTGGCTGTCCGAGGAGAATGTGCCGGTGGTCGGTGTGCCGAAGACCATTGACAACGACATCGATTGCACCGACGTGACTTTCGGCCATGACACCGCGTTGACGGTGGCGACCGAAGCCATCGACCGGTTGCACAGCACGGCCGAGTCGCATCAGCGCGTGATGCTGGTGGAGGTGATGGGTCGGCACGCCGGCTGGATCGCGCTCAACTCCGGGCTGGCTTCGGGCGCGCACATGACGCTGATTCCCGAGCAACCCTTCGATATCGATGAGGTGTGCCGCTTGGTCAAGCGGCGCTTCCAGCGCGGCGACTCCCATTTCATCTGCGTGGTCGCCGAGGGAGCCAAACCGGCCGAAGGTTCGATGAAGCTGGCCGAAGGTGGGATGGACGAGTTCGGTCACGAGCGATTCACCGGCGTGGCGGCCCAGTTGGCGGTCGAAGTCGAAAAACGCATCAACAAAGACGTGCGGGTGACCGTGCTCGGCCACGTTCAGCGCGGCGGTACGCCGACCGCCTACGACCGCGTGCTGGCAACCCGATTCGGCGTCAACGCCGCCGACGCCGCGCATGCCGGCGAATACGGGCAGATGGTGTCGCTTCGCGGCCAGGACATCGGCCGAGTGCCGTTGGCCGACGCGGTGCGCCAGCTGAAGCTGGTCCCGCAGAGTCGCTACGACGACGCCGCCGCCTTCTTCGGCTAGTCGATGGCAGGGCCGCCTCGCCGGCCAATTAGGATCGACTGCATGACTTCTGCTGCGAGCGCTGCCCGTGCGCCCGGCGCGGAGCTGCTCGACTACGACGATGTGCTCGCGCGTTACGACCCGGTGCTCGGCTTGGAAGTGCACGTCGAGCTGTCCACCGCCACCAAGATGTTCTGCGGCTGCGCCAACGAGTTCGGCGCCGAGCCCAACTCCCGGGTGTGCCCGGTGTGCCTCGGCCTTCCGGGATCGCTGCCGGTGCTCAACGAGGCGGCCGTGCAGTCGGCGATACGGATCGGGCTGGCGCTCAACTGTGACATCGCGCCGTGGGGACGGTTCGCGCGGAAGAACTACTTCTATCCGGACCAGCCGAAGAATTACCAGATCTCCCAGTACGACGAGCCGATCGCCGTCCATGGCTACCTCGATGTCCCGCTCGATGACGGCACCACCTTTCGCGTGGAGATCGAGCGCGCCCACATGGAGGAGGACACCGGCAAGCTGACCCACTTGGGCAGCGACACCGGCCGGATCGCCGGGGCGACCACCTCGCTGGCCGACTACAACCGAGCCGGCGTCCCGCTGATCGAGATCGTCACCAAGCCCGTCGACGGCACCGCCGAGCGGGCACCGGAGATCGCCCGCGCCTACGTCACCGCGCTGCGCGACCTGCTGCGCTCGCTCGACGTCTCCGACGTGCGGATGGACCAGGGCTCCATGCGCTGCGACGCCAACCTCTCGCTGAAGCCCAAGGGCGCCAGCGAATTCGGCATCCGCACCGAGACCAAGAACGTCAACTCGCTGAAATCCGTCGAGGTCGCGGTCCGCTACGAGATGCGGCGTCAGGCCGCTGTTTTGGAGTCGGGTGGCCGAGTCATCCAGGAGACCAGGCACTTTCACGAGGACGGCTACACCAGCTCGGGACGCACCAAGGAAACCGCGGAGGACTACCGTTACTTTCCCGAGCCCGACTTGGAGCCGGTCGCCCCCAGCCGTGACCTCGTCGAGCAGCTGCGGGAAACGATCCCCGAACTACCATGGTTGCGCCGCAAGCGAATTCAGCAAGACTGGGGCATTTCCGACGAGGTGATGCGGGATCTGGTCAACGCCGGTGCCGTCGATTTGGTCACCGCGACAGTCGAGCAGGGCGCCTCCAGCGATCAAGCACGGGCCTGGTGGGGCAACTTCCTGGTGCAGAAGGCAAACGAGGCCGGCGTCGAACTCGACCAATTACCAATCAGCCCAGCCCAAGTCGCAGCGGTGGTGTCGCTGGTGGACAACGGCACGCTGACCACCAAGCTGGCCCGCCAAGTCGTCGAGGGTGTGCTGGCCGGAGAAGGTGAGCCCGAACAGGTGATGACCTCGCGCGGACTCGCCGTCGTGCGCGACAATTCGCTGATCCAGGCCGCGGTCGACGAAGCTCTGGCCGCCAATCCTGATGTGGCCGAGAAGATCCGCGGCGGCAAAGTGCAGGCAGCCGGTGCGATCGTCGGCGCCGTGATGAAGGCGACGAAGGGACAGGCAGACGCGGCGCGGGTGCGCGAGCTGGTGCTTGAGGCGTGCAGCTAGAACAAGCTGCTCAAGGTTTGGTCCATCCGGTGGGTAGGAGGCGGCGATGACCAGCATTGGCGATCAGCTTCGCGAGCAGATGGTGGACACCGTGCTCGGCCGAATCCGGCTGCAAGTCGGGGGGTCCGGCTCGCCGATCGTCTTCTGGCCCAGTCTGTTGATGACCGGTGACATGTGGCACGGGGTGGCCGGCGATCTCGTCGCGCGCCGGCAGGTGGTGCTGGTCGACCCGCCCGGGCAGGGCGGCAGCCAGCCGCTGACGGCGATGTTCAGCTTCGACGACTGCGCGCGCTGCGTGGTCGACATCCTTGATGGGCTCGGCATCGACCGGGCTCACTTCGTCGGCAATTCCTGGGGCGGCATGATCGGCGCGACCTTCGCTGCATCCCATCCCGAGCGGATCGGGGGAGCGGTGCTGATGAATTGCACGGCCGGCCGGGCCAGTGTCCGCCAGAAGGTGCAATTCGCGATGCTGCTTCGGCTGGCGAAGTGGTCCGGAGGGATCGGACCGCTGCTGAATCGGCCTGTGCTGAAGGCGTTCCTGGGGCCGACCACCTTTCGGCAGCGTCCGGACGTGGTGGCGCATGTTCGTACAGCGGTGAAAGCCGTTGATGTCACGTCTGTCTCGTGGGCGGTGAAGAGCGTGGTTCCGCGCCGGCCGGACCAGCGGGCGCTGCTGGGCACCATTCGGACACCCGTGCTCGCCGTCGGCGGTGCGGAGGATGTGACGTTCCCACCGCGGGAAGCGATCGCGATGGCCGATGCCATTCCCAACTCGTCGGTCCGGGTGCTCGACGGGGTGGCTCACCTGGCCGGCTTGGAGAATCCACCTCTGGTGAGCGCTCTGGTGGAGGAGTTTTTGTTCGAGGACGACGAAAGTAGCTCTGGCACCACATAGTCGCGCGTGCGCCCGAATCGCCGCAGCGGTTGCGTCATGATGACGATGTGAGCGATGAACCTTTCGACCGGCTGGTCGCGATGCTGGACTACACGATGTTTGTGGTGACGACGCAGGCCGACGGCGAAATGTCGGGTTGCCTGGTCGGTTTCGCCACTCAAACCAGCATGCATCCACCACGATTCCTGACCGGGATCTCCAGGACCAATCACACCTGCCGGGTGGCGGCCCGATCCGAATACCTGGCGGTGCACGTCGTGGAGCGCCGCCACATCGGGCTGGCCCGCCTGTTCGGCGGCCAAACCGGTGACCAGGTCAACAAATTCGAGCACTGTGCGTGGCACACCGGGCCGCAGGGCATGCCGATCCTTGACGACGCGGTGGCCTGGTTCGTCGGCAAAACGCTGAAACGGGTCGACGTCGGCGACCACATCGGTTACCTGTTGGAACCCGGCACCGCAGCTGCCGGCGAGCCGTCGGACGATCTGGTCAGCTTTCCCGACGTCGCTGATCTGACACCAGGCCACCAGGCCTGAGGCCGCTGCCGGTCAGGTCTTGTCCTCGTTGGCTCGCGGGAAGCCGCCGCCCTGCGGGAATAGCGGGAACACCACGTCGTCGAGCCGCATGGCGTCGCCGCTGGTTTTGTTGACGGTCGCGCCCCACACGTTGCCGTCCGGCGACATCCGCAGGGCCCAGGCATGCCCGTGGGTGTCCTGGCGAACGACGTCGGGTGGACCGGTGACCGCACCGGTGCCCTGCGCAAGGTGGACGGCCACCGTCTGCTTGGTGTTGACCAGGTTGACCAGAACGGTGCCGTCCAGCGCCGCGCAGCCGGCCACACCTGGTCGATCCGGCCACGTCCACACCGTGGAAACCTTGGAGTCCTTGGTGATTCGCTGCAGCCGATCGGCGGTGGGAGTGCGGTCGGTGACGTAGAGCGAGCCGTCGACGGGGTCGGTGCACAGGCCGCCGCCGGCACCGAGGCCGCTGAGCGCGGTGGTCGGCGGTGCCGGGTGAAGCGTGGTGGGCTGCTCGAGCCGGAGCACCTTTCCGGCAAGCGATGCCGGGTCGCTGGCCATCGCCGGGTTGCCCGCGTCGCCGGTCAGCACGACCAGCGTGGTGGGACTGGTGAAGAGCAGCGCGCCGGTGTTTCCGTTGCCGCCCTTGGGAATTCCAGTCAAGATGTCTTTGGGGATGTCGTCGTCGGCGACTCGGATGACCCGATTGTCGGTCGGGGTGCTGATGTAGGCGTACATCAGCCGGTCCTGTTTGTAGGTCGGCGAGAGCACGATGTCCATCAGTCCGCCGTCGCCGGCCGGGTCGACCGGGATGACCGTCTTCACCTTGGGCTCCGCGCTCACCGACACCTCTTTGACCGCGCCGGTCGTCCGCTCGGCGACCAGTGCCGACTTGCTGTCGGGTTGCATGAGCAGCCCGCTGGTGCTCTCCAGGCAGCCCTGCATCACCCCCGGCGCGGGGCATTCCTTCGGGAATGGTTTGTCGGGCAGCGGCGGTGGCGGCGGCGGCGTGGAACTCGGCGGGGCGTGCCGTTCGGGGTTGGTGGTGAACGGTTGCGACTGAACGTTGTTGAACTGGGCGCAACCAGCCAAAACGAGCATCGTCGAGCAGAGCACGGCCAGACCGCGCCGCTCCGACCTCCACAACCGCATAGCTGCCAGATTACGGATATGTCGGCTCGGCCGCCCGCGACGGCCCCGCAAACAACATCCCACCCGCGACGACGCGCAAATCGGAACAGCGAAAGCGCCGCTCAAATCCCCGATTCGCAGGAATTTGCCCTTACCCTGAGTCGCGTGAGCAGTCAACCGCATGACGCAAATTGGCAGCGACCGGACTCATCCGCGGTGCCAACTCCGGCGCGACCGGCTTCGGCAAGTTTGGTCGACCCCGAAGACGACCTGCCGTCAGACACGTATGCAGGCGATTTCGAGACGACCCTCATCCCGCACTACGACTCCGCTGACTCCGGCAGCGTCCGCTCGTCTAGCACCGGGTTCGGGCTGATCGGTGGGCAGGAGCCGCTGCCGTATCAACCCCAACCCACCGGCAGGCACTCGATATTCACGCCTGACGGGGTAGACGGGCACGAGCACTTCGACGACGAGCGCATCCGAGCCGCCGGCCGTCGCGGCACTCAGCACATGGGTTTGTTGATTTTGCGAGTGGGACTTGGTGCCGTGTTCGTCGCGCATGGCCTGCAAAAGCTGTTCGGCTGGTGGGGCGGACGGGGTCTGACGGGCTTCAAGGATGCGCTGTCCGACATCGGCTACCAGCACGCCGACATCCTCACCTACTGCGCCGCGGGCGGCGAGATCGCCGCCGGAGTGCTACTGGTGCTTGGGCTGTTCACCCCGCTGGCCGCGGCGGGCGCGCTGGCTTACCTGACCAACAGCCTGCTGGCCGGGATGTCCGCCCAGCACGGTCCCAAGTCGTTCCCGTACTTCCTGCCGAATGGTCACGAATACGAAATCACGCTGGTCGTGATGGCCGCCGCCGTCATCCTGGTCGGGCCCGGCCGCTATGGCTTCGACGCAGGTCGGGGCTGGGCCCGGCGACCATTCATCGGCTCATTTGCCGCTTTGGTGGTCGGCATCGGCGCCGGTGTTGGGCTGTGGGTGCTGCTCAACGGCGCCAACCCGGTGAGCTAATCCGCGTACGGGTTGGGCACTCGGCCCGCGCTGGCCGCGGTCAGTAGCGGCAGCGTTGCAAAGGTGACCGCAGGTAACCGCAGGTCGCGACCGCTTTTCAGCTGCGCGCGCGCCCAGGAGCCCCGGCGGAACCTCAGCCCGTCGATTTCATCCCAGCGCACCGACTGACTGCCGAGCAGTGTGCGCGTCGTGACCCCGTTGTCGTCGGCCTGCGTGCGAAGCCGAATAACCAACGCCGACAACAGCACCGGGATGATCAGCAGTGGAGCCGTCGGCGGCCAGGTCAGCACCGGCACGAGCAGCCCAAGGGCGAAGAAACCCACCGCGAAGTGCGCCATCGGCGAAATTTTGATCACCACCGGCGGGGCGGCTGCGGCTTCCTCCGCTGAATCGGTGGCCATGCATGCATCATGGCATCGACGCCCGACCCGGGTCGCACCCGAGAGTCCGGCCGCCACCGGGATTTGACCTTTGACCAGTACGGAGGCTACCGTCGTTGGGCGATGAACACTTTTGGAGAGCTCGTAGTAATCCGCCTGCGCGTTGGTGCCTGACTGATCAAGCCAGACCAACGCGCAACCCTCGTGCAGCTGCTGAGCTGACGGGGGTTTTTTGTTGCCCACCAACTCTCCAGAACAAGCGCAGAACCAAGCAGTGACAAGAGGGACAGAGGACACAGTGAGCGCACCCACCAGGCCGCACTCCGAGCCGCAGGCACCGGCTTCGAAGCCTGCGTCGCAGGATGTGGCACGTATCGCGTCCGATGCGGCCAAGCCCGCCGCTAAGCCGCCGACTGTCCGGCCGAAACATGTTGCACCTGAGCAACTCACCGGTGCGCAGTCGGTAATCAGGTCGCTGGAGGAGCTCGACGTCGAGGTCATCTTCGGGATCCCCGGTGGTGCCGTGCTCCCTGTGTACGACCCGCTGTTCGACTCGAAGAAGCTGCGGCATGTCCTGGTTCGCCACGAGCAGGGCGCCGGTCACGCGGCCAGCGGCTACGCACACGCCACCGGGAAGGTCGGCGTCTGCATGGCCACCTCGGGTCCCGGCGCCACCAACCTGGTGACGCCGTTGGCCGACGCCCAGATGGATTCGGTCCCCGTGGTCGCTGTCACCGGGCAGGTCGGACGCGCACTGATCGGGACGGACGCGTTCCAGGAGGCCGATATCTCCGGCATCACCATGCCGATCACCAAGCACAACTTCCTGGTGCGCGACGGCGACGAGATCCCGCGGGTGATGGCCGAGGCATTCCACATCGCATCCAGCGGTCGGCCGGGCGCAGTACTCGTCGACATCCCCAAAGACGTGCTGCAAGCCCAGTGCACGTTCAGTTGGCCACCACGCATGGATCTGCCTGGCTACAAGCCGAACACTAAGCCGCATAACCGTCAGATCCATGAAGCCGCCAAGCTGATCGCCGCGGCGCACAAACCCGTGCTCTACGTCGGCGGCGGCGTCATCCGCGGCGAGGCCACCGAGCGGCTGCGCGAGCTTGCCGAGCTGACCGGCATCCCGGTGGTGACCACGCTGATGGCCCGCGGCGCGTTCCCGGACAGCCACCGCCAGCATCTGGGCATGCCGGGTATGCACGGCACGGTGGCCGCGGTGGCGGGGCTGCAGCGCAGCGACCTGCTGATCGCGCTGGGCACCCGCTTCGATGACCGCGTCACCGGTAAGCTCGACTCGTTCGCGCCCGAGGCCAAGGTCATCCACGCCGACATCGACCCCGCCGAGATCGGCAAGAACCGGCACGCCGACGTGCCGATCGTCGGCGACGTCAAAGCCGTCATCACCGAGCTGATCGCGGCGCTGCGTCACCGCAGGGATGCTGGCACCGCGGAAACCACTGATATCGCCGACTGGTGGACCTACCTCGACGGGGTGAAGGACACCTACCCGTTGAGCTACGGGCCGCAAAGCGACGGCAGCTTGAGCCCCGAGTACGTCATCGAGAAGCTGGGTGAGATCGCCGGCCCCGACGCGGTTTACGTCGCGGGTGTCGGCCAGCATCAGATGTGGGCCGCGCAGTTCATCTCCTATGAGAAGCCGCGCACCTGGCTCAATTCCGGCGGTCTGGGCACCATGGGCTTCGCCGTGCCGGCGGCCATGGGCGCCAAGCTGGCCCGTCCGGAGGCCGAGGTTTGGGCGATCGACGGTGACGGCTGCTTCCAGATGACCAACCAGGAGCTGGCCACCTGTGCGATCGAAGGCGCGCCGATCAAGGTCGCAGTGATCAACAACGGCAACCTGGGCATGGTGCGACAGTGGCAGAGCCTGTTCTACGGGGAGCGGTACTCGCAGACCGACCTGGCCACCCACTCGCACCGGATCCCGGACTTCGTCAAGCTGGCCGAGGCGCTGGGTTGTGTCGGGTTACGTTGCGAGCGTGAGGAAGACGTCGTCGACGTGATCAACCAGGCGCGAGAGATCAACGACCGACCGGTGGTGATCGACTTCGTCGTCGGCGCCGACGCGCAGGTGTGGCCGATGGTGGCTGCCGGGACCTCCAACGACGAGATCCAGGCTGCCCGTGGCATCCGTCCGCTGTTCGACGACGAGACCGAAGGGCACGCCTGATGCGCGCCGACGACGATGCAGAGCAGCGTAGCGATGAGGAGGAGCGGCGCATATGACCGGATCATCGTCGACCACGCACACCTTGTCGGTGCTGGTCGAAGACAAACCCGGTGTGCTGGCCCGCGTGGCGGCACTGTTCTCGCGGCGCGGGTTCAACATCGAGTCGCTGGCTGTCGGGGCCACCGAGCAGAAGGACATGTCGCGGATGACCATCGTGGTGTCCGCCGAGAGCACCCCGCTCGAGCAGATCACCAAGCAGCTCAACAAACTCATCAACGTCATCAAGATCATCGAGCAGGACGGCGACAACTCGGTGTCTCGTGAATTGGCGCTGATCAAGGTGCGCGCGGACGCCGGAACCCGCAGCCAGGTGATCGAAGCAGTGAACCTGTTCCGCGGCAAAGTGATTGACGTGTCGCCGGAATCATTGACCATCGAGGCCACCGGTGATCGCGGCAAGCTCGAGGCGTTGCTGAAGGTGCTCGAGCCGTTCGGCATCCGCGAAATCGTGCAATCGGGAGTCGTTTCGCTGTCCCGAGGACCACGCGGTATCGGCACTGCCAAATAATTAATCCAGTTCGAATCTCAAATCAGAAACCCCAGACGGCTAGAAAAAAAGAAGGAGACATTCAGGTGGCTTTGGAGATGTTCTACGACGATGATGCCGACCTGTCGATCATTCAGGGTCGCAAGGTTGGCGTGATCGGATACGGAAGCCAGGGCCACGCGCACTCATTGAGCCTGCGCGACTCCGGCGTTCAGGTTCGGGTTGGCCTGAAGGAAGGCTCGAAGTCGCGGGCCAAAGTCGAGGACCAGGGCCTGACCGTCGACACCCCGGCCGAGGTCGCCAAGTGGGCCGACGTCATCATGCTGCTGGCACCCGACACTGCGCAGGCCGACATCTTCAAGAACGACATCGAACCCAACCTCGAGGATGGGGATGCGTTGTTCTTCGGGCACGGGCTCAACATTCACTTCGACCTGATCAAGCCGCCGGGCAATGTCACCATCGCGATGGTGGCGCCGAAAGGCCCGGGGCACTTGGTGCGCCGCCAGTTCGTCGACGGCAAGGGCGTCCCGGCTCTGATCGCTGTCGACCAGGACCCCGCCGGCAATGGCGAGGCGCTGGCGTTGTCCTACGCCAAGGCCATCGGCGGCACCCGCGCGGGCGTCATCAAGACCACCTTCAAGGACGAGACCGAAACGGATCTCTTCGGCGAGCAGGCCGTGTTATGCGGTGGCACAGAGGAATTGGTCAAGACCGGCTTTGACGTGATGGTCGAGGCGGGCTACCCGCCGGAGATGGCCTACTTCGAGGTGCTGCACGAGCTCAAGCTGATCGTCGATCTGATGTACGAGGGCGGTATCGCGCGGATGAACTACTCGGTCTCTGACACCGCGGAGTTCGGCGGCTACCTGTCGGGTCCGCGGGTGATCGACGCCGAGACCAAAGAGCGCATGCGCGCCATCCTGCGCGACATCCAGGACGGCACCTTTACCAAGAAACTCGTCGCCAACGTCGAGGGCGGCAACAAGGAACTCGAGGGTCTGCGCAAGGAGAACGCCGAACACCCCATCGAAGTCACCGGCAAGAAGCTGCGCGACCTGATGAGCTGGGTAGACCGGCCGATCACCGAGACCGCCTAGCCCTTACTTCGTCCAGATCGGCGTTAGCGCGGCAACTTTCGGCGTGTCGTCGCGCTAACGCCGATTTCGCGCCTCGCCGAATTAGTCGGGTGGCTCGACCCACACGCCGAGCACCGGCTGTCGCACCCCGCCGTTGCTGAATTCGCTGCACCACGGCCGATGCCCCGCTCGTCGGGCCAGACCAGCTGTAGGGCGCGCAGGTCAGGGCCGTAGAAAGAAAAGGCGAACTTCAGGTGCGCATCCGCGTGTTGCACCTGGACGAAATCGAGCAGTAGCTCACCACCGATCAGCATCCGCTCCCCGGGTACCGGCCTTCCACCGTCGACGAGATACTCGGCGACGGTGTTGAGCACCAGGTTTGCCCGCTCCGGTGGCATGCCCGTCACCAGCAGCTCCGGCAGTCCGCGCTCGTGCAAACCGATCGTGTAGGCGAACGGCGTCCGGTCGCTTTCCACGAATTGCACGACCCAGCCGTTCTCTTGCACCTTCTCGTAGATGAGATCCAGCCACTCCTGCATGGTGGAGTCCGGGTGATCGCATTTCCAGCACATGGGTATTTCTCCTGTCGTCGCGCTTGTCGACAGGATTCACCCGGGTACCGACACTCGTAGGCTCCGCAAACCGGCACAACAGCGACCACGGCTCATGGCCGTGACCCGCTACGCCCGGCTTCGCCGCGCTTGCGATCACCGCTTAGGCTTGCCCGCGTGAGCCTGCCTGTCGTTCTTATCGCTGACAAACTTGCCGAATCGACTGTCGAAGCCCTGGGTGACCAGGTTGAGGTGCGCTGGGTGGACGGCCCAGACCGGGAGAAGCTGCTGGCCGCAGTGCCCGAAGCCGACGCGCTCCTGGTCCGCTCGGCCACCACCGTCGACGCCGAGGTGCTGGACGCGGCGCCGAAACTGAAGATCGTCGCCCGTGCCGGCGTCGGCCTGGACAACGTCGACGTCCAAACCGCCACCGAACGAGGTGTGCTGGTGGTCAACGCCCCGACGTCGAACATCCACAGCGCCGCCGAGCACGCGCTGGCCCTGCTGCTGTCCGCGTCGCGGCAGATCCCGGCGGCCGACGCCACGTTGCGTGAACACACCTGGAAGCGGTCGAAGTTCTCGGGCACCGAAATCTTCGGCAAGACAGTCGGCATCGTGGGGCTCGGCCGCATCGGCCAGTTGGTCGCTGCCCGGATCGAGGCCTTCGGCACCCACGTCATCGCCTATGACCCGTATGTCTCGCCGGCCCGCGCCGCGCAGCTGGGCATCGAACTGCTGCCCCTGGAGGAACTGCTGGCCCGGGCCGACTTCATCTCGGTGCACCTGCCGAAGACATCCGAGACTGCCGGTCTGATCGACAAGGACGCGTTGGCCAAGACCAAGCCGGGCGTCATCATCGTCAACGCCGCCCGCGGCGGCCTGGTGGACGAGGCGGCGTTGGCCGAAGCGGTCATCAGCGGCCATGTGCGCGCCGCCGGTCTGGACGTGTACTCGAGTGAACCATGCACCGACAGCCCGCTTTTCGAGTTGCCGCAAGTGGTGGTGACGCCGCATCTGGGGGCATCGACCGAAGAGGCGCAGGATCGGGCCGGCACCGACGTGGCCGAGAGCGTGCGGCTGGCGCTGG
>NZ_DASXEP010000068.1:0-3686 GCF_036490025.1 Mycobacterium sp. | reverse complement strand
GTCAGCGACAACAATGCACGTCAGCAACGGCGCAATCGCCCACGGCAATGAGTGCCAAGACATGGCACTCGGTGTTGCCGGACGCTGCGTGCATGGCGGAAAGCCTAACAGAATCCGCCGGCGCCGCAGCCGAGGCTGATGCAGGTCAGCGGGTCAGCAACCAGGCGACGATCACCAGCACCACGAGGGCGACCAGCACCAACGTGACCTGTGATCGCGGCATCCCCATCTTTCGGTTCATCCGGACTCGTCATCGCCGTGACGAACACGCCGCAGCAGCTGGGTACCGCGTCCCAGCATCGCGTCCAGTGCCGCCGCGATGCCGTAGGCCAACACCAGCACGACCGGCATCACCACGATGGTCTGAAAGACGAACCCCAGCCCAGACAGCCACAACTCGACGCCGTCCCACCAACTGAGGATTCCGTTCACCGCGCTCACCCTAGCTGAGCTCGCTGACCTTCTCCATCATCGCGCGGGCGATGTCGATGGCGCTGGTGTCCGGATTGCCCGAGCCCGGATCCGACGGCTGCCGATCGCCGAAAAAGACCACCTCGACCTCGACCAGGCAATTCAACCGGACACCGATGGCACGCGCTTGCGGCGTGGGCTGCAAGGCCGGCATGTTGGGCAATGTCGCGGTCGCGGTATTCGTCGCTGCGACAACGGAATCGGTGACGTGAATGTCGTCGATGACGGTCGTCGTACTAATCGGGCCGGTCTGATCGATCGTCGTCGCACCCCTGCACTGCTGCCACTGCGGAGGAAATTTCGCGAACAGCGTCTGGGCTTGCTCGGCCGAGGGCAGCGCGACCACGCCCTCCATCACGCTGATCACCTGGGCCGGGTCGCCATTGTTCCACCACGACTCCGACGCCACGGTCTGGACGTCGGCGGAGTCGTACACGCTCTTCTGCAGCATCGCCGTTACGCCCAGGCAATCGGCCGACGACGCCGGCGCGTCGCGCTGGTCGAGTTTGTCGGCGCCACCGAACTGCGCGGGCTGACGGCTGACGAAAGGCTGGCCGAGCATCCGCGACAGCACGACGTCGTCGAGCAACACCTGCTTGACGATGTGACCGGAAAGCGGCCGCCGCTTCAGGTTTGGCGCCGGCCGGGCCGTCCCGCCGACAACCGGGCCACAGCCCACCGCGAGCACGGCGATCACCGTGCCTACCGTCGCCCGCCCGACTGTCCGCATGGCTACTTCTTGTTGCCTTTGTCCCCCGCGGCGTCGGTGGACAGCGCGGCGACGAACGCCTCCTGCGGCACGTCGACCCGGCCGATGGTCTTCATCCGCTTCTTGCCTTCCTTCTGCTTCTCCAGCAGTTTGCGTTTACGGGTGATGTCACCGCCGTAGCACTTGGACAGCACGTCCTTGCGGATCGCTCGAATGTTCTCCCGCGCAATGATTTTGGACCCGATCGCGGCCTGGATCGGGACCTCGAACTGCTGACGCGGGATGAGCTCTTTGAGTCGGGTGGTCATCTTGTTGCCGTAGGCCGCGGCGGCGTCCTTGTGCACGATGGCGCTGAACGCGTCGACGGCCTCACCCTGTAGCAGGATGTCGACCTTGACCAGTGCGGCTTCCTGCTCGCCGGCTTCTTCGTAATCAAGGCTGGCGTAGCCGCGGGTGCGCGATTTCAGCGAGTCGAAGAAGTCGAAGATGATCTCCCCCAACGGCATGGTGTAACGCAGCTCCACCCGTTCGGGCGACAGGTAGTCCATGCCGCCCAGTTCGCCGCGCCGGGACTGGCACAGCTCCATGATCGTGCCGATGAATTCGCTCGGCGTGATGATGGTGGTCTTGACGACGGGCTCGTACACGGCGCGGACCTTGCCCTCGGGCCAGTCCGACGGGTTGGTGACGACGAGTTCGGAGTTGTCCTCCTTCTCCACCCGGTAGACGACGTTCGGCGACGTCGAGATCAGGTCGAGGTCGAACTCGCGTTCCAGGCGCTCGCGGGTGATCTCCATGTGCAGCAGCCCGAGGAACCCGCAGCGGAAGCCGAAGCCCAGCGCCACCGAGGTCTCGGGTTCGTAGGTGAGCGCGGCGTCGTTGAGCTGCAGCCGCTCCAACGCGTCACGCAGGTCGGGATAGTCGGACCCGTCGACGGGATACAAGCCCGAGTACACCATCGGCCTGGGTTCGCGATAGCCGGTCAGCGGGTCGGTGGCGCCGTGCCGCGCGGTGGTGACGGTGTCGCCGACCTTGGATTGGCGGACGTCTTTCACACCAGTGATGAGGTAGCCGACCTCGCCGACGCCGAGACCGTCGGACGGCTTCGGCTCGGGGGAAACGATGCCCACTTCCAGTAGCTCGTGGGTGGAGCCAGTGGACATCATCGTGACCTTCTGGCGCGGGGTGATTTTGCCGTCCACCACACGTACGTAGGTGACCACGCCGCGGTAGATGTCGTAAACGGAGTCGAAAATCATTGCGCGCGTTGGTGCGTCGGCGTCGCCGGTCGGCGGCGGGACCTCGCGCACGACGTGATCGAGCAATTCGGTCACGCCCTCGCCGGTTTTACCGGACACCCGAAGGACGTCGTCGGGTTTACAGCCGATGATGTGGGCGATCTCGCCGGCATAGCGGTCGGGGTCGGCGGCGGGCAGGTCGATCTTGTTGAGCACCGGGATGATGTGCAGGTCGCGGTCGAGCGCCAGATACAGGTTGGCCAGCGTCTGCGCCTCGATGCCCTGCGCGGCGTCGACTAGCAGCACCGCGCCCTCGCAGGCTTCCAGAGCACGCGACACCTCGTAGGTGAAGTCGACGTGGCCGGGGGTATCGATGAGATGCAAGACGTAGTCGGTGCCGTCGACCTGCCACGGCAGCCGCACGTTCTGCGCCTTGATGGTGATGCCGCGCTCGCGCTCGATGTCCATTCGGTCGAGGTACTGCGCGCGCATCGACCGCTCGTCGACGACACCGGTGAGCTGCAACATCCGGTCGGCCAGGGTGGACTTGCCGTGGTCGATGTGGGCGATGATGCAGAAGTTCCGAATCTGCGCCGGCGCCGTGAAGGTCTGGTCGGCGAAACTGCTGATGGGAATCTCCTGGTGAAGCCGGGCTTAGGCGCTACCAGGGTATCCAGGGACGGGCGCTGCAGCACAATCGCGGTCTCGGCCGGCCCGCTGTGCGGGGCGACCCGGCCAAAACGAAACCCCCAGAGTGATCCTCCGGGGGTCCGTCGTGGAGCGTGGAACTTACATTGCCGGGATGAAGAACCCGAGCAGGTCGTTAAAGCTGAGCGTGAGATATTCGCCAATCGCTTGGGTGACGCCGTCTCCCAGGAAATCGGTAGGCCCGAACAAGTCGGCAACGGGAAGGAGGTCACCACCATTCAACCGTGCGAACAGCCCAACGTTGGATGCGTTGAGGAGCTCAGTCACGGCGCCATTGAACACGTCGTACGAACCCGGGTCGAGGCTGGGGCCTGCCGCCCCGAATACGAGGGAGTCGAACGCAGCATTGGTGTTCGCAGTCAAGATGGTGTCGAACGGGAGCGTGCCCATGCCCGGGATGATGTCGGTGGAGGGAATCCCGGCGGCGGCAACATCCGAGGCGAACAGGCCGTTCAGCGATTCAACCTCGCTGGTGAGGATCGGAGTGATGTCAATAACAGCGGCGGGGTCTGCCGCAGCCGTCGACGCCGCTTCTGCGGGGAAGATCCCGAGGTACCCCT
>NZ_DASXEP010000046.1:0-6769 GCF_036490025.1 Mycobacterium sp. | reverse complement strand
GTTCGGCAACCGCCGCTGCGTGACGTCGTAGATGCTCAGCACCGCCATCCAGAGCAGCGCCGCCCCAATGACCATGCGCGGCACGCTAATCCAAAGCGGCCGCCATCGCCGCTCGGGGCGCGGGTAGCCCTGTGAATTGTTCGACTTGGGCGAACGCCTGGTGTAGCAGCATCTGCAGCCCGCTGATCACCCGGCCACCCGCGGCGGCAACCGCGACGGCCAGCGGCGTCGGCCACGGGTCATAGATCGCGTCCAGCAGCACCGGCGCGCCGGCGAGGGACTCCGCGTAACGCGCCGCGACGTCGGCGGGCAGGGTGCTGACCAGCACCCCGGCGGCAGAAACCGCGTCCGCCACCGCGCCGCCGTTGAGATCGCAGAACCGCGCCGCGGCACCGACTCGACGAGCAAGATCGACCAACCCGGCGGCCTTGTCCGGGTTGCGCGCCGCGACGGTGATGTCGGTGACGCCCAATTCGGCGAGGGCCACAATCGCCGCCGGCGCGGTGCCACCCGATCCCGCGACCACCGCGGCGCCCGCTGCCGTGCCCAAGGCACCAGCCACCCCGTCGACGTCGGTGTTGTCGGCCCGCCAGCCACTCGGCGTTCGCAGCAACGTGTTGGCCGAACCGACCAGTTCGGCCCGGTCGGTGCGCGCGTCGGCGAATCGCAGCGCGGCGAATTTGCCGGGCATCGTCACCGACACCCCGACCCATTCCGGCCCGAACGCGCCGACTAGGCCGGGTAGTTCCTCGGCGCCGCACTCGATTCGCTCGTAGCTCCACCCGTCCAGGCCCAGCGCCCGGTAGGCGGCCAGGTGCAGTTGCGGAGAGCGTGAATGCGCGATCGGCGAACCGAGCACCGCCGCTCGTCTAGCGCGCGGAGTCGAGGACACCGTTGCGTTTGGCCAACTCGATGTTCGCCAGATGCTCTTGATAGTCGCGGGTGAACAACGTCGTGCCGCGCGCGTCGATGGTGACGAAATACAGCCAGTCGCCGTCCTCGGGATGCTCGGCCGCCTTGAGCGCGTCGGTGCCCGGTGAGCAGATCGGTGTCGCGGGTAGTCCCTCGGCGACGTAGGTGTTCCACGGCGTGGTTTGTGCGCGGTCGCTGTCGGTGGTGGCAACTTCGCGGCGATCCAGCGGATAGTTCACCGTCGAGTCAAATTCCAGCGTGCGGTGCTCGGCGAGCCGGTTGTAGATGACCCGCGCCACCTTCGGGAAGTCCTGCGGCTTGGCCTCCCGCTGCACAAGCGAGGCGACCACCAAAACGTTGTACGGCGACATGTTCATCGCGGTCGCGGTGTCCAGCAGACCCGACTTCACGTATTGCTGTGTGCTCGCGCTGATCAGCGATTCCAGAATCGTCTGCGGGTCGGCCGAGGGGTTGACATTGAATGTTCCGGGCGCGACCAACCCCTCGAGCCGGCGGTGATCCTCGCTCATCGCCGTCGCCGGGCCGACCGCCCAGGCCGGCACCGAGAGCGAAGCCAGCGGGGTCTTCTTGGCCGCGCTGCGTAGGTCGGCCGCGGCGACGCAGTGCTTGTCTCCGTCCAAGTCGACACAGCTGGCGTTCGAGATCATGGTGAAGATGCCGGGGGTGGTGTCGTTGGTCTTGACGTCGGTGGTGTCGTCGAGCTGCTGGCCTTCAGGGATCACCACCTTGCCGACCCGGTTCTCGGGATCGGCAAGCCGTTTCACCGCCGACGCCGCCGGAATCTCGGTGCGCAACCGGTAATAGCCGGGCTGGATCGCCGAAATCGCGTCGTTGCCTTGCGCGGCATCGAGGAACGCGTTGACGGTCCGGACGACGTCTTTTTTGTGCAGCGTCTCGCCGATCGCCGTGGTGGAGTCCCCAGAGTGCACCTGAATCACCAGGTCCTGTTTGCCGTCACCGGCGAAGTCGTTCTGCGGGCCGAAGCTGTGCCACATTTTCGAGCCGGCGAATACTGCCGCCACGACCACGGTGATGAGCAGGCCCACTAGGAATCCGCGGGCCATCCGGCGTCGACGACGCTCCCGCCGGGCACGGAGGCGTGCGGCGCGCGAATGCGTTCGCGGCGGCCCGACGGCCACCGGCCCTGGTCGCGACCCGCTGCGCCCGGCTACGCCGCGCTGGCGATCGCCACGCGGCCCTGGTCGCGACCCGCTGCGCCCGGCTACGCCGCGCTGGCGATCGCCACGGCTGTCAGACACCGTTGACCTCCCCGGGCAGCATCGCTCGGCGTTCGTCGAGCCAACCCTGCAGGATCGCCGCCGCCGCCGCCTGGTCGATGACCCTACGCTGGCCTTTGGCCCGGACCCCGGCCTGGCGCAACGATCGCTGGGCGCTCACGGTCGTCAGGCGCTCGTCGGCCAGTCGCACCGGAATCGGCGCGATCCGGCCGGCCAGCAATTCGGCCAGATCGATCGCGTCACGGGCCGACGGGCCGGTGCGGTCGGCCAGGGTTCGCGGCAACCCCACGACAACCTCGACCGCCTGCAGCTCGGCGACCAGCTCGACCAGCCGTCGCAGATGCTTGGCGGAACGGTCACGGCGGACCGTCTCCACCGGAGTGGCCAGGATGCCGTCCGGATCGCTGCAGGCAACGCCGATGCGCACACTGCCCACATCGATGCCGAGCCGCCGCCCGGGCCCGGGGTCGTCGCCGCCGGGCCGGTCCGGCAGGCGATGCGCGGAGTCCACTCAGCTGACCCTTGCTATCTCGGCTCGTACCGCGTCGAGCGCGGCGTCGATGCCCGACGAATCCTTCCCCGACCCCTGCGCCAGATCCGGCTTCCCGCCGCCACGGCCGTCGACCGCTGCGGCGAGCTGCTTGACCAAGTCGTTGGCCTTCAGACCCAGATCCTGGGCCGCGGGGTTGGCGGCGACGGCGTACGGCACGCTGTGGCCTTCACCTTCGGCAATCAGCGCGATCACCGCCGGGTCGTGGCCGAGTTTCCCGCGGATGTCGCCGACCAGCGAGCGCAGATCGCCCGCTGTCATGCCGGCCGACATCCGCTGCGCCACCAACCGGACGTTACCGATGCGCTGCGCTCCCGCGGCGGCATTTGCCGCGGCCGCCCGCGCGCTGGCCAGCCGGTTGCGTTCGATCTCCTTCTCCGCCGCCTTCAACCGCTCTACCAGGTTCGCCACCCGGGCGGGCACCTCGTCAGACGGCACCTTCAGCGACGACGCCAGCCCGGCCATCAGCGCGCGCTCCTTGGCCAGATGCTTGAACGACTCCAGGCCGACGTACGCCTCGACGCGTCGCACCCCGGAGCCCACCGACGACTCGCCGAGAATGGTCACCGGCCCGATCTGCGCCGAGTTGTGCACGTGCGTGCCACCGCACAGCTCCAGCGAGAACGGACCGCCGATCTCCACGACCCGGACCTGCTCGGGGTAGCTCTCGCCGAACAGCGCCAACGCGCCCATCGCCTTGGCCTTCTCGAACTGCTCGACGAAGGTGTTCACCTCGTAGTCGGCCTGCACCGCCTGGTTGGTCACCTCTTCGATCTCGGTGCGCTGCTCCTCGCTCACCGGGCCCTGCCAGTTGAAATCGAATCGCAGGTAGCCCGGCCGGTTCAGCGAGCCTGCCTGAACGGCATTGGGCCCCAGCACTTGTCGCAGCGCAGCATGCACCATATGGGTGCCCGAGTGCCCTTGGGTGGCACCCTTGCGCCAGCCGGGTTCCACCGCCGCGACGACGGTGTCACCCTCGACGAACTCCCCGGATTCCACGTTGACGCGGTGCACCCAAAGGGTTTTGGCGATCTTCTGCACGTCGGTGACGGCGGCCCTGGCGCTCTGGCCGGAACCGGTGCCGCTGATGGTGCCCGCATCGGCGACCTGCCCACCCGACTCGGCGTACAGCGGGGTGCGGTCCAGCACCAGCTCGACCCGGTCCGCCCCATCCGTGCCGTGGGCGACCACCGGCACCCGCTTGCCGTCCACGAAGATGCCCAGAATTCTTGCCTCAGAAGTCAATTCGTCGAATCCGGTGAATTCGGTTGGCCCGGCGTCGACCAGCTCGCGGTAGGCCGACAGGTCGGCGTGCGCGTGCTTGCGCGCTGCGGCGTCGGCTTTCGCGCGGCGGCGCTGCTCGGCCATCAGTTCGCGGAACCCCAGTTCGTCGACCTGCAGGTCGGCTTCGGCGGCCATCTCGAGGGTGAGCTCGATCGGGAATCCGAAGGTGTCGTGCAGCGTGAAGGCATCCGAGCCGGACAGCACGGTCGCGCCGGATGCCTTGGTGGCGCCGGCCACCTCCTCGAAAAGCCTTGAACCCGATTGCAGCGTCCGGTTGAACGCGGTCTCCTCGGCGACCGCGATGCGGTTGATCCGGTCGAAGTCGACGACCAGCTCGGGATACGACGGGCCCATCGCGTCGCGGACGGTCGCCATCAGCTCGCCGACGATCGGGCCGTCGATGTCGAGCAGCTTGGCCGATCGGATCACCCGCCGAAGCAGCCGGCGCAGCACATAGCCGCGCCCGTCGTTGCCGGGGCTGACACCGTCGCCGATCAGGATGGCCGCGGTGCGGCTGTGGTCAGCGATGATGCGGTAACGCACGTCGTCTGCGTGGTTACCGACGTCGTAAGGACGAGGGCCGCGGGTGGCGACCAAGTCGATAACCGGGCGCAGCAGGTCGGTTTCGTAGACGTTGTGCACGCCCTGCAGCAGGAATGCGACGCGCTCGACGCCCATGCCGGTGTCGATGTTCTTGCGCGGCAACGGGCCTAGGATCTCGAAGTCGTCCTTGCTGGTGCCCTCGCCGCGTTCGTTCTGCATGAACACGAGATTCCAGATCTCGATGTAGCGGTCCTCGTTGGCTTCCGGGCCACCGTCGGCACCGAAGTCGGGTCCGCGGTCGTAGTAGATCTCCGACGACGGGCCGCACGGTCCGGGAATGCCCATCGACCAATAGTTGTCGGCCATGCCGCGTCGCTGGATTCGCTCGACCGGCAAACCCGCGATCTCCTGCCACAGCTGTACGGCTTCGTCGTCATCGAAATAGACCGTGGCCCAGATCTTTTCGGGATCAAGGCCATATCCGCCGTCGTCGACTTCGTTGGTCAGCAATGTCCAGGCCAACTCGATGGCCTCGCGCTTGAAATAGTCGCCGAACGAGAAATTGCCGGCCATCTGGAAAAAAGTGTTGTGCCGGGTGGTGATCCCGACTTCGTCGATGTCGGGAGTGCGGATGCATTTCTGGATGCTGGCGGCTTTCGGATACGGCGGCGTGCGCTGGCCGAGGAAGAACGGCACGAACTGCACCATGCCGGCGTTGACGAACAGCAGGTTGGGGTCGTCGAGAATCACCGAGGCACTCGGCACCTCGGTATGGCCCACGTTCACGAAATGATCGAGGAACCTCTTCCTGATCTCGTGTGTCTGCACTTTTCCGCTTTCTCTTATAACTGGGTTCGAGCCGATTCAGCCGCCTATTTCGACCGCATCACAGTACCGGCCCTGTTCTGCCGAACATGCGACGAACTCCGCCTGCGGTTTAACCCTGAACAAACGACATTCGCACCGAGCGGCGGGCGTTGTCCCGGTTCAAGTCGACCAGGACCACGCTCTGCCAGGTTCCCAGCAGCAACTCCCCCGCCTGCACCGGCACGGTGATGGACGGCGCGACGATCGCCGGCAGCACATGGTCGGCGCCGTGACCCAACGATCCGTGCGCGTGCCGGTAACGGTCGTCACGCGGCAACAACCGCTCCAGGGTGTCGACCAGGTCGTCGTCGGAACCGGCGCCGGTCTCGATGATCGCCACCCCGGCCGTCGCGTGCGGGACGAAAACGTTGCAGAGCCCGTCGCCGCGCGGAAAGCAAAACGCGCGCACTGACTCGGTCAGATCGACGATGCGGCGACGCGCGGTGTCTATATCCAGCACATCGGTATTCACCTGACCAGCCTACGTATTTGCCCATTGTCATGGCGAATCCAGCGGAGGAAGGTGGTGAAAGGACCGGTGGCGCCACCGGGGTGCCGCCCCAAGACGAGAAGGGCTAACTCATGTATGCGCGCTCCACCACTATCCAGGCGCAGCCGGCATCCATCGACGCCGGAATCGCGCACGTTCGCGACGCGGTGTTGCCCGCAATGAGCGAGATCGACGGTTGCGTCGGCCTGTCGTTGTTGGTCGACCGCGAATCGGGCCGCTGCATCGCGACCACCGCGTGGGACAACGAAGCAGCCATGCACGCCAGCGCCGAGCAGGCCCGACCGATGCGCGATCAAGCGGCGCAGGCCTTTGGGGGCAGTCCGGTGATCGACCAATGGGAGATCGCGGTGTTGCACCGCGACCACCGTTCCGGGCCGGGCGCCTGCGTGCGGGCCACCTGGCTGCGGGTGCGGCCCGATCAGTTCGACCGGGCCATCGAGTTCTACCGGACGTCGGTGTTGCCCGCGATCGAGGAACTCGACGGCTTCTGCAGCGCCAGCCTCATGATCGACCGTGCCTCGTGGCGAGCGGTGTCATCGTCGACGTTCGACAGCCTCGACGCGATGCAGCGCAATGAGGATCAGGCCCGGTCGCTGCGGACGGCCCGGCTTCGCGACCTCGGGGCCGACCAGCACGACGTCGGCGAGTTCGAACTGGCCATCGCCCACTTGCGGGTGCCCGAGCTGGTCTAGCCGCCCCTCGCGATCAGCGCCGCGCGCTCCAGGGTGGCCTGGGCCATTTTGACGTGAGCTGCGTCGACCAGAACGCCGTTGACTCCGACCGCGCCCAGGCCTTGCTGTTCGCCCTCGCGGTAGGCCGCGAGGTTGCGCTCGGCGAGCGCGA
>NZ_DASXEP010000045.1:0-9463 GCF_036490025.1 Mycobacterium sp. | reverse complement strand
CGAGAACGATGTCCGGGCCGGATTTAACCGAAATGCATTTGAGGACAACTGTGTTCGTGCGATCAACCTGATGAGTTCCCCTGGCTCCGGCAAGACGACGGTATTACAGGCCACCCTCGACGAACTCGCCGGCGAGATCGCCGTCGGTGTGATCGAGGGTGACATCGCCACCGACCTGGACGCCGCCAAGCTCGGTGGCCGGGGTGCCCAGATATCCCTACTCAATACCGGCAACGGATTCGGCGGCGAATGTCATCTCGACGCGCCGATGGTCAACCGCGCCCTACAGGGATTGGATCTGGACAGCCTAGACCTGGTCATCATCGAAAACGTCGGAAATCTGGTGTGCCCCGCCGAATTCGACGTCGGCGAACACGCCAAAGCGATGGTTTATTCGGTTACCGAGGGTGACGACAAACCGCTGAAGTACCCGGTAATGTTCCGCGCTGTCGACGTGGTGTTGCTCAACAAGATAGATCTGGTGCCGTACTTGGATATCGACGTCGACTCGTACATCGCCCGTGTTCGCGACGTCAACGAGACGGCGGCGATTTTGCCAGTCAGCGCCCGCACCGGTGTCGGCATGGCCGCCTGGTTCGGCTGGCTGCGACGGTTCACGGCAGGCACCACCGTCTAGAAGATCCGCGGTCTTCGCTCAACGAGCTGATGACTAAAGTCGCTTTTCGCCCCGGCTGGTGCCGGCGCTGTGGGCCGGGCCGACCCGGTCGTCGCCGAGGTCCGTCTCGGGTTGTTTCCCCGCCGGTTGCTCGTCGCCGGGTGACGCCGTCGCGCCGCCGGGAGTACTTCCCGGCGCAGGAGCTTTGTACGACGGCGACTCAACCGGTTTCACGCCCCCTTCGGCACCGTTTTCACCGGCCGACTTGGACTCGGTCTGGCGTCCCTCGTAAGGCGGCGTTGCTGGCGAGGTCGCCTGAGGCGTGAGGTTTCCGGGGCCGCCGACTTGGCCTTCCTCGGAGCCGCCGTGCGACGGGACCGCTTCGTCGCCTTGGACTGCGCCTTCCGGCCGGTCGGTAGGCCCACCACTCGGCCGGTCGGATCCGGCGTCACGCGACCCCATCTCGCCCCGCTCGGACTGCGGCTCCTCCGACAGCTGGCCGCCAGGCGTGGTGTCTTGCATAGTTCCTCCTCGTGACCCGCCGCGCGCACTGCGCGAACAAGTCACCTCGTGGCGTACCCGGGCGGACGAAACCCAAACCACATAGAACGCCCCGCCGCCTCTGCGACAAGTCCTGTTCGATCGCAACGTCGAGTCTCCGTGCCGCACATGCCCTGCTGCACAACGCGATCGGCCGATCATAAAGCGGGTGACTGAGCACCGAGCCGCACGACGACCGCCCCATACAGCCCAGATGCAAACTGATTGCAAGACAACGGGTGCGAGTGAGCTGGAGGAATTTGAGCAGCCTGCAGACTACGCTCAGCCGGAGCTGAGGGCAGCGAAATCCGAAAGCTCGTACCAAGTCTCCGGGTTGCCACCAGATCGTTGACAAGGTAGTTCGGCGAGAGTAGACCCAGGACATAGCGCCGCGTAAGCGGGCCGACAGTCGACTCCCGTGGTGTCAGGGACCTTAGCCCGGGCCCCGGAAAGCTGCGGTATGCCAACGGAAGCAGCAGTCAAAGCGGAAGAAACATTGATCCACGTGCTATGGATCAACGCGGGCCTCAGTTGTGACGGCGATTCGGTGGCGCTGACTGCCGCCACCCAACCTAGCGTCGAGGAGATCGCGCTCGGCGCGCTCCCCGGGCTACCCAAGATCGCCGTGCACTGGCCGCTGATCGACTTCGAATGCGGACCCAACGGAGGCGCGGACGACTTCCTCGAGTGGTTCTTCAAGGCCGACCGCGGCGAGCTCGAACCCTTTGTACTCGTCGTAGAAGGGTCGATTCCCAACGAGGCGATCAAGAACGAGGGTTATTGGTGCGGGTTCGGCAATAACCCGGCAACCGGGCAGCCGATGACCACCAGTGAGTGGCTCGACCGACTGACTCCGAAGGCGACGGCGGTGGTCGCGGTGGGGACCTGCGCCACCTACGGCGGCATCCACGCGATGGCCGGCAACCCGACCGGCGCGATGGGCGTACCGGACTATCTTGGCTGGGACTGGAAGAGCAAGGCGGGTATCCCAATCGTCTGCGTTCCCGGCTGCCCGATCCAGCCGGACAATCTGTCCGAGACGCTGACCTATCTGCTCTACATGGCCACCGGGCAGGCGCCGATGATCCCGCTCGACGATGCCCTGCGACCGCAGTGGCTGTTCGGGGCGACCGTTCACGAAGGCTGCGACCGGGCCGGCTACTACGAGCAGGGAGATTTCGCCACCGAGTACGGATCACCGAAATGCATTGTGAAGCTTGGCTGCTGGGGCCCGGTGGTGAAGTGCAATGTACCGAAACGCGGCTGGATCAACGGCATCGGTGGGTGCCCTAACGTCGGCGGAATCTGCATCGGATGCACCATGCCCGGGTTCCCGGACAAATTCATGCCGTTCATGGACGAGCCGCCCGGCGGCAAGGTGTCAAGTACTGCGGTCGGGGTGTATGGCTCGCTGATGCGCACCCTGCGCGGCGTCACCAACCGCACCCTCGACAAAGAACCGAAGTGGCGGCACAAGGGCGACACACTCACCACGGGCGCACACCGGACCTGGTGAGGCGCGACGCGACATCTCAGCAGAAGATAGGGAGCAAAGTTCGATGACAACGATCATCCCCGAGCCGTCCCACGCGAAGCGCGAGCCCGGCCAGCTTGTCGAGATGGCGTGGGATCCGATCACCCGGATCGTAGGCAGCCTCGGCATCTACACCAAGATCGACTTCGAGAACCGCGAGGTGGTCGAGTGCCACAGCACCTCGTCGATCTTCCGCGGCTACTCGATCTTCATGAAAGGCAAGGATCCACGCGACGCTCACTTCATCACCAGCCGCATCTGCGGGATCTGCGGTGACAACCACGCCACCTGTTCGTGCTACACGCAAAACATGGCCTACGGCGTCAAACCGCCACACCTCGGCGAATGGATCGTCAACCTGGGTGAGGCGGCGGAATACATGTTCGACCACAACATCTTTCAGGAGAACCTGGTCGGCGTCGACTTCTGCGAAAAAATGGTCTCCGAGACCAACCCGGGTGTGCTGGCCAAAGCCGAGAACACCCAGGCGCCGCATGCCGACATGCACGGCTACAAGACCATCGCCGACATCATGCGGTCGCTCAACCCGTTCAGCGGAGAGTTCTACCGAGAGGCGCTGCAGGTCAGCCGGACGACCCGAGAGATGTTCTGCCTCATGGAGGGCCGCCATGTGCACCCTTCCACGCTGTACCCCGGCGGGGTCGGCACGGTGGCGACCATTCAGTTGATGACCGACTACATGAGCAGGCTGATGCGCTACGTCGAGTTCATGAAGAAGGTCGTGCCCATGCACGACGATCTCTTTGATTTCTTCTACGAAGCGTTACCGGGTTATGAGCAGGTCGGTCTGCGCCGCACCCTGCTGGGTTGCTGGGGCTCCTTCCAGGATCCCGAGTACTGCAACTTCGAATACAAGGATATGGAGCAGTGGGGCCGCAAGATGTTCGTCACGCCCGGTGTGGTCGTCGACGGCAAGCTGGTCACCACCTCGCTGGTCGACATCAACCTCGGCATCCGGATCCTGCTGGGCAGTTCGTATTACGACGACTGGAACGATCAGGAGATGTTCGTCAAGACCGACCCGCTGGGCAACACGGTGGATCGGCGCCATCCGTGGAACCAGCACACCAATCCGCGTCCACAGAAGCGAGACATGGACGGCGGCAACTACAGCTGGGTGATGTCGCCGCGCTGGTTCGACGGCAAGGACCACTTGGCTCTTGACACCGGCGGCGGTCCGCTGGCCCGGCTATGGTCGACGGCACTGGCCGGCTTGGTCGACGTCGGCTACGTCAAGTCCACCGGTCATTCGGTACAGATCAACTTGCCCAAGACCACGCTCAAGGGACCAGTCGAACTCGAGTGGAAAATCCCCCAGCACGGGTCCAACACCATCGAACGCGACCGCGCCCGCACCTACTTCCAGGCTTACGCTGCCGCGTGCGCATTGCACTTCGCCGAAAAGGCGCTAGTCGAAATCCGCGCCGGCCGCACCAAGACCTGGGAGAAATTCGAGGTGCCCAAGGAGGGCATCGGTTGCGGTTTCACCGAGGCTGTGCGCGGCGTGCTGAGCCACCACATGGTGATTCGGGACGGCAAGATCGCCAACTACCACCCGTACCCACCGACCCCGTGGAATGCCAACCCGCGCGACAGCTTTGGCACGCCGGGACCTTACGAGGATGCGGTGCAAGGACAGCCGATCTTTGAGGAGAACGACCGGGAGCACTTCAAGGGCATCGACATCATGCGTACGGTGCGCAGCTTCGACCCCTGCCTGCCCTGTGGTGTGCACATGTATCTCGGCGAGGGCAAAACGCTGGAGCGGCTGCATTCACCGACGCAAGCAGCGACCGGGGAGTGATGTATGGCTGATCGCCCCGAGGAGTTGGAGGGGGACGCGCAATGGCGCTCGGCGGGCGATCGGATCCAGACGCTGCTGGACGCGACGTCGGTCGGCGGGACGGTGGCACGGGAGCGCGCCGAGCAGTTGGTTCGCGAGGTAGTCGAGCTCTACGGCGCGGGCCTCGCGCGAATTGTGACCACAGTCGCTGATCAGGCGGACCCCGGCACGCTCGACCGGCTGGCCGGCGATGACTTGGTGGCCAGCCTGCTGCTCGTCCACGGCCTGCACCCGCACGACGTGCATCGCCGGGTTTGCGACGCACTCGACCAGGTCCGGCCGTATCTGGGCTCGCACGGCGGCGATGTGCATCTGCTCGACATCGTCGACGACACCGTGCAGCTGCAGTTCGCCGGTAGCTGTAAGAGTTGCCCATCATCGGCGGTGACGCTGGAGCTTGCTGTCGAGGATGCGATTCGGTCTGCCGCACCGGAGATTTCGTCGATTGAACTGGTGACCCCCGAACTCGCGGCAGCGGTGATCCCAGCGGAATCACTGCTGGCTCAGGTTCATTCCAGGGCGCAGCCCAACAGCGGGGCCACCTGGCATCCGGTGCCCGAGCTGGCCGACCTGGCTCCCGGCGAAGTCGGCGGCTTCTCGGTCGCCGGCGTTGCGGTGCTGGCATGCCGGGTCGACGACCGGTTGTATGCCTATCGTGATCACTGCCCGGCCTGCGATGGATCTCTGGCCGGCGCGGCGCTGCACCGACGAGCCGCGGGCGGCGATCCGGTGCTGCGATGTCCACGCTGTCACGCGCATTTCGACGCCGTGCACGCCGGGGCGGGCCTCGATGACCCCGGCAACCAAGCCCAGCGCCATCTCGATCCCGTCCCGCTGCTGGTGCGCGACGGCGTGCTGTCCCTGGCGGTGCCGGCTGAGCCGATCGGTGCGTCGGCATGACTCGCGCCGGCGACGATCAACAGGACTGTGCGATCCGAACAGGGCGGGAGGAGCGGCGCAAATGAACACCGCCTACGACGTGCTGGCCCGCATCGCCAGCACCAGGCAAGCACCACAGCCGGCCGGGGAGCGGTGCGAAATGTGCTCGGAGGCCATCTCCGATGAGCACCAGCACGTGGTGAATGTGGCTGGGCGGCAACTAATGTGCGTATGCCGCGGCTGCTATCTGCTGTTCACCGACGGACACGCGCAGCTGCGGTACCGGGCGGTCCCGGACCGATATCTGTCATTTCCCGACTTCGCCCTCGATCGCTGCACCTGGGAACTGCTGCAGATCCCAGTCGGCCTGGCGTTCTTCTTCCGCAACTCTGCGCTCGATCGCACCGTTGCGTTCTATCCGGGACCGGCAGGAGCAACCGAATCCGATCTCGACCTCGAGGCGTGGACTGCGATCAACTCGGCCGACCCCCGGGTAGCCCTGCTCGCCGACGACGTCGAGGCGCTGCTTGTGCGAGTGCGCGAGGATGAGCAGCCCGATTGCTATCTGGTCCCGATCGATGCCTGTTACGAGTTCGTCGGCGGTCTGCGGATGTTGTGGCGCGGCTTCGACGGTGGGCAAGAGGCCCGCGAGTTCATCGACGCGTTCTTCGATCAGCTGGCAGCCCGCAGTACAGAGCGACGCCGATGACCAGCCCCACCGGCCAGCCGACCGCCTTGACATTCACCGTCCTCGACGTGGTCCCCGAGCCCTATGCGGCCGTCCCGATATTGGCCGCGCGCATCCGTGTTTCGGCGCCGGACGACGAGCCGGTGCACGCGATCGCGCTGCGCTGTCAGGTCCGTATCGAGCCGTTGCGACGCCGTTACTCCGACGACGAAGCGGCGGCGCTGACTGATTTGTTCGGGCCGCGGGAACGCTGGGCCACCACCCAGCGCACCTTCCTGTGGCAGCATTGCGCGGCGATGGTGCCGGCGTTCGTGGGCACCAACGAGATCGCTCTGTCCCTGGAGTGCACCTACGATTTCGAGGTCGCTGCCGCCAAGTACTTGCACGCGTTGGGCGACGGCGCCTTACCACTGCAATTCCTGTTCAGCGGAACCGTGTTCACGGCGGGCCAGCGCGGCTTCTCCGTTCAGCAGGTGTCGTGGGACTGCGAGGACCGCTACGACATGCCGGTGGCGGTGTGGCGGGAGCTGATCCGGCAGCACTACCCGAATAGCGGATGGGTGCGCCTGCCTCACGACACAATCGCCGCGTTGGCTGCCTACAAGTCGACGCGGGGCCTGTTGAGCATCGAGGACGCGGTCACCACACTGCTGGACGCGGCGCATCAGGAGGCGCGATGACCGCGGACTGGGACCGGGCCCGCGCCGTCGCCGACGCAGTCCTGTACGAGGGTTACCTACTCTACCCGTACCGCGCGACCTCGAGCAGGAACCGATCACGTTGGCAGTGGGGCGTTTTGGGCCCAGCCGGCGCGGCCGACGCCGGAATCGGCGAGGACGACACCATCGCGGCGCAGTTTCTCGTCGACGGGGCGCAAGCAATCACCCTGGTGGTGCGCTTCCTGCAACTGCAGCACCGCCGTGTCGAACGCGATACCGGTGGCGGCCGTTTCGAAGCCGTCGACGAGCTGATCACGCCAACTGGCTCGTGGTTGACCTGGGACGAAGCGATCGAGTGTGAAACGTCGTTCGGACCTTTTGCTCTCGATGATCCGGCCCAGTCGTGGACGGTGTCGCTGACCGCCCCAGCGGCAACCGACATCGAACTGGTCGAAGGCGGTCGGCTGGTCCGGCACCGGCGCGAGGTGAGCGCCGCGTTGACCGTGAGCGTCGAGCCCGACGATGCGCTGCACCGGGTCTCGGTGCGCATCACCAACACGGGTGCCCCTGCTGCCGACAAGGAAGATGCGATCGCGCGATCCCTGATCGGCACCCACGCCATCGCGGAAGTCGTTGGCGGCGAATTCGTCTCGCTCCTCGAGCCACCGCCACACGCCACCGACGCGGTGTCCCGATGCACCCGGCACCGCTGTTTCCCGGTGCTGGCGGGTCCGCCCGGCGCCGGGGATCTGCTGCTGATCTCCCCGATCATCCTGTACGACCACCCCGAGGTCGCCGAACAGAGCGAAACAGCGTTATACGACTGCACCGAGATCGACGAAATCCTGACCCTACGGGTGATGACGATGACCGACCAGGAGAAGGCGCAGGCCCGGGCCACCGACCCGTTAGCAGCGCAGATCATCGACCGCTGTGACTCGATGTCGTCCGAGGCCATGTCGCTCCTGCATGGAACCCTACGGAACCCGCGGGAGCCTGCCGGCCTGATTCCGGAGGTGCCCGATGGCGTGGACTGGTGGGACCCGCTGGCCGACAACGCCGTACAGCCCGACCTGGACGCGGTGCTGGTGAATGGTGTCCGGGTGGCGCGGGGCAGTCGGGTACTTCTGCATCCGGGGCGCCGGGCCGACGCACAGGACCTGTTCTTCGCGGGCAAGACGGCTCGCGTCACCACCGTGCACGAAGACGTTGACGGCAACCAGCACGTCGGCGTCGTCGTCGAGGACGATCCGGCGGCCGACCTGCACGAGTGGTACGGCCGCTACCTGTACTTCTCGCCCGACGAAGTTGAACCACTCGAAATCACTACCACAGAAAGGAATTCGACATGGCGATCTTAGGCTGGGTGTTCATCGGCATCCTGGGGCTATTCGTTCTGACCGGACTCGTGATGGGCCTGATATCCCTTCCGGATGCCCGGCGGTACCTCAAGATCCGGCACATGTAGCGTCACCGGACAGTACGATTCCAGTGCGCATCCTGGTGGCCGGTATCGGCAATATCTTCCTCGGCGATGACGGATTTGGCTCCGAGGTAGTCCGGCACGTCCCAGTCCAGCAGGACGATTCGGGCGTGCGGGCCGTCGACTACGGCATCGGGGGCATGCACTTGGCCTACGACCTGCTTGACGACTGGGACGCGCTGGTCCTCATCGACGCGGTACCCAACCGCGGCAGCCCGGGGGCTCTGCACGTCTTCGAGGCCGACCATGAATCACATTCGGCCACAGCCGCTCTGGATGCCCACAGCATGAATCCCGCGGCAGTGTTCGACAGCCTGAAGGCACTCGGCGGCACACCGCCCTACACGGTCGTCGTCGGCTGCGAAGTCGGAAGCGTCGAGGAAGGTATCGGTCTTACCGAGGCGGTCGCGGGTGCGGTGCCACGAGCCGTCGACGCCGTCGAGGAAGTCGTCGCGGGACTGCGGACTCGACCGCCGGTGGCATCGGCGGAAGGACAGGGCTGAGCGATGTGTCTGGGTATACCGGGCCAGGTAGTCAGCACGCTGGACGGTTACGAGGGGCAACTCGCGCTGGTCGACGTCGCCGGAAAGCAACGCAAGGTGAATGTCGGCATGTTGCCGGAGGAAACGTTCGCACCCGGTGACTGGGTGATCATTCACATGGGGTTCGTCGTCGAGAAGACCGACCAGGCCGGCGCCGAGCAGGCGATGACCGGTCTGGAGTTGATGGGCCGGAGCCGCGACGATGACTGACACGCTCGTGCACATCGATAGCGTCCGGCAACGGTTCACCGTGACCGGTGTCGTTCAGGGGGTGGGGTTCCGTCCGTTCGTCCACCGGATCGCCACCGACCTTGGTTTGACCGGATTCGTCGGTAACAATTCGGGCGCGGTCTTCCTCGAAGTGCAGGGGCCTGGCGCGCGCATTGACGCATTCCGTCGTCGGCTGCGCGCCGAGGCGCCACCATTGGCGGCGATCGGTGCTATCCACGTCGTCAACGTCGACACTGAGACGCTGTGCGACAGCGGGTTTCGGATCGTGGAAAGCCAGCCGGTTGCCGGTGCCACCACCCCGATCCCGCCCGACATCGCCGTCTGCGGCGACTGCATCGCCGAGCTGTTCGAGCCGAGCGACCGTCGTTACCGGCACCCCTTCGTGACGTGCACCAACTGCGGTCCCCGGTTCACCATCATCCATGCC
>NZ_DASXEP010000200.1:0-72894 GCF_036490025.1 Mycobacterium sp. | reverse complement strand
AAGCGCGAGCCCCAGTAGCGAGCAATGCGAAAAGTCCGGTCATGAAGAAGACCCCTAGTTCGGCCGCGTCTGCCCCCGGTGAAACATGGCCTGCCTCTTGCGCTTTGGTGATCGCAGCAATCACGAACTCGGCGAGCGGATGCTCTGATACGTCATCCTCAATTGGCCGACTCGCAGAGAAGTGCAATCCCAACATCTCGCGGAATACCACTGGACCCAGTCGGTGCTCGGCGGCGACCACCTGGCGCACCAGCAGCGACAGCACCGCCACCAAGTCATTGGTGTCGGTATGTGCGACGTCGAGTTGCTCGACGATCCTGGCCTCTTCGTTCCGCTCCACCTCGACCAGGACGTGTTCCTTGGTGGGAAAGTGAAAGTAGAACGTGCCGCGCACGACTCCCGCTGCGCTCGCGATCGCGGTGACATCGGCGCTGGCCAATCCGGACCGGCCAATCTCAGCCAGTGCGGCATCGAAGAGACGCGCTCGGGTTTCCTGCATTCGAACTTGTCGAACGCTTTCGCCCACTGCCTGGGCGTAGGCGACGGCAGTTGGCGACTTCATACGAGTACGGTAACCGCATTCACTGACGGACGTCAATGACGGCCGTCAATGTGGAGGGCTGACTCGGCCGGGCTTGGGGTACCCGGGCCCTAACGGCAGCAGTTCGGGTCGAGTACTGTGCACAGCGCCGTCAATGACTCGCCGCGGGGGCGATGATAGACATTCATTCCCCGGCGCTCGGACTCGACCAGACCAGCGCGGCGAAGTTGCGAAAGGTGATGGCTCACTGTTGATTCGCTCAAGCCGACACTCGTAGCGAGATCGCAACTACAGACCTCGCCGGCCTCCGAACTGAACAGCAGCGAGACGAGCTTCACCCGTACTGGATCGGCCAGAGCCTTGAGGCGCAGCGCAATGTCTAGTGCTGCATCGTCGTCCAGTGGTCCAGCGGCCACCGGCGAGCAGCACACCGGGGCGGACATATCCACCATGGGCAAGGCCTTGGGCATGCGACCATCTTGCCACAGGGGTTGACATATATCGAAGAGGTGGCATCATCGCCTACGTCAGTAGTTCGACATAAGCCACATAGGTTGGAGTCGTCATGTCCCGCGCTCAACTCGCCCTCAACGTCGATGACCTCGACGAGGCGATCACGTTTTACTCCAAGCTGTTCAACACCGCACCCGCAAAGGTGAAGCCGGGATACGCCAACTTCGCGGTCGCCGAACCACCGCTAAAGCTTGTGCTCATCGAAAACCCCCGCCACGGAGGGACCCTCAACCACCTCGGCGTGGAAGTCGAATCCACCGACATCGTCCATGCCGAGATCGCCCGTCTCACCAACGAGGGCATGTTCACCGAAGAGGAAATCGGGACGACCTGTTGCTTCGCCACCCAGGACAAGGTGTGGGTGACCGGACCCGCCGGCGAAAAATGGGAGGTCTACACCGTGCTTGCCGACTCGGACACCTTCGGCACAACCTCGTTCGCCCTCGACAGCGCCGATGACGGCGTAGGTGCCTGCTGCACCGGTAGCGCGACCGCGGGCGCGGCGGACCCGGCGTCGTGAGCCAGATCCTGGAGCGCGGCGAGCAGTCCGCCGTCGTCGCGAAGCTGTCGACGCTGGATCGGTTCTTGCCGGTGTGGATCGGTATTGCGATGGCTGCGGGGCTGCTGCTGGGACGACTCATCCCCGGCCTCAATACGGCGCTGAATCACGTTCAGGTGGACGGCATTTCGCTACCCATCGCGCTGGGCTTGCTCGTCATGATGTACCCGGTACTGGCCAAGGTTCGCTATGACCGGCTCGACACCGTCACCAGCGACCGCAAGCTGCTCGTCAGTTCGCTGGTACTGAACTGGCTGCTGGGTCCTGCGCTGATGTTCACACTGGCCTGGCTGCTGCTGCCCGACTTACCGGACTACCGGACCGGATTGATCATCGTGGGTCTGGCCCGCTGTATCGCGATGGTCATCATCTGGAACGACCTTGCCTGCGGTGACCGAGAAGCCGCTGCGGTGCTCGTCGCGATCAACTCGATCTTCCAGGTTGTGATGTTCGCCATCCTGGGTTGGTTCTACCTCTCGGTCCTGCCCGGCTGGCTCGGCCTGGAACAGACCACCATCAGTATCTCGCCCTGGCAGATCGCCAAGTCGGTCCTCGTTTTCCTCGGGATCCCGCTGCTGGCCGGCTATCTCACGCGACGCCTCGGGGAGAAGGCGAAGGGGCGAAGCTGGTACGAATCCACCTTCCTGCCGCAGATCGGGCCGTGGGCGCTCTACGGCCTGCTGTTCACCATCGTGATTCTCTTTGCGCTGCAAGGAGAACAGATCACCAGTCGCCCTCTCGACGTCGTCCGCATCGCGGCGCCATTGCTGGCCTACTTCGCCATCATGTGGGGCGGCGGATACCTGTTGGGCGCAATGCTCAGACTGGGCTACCCGCGCACAACGACGTTGGCGTTTACGGCTGCCGGGAACAACTTTGAACTGGCCATCGCGGTCGCTATCGCTACTTACGGCGCTACCTCGGGACAGGCGCTCGCCGGCGTCGTCGGCCCACTCATTGAAGTGCCTGTGCTGGTCGCGCTGGTCTACGTATCACTGACTCTAAGAAGACGATTCGCTCCTGCCGCCCGCGATCAAACCACCCGTGAAGCTGGCCCATGATGCCCGCCACGCAGCCCGCCGTGCTTTTCCTGTGCACCCACAACGCGGGCCGATCCCAGATGGCCATGGGGTTCTTCCAACACCTTGCGGGCGAGCGGGCGACCGTCTACTCGGGAGGGTCGGAGCCGGCCGACAAAGTCAACCCTGGCGCAATCGCTGCCATGGCCGAAAAGGGCATCGACATCGCCGTCCAACAACCCAAGCGGTGGACCACCGACATGCTCGAGGCCGTCGACGTCGTGATCACAATGGGATGTGGCGACTCCTGTCCCATCCTGCCCGGACGGCGCTACGAGGAATGGATACTGCCCGACCCTGCCGGCCAAGCACTCGAAGCGATACGTCCGATCCGCGATGAGATTGAACAGCGGGTGCAAAAGCTGCTCGACCAGTTAAGAGCCAGCGCGCAGCGCTAGCGTCCTGACTGCGGAGCCATCATCCCAGGCCCCATCGGGCCCGGTTGCATCATGTGATCGCCGGGCTTCATGTCGCCGGGCTTCATCTGGGCACAGCAATCCTTCGGTTCGTGGCCCATTGCCGCATGGCTCATTCCCATGTGCATGTGCTCGCTCCAACTCAAGAAGAAACCGGAAAAGAAAATCGCGGCGACGATGAACAGTCCACCTGCGACGATGCCCACCCATGCCAGCGCCTGATTTAGCCGACTCGACTGGTGCCCGGGACTGGCGGGCTGTGCGGTGCCTGGATCGTCGGATGGTTGCGCAACGTCGGTCGTGTCGGCCATGGCTTGAACCTCTCTATCGGGTTTGGTGGACGTCAGCGTACCCCACCCAGGGAGGGGTGGGGTACGATACTGCGGACGCAGGTGATCACAGGAGGAGGCGTGATGTCTGAAGAGCTGACAGCCAAAAAGCGTGCCGCGCTGAACCGGCTTAAGACGGTGCGGGGTCACATGGACGCGATTATCCGAATGCTGGAGTCCGACGCCTACTGCGTGGACGTGATGAAGCAGATTTCTGCGGTGCAGTCGGCGTTGGAACGCACGAACCGGGTGATGTTGCACAACCACCTCGAAACCTGTTTTTCCCAGGCTGTCGTGGGTGGGCAGGGCGAGCAGGCGATAGCAGAGTTGGTGGATGCCCTCAAGTTCAGCCCCGCATTGACCGGGCCCGATACCAGCTTGAACGGAACCATTGCCGACGAGGCGGTCAGGACTGCCATTGCGTGAGCGGCCCTGTTCGACCCCTCAGTCAAGAGGTCCCGATGCGCGCGGCCAACGTGGGTAGTCCCGGTCCGGACAATTCGTCTAGGGCATCGGGCCGGCCCGTCATCGCCATGAGAAGTGCTTCACCGGTGCCCATGACCTCCGGTCCGTCACCGTGTTGCCAGGCGACGTCCGTCGCCGTCAGTCGCAATCCTCTGATCCGGCGTCCGGCGCCCAGCCGCGGATTTCCCGGCACTAGCGGGAGTATTCGTTCGAGCCTCTCGACCGGGATGGTGCGCGGATAGCCGAGGGCCCGCCGGATGTCCTGGTGGTGGACGGTGCCGTCGACTAGTCCGATCATGCCGCCGAAAGCGGCAGTAAGGCCTTTGGGGCGGAGATGCCGGTGGAGGAAGTCCACCAAACCGCTGGGCGACATGGCCGCAAAGTCTCTGACGCCAACTTCGTTGGCGTGGACGATGAGACCTTTCGCGAAACGCTTCGCCAACCCGAATGGAGTCAGCTCCTCATAGCTGACGACATGGGCGACAACGTCTTTCACCGTCCACTTGTCGCATAGGCTCTGCGCCTGCCACTCCGGTGGTGTCAGCGTCGCGAGGAATGCGGCAAGGTCGACGCGTTCCTCGTAGGCCAGCTTCATCAGTGGTTCCTCTTGGCCGCTCATGGCAACGCCTCAGTCGCCAGCTCGGAGTAGCGCCGTAGGTAAAGCGGCCACCCGCGGTCGCCGCCAATCCCGTCGGCGACCGCTCGCCAGCCGGCGCCGTGCCGTTCGAGGTGTCGATGCTCCAACTCCACCCGGGTGCGGCCATCGGATTCGGCGGTGAATCGCACCTCGACTTCGCTCGTCCTGGCCAGATCGGTCTCCAGTTGCCACGTCGGCCCGATGTCCCAGGAAAAAACCACCCGGGAGGGCGGCTCATAGGCCAGAACGCGCGACCATTCGCAGCGGCTTCCGTCAACGCCGACGTCGTAGATATGGCCGCCCTGTCGCGGCTCGAAGACGGTTTCGGCGATCGGTACCGGCAGCAAATTGTGGTCGCGCGGCTTGATCACATCGAAGCGTTCGATGAAAAGCGCGAAGGCGCGCTCGACGCCGATGTCGACGACGAGGCTTTGCCGTACCGGTTCGGGATCTGATGGCGTCATCTGTCCTGCCCTTCTTCGTCGGCCAAGAGTTTGAAGGCGTCTAATGCTTTGCCCCAGAACACGTCCAACTCCGATCGCAGCGCCTCGATGCCGCTCGGGTTCACGTGATAGAGCCGCCGCGTTCCAGCGGGGCGGTCGGAGACGAGTCCAGCGCGTTTGAGCACGCTGAGATGTTGAGACACCGCCGGCCGGCTGACGGGCACGCCGCGGGCCAGTTCACCGACCGCCATTGGCCCATCGGCGAGGCGCTTGAAAATGGCGCGGCGGGTGCCGTCGGCGAGGGCCGCCCACGAATCGATGGTGTCGATGGTCATGACGAACGGTAAGTCTACACTTACGGAATCACCCACGCGACGATCTGCGCGAAAAGCACCTTGCTTACGCTCCGCCGGGTCCGCCCGTCGCCTCGAAAACGACCCGACGCCCTATCGCCACGGCGTGGTCGGCGAAGCGTTCGTAAAACCTGCCGAGCAGGGTGATATCCACGGCTGCCGCGACCCCATGCGTCCACTCGGTATCCATCAAGACACTGAACAGCTGCTGATGGAGCTGGTCCATCGCGTCGTCCTCGCGGCTGATATCGGCGGCCTGCTGCGGGTCCCGGGATAGCACAACGTCTTTGGCGCTGTTGCCCAGGTCGACGGCGATGCGTCCCATCTCAGCGAAATGGTCGCTGACCTCGTCCGGTAAAACGTGATTGGGATGGCGGCGACGGGCGATCTTCGCTACGTGCAGTGCCAGGCCGCCCATTCGTTCAGCGTCTGCCACGTTCTGTAGGGAACCAACGACGAGCCGCAGGTCGCCTGCGACAGGTGACTGCAGCGCGAGCAGCGCGAAGGCAAGTTCCTCCGCGTGGGTTTGCAGCGCAGCGATGCGGTCATGGCCGGTAATAACCTGCTCGGCGATTGCCAGGTCTGCCTGCAGCAGCCCCTGCGTCGCGCGGTCCATCGCCAGACCGGCCAGGCCGCACATGCTGCTGAGCGTCTCGGTCAGCGACTCGAGTTGCTCGTGGAACGCAGTGCGCATCGCCCTACCTTGGCATCGATGGACTCATCATGAACCCTATCTTTCCGGATGATTCCAAACGCTGCCTCGAGCAGTCCAGGGGGTCCAGCGTTGAGCGCAGGCCGATTGTGATCCCGCCGTCACCGTTGAGCTTGCGGATCGTGCTGGCTCTCGGACACCACCCGACGCTTCTGGTCGGCGATCACCTGGTTGAGATACTCCGCTTTGGCAAAGCCGTAATAGGTCCCGAAGTGCAGCGCCAACTCGTCCATCTCGTCGAACGAAATGTCACCGCTCTTCAGTGCCGCGTACACATGGGACAGCACCGGGATTTCGGCATCCTGGAAGGCGACACAGGCAACGGTGATGAGTCGACGTTCCTTCATTCCCAACCCTGGCCGCAGCCACATCTCACCGAAGACGAAATTCAGGATGCCCGCCCCCGTGTAAGGGTTGTCGCGAGGCGGCGCAAAAGGAATGCAGTTGATCTCCCTGAAGGAGTCTTCGCCTCCTTGGAGTCGTTTCTCGGGATCGCTGGCGGAAGCAAGCGGTAACAGTGGCTCAGGATCAGTGGCCTGATCGCCGCGTTCGTCGATGATCCTGGCCCATTGCTGGTCGACGACCATGTTGAACCGTGACGCCTTGGGCCAACCCGCATAGACCGCGAAATGCAGTACCGTTTCCCGCATTTCGGTGATCGTGAGATCACCGCTATTGAGTGCCGCGTAGACGTGCTGTTCGAGCGGAGCAACCGCGTCAGCGGCCGCGACGCAGGCCAAGGTGACAAACCGGCGATTGCGCCGGCTCAGCCGTGGCCGCGACCAGACCTCGCCGAAGACGAAGTCGACCAACCCATGTGCGAATGGGCTGTGCTCGTCCGGAGCATCGAAAGTCATTACCTCGGCGAACGTGCGTAGTCCTTGGTCATGACGCTGACTATCTGGCATCGCCGCCCCTATCTGATCGTGACACCGGCGTCGACTTTGAATTCGAGTCCCGTCACGTAGCGGGACTCATCGGAGATCAGGTACAGCACCGCATTGCTCACATCAGACGCTTCGATGAGTGGAGCAGGCAGCGCGTTGAGAAAGATCGGCACCAGGTCGGGGCGTTGCTCGCCGATCAGGCTGTGCATCGACGGCGGCGCCATTCCCGTTGCCACACCGGTCGGATGCACCGTGTTGACGCGGATGTTCTGCGCGGCAACTTCATTCGCCAGCGCCTTGCTCATGCCCACGATCCCGTGCTTGGACGCCGTGTAGGGGAGGTGCAACGGTGTTCCCTTGATACCCGCCGACGAACTGATGTTGACGAGGCTTCCGCCACCTCGCTGCACCAGATGAGGCAGTGCCGCCGCGCAGGTATTCCACGCGCCGACGAGGTTGACGTCGAGCACCAGCCGCCATTGCTCGGACGTGGTGGTGTCCCACCTGCCGACGGTCAGCACACCGGCGTTGGCGACAGCGCCGTCCAGGCCGCCCAGTTCGGCGACCGCGTCGTCGACCGCTGATTTCAACGCGGCGTCGTCGCGCACGTCGACCACAATGCTGATCGCCCGGCCGCCGTGCTCTTCGACCAGGTGCGCGGTTTCGTTCAGGTCGTCCTCGGTCGCCAACGGGTAGTCCAAACCCTCTGGCGTCGAACAGATGTCGACCAGGATGCAGTCGGCGCCTTCTTCGGCCAACCGTACGGCGTGGCTACGGCCCATCCCACGGCCCGCACCGGTAATGAGAACCCGTTTGCCCGCGACGCGTCCCGCTGAATCGTTGCGTGCCATCGGGTCACACCTTGTTGCAGAAGCCCGCGTCGACCGGAAAAGTCACGCCGGTCACGTATTTGGCCTCGTCCGACACCAGATAGGCAATAGCGGCGCTGATATCTTCGGGCTCCAGCATTCCGACCGGCATGGGATTTTGCAGATGCGGCCCAGCGTCAGGGTTCTTCTCGAGAAACTCGACCATGTCGGGATTCACGGCCATCATGGTGTTTACTGCGGTGGGGTGAACGGTGTTGACCCGAATGCTCATCGGTGCAAGCGCATTGGCCAGTGCCCGCATCAAACCGACGATTCCGGTCTTCGACGCGGCGTAGCCCAGACCGCCGCCTTGCAAGCCGCCGAAACCCTTGATGCCCGCTGTCGAACTGGTGAAAATGATGACGCCACCACGGTTTCCGGTCAGCAAGTGCGGAATCGTGGCCCAGGCGGTGTGGTACGCGCCGTCGAGATTGACGCGGGTCACCGCCTGCCATTGGGCCAGCTCTTCTTCAATGCTCAGTTGTCGAAACGCCAATGGCGCGATTCCTGCATTGGCCAAGACGATGTCAAGACGGCCGAATTGATCGACTCCGGCGTCCACCGCAACCTTGACCTGATCAAAGTTGCGCACGTCCGCAACGCTGCCGATCATCTTGCCGCCGGCATCCTCGACGAGCGCGATGGTCTCGTCGAGTTCATCCCGCGAGGCCATCGGATAGCGGTTCGCCGCAATATCGGCGCAGATGTCGATGCCGACGATGTTCGCGCCCTCGCGCGCGAGGCGAACGGCGTGGCTCCGCCCCTGTCCTCGCGCAACGCCGGTGATGAAGGCGACTTTGCCATCCACTGAACCCACGGCGCGATTCCTAACTTCCAGTTGGGTCATCGGCCCAATCCGATGGAAGTAACCGAGTTACTCTGTGGGCACAGTAACATGGTTACCGTGACGGGAAAAGTGTCTGAGCTGGGATCGGCAACCGGTAGTCCGTCTGCTCCACCGTCAACCGACCCGATTCTCGAGATCGTGGTCGACATACTCGATACCGATGGCTACGAGGCCGTCCAACTGAGAGAAGTGGCAAGAAGGGCCAAGGTGTCACTGGCCACCATCTACAAGCGTTACCCGACTCGCGACGCGCTGATCGTCACCGCGCTGGAATGGTGGATGGAAGCCAACCGGTATGCGGGGCTGCCGTCGCTGGCCGACAGGCTGCCGGGGGAGTCGATCTACGCAGATCTCGTGCATGTGCTCACAACGATTTTCGAGCCCTGGGAACGGCACCCGGTGATGCTGCGGTCCTACTTCAGGGCGCGATCAGGGCCCGGCGGGCAACGACTCATCCAGCGCGGCGTCGACGCCGTAGTTCCCATAACAAGAACGATCTTGGCGTCCGCCGATCCGAGTTTCGCCGACGACCTCGAGTTGATCCTCACCGGCGTCGCGTTCGGTTTTCTGGCGCAGTTCGCCCAAGGCGAAATAGACGTCACCGAGATCGTGCCCGGCATCGAACGCACCGTGTTCTGGTTGACGAGGGGGTACGAGAGCCTTCCGGTTGAGGGCCCGTCTTCCTAGCGGCTTGCACCGAGCTTGCGAGAGTTACCCGTCACATGGTGAGAGGCAGAAGAGTTAATCTGCAATATCTACCGGATCTGGATCTGAAACTGATTGGTGGGCTGGAACAATGACCCAAGCAAACGTGCTCTACCCACCCGGCGGCTTCGGTGCGCCGAAGAATCGGCGCGGGAAGGCCCACGGAAACATCGGCCTTCCCGCAGGTACCGAGGTGTTCTCCGCCGACACACACATCTCATTGGCCGCCGACATCTTCTACGAGCGATTGCCGGACGACCTCAAAGACAGCGCACCGCGGATCTGGTACGAAGACGGCGCTTACCAGATAGGCCACCACGGTCAGTCATTCCTGCCGGACGTGTTCAGTGCGGTGTTGATGCAGTACGACGACCTCGACGGTGCGGCGACCAACAACATCGAAGCGCGGATACGCGAGCTGCATGAGGATGGCGTGGACCGGGAGCTCGCCTTCCCCAATGCGCTGCTGGCCATGTTCGGATTTCCGGACAAGCCACTCCGGGAACGGGTTTTCCGCATCTACAACGAGTACATCGCCGATTTACAAGAACGCTCGAACGGCCACTTCCTGGGCGTGGGTCTGATCAACTGGTGGGATCCCGCCGGAGCCCGGCGGACACTCGACGAGCTGAAATCGCTTGGCCTCAAAACGTTTTTGCTGCCACTCAACCCGGGTAACGGCGACGACGGCATCATGCTGGATTATGCGTGCACTGCGATGCGGCCGGTCTGGGATGCGATCGAGGAATCCGGCCTACCGGTCACGCACCACATCGGCGAAACCCCGCCGAAGGCGCCCTGCGAGGTCAATAACGTGGCGGTCGCCATGATGGTCAACATCGACGGGTTTCGGGAGATGTTCTCCAAGTACATCTTTGGCGGCATCCTCGATCGTCATCCGAGTCTGCGGATCGGCTGGTTCGAAGGTGGCATCGCCTGGATTCCGCCGGCGCTGCAAGACGCCGAGCATGTGCTGGCCTCCTACCAGCACATGCTCGATCATCCGTTGGAGCACGACATCCGTCACTACTGGAACACCCACATGAGTGCGTCGTTCATCGTCGACCCACTGGGCCTGAAGTTGATCGAGGACATCGGCGTGGACAAGGTGATGTGGTCGTCGGACTACCCGCACAACGAGAGCAGCTTTGGCTATTCGGAGAAATCACTGGCCGCCGTCGTGGAAGCCGTCGGTGCGGACAATGCCGTCCGCATCGTCAGCGGTAACATCAAAAAGTTCTTGGGTATATGAGATGACGGCATCGTCCAGCGTGCAGAACGTCGTCATCCCCGAGGAGCCCGACCGGGCACGGATGCATCGCGACACCACTGCGCGGCTTCGCAATGCGATGGCCGAGCACGGCGTCGACGCGCTGATCCTGTTGATGAACGACAATGTCGCGTACGCCACGGGCGCCAGCTGGCCGGTGCTGGATGCCGGCCTGTCGCACGTCGAGCGTCCGGTGGCGATCGTGCTGGCCGACGACCAACATCCGCATCTGTTCATCCCGTTCCGGGAGGGCGCCGCGTCGGAATCCCATGTGCCCGAGGACCATCTACACGATGCTCTCTATCTCGAAATAGACGAGGGTGTCGAGCAATTCGCGCGGGTAGTCGGCGAGCTGATCCCACGCGGCGGCAGCGTCGCGGTTGACGAGATGACCGGTGCGATGCGCCGCGCCGGCGAGCGGATCTTCCCCGGCGGGCCGCCGTCGGAGGCCGCGGTGGTGGTCGGAGCGGCAAACCTGGTCAAGACCCCGGACCAGATTGCCTGCCTGCGCAAGGCCAGCCGCATCACCGAATGCGCGATGGTCGACGTGCAACAACAGTTGGCTCCCGGTGTTCGACAGACCGATCTGTCGGCCAAGCTGGTACGCCGGGGATTCGAACTGGGCGCGACGGCCAACATGCTGGAGGCGATCTGGCAGGTGATGCCGCCGTCCCGTGCCGAGGGGGTGTGGACGACGCACGGCGACCTGGCGTTGCCGCTGCTGACCAACGAACGTGAACTCGCCAAGGGCGATGTGCTGTGGACCGACGTCAGCATCAGCTACGCCGGGTACTGCTCGGACTTCGGGCGCACCTGGGTGGTCGGCGACACACCGTCCGCCCGCCAGCAGGCTCAGTACGAACAGTGGCAGCACATCCTCGACGAGGTGCTGAAGGTGACCAAAGCCGGTGCGACATCAGGTGATCTCGCGCGGGCGGCGATCGCCGCCAACCGCGGCAGTAAGCCATGGCTGCCGCACTTCTACCTCGGACACGGCATTGGCCTCTATCCGGCGGAGCCGCCCATGATCGGCACCGACCTGGGCGAGGAGTTCGACGACAACTTCGTCTTCCCCGTCGGGATGACGCTGGTGCTGGAGCCGGTGGTGTGGGAAGACGGCACCGGCGGTTACCGCAGTGAGGAGATCGTGGTCATCACTGACGACGGCTGTATCCGGATTACCGACTACCCCTATACGCCCTATGGCCCGCACTGAGATTTCGCCGGACGGCCGGGATCTTCGGTTCGGCCGTCGGCAACGGGCGCTGGCGCAGCTGGAAGCCCACGACATCGACATCCTGGTGCTCGGTCGCCAGGCCAATGTCCGCTACGTGACCGGGGCGCCGCAGTTGTGGATCGGCGGAACGCGGCCGTTCGGCCCGGTCTGTGTGATGCTGCGCGGTACTGGCGAGATCTTCCTGATGAGCACCGACGACGAGGGTATCCCGGAGGAGATCGGCCGCGACCGGCTCTATGGTCTGGCCTGGAATCCGATGACGCTGATCGAGGTGCTGAAGAACATCGACGGGTCGTCGACCGCACGTCGCGTCGGAACCGATGCGATCACACCGACTTTCGCGAAGCTGCTGCCGATGGCATTCCCGAATGCCGAATTCGTCGACGGCGAACTGGCGATGCGAACCGCGCGACGGATCAAGACACCCGACGAGGTCGAGGCGATGACCACCGCGGTCCGGGTCGCCGAAGCCGGGATCGCTGCGGCCGTCGCGGAGTTGCGGCCCGGGCTGACCGAGCAGACGCTGGCCGGTGCGGTACTGGAGGCGATGGCCGCGGGCGGCGTGAGCACACCGGCCACCCAGGACGCCGCATGGGTGATCTCGCGGGAACATCCGTGGCGGCGCGCGCACGGCGACGGTCAGGTGGGTCCCGGCGACATGGTCGCATTCAGCGCCGGTGCACTGGCCGAGGGATACGTCGCGGAGGTTGGCCGGACGTGGCCGGCGGGTGACGCCACCGATGCGACCGGCAAACTTTACCGGCGCTCGAATGAGCTGTGGGACAAGCTGATCGCGGCCTGCCGGCCCGGCGCCCGCGGTGGCGACCTGCTCGCCGCTTACGATGAGGCCGGCGAGCCGGCACCACCGATGGCGGTTGCGCACGGGCTGGGGCTGGGCTTCGACCCGCCGGTGATCTCCCGGCAGCTTCCGGCCACCGCCGACGCCGAACGGCTGGATCCGGGGATGGTGCTCGCGCTCACCGGCTACGTGTGGCAGGAAGGCCTCGGCGGAGTGCTGCGCCGCGACACCGTCGTCATCACCGACGACGGACCCGAGGTGCTGACCGCCAGCCCGTCGTGGCACTAGTAGCCAACCCGGTCTCCGTCAGGGCTTGGCGCGTCCCGAGCGGCTCAGCCGCCACTCGGGCGGGAAGTTCAGGTCGTTGTCCTTCACCACGTTGTTGAGGCCCTTCTCGAAAGTGCCTTCGGTGAGGTCGACCTCGTTCGCCTGGTCGTTGGCCATCATCGGCAGCATGGCCTCGACCATGCCGGCGAGCAGACTGCCGAAGTACTCACCCTTGTGCTGCTTGTACAGCTCCAGAAATGTCTTCTGTACGGCGACGGTGTCGGTCGGACGCGACCGCGAGCACGCCAGCGCGTACTTCTCGGTCTCGGCTTCCAGCTTGTCACGGGCTACGACGCTGTTGATGAAGCCGCAGTCGTACATCTCCTTTGCGCTGAAAGGCCTTCCGGTGAACAGCATTTCGGAGAACTTGCGCAGGCCCATCGTCTCGGCCCACCACCACAGCCGGGGGCCCCAACCGACATAGCGGAAAGCGGGATGCCCGAACAGCGCGTCATCGGAAGAGATCACCAGGTCGGCGTCACCGGCCTGGTAGAAGTGCCAGCCGTAACAGTAGCCCTTGGCTTCGATGATGCTGATCTTGCGGAGTTCCTGCAGCGGCCTGTTGCCCGCTTTGGCCTTGGCGTAAAAGTCGGTGACGGTGGACAGGTAGCGGTATGAGCCGCCCGGCGGGTACTTGACCTCGTCGTCGTTGATCGCCAGCTCGTGCAGCAGCGGCATACCGGGGTTCTCCAGCATTTCGCGCTGCTCGGGCAGATCGCCGCCGCTGCCGAAATCATCGCCCTCGCCCCGGATCACCACGACCTTGACGTCATCGTCGACGTTGCACTTGTGGATCAGGTCGGCGTAGTTCTGCCGCATACCAAGATTGGTGGCGTTCTGTGCGTCGGGGCGAGCGAAGGTGATGTAGGCGATGCGGTTCTTTTTGTCCTTCTCGAACTTGATGTACTGCTCGGCTTCCTTCTTCATTTCCTCGTAGTCGTACTCAGGCATCAGTCATCTCCCGTTCGGTTGTTGATTGAGCAAGCTGCCCGTCGACGGGAAGCGAAACGCCTGTGACGCAACGCGACCGGTCATGGTGTCGCGGCCGGGTGGGTGGCGCGCCAGCCGATGGATCGTCACGAAACCTTGCCTTTCGCCACAACTTCGGTGATCCGGATGGGCCAACTCTATTGCCGTAGAGAATTATATGGGCCCGCATTGGGCAAGATCCGATGGCCTATTTCGACGGCGACGATCGTCGGCGGCTCGGCTGCAGTGCACCGCCGTCGTGGGTGAGTCGCCCCCGCTGGTCGCTGCCCAAGACGCCGGCGACGATCGCCGACAGGACACCGTCGAGCTGTTCGGGACTGTCGATGATCCGGTCGCCGTGCACAAACCGAAGCATGAGGCCGTTGATGAAGGTCAGCGTCACGTTGCTGAGATCGTCGACTACGTCGGGGTCCAGCTCGGCGCCGTGCGGCAACAGCTGGACCAGGATGTCGTGGTGCAGCTTGGTGAATGCGTCGGTGCCACGTTGCAGGGTTGCGGCGATCGCGGGATCCCGGGTGGCCTGAATGGTCAGCTCGTAGCGCGCCCTGGTGCGGCTCAGCTGCGGTGCTTCGCCGGACGCGATGACCACCTTGGCCAGCGTGGACGCCGACGCGCCGGCCTCGATGCCGGCGCCGTCGGCGACCGTCTGCAACGTGGCGAGGTCGAGTTCGACCATGCGTTCGGTGACCGCGTGCAGCAACGCCGAGCGGGTGCGGAAGTAGAACGAGGTGGTGCCGTCGGGAACGCCGGCGCGGCCGTCGACCTTCAGATGGCTCAGGCCCTTGGCGCCGTCGTCGGCGAGCAGCTGAATCGCCGCGTCGCAAAGTTCGCGCCGGCGCAGGTCGGGGTTGGGCTTGCGTCTCTTCGGTATCCCGGCAGTGTAGCGGCCGTTCACGCGTGGTTTTGGTGTCAAAAGCGGACCCCGGACGATGAGCTAGGTTTGTGTTCCGTCGACCCGACCGTCAGCCGGGCTTGGCGGCGGTGACGAACTGCAACGTGCGCTGGGTCTGCTGCTCGATGTCGACGAGCCCGGTCGAGGAGAACAGGCTGACGAATTCGTGCCGATCGAACAAGCGCAGCCCGATCACCCCCGCGGTCGCGGTCATCGCGCGCCGGATGGGCGGTATCTGGCCCGCGTAGCTGGTCAATATCGCCACCCGACCGCCGGGCGCCAGCACCCGCGCCATTTCACGGGCGACTTGAAACGGTTCGGGCATCAGATAGAGCGCGCCGAAACAGCAGACGGCGTCGAAAGTTTCATCGCCGAACGGCAGCGTGCTCGCGTCACCGCGGACATAACCGGTGCGTGGTCCGCTGTTGTCGAGCACCGCGCGGGTCAGCATCGGCACCGAGATGTCCAACCCGACAGCAAGGCCGCCCGACGGTAGTTGTTGAGCCAATTGAGCGGTGAAATTGCCTGGGCCACATGCGATATCGAGTAATCGGTGTGCGCCAGACAAGCGCAGGGCATCGGCAGCTCGGCGTTGCTCGGCGCGGGTGGTGACGCCGCTGGCAACGTAGAACGCCACTGGGCGCCACAGCCGCTCGTACACCGTCGCGACCAGCGGGCTGTTCATCGCGAGCTGAGCCAGCGTGGGGGTTTCGCTGGCCACCGACGCGCCGAGCACGTCGAGGAAGCCGTGTCGCAAGCTGGCTTCGCGATCGAGCAAATCGCGGGTTGTCTCCAGCGGATCGTCGGTGCTGCCCATCTCAGTGAGTTTGGCCGCACGGGGGTCGGGATGCGCGTCCGGGGCCGATTTCCTTGCTGCAACACGATCAAAACACCTAGCCTGGGCACCATCTTCAGAAGTCGACAGGGGCGGCATGTGACCGAACTGACCGCACTGCGCGCCGACGAACTTGCCGGACTGGACATCTTCACGGGCCGTCCCGCCGAAGACTTGATGCCATTGGCGGCCAGCCTGCAGCCCCTGCAGGCCGCTGCCGGTCAGGTCCTGATGAGACAGGGCGAAGAGGCGGTGTCCTTCCTGCTCATCGCGTCGGGCACGGCCGCGATCAAGCACGTCGCCGACGACGACGTGGTGACCGTCGAGCAGGTGTCGGCCGGCACGATCGTCGGCGAGATCGCGCTGCTGCGCCACATCCCGCGGACGGCGACGGTGACCACCTCTGAGCTGCTGACCGGTTGGATCGGCGACAACGACGCGTTCGCGCGGCTGGTGCACATCCCCGGGATCATGAGCCGGTTGGTGCGCACCGTCCGCCAGCGGCTCGCGGCCTTCCTCACGCCGATCCCGGTCCGCACCCGTGACGGCACCGACCTGTTACTGCGCCCGGTGCTTCCCGGCGACAGCGAGCGGACTTTGCAGGGCCACGTCTGGTTTTCCAGCGAGACGCTGTATCGACGCTTCATGTCGGCGCGCTTGCCCAGCCCGGCGCTGATGGACTATCTGGCCGAGGTCGACTACGTCGACCACTTCGTCTGGGTGATGACCGATCGCGATGGCAATCCGGTAGCCGACGCGCGCTTCGTGCGCGACGACCATGATCCGGCGGTCGCCGAGATCGCGTTCACCGTCGCGGACGCATACCAGGGCCGCGGGATCGGGTCGTTTTTGATCGCCGCCCTCTCCGTTGCCGCCCGGGTCGCCGGGGTCGAAAAATTCTCCGGCCGCATGCTCGCCGACAATGTGGCGATGCGCACGATCATGGACCACTACGGCGCGTTCTGGGAGCGCGACGACGTCGGGGTGGTCACCACCACGATCGACGTACCCGATCCGCACGATCTTCTGCTGAGTCGCGACATGATCGCCGAAATCAAACACACTGCCCGCCAAGTCATTCTGGCTGTCAGCTAGCATGCGGTTCTGGGCAGTCGCATTGGTTTGCCTACTGCTCGCCGCGTGCAGTCATCCAAGTGAGCGTGCACCCGCACCTACGGCCAAGGCAGCGATGCGACACGTCGATCCCGCCAATGTCAGGCGGGTGCGGCGCGAACTACCGCCCGGCTACGAGGTGACCGCGGTATCGGCAGTGACTGCGCCGCCGGGGATCTGGGGTCTGGGTGGGGCCGCTGTCGCGACCCCACCGCGCTGTGCGGCGCTGGCCGACCCGGCCGGCGGGCACAGGCAATCCGCGCAAGGTGTTTCGGGATCGGGCGCCGGCGGCACGGTGTACGCGGTGGTGGTAGCGGCGTCCGTGGCGCTGGATCAGTCCCTGGTCGCGCAGTGCCGGCAATGGAGCATGACCGGCCGGCGCGCGCACGCGCGTGTTCATCTCGTCGACCCGCCGCGCATCGACGCCGCTGAAACCCTGGGTATGGCCGTCGAAATCGTGACATCGGTCGAAGGCGGCAATGAAATCGGTTCGCAGGCAAGCACCTTCACCGCGTATCTGGGCGACTACTACGCATTCACCACCGTGGTCAGCGACCCCGGCTCGCCGGACCCCGCGCTGACACCTCAGTTCGCGCGCGAGTTGCTGGTGAAAACGGTATCGGCGTTACGCGGTTGACGGCGGTGCGTTAGATTGACGCGAATGATGCGGATTGCGGTGGCGATCGGAAGTGTCTGCGTGTTGGCGGCTTGCTCGCATGGATCTGAGGCGCCGCCCTCAGCCGATATCACCAAGATCGGGCAGGTGAAGTCCGACTTCGGGCCGGGCTACAAAGTCAAGGAAACGGCGAAAACCGGGATCGATCCCAAGGTGTTGTCGACGCACAAACTTCCGCCGGGGCTGACCTTCGATCCGCCCGACTGCGCGTCGTTCGTGGTCGGCGAGGACATGCCATCGGGTCTGCAGGGAAACATGGCCGCGGTGGCCGCCGAAGGGACCGGCGGCCGCTTCATCGCGATGGCTGTGCAGACGTCGCAGCCGGTGCCGTTCAAGGAGCCCGGGCGAAACTGCCAGAAGGTGGCCTTTCAAGGTGGCCGGGTCCGCGGTCTCATCGAGGTCATCGAGGTGCCGCAGATCGAAGGGACGCACACCCTTGGCGTGCACCGCGTTCTGCAGACCGTGGTGCAGGGAAAGCCGCGCAGCGGCGAGTTGTACAACTACACCGCCCGTTTCGGCGACTATCAGGTGATCGTCACCGCCAACCCGATCGTGGAGCAGGGCCAGCCCGCCAAACCCGTCGATACCAAGCAGGCGCGCGACTTGCTCGTCAAATCGGTCGCCGCGATCAAGGGCTGATGTCTAACGGACGTTCCTGGGCCTGAACTGAATACTGATCCGCGGCCCAGTGCTGGCCGACGTCTTCGGTACCGAGTGCTCCCAAGTCCGCTGGCACGAGCCCCCCATCACCAGCAGATCGCCGTGCGCCTGCGGCAATCGCAGCGACGAGCCGCCCCCGCGGGGGCGCATCGCGAAGGTGCGGGTGGCGCCGAGGCTGATGATCGCCACCATGGTGTCGTGGGTGCTACTGCGGCCGATGGTGTCGCCGTGCCACGCCACGCTGTCGGACCCGTCGCGATACCAGCAGAGGCCGACGGTGGTGAACGGCTCGCCGAGCTCGCCCGCGTAGATGTCGTTGAGACGCCGCCGGATCCGGGCCAACTGCGGATGCGGCGGCTCCTCGGCGGCGAGGTCGTGAAAGCTCACCAGGCGGGGAACATCCAGCACCCGGTCATACATCTGGCGGCGTTCGGCCCGCCAGGGGACCGTCTTTTGCAATTCGCCCAACAACTCGTCGGCACCGGTCAACCATCCTGAGCGGATATCGATCCAGGCTCCGTGGCCGAGCGTTCGACGGTCGTTGCACTCAAACAACGACTCCTGAACCGAGATCGCCACGGCGGCCAGTCTATCGCACAACTGTTCGAACTTCGCGTGGCGACGATGCACTACAGCCGGACCGGCCCGGGGCCCTGGTTGGCGAGCACGTCGCCGGGATTGAACAGCGCGCAACTGCGCAGGCTCAGACATCCGCAGCCGATGCAATCGGCGAGGTTGTCGCGTAGCCGCTGCAGATGCAGGATCCGATCGTCGAGGTCGGCGCGCCAGTCGGTGGACAGCCTGGCCCAGTCCCGGCTGGTCGGGATCCGATCGGCGGGCAGCGTGGCCAGCGCGTCACGGACGCGTGCCAGCGGAATGCCCAGCCGCTGCGACATCTTGATGAACGCGACCCGCCGCAGGGTGTCACGGCTGTAGCGGCGCTGGTTGCCCGACGTGCGCCTGCTGACGATCAGACCCCGCCGCTCGTAGAAGTGCAGAGCTGAGATCGCGACGCCGGCCCGACTGGCGAGTTCACCGGGAAGCAGCTCATGGCCGTGCACAAGCTGAACCTACTTGAGGTGCAGTTTCGCATTAACGTGCTAAGTGTGAGCAACGGTGGGCTGGGCGTGAATTCCGAAGTGGGTGCATTACGGGTAGTCATCGTGCACCGGCCCGGCGCCGAGCTGCGCCGGCTCACCCCGCGCAACTACGACGATCTGCTGTTCGACGGACTGCCTTGGGTGGCACGGGCACAAGAGGAACACGATGCGTTCGTCGAGTTGCTCCGCTCCCGCGGAGTCGAGGTGCTGTTGCTGGCCGACTTGCTGAACGAGGCGCTGGCCAGCGGCGCAGCCAGAATGCAGGGCATAGCGGCTGCCGTTGATGTCCTGCGGTTGGGATCGCCTCTGGCGCAGGAACTTTCGATCTATCTGCGTGCCCTCGAACCGACCGCGCTGGCTGATGTGCTGATGGCCGGCATGACGTTCGACGAGTTGCGGTCGGATATGCGCCCGGACGCTTCGCTTGTCCGTCGCATGTATCGCGGCGGCGACTACGTCATCGAGCCGTTGCCGAACCTGGTGTTCACCCGCGACTCGTCGATCTGGCTCGGTCCCCGGGTCGTCATCCCGTCGCTGGCCTTGCCCGCACGAGCCCGCGAGGCCTCGCTGACCGACTTGATCTATGCCCACCACCGCCGTTTCACCGGTGTGCGACGCGCCTATGAATCGCGCGCTGCGCCCATCGAAGGTGGTGACGTGTTGTTGCTGGCTCCGGGGGTGCTCGCCATCGGCGTGGGCCGGCGAACTACTCCGGCGGGCGCAGAAACTTTGGCGCGCAGCTTGTTCGACGATGGTCTGGCCGAGATCGTGCTGGCGGTGCCGCTGGCCCAGGAGCGTGCGCAGATGCACCTGGACACGGTATGCACGATGGTCGACACCGACGCGGCGGTGATGTACGCCGACGTCGTCGACACGTTGTCCGCGTTCACCATCGCGCGCACATCCGACGGGGTGCGGATCTCCGATGAAGCACTGTTCGTCGACGCCGCGGCCGCCGCGATGGGCATCGACAAGTTACGCGTCATCGACACCGGGCGCGGTGCCGTTGTCACCGAACGGGAACAGTGGGACGACGGCAACAACACACTCGCCCTGGCGCCCGGCGTGGTCGTCGCCTACCAGCGCAATTCGCGAACCAACGCCCGCCTAGAGGATGCCGGGATCGAAGTGCTGACTATCGGCGCCTCCGAGCTGGGCACCGGCCGGGGTGGGCCGCGGTGCATGTCGTGTCCAGCCGCCCGCGATCCGCTGTAGTCGCGCCCGTCAGATCAACGACACGCCCACGGCGGGACACCAAACCATAACGATCCGGCAACCGACCTGCCGTTGTCGCGCGGAACCTGTCACTGTCGTGGTCGTGGCTATTGATACCGACGACCTCGGCAGCGCCGGCGAGCGAATATTTACCGAGAGACAGCCTTACCGCTGTACGCGGGGGCACTGGTTGTTGCCGGGACACATGATCGCCGGAAGCGTGCGGTGCTCATGCGCTCGACGTCGACACACCACGTGGGAGTGCGAATGCGGCGACGTCACATATGCGCCGGCGCTCGCCAAGGCGTGCGCACCACTCAACGCACGCGGCTAGACGGCGCTCCGCGCGAAACAGAAGCTGCGGCAGTGCTTTACGCCGCATCGCGACCCTGGCTTCTGTTTCGAGGCGGTGTCTCAGCGTATCCACGTCGCGCGAGGGCCCGCGATGCCCGTTCAACGATGTCGCGTGGACGATCTTCTTTGATGACCTTGACCACGTGCCAACCGAGTCGTTCGAGCATTTCCGCTCGCCTGATGTCTTTGACATATTGTCGGCGGTCGGTGCGGTGGTGGTCGCCGTCGTATTCGAGTGCGGTCATCTGATCTTCCCAACCCATATCGAGGTATGCGACTTGCTGCCCATCGGTTACCCGAATCTGCGTGGTGGGGTGGGGAAATCCGGCATCGACCAAAACCAGCCGCAGCCAAGATTCCTTCGGTGATTCCGCACCTGCGTCCATGAGGTCGAGGGCTTGTCGTGCCCGTTGGTTGCCGCGGGCACCGGGATAGCGCGCGACGAGAACCATCACGTCCTGCCTCGTGACATTTGTCGCCCGGGCGAGGGCGTCGAGGTACGCGACCGCCTTGCTTCGCGGAAGATGTCGCGCGAGGTCGAAAGCCGCTCGTGCCGGGGTGGCAACCGCGACTCCTGTGATCGACGTGACCTCGTCCGGTTCGAACCGCTCGTCGCGAACTACGACGCCGGGCGGGTAGTGATTGTTGCGCCGCAGCAACTCGACCGGCGCTTGTTCCCCGATCCACCGCGCGCCGTGCAACGCCGATGCCGCCAGGCCGGTGACGAGCGCGCGTCGGCCGGACCACAGCCAGGCGCCGATTGTCATGACTTCCAACGACCGAGACATCGATTTCGGGACGTATACATCCGGAAAGATAGGCCGGTAGTTCCAGCGCAACTGGCCACGAGTGAGTGAGCCACTGGCCAACGCTTCGCTGCCAATGGTGGGTGCGATCATGTAATGATCGTGATCGTCGGCACTGACATCCCGCGAAGCAGAAGCCAGGGCTGTGGATTGCCGCGAAACTACAGCCCTAGCTTCTGTTTCGAGGTGGGGAGGTCAGCGCCAGCTGGGCAGCCAGATCTCCATGTTCCAGGTGTTCTGCGAAATCGGCTGACCGGTGAGCACCGGAAACAGCCACGCGAAGTTCGTCAGCACGAGAGCCACGTAGCAGGACACCGCGATGAGCCCGAGGCTGCGGCGTTCGGCACCTTTGATCCCAGGTTTGTAGAGGATGTCGCCGAGGATCAACGCGATCGCCATCGCCAGGAACGGCGCCATGGTGGCCGCATAGAAGAAGTACATCTGGCGGTCGATGTCGGCGAACCACGGCAGCCAGCCCGCGCAATAACCAACCAGCACTGCGGCGTAGCGCCAGTCCCGGCGCACGATCATCCGCCAGCAGGCGTAGGCGAGGACGGGTACCGAAATCCACCACATCGCCGGTGTGCCAACCAACATCACGGCTTTGACGCACGATTGCGCGCCGCAGCCGGGAACGTTCTGCTGGTCGATGGCGTAGAGCACCGGCCGCAACGACATCGGCCAGGCCCATGGTTTGGATTCCCACGGGTGGTAGTTGCCCGCGGAATTCGTCAGGCCGGCGTGGAACTGGTAGGCCTTGACGGTGTAGTGCCAGAGCGACCGGATCGCATCGGGCAGCGGGAAATTCGTCTGTGGCCCGATCGACTGGCCGACCTCGTGCCGGTCGATGGCAGTCTCGGACGCGAACCACGGCGCGTAGCTGCCCAGGTACACCGCGAACGGAATGAGCAACAGCGCGTACGCCGTTGGGATCACGTCACGGCGTACGGCGCCCAGCCATGGCCGCAGCACCTGGTATTGCCTGCGCGCCGCGACGTCGAAGGCCAACGACAGCAGTCCGAAGAACACGACGAAGTACAGTCCGGACCACTTTGTTGCACAAGCCAATCCGAGCAGTACCCCGGCGCCGAACCGCCACCAACGCACGCCCAGCCGCGGTCCCCACACCGTCTCGCCGATCCGGCCTTCGATTGATGCGACGTGCATGCGCTCGCGCACCTGGTCCCGGTCGACGATCAGCGCGCCGAACGCCGCGAGCACCAGGAAGGCCAGGAACCCATCGAGCAGTGCGGTGCGTGCCACCACGAAGCTCACCCCGTCGGCGATCAGCAGTACTCCTGCGATTGCACCGACCAGTGTCGAGCGGCTGATCCGACGCACGATCCGCACCACCAACGCCACCATGGTCACGCCGAGGACGGCGCCGGTGAACCGCCAGCCGAGCCCGTTGTAGCCGAAAATGGCCTCGCCGATCGCGATCAGCTGCTTGCCGACCGGCGGATGGACGACGAGGCCGTAGCCGGGGTTGTCCTCCACGCCGTGGTTGTGCAGCATCTGCCAGGCCTGCGGGGCGTAATGCTTTTCGTCGAAGATCGGGGTGCCGGCATCGGTGGGCGAACCCAGGTTCACGATTCTGGTCACCGCGGCCAGCGCGGTGAGGACGCCGGTGACCACCCAACCCTCTAAGCGGTCGACGGGCCCGAAGTCGGGTGCCGGCGTCAGCGGCCCAGGGCTGATCACCGGGACGGTCCGCTCGGGAGCGACGAGCTCGTCGGCCGGGGCGGTGGTGCTCATCAGAGACGATCGTAGGCTGTGGCGGATGACGGCGCGCCGGCGACGATGAACAGAACAGTGCGATCAGAAAAGGAGGAGGAGCGGCGCATGACGGGTGGTCGACTGCTGCTGGGCGCCACGCCGTTGGGTCAGCCGTCCGATGCGTCATCGCGGCTGATCGCGGCGCTGTCGACGGCGGACATCGTCGCCGCCGAGGACACCCGCCGGGTGCGGACCCTGGCCAAGGCACTTGACGTGACGATCGGCGGAAAGGTGGTCAGCTTCTTCGATCATGTCGAGGCCGCCCGGGTGCCCGCGCTGGTCGAGCAGCTCAACGCCGGCGCCACCGTGCTGGTGGTCAGCGACGCCGGGATGCCGTTGATCAGCGACCCGGGTCACCGGCTGGTGGCGGCCTGCGTGGCGGCTGGCATTGCGGTGCAGTGCCTGCCGGGCCCGTCGGCAGTGACGACCGCGCTGGCGGTGTCCGGGCTGCCGTCGGAGCGGTTCTGCTTCGAAGGTTTCGCGCCACGCAAACAGGCAGCGCGCAGAAGCTGGCTGACGTCGCTGGCGGCCGAGCCGCGCACGGCGGTGTTCTTCGAATCGCCGCGGCGGCTGGCGGCCTGTCTGGGCGACGCGGTCGATCAACTCGGCGGGGATCGCCGGGCGGCGGTGTGCCGCGAGCTGACCAAGGTGCACGAGGAAGTGGTGCGCGGATCGCTGGACGAGCTGGCCGCGTGGGCCGCCGATGGCGTGCTCGGCGAGATCACCATCGTGCTGGCGGGTGCGACTCCGCGCGCCGACCTGCCTTCGCTGGTGGTGGAGGTGAGCGCGCTGGTCGACGGCGGGATGGGCGTCAAAGACGCCTGCGCGCAGGTGATTGCGGCTACGCCGGGAGCGCCCTCACGGCGTGAGCTCTACGACGCGGTGCTTCGCGCCCGGCGGCGGTGATACCGGCTCCGATGATCGGCGCCGCCTTGTGCAGGCATTCCTCCCATTCGGCGTCGGCGTCGGAGTCTGCGGTGATCCCGCCGCCGGAGCCCAGCACCGCGTTGCCTATCGCGTCGAATTCCACCGTGCGGATCGCGACATTCAGTTCGCAGCCGGCCACCGGCGAGGCCAAACCGACTGTGCCGCAATAAACTCCGCGTCGCGACTGCTCCCACTGCGAAATAAGTTGCCGCGCACGTAATTTCGGCGTGCCAGTGATCGAGGCCGGCGGGAAGGTGGCTTCCAGCAGCGCCGAGGTGGGCAGCTCGATGGGTACTTGCGCCGACACGGTCGACACCAGGTGCCACACCCCGGGTGCGGGCCGCACCTCGAGCAACTCGGGAACCGTGACCGATCCGGTGACCGCGACCCGGCCCAGGTCGTTGCGGACCAGGTCGACGATCATGATGTTCTCGGCGACATCCTTGCTCGAGGCTCGCAGCGCCGACGGGGGAGCGTAGAGCGGCAACGTGCCCTTGATCGGACTCGAAATGACCAGGTCGCCGCGTCGGCACAAGAAGAGCTCCGGCGACAGCGATGCCACCGCGCCCCAGGGGCCGGCGACGTAGGCCGCCCGCGCCGGTGCGGTGCGCGCTACACCGTCGACGAAGAAGTCCAGCGGCTCCCCGGCGATGGTGCCGGCGAATTGCGTGCACACACAGGCCTGGTAGACCTCCCCGGCGCGGATGGCTTCCAGACAGGCCAGCACCCCGGCGCGATGCGCCTGACGGTCGGCGGCGTCCCAGTCGATCCGGTACGCCCGCGCCGGCACCGGAGCCGTCAGCGCGTCGGCCAGCCAACCGGGCATCGGGGCACCGGACAGGCTTTCGAACCACCATTGCCGGTCGCGGTCGCAGCGCAACACGCAGTCGGTCCAGCCGCCCGCGGCCTCGGGTATCCGGGCGGGTCGCCCATCGGCGCCCGGATCGGGATAGGACAGGTAGCCGATCCAGCCACCGCCGACCGTCGTACTGTGCGAACCCGGTCGCACGTCGAACGCATCGGCTGGGTCGACGGGCTGCACCGACAGGCTCGGGGCGATCACGGCCAGCGCGCCGAACCATTGGCCGGTCAGCGCGGCCGGTGGCGGCAGCTCCAGCCGGTTCGCGGCGTCGCCGATGGCCCGCAGCACCTCGTGAGCGCTGCCGAGATCGCCGAGCCGGTCGATTCGCACGCTCCTAGCTTTGCAGAAATCTCAGCCGCGGCTGATTTTGCGTACGATCGTCGCGGCGGCGAGCTTGTCGGGATTGCGCATCGCATAGAAGTTTCTGATCTTTCCGTGGACGATCTCCACGGTGAAAACACCTTCCAGTCGGTCGCCGGCGTAGAGCAGCACCGCCGGTGCCGCGTTGCAGACGACCATCTCCACGCGGACACCGGGCAGTTGCATGCCGCGCCCGATCAGCCCGACGACCGCTCTGGCGACCCGATCGGCCCCGATCACCGGACGGCGGGCCGCGCTGGCCTTGCCGCCACTGTCGGCGGTCCACACTACGTCCGGAGCCAGCATCGACATCACCGCCTGCACATCACCGCCGGCGGCCGCCGCCATGAACTCGGTGGCGATCCGCGCGTTCTGCTCCGGGTCGACCGGAGCGAAGCGCTTCCGCCGGGCCTGGACGTGTTCGCGGGCCCGATGAGCGACTTGGCGCACTGCGGCCGCCGATTTGCCTACCGTGGAAGCGATTTCGTCGTAGTCGAAGCCGAAAACCTCACGCAGCACGAACACCGCGCGTTCGTCGGGACCCAGCGTCTCCAGCAGCACCAGCATCGCCATCGAAACCGACTCGGCCAGAAGGACATCCGCCGACGGGTCCTGCTCGTCGAGCAGCAGCGGCTCGGGTAGCCACGGCCCGACGTAGTCCTCGCGACGCCGCGCACCCGCCCGCAGCGCGTTGAGCGACTGACGGGTGACCAACCGGGCCAGATACGACTTGGTGTCGTGCACGGTCGAAAGGTCCACCTCCGCCCAGCGCAGGTAGCTGTCCTGCAGGACGTCATCGGATTCGGTTGTCGAGCCGAGGATTTCGTAGGCGATGGTGAACAGCAGCGGCCGCAGCAGCATGAACCGTTCGGCGTGGTCGTTGGAGGTGGTCACGGTACCGCGACCACCTCGGGAGCGATGCGCTCGGCCCGCTTGCCACCTTTGAGCCAGCGGTACCAGCCCGGCTTGGCGGCCTCCCGGCGAATGCCCCACACCGTGCCTTTGCACACCGCCTCTTTGATCGACGCGGCGAGCCGGCCGCCGATGAACAGGTTCACCGGGCTGTCGTCGGGGCGAGCGAACTGGACCGTGGCATACGAGCGGCCCAGGCTGATGCACTGGCCGGTGAAAGCCTGGTTGATCGCGGCGGGTTCCGTGCCGGCGATCCGGCTGAGCACCGTGTTGGCGGCCTGGGCACCCAGCGGGATCGCCGCTTGGCAGCTCATCCGCAACGGCTGGTCCGACGGCGCAGCAGCGTCACCGGCCGCCACGACGCGCGGATCGTCCACGCTGGTCAGTGTCTCATCGGTGAGTAGCCGGCCCAGCGCGTCGGTACGAAGTCCGCTGCGAGCGGCCAGATCCGGCACGCCGAAGCCCGCGGTCCACACCGTGACCGTGCTCGACAGCACGGCGCCGTCGTCCAGTACCACCGCGTCGGGGCGGACCTCGCCGACCGTTGCGGTTTCGAGCACGTTCACACCAAGGCGACGCAGCCACTTGGCCACCGAACGGCGGCCGGGCCGGCTCAGCGACGGCCCCAGCAGTCCGCCGCAGACCAGCTGCACCGATCGGCCCTGCTCGGCCAGTTCGGATGCCGTTTCGATGCCGGTCAGACCGGCGCCGACAACGGTGACCGGGGCGTCGGGATGCACCTCGTCCAGGGTGCGACGAAGCCGCTCGGCGTGCTCGAATTCAGCGATGGGATAGGCGAATTCAGCTGCGCCGGGCACTACGGCCGGAACCGCTCCGGTGCTGCCGACCGCATAGACGAGGTAGTCGTAATCCAACACGAACGAAGATGCCAGCTCGATCTGGCGATCAGCGGTGTTGATCCGCTCGGCGCTGTCGACGACTAGCTGGATGCCGTCGCCGAGCAGGGTGCCGTAGTCGACGGCGGCGGTGCCACTGCCTGCGGCCAACTGATGCAACCGGATTCGCTCGACGAAAACCGGACGTGGGTTCACCATGGTGATGTCGAGATCGGCGCGCAGCCGCAAATGGTTGGCGGCCAGCGTGCCGGCGTATCCGCCGCCGATCACGACGACGTGAGTGCGCTGGGCAGTCATTGTTGTCTCCTGTTCTCGCGGGTTGTCCTGCCCTCAAGACACCGCTGAGACCGACGATGTGACAACGGTGGCGCCGCTGTGACCAGGCTCACGTCGGGTGCGAGAAGCCGACAAGCAGTAGATCTACCCGCGCGGCGTCATATTCCGGTCGCAACCGGCCGCTGCGGTCGAGGGTGACCAGGCCGTGCAGCGCGGCCCACACCACTTCGGTCAGCGTGTCAGGATCCCGGGTGCCGGCGATCATCTCCACCGCCGCGCGCAGTTCGGCGAAGCCCGCGTTCAGTTCGGCTGGTGTGTCCTCGGCGGCGAACGGCAGGGTGGTCGCCCGGGTGAACATCGCGTCGAACAACGCGGGGTTATCGCGGGCAAACGCGATGAACGCGTTGGCAACTCGGGTCAGGGCGTCGCGGCCGCCGGCTGCGCCGGTGCGCGCGGTGCACAGCGCGCCGGCAAGTTCGCCGAATCCCTGGAGGGCGACCGACGCGACGATGCCTTCCATGCCGGCGAAGTGCTTGTAGAGCACCGGCTGGCTGTATTCGATCTCGGCGGACAGCCGACGGGTGGTCACGGCGTCCCAACCCTCTTCTTCGGCGAGCCTGCGTGCCGTGTCGGTGATGAGCCGGCGGCGGGCGGCTCGCTCGCGCTCACGGCGGTCTTCGATGGCCATGCGATCCATGTTAGCGACGATATGAAAGCTAGCGACGCTATTGACGCGCCGAATAGGTTGGGTTAGCGTTGCTAACACCTACCGCGGAGGGGAGCACGCATGATCGGCAAATTGTTCGCGTTGATCGCGGTACTGGGTACCGGTGTCGTCTATGGCACCGACGTGTTCTGCGCGATGGTGCAGCGGCCCGCGCTGGCGCATGTCGACGACCGGGCCCTGCTCGCGGTGATGGGCAACATCCATCGCTACGGCGACCGGCGGATGCCGGTGCCCGGCGTGCTCGGCGTGGCGGCCGCAGCGATCAGTGCGGCATTCGCCGCGGCGTCCGGCAGCTGGACCCAAGCCGGCGCAGCCGGTGTCGGCGTCGGCCTGCTGCTGCTGTGGCTACTGCTCTACCTGCGCGTCAGTGCGCCGATCAACCACCAACTCATTGCCGGGGCCGACCGTCTCGAGCTGTCGACGGATGCCCGTGCACTGCAAGGCAACTGGGATAAAGTCATCACCGCCAGGGCCAGTCTGCAAGGCCTGGCGGTCGCGGCGTTGTGCGTGACGTTGCTGATCTGAAACGAAAGGGGATCGATCCAATGACCATTGGCAAAAACGTCGGGCGGCTGCTCATGCGCGCGGCTCCGCTGTTCAACGCGCCAATAACGGCGATCGCGACCTCCCCCCGGCTGGGGGCGGGACTGCGGCGCAATATCGCGCTGATCACCTACACGGGGCGACGTTCGGGACGAACGTTCAGCATCCCGGTGGCCTACCGCCGTCGCGGTGACGAGAACATCGATATCGTCGCGAACCTGCCCGACGCCAAGACGTGGTGGCGCAACTTCGTCGGCGACGGCGGTCCCATTTCGTTGACACTCGACGGAGCCGAGCGGGCCGGACATGCCGTCGCCCACCGAGACGCCAGCGGGCGCGTCACCGTCCGGGTTCGCCTGTCCGACTTGTGAACTCAGTCGACTTGGTAACGCGGGAAAACGCCGACCGGCGCCGGTAGCGCCGTGCCGGGTGTCAGACGTGTGCCGATCGCGGCAAAGTCGCGCTGCTCCGGTGGCTGGCCAAGCAGGTCCAGGAGCTTGCCTGCCGATTCGGGCATCACCGGCTGAACCAGCAGCGCCGCAATGCGCACCGCTTCGCACGTCGTATAGAGCACGGTCGCAAAGCGCGTCTGGTCTTCCGCCGATTCGCTCTTGCGCAATACCCACGGCTGCTGAGCCGAGAAGTACCTGTTGGCTGCGCCGAGCATCAGCCAAATCGCTTCAAGTGCGAGATGCATTGCCTGGCTGTCGAATTCGGCACGAACCCGATCGAGCAGACCATCGGCGATGGTGAGCAGCTCGGTGTCGTCGGTGCTGAATTCGCCGGGCGCGGGGACCACCCCGTCGAGATTCTTGGCCACCATCGACAGCGACCGCTGGGCCAAGTTGCCGAGCTCGTTGGCCAGGTCGGTGTTGATCCGGGTGATGATCGCGTCTTCGCTGTAACTGCCGTCCTGGCCGAACGGGACTTCGCGCAACAGGAAGTAACGCACCTGGTCCAGGCCGAAGGTGTCGACCAGGGTGTTGGGATCGACGATGTTGCCCACCGACTTGCTCATCTTCTCGCCGCGGTTGAGCAGAAAGCCGTGCGCGAAAACCCTTCGTGGCAAATCGATTCCGGCTGACATCAAGAAAGCCGGCCAGTAGACGGTGTGGAATCGGATGATGTCCTTGCCGATCATGTGCAGGTCGGCGGGCCAATAGCGTTGAAACAGTTCGGATTCGGTATCCGGGTAACCGACACCGGTCAGATAGTTGGTGAGCGCGTCGACCCAGACGTACATGACGTGGTCGGGATGTCCGGGGACCTTCACGCCCCAGTCGAATGAGGTGCGGGAGATGGACAGGTCGCGCAGGCCGCCCGAGACAAAACTGACCACTTCATTGCGTCGCACCTCGGGTGCGATGAAGTCGGGGTTGGTGTGGTAGTGGGCCAGCAACTTCTCGGCATATGCCGACAGCCGGAAGAAGTAGGTCTGCTCCTCGGTCCAGGTCACCGGTGCGCCGGTTTCGACGGCGATTCGAAGCCCGTCGACCAACGCCGTCTCCGATTCCACGAAGAACCGTTCGTCGCGCACCGAGTACCAGCCCGAGTAGCTGTCGAGGTAGATGTCTCCGGCGGCTTCCATCCGTCGCCAGATGTCTTTGGACGCCTCGTGGTGGTCGGCGTCGGTCGTGCGGATGAACCGGTCGAAGGAAATGTCCAACTTCTTCTGCAGGCGCTGGAACACGTCGGAGTTGCGCCGGGCCAACTCGGCGGTCGGAATGCCCTCGGCCGCTGCGGTCTCGACCATCTTGAGGCCGTGCTCGTCAGTGCCGGTCAGAAAGCGGACGTCGAAGCCGTCGAGCCGCTTGAACCGGGCGATCGCGTCGGTGGCGATGTACTCATAGGCGTGCCCGACATGCGGGTCGCCGTTGGGGTAGGTGATCGCGGTGGTGATGTAGTACGGCGTCATCGCGTCTCACCCTATTGTGTGCGCGTGAGCTCCAAACGTCAGCCGCCACCCGCCCCGCAACGGCTGAGCCCGCTGATCGACGCGCACACCCACCTGGACGCCTGCGGCGCGACGGACGCCGACGACGTGCGCGCCATCGTCGATCGCGCGGCGGCGGTCGGTGTGGTCGCGGTGGTCACCATCGCCGACGACCTGGCCTCGGCGCGCTGGGCGACACAGGCCGCCGAGTGGGATTCACGCGTCTACGCCGCGGCGGCACTGCACCCCACCCGCGCCGGCGCCCTGACCGAGGCGGCCCGCACCGAGATCGAGCGGCTGGCGGCGCACCCGCGGGTGGTGGCGATCGGCGAAACGGGAATGGACCTGTACTGGCCGGGAAAGCTCGAGGGCTGCGCGGACCCCGCCCTGCAGCGGGAGGCTTTCGCCTGGCATATCGACCTGGCCAAGCGGACCGGCAAACCGTTGATGATCCACAACCGCGACGCCGACACCGAGGTGCTCGACGTGCTGCGCGCCGAGGGCGCGCCCGACACCGTGATCTTCCACTGCTTCTCCTCGGGGCCGGGATTGGCGCGTGCCTGCGCGGATGCCGGCTGGCTGGTCAGCCTGTCGGGGACGGTGAGCTTCCGAAACGCACATGAGCTGCGCGAAGCCGTTCCGCTGGTGCCGCCGGCCCAGCTACTGGTGGAGACCGATGCACCGTTTCTGACCCCGCACCCGTATCGGGGCGCCCCGAACGAGCCGTACTGCCTGCCTTACACCGTGCGGGCGCTGTCCGAGCTGATCGACCGGCCCGCTGACGAACTGGCCGAGATCACCACCGGCAACGCCCGCCGGGCCTACGGATTGACGCTGACGAGTTAAAAGTCGGTGAACGCGGCAGGTTCGAGTTGCCCTATCCACCGCGGATTCGTTACCTTCTTGTGATCGAACGGTTGGGGCCCCTGGCGGGCCTTTTTATTTGTTACCCAAGTGCATTTTGAGGTCGGGGATAGACGCGCGTTGAACGTACTCACAAAACTCCATCAGGCTCCGTCACCGGCCCTGCGGCTCCTGGTCGCGGGCCTTCTGCTGGTCTTGGCATTCGCCGGCGGCTTCGCTGTCGCCGACTACAAGACGGTGACGCTGAGCGTCGATGGCACCGCAATGACCGTGACGACGATGAAGTCGCGGGTGATCGACATCATCAAGGAGAACGGATTCACCGTCAGCGACCGGGACGACCTGTACCCGAACGCCGGTGAGCGGGTGCCCGACGCGGCGAACATCGTGCTGCGGCGAAGCCGGCCGCTGCAGATCTCGTTGGACGGCCAGAACACCAAGCAGGTGTGGACGACTGCCTCCACGGTCGACGAGGCGCTGGCCCAGTTGTCGATGACCGACACGGCGCCGGCGGCGGCCTCGCGCGGCAGCCGCGTCCCGCTGGCCGGGATGGCCTTGCCGGTCGTCAGCGCCAAGACGGTCGAGGTCGACGACGGGGGCGTGGTGCGCAACGTGCACCTGGCCGCGGCCCGGGTCGGCGATCTGTTGGCCGACGTCGGGGTGCCCCTGGAGCAAAGCGACCAGGTCACGCCCGGGGCGGCGGCACCGGTGATCGACGGCATGCACGTCCAGGTGACCCGCAACCGGATCGAGCGGCTCACCGAGCGGGTGCCGCTGGTTCCGGCTCGGCACCGCATCGAGGATCCGCAAATGAACATGGACCGCGAGGTCGTCGAGGATCCGGGTACCCCGGGCACCCAAGACGTGACCTTCTCGGTGTCCAAGGTGAACGGCATCGAGACCGGTCGGTTGCCGGTGGCCAGCCACGTCATCACACCCGCTCGCGAGGCGGTCGTGCGGGTGGGCACCAAGCCGGGCACCGAGGTGCCCGAGGTCGCTCACGGCGAGATCTGGGACGCGATCTCGCATTGCGAGGCCGGCGGCAACTGGGCGATCAACACAGGAAACGGCTACTACGGCGGCGTGCAGTTCGACCAGAACACCTGGGAACGCAACGGTGGCCTGCGGTTCGCGCCGCGCGCCGACATGGCGACCCGGGAAGAGCAGATCGCCGTCGCCTCGGTGACGCAGGCGCGTCAGGGCTGGGGCGCGTGGCCGGTGTGCAGCGGCAGAGCGGGTGCGCGCTGACCATCCGGCTGCTTGGCCGGACCGAAATTCGGCGGTTGGCCAAAGAACTCGAATTCCGACCGCGTAAATCGTTGGGGCAGAACTTCGTTCACGATGCCAACACAGTGCGCCGGATTGTGTCGTCGTCCGGAATCAGCCGGAACGATCACGTCCTGGAAGTCGGGCCCGGTTTGGGATCGCTCACGCTGGCACTGCTGGACCGCGGCGCCACGGTGAGCGCCGTCGAGATCGACCCGGTGCTGGCCGATCGGCTGCCGCAGACGGTGTCCGAGCACGCGCACAGTGAAATCCAGCGGCTGACGGTGATCAACCGCGACGTGTTGTCCATCGGCCCCGCCGATCTGGCTTCCGAGCCGACGGCGGTGGTGGCGAATCTGCCCTACAACGTCGCGGTACCGGCGCTGCTGCATCTGCTTGCCGAATTCCCTTCGCTGCGAACGGTGATGGTGATGGTGCAGGCCGAGGTCGCCGAGCGGCTCGCCGCCGAACCCGGTGGCAAGGAATACGGCGTGCCCAGCGTCAAGGTGCGCTTCCACGGACAGGTCCGCCGGCACGGCATGGTGTCGCCGACCGTGTTCTGGCCGATTCCGCGGGTGTACTCCGGACTGGTCCGCATCGACCGTTACACCAATCCGCCGTGGCCGACCGATGCCACCTTCCGGCAGAACGTGTTCAAGCTCGTCGACACCGCATTTGCGCAGCGGCGCAAGACATCTCGCAACGCCTTCGTTGAGTGGGCGGGTTCGGGTAACGAATCGGCGAGTCGGTTGCTCGCCGCGAGTATCGATCCGGCACGCCGGGGCGAGACGCTGACCGTCGACGAATTCGTCCGGCTTCATCAGCGCTCGGCGGACCTCGGCGACGCCAATCCACCCGGCCGCGGCCTTCCTCATCGGCACGCCTCGGCCAGCTGACAGGTCACGGCCCGGACCCGCACCCGGGCGGCGGGCGATAGTCTCGTTCGGTGCCGATGGACGGGAGCACCGCAGCTCAATGGGTGCCCACTGGGTCGGTGACGGTCCGCGCGCCCGGGAAAATCAACCTCTATCTGGCCGTCGGTGATCTGCTGGAAGGCGGTTATCACGAGCTGACCACGGTGTTTCAGGCCGTTTCGCTGCTCGACGAGGTGACGGTGCGCAACGCCGATGTGCTCTCGCTCGAGATCAGCGGCGAGGGCGCCGACCAGCTTCCTCTGGACAACCGCAATCTGGCGTGGCAGGCGGCCGAATTGATGGCTGAGCATGTCGGTCGTGCGCCCGACGTGTCGATCCTGATCGACAAGTCCATCCCGGTGGCCGGTGGAATGGGCGGCGGTAGCGCGGATGCGGCGGCCGTGCTCGTGGCGATCAACTCGTTGTGGGAACTCGGCGTGCCCCGGCGCGACCTGCACACGCTGGCCGCAAAGCTGGGCAGCGATGTGCCGTTCGCGTTGCACGGTGGCACCGCGCTGGGCACCGGCCGCGGCGAGGAGCTGGCTACGGTGTTGGCCCGCAACACTTTTCACTGGGTACTGGCGTTCGCCGAGGGTGGGTTGTCTACTCCGAAGGTGTTCAGCGAGCTGGACCGGTTGCGGCTCGGCAAGCGCAAGGGGGCGGCTGCACCACCGAGGCTCGGTGAACCGGGCCCGGTGCTGGGGGCACTGGCGGCCGGTGACCCCGAACAACTCGCGCCGCTGTTGGGCAACGAATTGCAAGCCGCCGCAGTGAGCATGAACTCCGCGTTGCGCCGCGTTCTGCGGGCGGGTGTCGATGCCGGCGCACTGGCGGGCATGGTGTCGGGTTCCGGGCCGACGTGTGCGTTTTTGTGCCGGTCGGCGCCCTCGGCGGTCGACGTCGGCATCGAGCTGTCGGGGGCCGGTGTCTGCCGCACGGTGCGCGTCGCCAGCGGCCCCGTGCACGGGGCCCGGGTGGTGCCCGCGCCCGCCGCTGACGTGTGACGAAGCGCCTATTTCGCCACACGGTTTGTTTAGTTACTTAAGAGGAGTTTAAGATATTCGGCGGTGACAATTACCGGTCAAGCAATGCGCCTGGTTCGTCCGCCCGCCGTCCCTACCGGCGGGCGTGCCATTGACGCTGTACGGCGGCCCCGCCGCCGTGGCCTCGCCGACACCGAGATGTTGCGCGAGGTTATCGCTGCGCCACCGATTCGAGATGAAATTGCTCCCCAATTGTGGGCGCGCGGATGTCCCAATGTGTGCTTGAGCAGGGGCAACATTAGACGCTGGGCGATGGCGCCGGAACCGAGGAGGCAATCGTGAGCAGGTTTACCGACAACATGTTCCGCAACGCCCATGAGACTACGCGGGGCATGGTTACCGGCGAGCCGCACGAGCCCGTCCGGCACACCTGGCTCGAAGTGCATGAGCGGGCGCGCCGCATCGCCGGCGGACTGGCCACCGCGGGCATCGGGCACGGCGACGCCGTCGGCGTGCTGGCCGGGTTCCCGGTGGAGATCGCGCCGACCGCGCAGGCCCTCTGGATGCGTGGCGCGAGCCTGACGATGCTGCACCAGCCGACGCCCCGCACCGACCTCGCCGTCTGGGCCGAGGACACCATGAACGTCATCACGATGATCGAGGCGAGCGCCGTCATCGTCTCGGAGCCGTTCCTCGTCGCCATTCCGGTGCTTGAGGAGAAGGGCATCAAGGTGCTTATCATTGGCGACCTGCTCGACGGCGAGCCGATCGATCCGGTCGAGACGGACGAAGACGACCTGGCGCTGATGCAGCTGACGTCGGGCTCGACCGGATCTCCCAAGGCGGTGCAGATCACCCACCGCAACGTCTACTCGAACGCCGAGGCCATGTTCATCGGCGCCGAGTACGACGTCGACATGGATGTCATGGTCAGCTGGCTGCCCTGTTTCCACGACATGGGTATGGTCGGGTTCCTGACCATCCCGATGTACTTCGGGGCCGAGTTGGTCAAGGTCACCCCGATGGACTTCCTGCGCGACACGTTGCTGTGGGCCAAGCTCATCGACAAATACCACGGCACTATGACCGCGGCGCCCAACTTCGCCTACGCGTTGTTCGCCAAGCGGCTGCGCAACCAGGCCACCCCCGGCCAATTCGATCTGTCGACGCTGCGATTCGCGCTGTCCGGCGCGGAGCCCGTCGACCCCACCGATGTCGAGGACCTGCTGGATGCGGGTAAGGCCTTCGGGCTGAAGCCGTCGGCCATCCTGCCCGCCTATGGCATGGCGGAGACGACGCTCGCGGTGTCGTTCTCGGAGTGCAACGCCGGCTTGGTCGTCGACGAGGTCGACGCCGATCTGCTGGCTGCGCTGCGCCGCGCCGTCCCGTCCACCAAGGGCAACACCCGGCGGCTGGCATCGCTCGGTCCGCTGCTCAAGGACCTCGAGGCCCGCATCGTCGACGAGAACGGCGAGGTGATGCCCGCTCGCGGCGTCGGCGTCATCGAACTGCGCGGCGAATGCGTCACCCCGGGCTACATCACCATGGGTGGGTTCCTGCCCGCACAGGACAAGAACGGCTGGTATGACACCGGCGATCTCGGTTACCAGATGGAAAACGGCCACGTCGTGGTGTGCGGTCGCGTCAAGGACGTCATCATCATGGCCGGGCGCAACATCTACCCGACCGACATCGAGCGCGCTGCGGGCCGCGTCGAGGGTGTGCGCATCGGCTGTGCCGTCGCGGTCCGGCTCGACGCCGGGCACTCACGCGAGACCTTCGCCGTCGCGGTGGAATCCAACGCTTACCAGGACCCCGTCGAGGTGCGCCGGATCGAGCACCAGGTGGCCCACGAGGTCGTCACCGAGGTTGACGTGCGGCCGCGCAACGTCGTGGTGCTCGGCCCCGGCACCATCCCCAAGACGTCGTCGGGCAAGCTGCGGCGAGCCAACTCCGTCACGCTGGTCACGTAGTTCTCAAGCGCGCCGACTCACCAGGCATGCACCCGGTTCTGGGCAGCCTCGAGACCCAGCTCGATCAACAGCTCGGTGGCGTCAGCCGCCTGCTCGCAGACCGTCGGCACCTCCGGGCGTTCGGCGGCGGTGAAATTCTCCAACACGAACGCCGCCGGGTCTTTGCGTCCCGGCGGCCGGCCGATGCCGATCCGCACTCGCTGAAAGTCCTTGGTACCCAGTGCGTTCACGATTGAGCGCAGCCCGTTGTGGCCGCCTTCGCCCCCACCGAGCTTAAGTCGGATCTGACCGAAGTCGATATCGAGTTCGTCGTGGATGATCAGCACGTCAGCCGGCGACACCGAGTAGAACTTGGCCAGCGGGCCCACCTGGCGGCCGGACTCGTTCATGTAGCAGCGCGGCTTGGCCAGCACGACGGGACGTCCGCCGAGCCGGCCGGTGACGATCTCCGCACCGGAACGCTTGTGCACCTTGAAGTTTGAACCCAGCCGGGCAGCGAGCCGGTCTGCGACCATGAACCCCAGGTTGTGCCGCGTCTGGGCATAGTTCGGTCCGGGGTTGCCCAGACCCACCACCAATTGTGGGCCGGCCACGGTCTATTCGGATTCGGACTCGGCTTCGGCTGCCTCGTCCTCGCCTTCGGCGGCCTCCTCGGCCGGCGCTTCGGCCTCGGCCACCTCGCCGGCGCCCTCGCTCTCGAGCTCCTCGGCGGTCGGCGCGTTCACCACGTTGACCACCAGCAGCTCGGGGTCATCGATAAGCGTGACCCCCGCTGGCAGGGCGATCTGCCCGGCGGTGAACTGGGTGCCCGGCTCGGCGCCGTCGATCGACAAGGTCAATGACTGCGGGATCGACATTGCGTCGGCCTCGATCTCGATGGTGCTGGCCTCCTGGGTCACCAGGGTGCCGTATGCGGCCTCGCCCACCACGTCGACGTTGACCTCGACGGTGACCTTCTCGCCGAGACGAACCACCAGCAGGTCGGCGTGCGTGATGCTGCGGCGGATTGGGTGGATTGCGAGCGCCTTGGTCAACGCGAACTGTTCTTTGCCGTCGATGTCGAGGGTCAGCACCGCGTTGGTGCCGGAGTGGCGCAGCACCGCGGCGAAATCGCGCCCGGGCAACTCCAGGTGCTGCGGGTCGGCGCCGTGACCGTAGAGAACGGCCGGAACCTTGCCTTCGCGCCGTGCCCGCCGGGACGCGCCTTTGCCGGTCTGGGTCCGCACCAGCGCGGTGAGCTTATTCGCAGATCTAGCCATGGTGTCGCTCCTGGGTCAGGTTTCTGGCACGGCCAGGATCGCGACAATGAGTCGGTCCCGTCGATGACGGTGGCTTGTCTAAGCCACCCTCGCCGTGACGCCTGGTCAGGCTAGCGCATCAGCACCTCAGAGCGGAAATTTGGTGGCCGTGAGCCGCTCGGACAGCTCCCACAACGCAGCGGCGGTGGCGTCACGTTTGGCCAGCGGGCTGCGGCCAGCCGGCCGACTGCGTCCGAACACGCCGAAGGTCGGGCCGATGAAGCTGTTGCCCGGGACGTCTTGTGCTACCGCGTACAGCGTCTGCCGGGCACCGAAGTCGGCGTTGGTGGCCAACCGGTTGCCGACCGACATCAGTGCATCGCCGAGTTTGCGCCCGGATTGGCCCTGCAGGTTGGTGTGCGAGTAGCCGGGGTGGGCGGCCACCGCCCGCAGCTGCGAGCCGGTCGCGGCCATCCGGCGCTGCAACTCGCTGGTGAACAACAGGTTGGCGAGTTTGGACTGGCCGTAGGCCAGCCACGCCGAGTAGGGCCGCGACGTCCAGTTCAGGTCCCGAAGGCTGATGTAGCCCATCCAGTGCATCAACGACGACACCGTCACCACCCGGTCGGTGACCTTCGGCAACAACAGGTTGGTCAGCGCGAAGTGGCCGAGATGGTTGGTGCCGATCTGGCTCTCGAACCCGTCGGCGGTGACCGCGTGCGGGACGGCCATGATGCCGGCGTTGTTCACCAGGATGTCGACGGTGTCGACCCCGTCGGCGAACTGCCGCACCGAAGCCAGATCCTGCAGGTCGAGTCGGCGCACCTCGACGTCTCCGGTCATCTCCCGGGCGGCGGCTTCACCCTTGCCGGTGTTGCGCACGGCCAGGATCACTTGAGCGCCGGCCCGGGCCAGCTCGCGGGCCGTGACCGCACCCAGGCCGCTGTTGGCTCCGGTGACGATGGCCGTGCGTCCGGCGAATGAGGGCAGGTCTGCGGCGGTCCACGACGTCATGGCACACACAGTAATGCGGTGCCGTTGTGGTGCTACTTCGCGGCGACGGTGAATCCGTGGATGATCGCCTCGACGTCGACCGCGTCGGCGACCGCCTTGTCGGCCAGGCTGGTGACCGCGAGCTGGACGAGGTAGCGGTCCGGTTCGGCGCCGGATCCGGTGGCGATCACCATCCGGTTGATGGTGTGCAGCCGCTGGTCGCCGAGGTTGTAGCTGCCCTCGATCATCGAGGACGGAAAGCCGTGGAAGTCGGCCGTTGACGACTCGAGCTGCTTGAAGTTCTGCGCGAGCCGGGCATCGTCATTGCCGTGCTTGACCAACTCGGCGGCATCGAAATCGCCGTCCAGTTTGAACACGATCAGCATCGCGTTGGGAAAGCCGTCGTCCTTGGCGATCATTTCGGTGGTGGGCGGGATGTTCGGCTTGTCGGCCTTCTGCCAGCCCGGCGGGGTCGGGATCGACACGGTCAGGTCGGTCAACTTGTCGGGCGCGACGGGGCGTCCGGACACCCCGCTACTTTCCAGATACTGCGAGAAAGGTACCGGGGTTCCCGTCGGCGTCGGGGTTGTCGACGTGGTTGTCATCCAAATCGACTGGTAGTCAGGGTTTTTCGGCCCGCAGGCAACCGGCAAGAGGGTCAGTAATGCCGAGGCCACCAGCAGCGCCCGCCGTGGCCGGCTCACAGGATCTCGCGGACCGTGTCGACCGGACGAGCCAGCCGCGTGCCTTTCGGTGTGACGACGAATGGCCGCTCGATGAGGATGGGATGCTCGGCCATCGCGTCGAGCAGTTGGTCGTCGCCGGCATCGGCCAGACCGAGCTCGGCGTAGAGCGCTTCGCGTTTACGCACGGCGGCCCGCACCTCGATGCCGGCAGCGCGGATCATCTTCACCAACTCCGCACGGGACGGCGGTGTTTTCAGGTACTCCACAACGTCGGGCTCGATACCGTTGTCGCGCAACAACTCCAGGGTCTTGCGCGACGTCGAGCACTTGGGGTTGTGGTAGATGACGGCGGCACTGGCCATCTACGCGTCACCGTCGAATAGACCTGTGACCGAACCGTTTTCGAATACCGCGCGAATGGTGGTTGCCAGCAGCGGGGCGATCGACAACACGGTGAGCTGCGGAAAGCGCTTCTCCTCGCCGATCGGCAGCGTGTTGGTGACGATCACTTCCTTGGCGCCGCTCTCGGCCAACCGCTCGGACGCCGGGTCGGACAGCACGCCATGAGTCGCGGCGATGACGACGTCTTTCGCGCCGTCCTTGCGCAGCAGCGTGACCGCGCCGGCGATGGTGCCACCGGTGTCGATCATGTCGTCGATCAGCACGCAGGTACGCCCCTGCACCTCACCGACCACGCGATTGGACACCACCTGGTTGGGCACCCGCGGGTCGCGGGTCTTGTGGATGAACGCCAGCGGGACGCCGCCCAGCGCGTCGGCCCACTTCTCGGCGATACGCACCCGGCCGGAGTCGGGGGAGACGACCACCATGTCGCCGCTGTCGTAGTTGTCCTTGATGTAGCCGGTCAGCAGGTTCTGCGCGCGCATGTGGTCGACCGGCCCGTCGAAGAAACCCTGGATCTGGTCAGTGTGCAGGTCGACGGTCACGATCCGGTCCGCACCCGCGGTCTTGAACAGGTCGGCGACCAGGCGCGCCGAGATCGGCTCGCGGCCGCGGTGCTTCTTGTCCTGACGGGCGTACGGGTAGAACGGCACGACCGCGGTGATCCGCTTGGCGCTGCCGCGTTTGAGTGCGTCGATCATGATGAGCTGTTCCATCAGCCACTGATTCACCGGTGCCGGGTGTGATTGCAGGACGAATGCGTCGCAACCGCGGACCGATTCCTGGAATCGAACGAAAATCTCGCCGTTGGCGAAGTCGCGTGCGGTCTGCGCGGTGACCTGCACATCGAGCTCCTTGGCCACCTGTTCGGCCAGCTCGGGGTGCGCGCGACCGGTGAAGAGCATCAGGTTCTTGCGGTTGTCAGTCCAGTCGTAGCTCACGTGCTGCCCTCGCTGGTTCGGGTCGGATGGCTGCTTTACGAATACTAGGTAGTGAAACGTTGCTCCGCTGCCCCGGTGGTGTCATGTCGGCTCCGTGGGTGTGGTGTGTGCCCCGTCATCGGCGGTTCGCGTCCGCTCCGCGGCCTGTGCGGCCGCGCTGCCGGGCCGTTTGCGTTCGACCCAGCCCTCAATGTTGCGCTGCTGGCCGCCGGATACCGCCAGCGCGCCGGGCGGAACGTCCTCCCGGACCACCGTGCCGGCCCCGGTGTAGGCCCCGTCGCCGACGGTGACCGGGGCGACGAACATGGTGTCGGAGCCGGTGCGCACGTGCGAGCCGACCCTGGTGCGCTGCTTGGACGTGCCGTCATAGTTGACGAACACGCTGGAAGCGCCGATATTGCTGTGTTCGCCGATGTCGGCGTCGCCGACGTAGGTCAGGTGCGGCACTTTGGTGCCCGGGCCGATGGTGGAGTTCTTGGTCTCGACGAATGCGCCGAGCTTGCCCTCGGCGCCCAGCACCGAACCGGACCGCAGATAGGTGAACGGGCCGACCACAGCGCCGTCACCGATCGACGCGTCGGCGCCGTGGGTACGGACCACCGACGCGCCGTCACCGACCGCGACGTCGGTCAGCGTGGTGTCCGGGCCGATGGTGCAGCGCCCGCCGATGCGGGTGGCGCCGAGCAGCTGCGTTCCCGGCTGGATCACGGTGTCGCGGCCGATGCTCACATCGATGTCGATCCAGGTGGTCGTCGGATCGACGATGGTGACGCCGGCCAGTTGGTGAGCGGCCACGATACGGCGGTTGAGCTGGGCCGCCAGCTCAGCCAACTGGACACGATTGTTGACCCCGGCCACCAGCGAGCTGTCGTCGACGTGGCGGGCCTGCACCACCTGCCCGTCCTGGCGAACGATCGCGACGACGTCGGTGAGATACAGCTCCCGCTGCGCGTTGTCGGCGGACAGCCGGCTCAGCGCCGATCGCAACGCCGCGATGTCGAAGGCGTACACGCCGGCGTTGACCTCGCGGATTTCTTGCTGTGACGGCGTCGCGTCGGCCTGCTCCACGATCCCGATCACCTCGTGGTCCTGTGTCCGCAGCGTGCGGCCGTAGCCGGTCGGATCGCTCAGGGTGGTGGTCAGCACGGTGACCGCCGCGCCGCGGGAGTTGTGCGTGGCGACCAGGTCGGCGAGCGTGTCGGCGTCGAGCAGCGGAATGTCGCCGGAGGTCACCACGACGACGCCGCGGAAATCGTCCGGCAGTGCTGACAAGCCGCACAGCGCCGCATGGCCGGTGCCCAGTTGTTGGTCCTGCGTTGCCACGTCGATCCGGCGGTCGAGGGTTTGTGCCAGTTCACCGATCGCCTGGTCGATGCGTCGGTGATCCCGGCCGAGCACCACCACCAGGTGTTGGGGGGCCATCTTGGTGATCGCGTGCAGCGAATGCGCCAGCATGCTGCGGCCGGCCAAGGTGTGCAGCACCTTCGGGGTGTCTGAGCGCATGCGGGTGCCGGCCCCGGCCGCCAGGACGAGGACCGCTGATTCGCCGTGTGTCGTCATCGAACCTCCTCGCTGCCGGCCGCCCGGTGGCACAAGCATGCATGTCGGTGCGCCGCCATCCGTTCAGCGTGTCATTATCCGCACGGTTGCGGCAAAGCACGACGACCGCGATGGGCATCAATCGCCGCGCGCGACGTGACGCAGCGCCTCGCGGGCCAGGAACTCGCGGTAGTAGCCCAGCGACGCCTCGGTGACGATGGCGGGAAACAACAGCTCCCACATCTGCGTGAGTCGCTGGACGAGATCGTGGCCGTTGGCCGTCGCTTGGCCCAGCAGCCGGGCACCGAATGTCGCGCCGATGATCGACTCGCTGACTATCTTGGGGTCGAGTTCTGACCGGATGTCGCCTTCGGCTACCGCCCGCCGGGTCTGTGCCGTCATCGCCTCGATCCAGGGGGCGTACGCGGCACCGACCGGGTCGACGAATTTACCGAACGCGAGAGCCAACTGTTCGGCGGTGCGCACGACGTCGTTGGTAGCGAACAGATCTGCGGTGACGAACGTTCCGTGCAGGATGTTCTCCAACGCCGGAGAAAACGAGTCCGACATCACGCTCAATGTGGCGACCACACGGTTGGCGCCGTCGTCGATGATGGCCGACGCCAGTGACTCCATCGAGTCGAAGTGGTGGTAGAAGGCGCCCTTGGTCATCCCGGTGCGCTCGATGATCGCGCCCCGGTCGGCAGCCGCGAACCCGACCTCGGTGAACACCTCAACCGCAGCGTCGAGGATCTTGCGCCGAGTCGCCTCCGATCGAACCTGACGGGCCACGCCGATCACCTCCGGAGTTCCGCTGGTGCGCTTGGCTTCCGGACCGTCATGTCGAACCCGCCAGCGCGGTCGTACTTCCGATCGCGATTGTCGTACGTCGCCTGATGAATTGCCGGAAGTAGTCGATCCGCTCCGGCCGCACCAGGCCGGGCAGTGCCACCGCCCAAACCTTCTCCAGCTGGCGGAGGAATCGTTCCGGCTCGTCGAGGTCACTGACCCGGCGCAGCCCCATGTAAGTCGACACCAGCAGACGTCCCACGTCATGGGGATCGCGTTCCTCGAACACGTCGCCCTCGACGATGGCCTGCCGGACGGTGAGCGCGACGGTATCGATCCATGCCGCAAGAGATTTCGACTGCAAGCCGTCGATTCGCCCGATTGACTCGAGCAGATGCAAAGCCGCGCGGGAGAGGTCCTCGCTGATGTCGCGGACCGCCAACTGGTACGACAAATCGATCAGCGTCTCCAGGCCGGATAATTTCCGTGCCAGCAGGTCGGCGACCGCCGCGCTGGACCGAGCGTACTGATCGTCGATGACGGCCAGCGCCATCGCATGCTTGGAACGGAAGTGGAAATACATTGCGCCCTTGGTCAATTCGGCCTCAGCCAGGATTTCATCAAGGCCGACCTGATGGTAGGGCCGCCGGGCGTACTGTCGCGCGGCGGCACGCAGAATCTGCTGGCGGGTGGAATCCGCTCTGCTGTCGGTCGTCTGGGTCATGGTTGGCCACCTAATCGTGCTGCGCGGCAGGGGTTCGACGATCGGTTTGCGATCGACGGGAGCTGGCAACGTTCGACTGAGCTTGGCGGGAATCGATGACTGCGAGTTTATCAAAAGCGCCAGATAATCCCGATAGCATGTATCAATTTCCCGGTTTGCATGCTCGGCGGCCGTCATGGCGCGGAGGTCGTGGACCGGCGAACGATGGCCGGACTCGAGGAAGCTCCGTCGCCAGGACTCGAACCTGAACTGTCTGAACCAAAATCAGAAGTGCTGCCGATTACACCACGACGGATCGCTACGACCAGCGGTAAGACCGCGTCCACTCTAGACGACCGTGCGGACCGATCACCGACCGCAGGCGAGGGATAACCTTTGAGGCGTGGCCGCGCCGGACAAGGAAACGCGGGCGCCTCGCACCAGGATGACCGGTAGCGAGCGCCGGCACCAACTCATCGACATCGCGCGGTCGCTGTTCGCCGAGCGGGGCTACGAAGGAACCTCGATCGAGGAGATCGCCCTTCGGGCCAACGTGTCCAAACCCGTCGTCTACGAGCATTTCGGCGGCAAAGAAGGTCTGTACGCGGTGGTTGTCGACCGGGAGATGTCGGCGCTGCTGGACGGCATCACCTCCTCGCTGACCAACAACCGGTCGCGGGTGCGGGTCGAGACGGTTGCGCTGGCACTGCTGACCTATGTCGAGGAACACACCGACGGATTTCGCATCATGATCCGCGACTCGCCGGCTTCGATCAGTTCTGGCACCTACTCCAGCCTGCTCAACGATGCCGTCAGCCAGGTCAGCTCGATCCTGGCCGGCGACTTCGCCCGCCGCGGCCTGGACTCCGACCTTGCCCCGCTGTACGCCCAGGCGCTGGTCGGCTCGGTGTCGATGACCGCACAGTGGTGGCTGGACACTCGAGAACCAAAGAAAGAAGTGGTCGCCGCCCATCTGGTCAACCTGGTGTGGAACGGCCTGACCCATCTGGAAGCCGACCCGCACCTGCAGGACGAATAATCACTTCCCGCACGGATCCTTGACAGCGCTCGGCCAGAAATTGGCGATGCTCGGCCCCCATACAATGGCGGCATCATGACCGCAGGGGGGCCGGAAATCACAGATACCCCGATCGCGGGGCTTGTCGAGCTGGCGTTGCGAGCGCCGACGCTACAACGACTCGTCGACCTGGCTGCCGATCGACCCGACGATCTGGCGTTGGTCGGGCCGGCCAGCGCGCGACTGTTCGTCGCCTGCGCGCTGGCCCGCACCGGCCCGCTGCTGGTCGTCACCGCCACCGGCCGAGAGGCCGATGACCTTTCCGCCGAACTGCGCGGCGTCCTCGGCGATGCAGTGGTGATGTTCCCGTCCTGGGAGACGCTGCCCCACGAGCGGCTCTCTCCCGGCGTCGACACCGTCGGCGCCCGGATGATGCTGCTGCGCCGGCTGGCCCACCCGCAGGACGGCCGGCTCGGCCCGCCGGTGCAGGTGGTGGTCACGGCGGTCCGCTCGCTGCTGCAGCCGATGGCACCGCGGCTCGGCCTGGCCGAGCCCCTCACGCTGACCGTCGGCGGCCAGGTGGCCTTCGAAGACGTCATAACCCGGCTGGTCGAGCTTGCCTACACCCGAGTGGACATGGTGGGCCGACGGGGCGAATTCGCCGTTCGCGGCGGCATTCTCGACATTTTCGCTCCGACCGCCGAGCACCCGGTACGGGTCGAGTTCTGGGGCGACGAGGTCACCGAGATGCGGATGTTCTCGGTGGCCGACCAGCGGTCGATAACGGAGATCAGTGTCGACTTCCTGGTCGCGGTCGCGTGCCGCGAGCTGTTGCTGACCGATGAGGTGCGGGCCCGGGCCGCCGAGCTGGCCGGACAACAGTCGGCGCCCGAGCACGGTATCACCGGCGGCGTCGGCGACATGCTGGCCAAGCTCGCCGAGGGCATTCCGGTCGACGGCATGGAGGCACTGTTGCCGGTGCTGCGGCCCGACGGTGTCACGTTGTTGACCGATCAGCTGGCCGATGGCACCCCGGTGCTGGTCTGCGACCCGGAAAAGGTCCGCACCCGGGCGGCCGACCTGATCAAGACCGGCCGCGAATTCCTCGAGGCGTCGTGGTCGGTGGCCGCGGTCGGCGGTGATTCGCCCATCGACGTCGAACAACTCGGCGGATCGGGATTCCGCGAACTCGACGAGGTGCAGGACGCGGCGCGGACGTCCGGGCACCGGTGGTGGACGCTGTCCCAGCTGTCCGACGAGTCGGCGATCGAGCTGGATATCCGCGCCGCGCCGTCAGCCCGCGGCCGGCAGAGCGCTGTCGACGAGATCTTCGCGATGCTGCGCGCGCACGTGGCGACCGGCGGGGCCGCCGCCGTCGTCGCACCGGGGACCGGAACCGCACACCGCGTCGTCGAGCAGCTGGCCGAATCCGAAACGCCGGCAACGATGTTGGAGTCGGGAGCCGAGCCCAAGCCCGGCGTCGTCGGAGTGCTCAAAGGCCCACTGCACGACGGTGTCGTGTTGTCGGATGCGGGGCTGGTGATCGTCACCGAAACCGACCTGACCGGCAACCGGGTGACCGCCACCGACGGCAAACGGCTGGCCGCCAAGCGCCGCAACACCGTCGACCCGCTGGCCCTGACCGCGGGTGACCTGGTGGTGCACGATCAGCACGGCATCGGCCGATTCGTGGAGATGACCGAACGCACCGTCGGCGGAGCGCGGCGCGAGTACCTGGTGCTGGAGTACGCGTCGAGCAAGCGGGGACTCAACGAGACCGACAAGCTCTACGTGCCGATGGATTCGCTGGACCAGCTGTCGCGCTATGTCGGTGGCCAGGCGCCGGCGCTGAGCCGGCTCGGCGGCAGCGATTGGACCAACACCAAGACGAAGGCCCGCAAAGCGGTCAGGGAGATCGCCGGCGAGCTGGTGGCGCTGTACGCCAAGCGGCAGGCGAGCGCGGGGCATGCGTTCGGGCCGGACACGCCGTGGCAGGCCGAGATGGAGGACGCGTTCGGCTTCACCGAGACCGTCGACCAGCTCACCGCGATCACCGAGGTCAAGGCCGACATGGAGAAACCGGTGCCGATGGATCGGGTGATCTGCGGCGACGTCGGCTACGGCAAGACCGAGATTGCGATCCGTGCGGCATTCAAGGCGGTCCAGGACGGCAAGCAGGTCGCGGTGCTGGTACCCACCACGCTGTTGGCCGACCAGCATCTGCAGACTTTCACCGCGCGGATGTCCGGATTCCCGGTCCGGATCAAGGGTCTGTCCCGATTCACTGAGCCCGCTGAATCCCGTTCTGTCATCGAGGGTTTGGCCGATGGCTCGGTGGACATCGTGATCGGCACCCACCGGCTGCTGCAGACCGGGGTGCGCTGGAAAGACCTTGGCCTGGTGGTCGTCGACGAGGAGCAGCGCTTCGGTGTCGAACACAAGGAGCACATCAAGTCGCTGCGCACCCACGTCGACGTGCTGACGATGAGCGCCACCCCGATCCCGCGCACACTGGAAATGAGCCTGGCCGGGATACGCGAGATGTCGACGATCCTGACGCCGCCCGAAGAGCGCTATCCGGTGCTGACTTACGTCGGTCCGCAGGACGACAAGCAGATCGCCGCTGCACTGCGCAGAGAGTTACTGCGCGACGGGCAGGCGTTTTACGTGCACAACCGGGTCAGCTCCATCGACGGGGCCGCGGCGCGGGTACGCGAGATCGTGCCGGAAGCCAAGGTCGCCGTCGCGCACGGTCAAATGCACGAGGAGCTGCTGGAAACCACCGTCGAAGGATTCTGGAACCGCGAGTTCGACATCCTGGTGTGCACCACGATCGTCGAGACCGGCCTGGACATCTCCAACGCCAACACGCTGATCGTCGAGCGTGCCGACACCTTCGGTCTGTCCCAGCTGCACCAGCTGCGCGGGCGGGTCGGCCGCAGCCGGGAACGCGGCTACGCCTATTTCCTGTATCCGCAGCACGCGCCGCTGACCGAGACCGCCTACGACCGGTTGGCGACGATCGCCCAGAACAACGAGCTGGGTGCCGGCATGGCGGTCGCGATGAAGGACCTGGAGATCCGCGGGGCGGGCAACGTGCTGGGGGCCGAGCAGTCCGGGCACGTCGCCGGGGTGGGCTTTGACCTCTATGTCCGCCTGGTCGGCGAGGCGGTCGAGGCGTATCGGGCCGCAGCCGACGGGCAGACGGTCCTCAGTGCCGAGGAGCCGAAAGATGTGCGTATCGATCTGCCGGTGGATGCGCACCTGCCGCCGGACTACATCCCGAGCGATCGGTTACGGCTGGAGGGATATCGGCGGCTGGCCGCGGCGGGGGATGACGCCGCCGTTGAGTCCGTCACTGAGGAGCTGACCGACCGCTACGGGCCGCTGCCCGAAACCGCCGAACGGCTCGTCGCGGTGGCGCGACTTCGACTGCTGTGCCGCGCCGCGGGTATCACCGAGGTGTCGGCGGCGACTGGAGGGACAGGGGCCACGCTGCGGCTGGCTCCGATGACGCTGCCGGACTCCGCCCAGGTGCGGCTGGCGCGCCGGTATCCGGGTGCGCGTTACCGGGCGACGACGTCCACTGTGCAGGTCCCGATTCCGCGGGCCGGCGGTGTCGGCGCACCACGCATTCGCGATCTCGAACTTGTTCAGATGGTGGCCGATTTGGTGGCGGCGCTGATCGGGAAACCTGCAGAATCGACCCAGGTAGTGACGTCAAGCCAGGAGTGGCGCCGATGACTGTCATCTTGGTGGACCCTCGCCGCCCGTCGCTGGTTCCGGTGGAAGCGATCGAGCTGCTCACCGGCGAAGTGCAGTACACCGAGGAGATGCCCGTCGCGGTGCCCTGGACGCTGGCGTCGGCGCGCCCGGCGCACACCGGAGACGACGCTCCGGTGCTGTTGTCGTCCGATCCCGAACACCCCTCGGTCATTGCGCGATTGGCCGCCGGTGAGCGCCTGATCTCCGCGGCCGGCCGGCAGCTCGGGGAGCGGCTGGTGGACGCCGTCGCGATGATGGACAAACTGCGTACCGCCGGGCCCTGGGAAAGTAAGCAGACGCACGACTCGCTGCGCCGGTTTTTGCTGGAGGAGACTTACGAGCTTTTCGACGCGGTCCGCAGCGGCGACACGGATGCCCTGCGCGAAGAGCTCGGTGACGTGTTGCTGCAGGTCCTTTTTCACGCGCGCATCGCCGAGGACGCGCCTGCGCATCCGTTCACCATCGACGATGTCGCCGATACGTTGCTGCGGAAGTTGGGCAATCGAGCTCCGGGAGTTCTTGCCGGAGATCAGGTTTCGCTTGACGAGCAGTTGGCGCAATGGGAGGAGCGCAAAGCCCAGGAGAAGCCGCGGAACTCACTGATGGACGATGTGCCTACCGGTCAACCGGCTTTGGCGTTGGCACACAAGCTGATTCAGCGGGTCACGCGGGCCGGCTTCCCGATCGACCTGATCCCGACCGACATCACGTCGGTCACCGTGACAGCCGACGCCGATGCCGAAAACGCCTTGCGCACCGCTGCACTGGAATTCATGGACACCGTCCGCGCCGTCGAGAAGGCAATCGCCGCGGAGCGTCGCTCAGAGGATGTCCCCGCAGAGCTGGATGTCGCTGCGATCGGCACGATCACCGAGCACGAGTGGCGGGCATGCTGGCCATCGACAGACGGGGCCGAACCCGGGCCCGTCACCGAACCCGACGAGACAGCCGAGGATGCCGAACCCTCGTCGGATGACCCGGACGAAGACTGACAGCGGTATTGACGCGGGCGAAAACATTCCGGAACCAGCAGTGGGCGCGGTGATGTTCGACACGCCCGATGAGGCGATTGCCATCCGGCGAAATGCAGCCAGGACGCGGATCATCACGCCTGGACAACCTAGGTGCGCCAGCGATTGGTGTTCGCGGCGGGCTGACCTACTCGATTCCCATGCGACCATGGTCGGGGAAATCGTGTTGAGGGGTGTGTTGTGTCGCCGGTCCGTTGGCTGCGCGCGTTCGCCGTCATAGGTGCAACGGCGCTGCTGTTGGCATCGAGCTGCTCCTGGCAGCTCGGCCCCTACATTCCCAAAGGCGTCCCGCCCCCACCGGGCGCCACGGTGCCGCCGGTCGACACCCACGCCAAGGGCCGGCCCGCCGGCCAACTGCATGGCTGGGCCGCCGAGCGTGCCCCGGCGCTGCGGATACCGGTGACCGCTCTGGAGGCCTACGGCTACGCGGCGCGGGTCGCCGAGGTGGAGAACCCGAACTGTCACATCGCCTGGACAACGCTGGCCGGCATCGGGCAGGTGGAAAGCCATCACGGCACGTATCACCACGCGACGCTGTTTGCCAACGGTGACGTGCGCCCGCCGATCAGGGGAGTGGTGCTCGACGGAACCAACGGCACCATGCGCATCATCGACAGTGAGGCCGGCGGGATGGACGGTGAGCCCGACACCGTCCGGGCGATGGGACCGATGCAGTTCATTCCCGAGACGTGGCGGGAATATGGCGTGGACGCCAACAACGACGGCGTCATCAGCGTCGACAACATCGACGATGCCGCGTTATCTGCTGCGGGCTATTTGTGTTGGCGCGGGAAGGATCTCGCCACTCCGCGAGGGTGGATCACGGCGCTATGGGCCTACAACGACTCCGACGTCTACGCCCGCGCCGTTCGTGATTCGGCTACCGCCTATGCGGCGGGTCACCCGCTGTAGACCAAGGCTCTAGGCTACTGGGTGCTGTAACCCTCACGACGCAAGGAGAACCAGTGCCGATTATCGAGCAGGTCGGGGCCCGCGAGATCCTCGATTCCCGCGGTAACCCGACAGTCGAGGTCGAGGTGGCTCTGATCGACGGGACGTTCGCGCGAGCCGCGGTACCCTCCGGCGCGTCGACCGGCGAGCACGAGGCCGTCGAGCTGCGGGACGGCGGCGAACGCTATGGCGGCAAGGGTGTCAAAAAAGCCGTGCAGGCCGTGCTCGACGAAATCGCTCCGGCGGTGATCGGGCTCAACGCCGACGATCAGCGGCTGGTCGATCAGGCGCTGCTCGACCTCGACGGCACCCCGGACAAGTCCCGGTTGGGAGCCAACGCCATCCTGGGCGTCTCCCTGGCGGTCAGCAAGGCCGCCGCCGATAGCGCCGCTCTGCCCCTGTTTCGGTACCTGGGCGGACCGAACGCGCACATCCTGCCGGTACCGATGATGAACATCCTCAACGGTGGCGCGCACGCCGACACCGCCGTCGACATTCAGGAGTTCATGGTGGCCCCGATCGGGGCGCCGAGTTTCTACGAGGCGCTGCGCTGGGGCACGGAGGTCTACCACGCCCTCAAGGCGGCACTGAAGAAGCAAGGGCTGTCCACTGCGCTGGGTGACGAAGGTGGATTCGCCCCTGACGTCCCGGGCACCAAGGCCGCCCTGGACGTGATCAGCCAGGCCATCGAGTCGGCGGGTTTCCGGCTCGGCGCCGACGTGGCTTTGGCGCTCGACGCGGCGGCAACCGAGTTCTACACCGACGGCACCGGCTACGCGTTCGAGAAGAGCACGCGCAACGCCGAGCAGATGACGCAGTTCTATGCTGAGCTGCTGGACTCCTATCCACTGGTGTCCATTGAAGACCCACTGGCCGAAGATGATTGGGACGGCTGGGTGGCTTTGACGACGGCGATTGGTGACCGCGTGCAGATCGTCGGTGACGATCTGTTCGTCACCAATCCTGAACGGCTGGAAGATGGCATCGACAAAGGGGCGGCAAATGCCTTGCTGGTCAAGGTCAACCAGATCGGGACGCTTACCGAGACCCTCGATGCGGTGGCGCTGGCACACCACAGCGGCTACCGGACGATGATGAGCCATCGCAGCGGCGAAACAGAAGACACTACGATCGCTGACCTGGCGGTGGCGGTGGGAAGCGGGCAGATCAAGACCGGCGCCCCGGCCCGCAGCGAGCGGGTGGCGAAATACAACCAGCTGCTTCGGATCGAAGAAGCCCTCGGTGACGCCGCCCGGTACGCCGGCGATCTGGCCTTCCCCCGATACGTGCCGCCGGAAACCAGATAGCCGTCGCGCCGATGCCCGAATCGAAACGGCCAGAACCGAAGCGGCGCTCACCGGCCTCGCGTCCGGGCAAGGCCGGCGATTCGGTGCCGGGCCGGCCGCGCAAATCGCCGGCCCCCCGCCGCGGGGCGACGGCCGCTCGCGCGCTGCCCGAGGTCGTCGAACCGATCAAACAGGCGATCGCCGAATCTGCCGAGCAGCGTTCGGATCAGCGACTCGGTCTGACCGCGCGACGGGCGGCGATCCTCGCGGCCGTGGTCTGTGTACTGACGCTGACCATCGCCGGCCCGGTCCGCACCTACTTCGCGCAGCGCACCGAGATGAAACAGCTCGCCGCCTCCGAAGCCGCACTGCGCCACCAGATCTCCGACCTCGAGCAGCAGAAGGGCAAGCTGGCCGATCCCGCCTACGTCGCGGCGCAAGCGCGCGAGCGTCTCGGGTTTGTCATGCCGGGCGAGATCCCGTATCAGGTCCAACTTCCGCCGAATGCTGCGCTGCCCGCCGACCCGGGCTCGGCGCCGACGCCCCGAGCCACCAACGACCCCTGGTACACCTCGCTGTGGCACACCATCGCCGACAGCCCGCACGGCCCGCCGGCGGTGCAACCGCCGCCGCCGGCACCCGTGCCGCCCGGTCCCGTAGCACCCAGTCCCGTGCCGCCCGGTGGTTGATCCCACCGACCTCGCTGTGGTCGCCCGCCAGCTCGGCCGCGAACCGCGTGGCGTGCTCGACATCGCCTACCGGTGTCCCGACGGCGAGCCGGGCGTGGTCAAGACAACGCCGAAACTTCCTGACGGAACGCCCTTTCCGACGTTGTACTACTTGACGCATCCGGCCCTGACTGCTGCGGCGAGCAGGCTGGAGACAACGGGGATGATGCGCGAGATGACACGGCGGCTACAGGCCGACCCCGAACTGGCCGCCGCGTATCGCCGGGCCCACGAGTCGTACCTGGCCGAACGGGACGCCATCGAGCCACTGGGAACGACGTTCTCGGCCGGCGGGATGCCGGATCGGGTCAAGTGCCTGCACGTGGTGATCGCGCATTCGCTGGCCAAGGGCCGGGGCGTCAATCCGTTCGGCGACGAAGCGCTGGCGGTTCTTGCGGTCGAGCCGTCGATGGCCGGCATCCTGACACCGGGGGACTGGATATGACGCGCGTCGCCGCAATCGACTGCGGCACCAATTCGATTCGGTTGCTGATCGTCGACGCGGTCGACGGCCGGTTGCGCGACGTGTATCGCGAGATGCGGATTGTGCGGCTCGGCCAGGGTGTGGACGCGACCGGTCACTTCGCGGCGGATGCGTTGCAGCGCACCCGTTCTGCGCTCGCCGACTACGCTGCGCTGTGCACGGCCCACGGCGTCGAGCGGATACGGATGGTCGCGACGTCGGCGACTCGTGACGCCGGCAATCGTGACGTCTTCTTCGCGATGACGGCCGATGTGCTCGGCGACGTGGTGGATGGCGCGGTCGCCGAGGTGATCACCGGCGCCGAGGAGGCCGAGCTGTCCTTCCGCGGTGCGGTCAACGAATTAGATGCTGCTGCAGGCCCGTTCGTGATCGTCGACCTGGGCGGCGGCTCGACGGAGGTCGTGCTGGGCACTGACACGGTGGTGGCGAGCTTTTCTGCCGACATCGGCTGCGTGCGGCTGACCGAGCGGTGCTTGCACTCCGATCCACCGACAGCCGCCGAGATCGCGGCCGCGCGCGAGGTGGTTCGCGAACGGCTCGGCGAGGCGCTGCGCGTCGTCCCGGTGGAGCAGGCCCGCACCTGGGTGGGGGTGGCCGGAACGATGACGACGGTGGCAGCGCTCGCGCAGGACATGACCGCCTATGAGTCTGCGGCCATTCATCTTTCGCGAGTCGGTATGGACCGACTGCTGATGGTCTGTGGTCGGCTGATCGGTATGTCGCGAGGGCAGCGGGCTGCCCTGGGGCCGATGCACGAGGGACGGGCAGACGTGATCGGTGGCGGTGCGATCGTGATCGAGGAACTGGCCTTCGCGCTGCGCGAGCGCGCCGGTATCGCGGAGTTGACGGTCAGCGAACACGACATCTTGGACGGCATCGCGCTTTCGATCGCCGACTGAACGGCTAGGCCAACGGCCGGTGCCCGGACGAGATTTCGAGCAGGTGCTTCTTCTGCTCGGTGTATTCCCGTTCGGTCAGCCGTCCCTCGGCGCGCTGTCTGGCGATGTCGCGGATTGCTGCGGCGACGCCGGTGACGACGGTCCGCGGTGCGGGTGACGCTTGGGCTTCGTCATCGGCCGGTGCATCCGCGGCGCGCCCGGTCAGCCGGGCCGGCGTGCCCTTTTCGGCGACTGCGTCGCCGGCTGGCGGACCGGCCATCGCCTGCCCCGCCATTCCGCCAATCCCCATCTGATTGAACGTGTTTGCCGCGCCTGCTTCCGCGGCTGGGGCGGTAGCGGCGTTCGCAGTGGTGAGCGGTGTCGTGAAGGCGGTCGGTTTCACCTCCGGCGCGGCCACAGTCCAGTTCCGCGGCACCGACAACGCCCCGATCGTATTCGCTTCACCCGCACTGGCTGATGCCGTCGACGCCGCGCCGGGGCCGGTCAGGGTGGCGGGGAATCCTCTGACAGGCGCCGGAGCGTGGTCCCCTTCTACCAAGGTCTGTTGCCCGTTCCAGCCGCTGACGATCCGGTCGGTGTGCAGACCCGTGGCGGTAGAGGATACGAGGGGCAGAAGGTCTACCGGTCCCGCCGCGACGCCGATCGGCAAGACCGCGACGAACAGGGCCAGGTCGCTGGGCACTGAAACGAAAATCGAGATCAGATCGCTCAACGTGCTCAGCGGGTCGGTGGCAGCGGATCCGGTTGCTACCGAGTCGGAAGTCGCCAGGCTTTGCAGTGCATTGGGCACTGCGGAAAATGCCTGCTGTGCAGTCGAAATAGCGCTTTGCACGTCGCCGGCCGACGTGCCGGTCGCCTGACTGACCGCCGCGGCCTGAGTGGCTGACGAACTGGCATCGGTGTTTTGCTGGGCTTGGCCGAATGGCGTCAACGTCGTGGCAGCTGCTGACGAAGCGGCGTAGCCGTACATCGCGACGGCGTCCTGTGCCCACATTTCGGCGTATTGCACCTCGGTGGCCGCGATCGCCGGCGTGTTCTGGCCGAAGAAGTTGGTCGCCACCAGCGCTGCCAGCAGAGTGCGGTTGGCCGCGATCACCGGGGGCGGCACCGTCATGGCGAACGCCGTGTCGTGGGCGGCGGCAGCGGCACGGGCTTGGGCGGCGGTTTCTTCGGCGTGGCCGCCGGTGGCGCTCAGCCACTCAACGTATGCGGCAGCGGCGGCGCTCATCGACTCCGACGACGGACCAGACCACGTCCCGGACGTCAGCTCCGACACCACCGACTGGTACCCGCTGGCCGCGGTGTACAGCTCGTCGGCGAGTGCCGCCCAAGCTTGCGCAGCGGCCAGCATCGGCCCCGATCCCGGACCGGAATACATCCGGCCGGAGTTTATCTCCGGCGGATAGAACCCGAAATCCATTGCTGCGCATTCCTTTTCCAGACAATCGACATATCCGCCAGCTGGCGGTGGGGGTTTCAGCGACCAAGCAGGCGGTTCTTCTGCTCGGTGTATTCCGCGTCGGTGAGAATTCCTTCGTCTCGAAGCTTGGCGAACTCGCGCAGCTCGGCTGCCACGCCGGTGACCACCGTCCGGGGCTTGACCTGCGACTCGGCATCGTCGTGGCCAGTTGACTTGCGGTTGACCGAGTTTGGCGCCTCATTGGCGCGAGCCGCCACGCCTCTACCCGGGGTCTTGGCGGTCCGGCTGACGCCGGTGCCGACCGTCCCGGCCATGGCCCGACCAGCCATCCCCGCCAGTGCCATTTCGCTGAGCGCGCTGCCTGAAGCGCCCGTAGATTCACCGGCAAGGGCGCTGGCCGCAGCTTCCGGCAGCGCCGGCAACGATACGGCGGTGGGACGTACGGCTGGCGTGGCGATAGTCCAGGTCGGCGGCACCGACAACGCCCCGACTGTGTTCGCCTCCGCCAGACCGGCTGTGACGCTGGGCGGCGGCACTGTACCTACGGGCAGGTTGAGCAGCGGGGCGGGGAACGGTTCCACCGGCGCCGGCCCGTCGTCCGGCCATGCTTGGACGCCCGCCCAGCCGCTGACAATGTCGTCGGTGTGGGTACCGGTCAAGGCGCTGACGACGTCGAGGGGAAGGGCGACGACTCCGAGGCTGCCCAACGGTATGTCGGCGGCAAACGTTGCCAAGCCCGCCGGCAGGTCCACGAAAATGGCGATCAGGTCGCTGATGGTGCCCAGTGGATCGGCGGCCGCAGCGGGTGCCGCGGCGGCACTCTGCAGCGCATTGGGTACCGCGGAGAACGCCTGCTGGACTGACGACACGGCGCTCTGGGCGTTGCCGGCCGCGGTGCCGGTGGCCTGGGTCGTCGCGGCCGCCTGGGTGGCCGAGCCGGCCGGGCTGGTGTTCTGCTGGGGCGGGTTGAACGGCGTCAGTTGGGTCGCAGACGCCGATGACGCCGCGTAGCCGTACATGGCCGCCACGTCCTGCGCCCACATCTCGCCGTACTGTGCTTCGTTCGCGGCGATCGCCTGGGTATTTCTCCCAAACAAATTTGTGGCGATCAGCGTCATCTGCTGACTGCGGTTGGCGGCGACCATCGGCGGCGGCACCGTCGACCCAAACGCCGTCTGGTAGGCCGCGGCTGCCGATTTGGCCTGGGCGCCGGTCTCCTCGGCCTGTGCGGCGGTGGCTTGCAGCCACGCCACGTATGACGCGGCGGCAGCACTCATAGACGTCGACGCGGGGCCCTGCCAGGGGCCGGCGGTCAATCCCGATACCACCGACTGATACGAGTTGGCCACCGAATGGAGTTCGGCGGCCAACGTATCCCAGGCCTCGGCGGCGGCCAGCATCGGTCCCGATCCGGCACCGGCGTACATGCGAGCGGAGTTGATCTCCGGCGGATAATTTCCAAAATCCACGGCTAGCCAACCCCTCTAATTCACCGCGGTCGAGCCAGCCAAGCACCCGGCCGTGGCAACGCCATTGACCGTTGGGTGAATGGTGGCACGTGCCATGATGTTTGTCGCCTCCGGGTCCGGCGCGTCGTCAGTCGACATCGGAGTCGCCAGGTAGCTCAGGGTGGCCGCGTCCGCGCCGATCACCGCGCTGCGAACCTCCGGCGAAATCACCGGCGGGCGCTCGCGAGATTGGCGCTCATCGATCCCCCAAAGCATGCTTTCCCTTTCCGGTAATGGTCGAGCAGGCCGCCTTAATTACGGCGTTAGGTCGTGTAAATACTGCACCCACCCGCGGGGTATCTCAACCGGCGGATAAAGTCATTATCAGTTCGTACCTGGAGCTATACAATTGATTACGCGCACTCAATGACACATTGTGGCAGCAATCACCTATATCTCTCAGGTTAATCCTTCGTATTTCTCAGGTTCACCGATTCTAGACTCGCGCTTTCCCCCCGGCCGAACACTTGGAGGGATTCTAAGCGGTAGCGAGAGCCTTCTCTCTCCGGCAGCGGCCCCTGCAGCGAGTTGCCAGCTTCCCGCAAGCATGTTGTACGGAAGCGGAGAAATCTCGACCCAGGTGGTGTGTCAGCCGGTTCGTGCCTGGCGGCTCGCGTCGACGTCTTGCTGTTGTGGGGAGGACTGGTCGGCGTCGACGGGACGTTCCTTGTCGGCGGCGGCGTGCCGGGGCGGCAGTCCCTTACGCAGGGTGGCGACCAATTCCCGGTACGGGCCGACGAGGTACACGGTGTCGCCGCCCCGAAGCCGCCCTTCGTGGTGAGGGCGCAGATCGATCGGGGCGTCCTCCCGGCTGATCGCGATCACGCGTGTTCTGGTCGACAATTTCCCCATCTGCAGCCCGTCGAGCTCACTGCCCTCGGCCACCAGCATCGCGCCGACCATGAACGAACTCTGGCCGATGGAGAAGGTGCCCAGCACCTCCACACCCATCGCGGCGCCGATGAACCACGGCGCGGCCAGTGCGACGGAGGAGCGGACGTTCTCGAAACCGAACCGCTGCGCGACCGCCAGGCCCAGCGCCCGGTCGTATACCCGGAGCACAACCGAAACCTCGGCGCGCCGGTTGATTTTGGGCAACACCCGCGGCCCCAGCATCTCGGCCAGCACGATCCCGGTCTCGATGTTGATCATGTCGTCGCGGGTCAGCACCGCCACCGCACGGGCCCGGTCGACGCGCGCCGCCTCAAGCGTCTGAACCAGCGTTGCGTCGCCGAAGATCACCGGGACGTCGAGTTCACGTGCCGCGGCCAGGAACCGATTGTCTTCGTTGATCTCGATGACTGCGACGTCGTAGCCGGCCGTGATCAATTCGGCGACCACCCGCATGCCCAGGGCGCTCAGACCGACGACGATGACGTGGTTGCGCAGGTGCCGCACCCGCGGCCGTGCGGAGGCGAACACGAACCGGCGCGACAGCAGCACGTCGGCAATGAACGCGACCAGCAACGCGATGGTGGTCGCTCCGCCGAACATCAACATGGCGGCGAAAATTCGGAGCCATGTTTCCTGGTGGGCGAAGCTGAAGTCTCCGTAGCCCGTCGTGGTGATCGTCTCGATGGTGAAGTACAACGCGTCGATCCAGGACATCCGCGGATGCCGATAGTTGAAGCGCAACAAAAACATTGAACCGACGACGAGGGTGAGGGCCGCCGCCAGGGCAGGATAGAACGCCGGGTTGAAGTCGTTGATGACGGTGCGTACCGCGTCGAGCACTCGTCGTAACCGGGGTCGTTGTGGCCGGGTTCCGGCCGGTCGCCGAACCTTGATACCGCGCTCGGCCGACTCGTCGGCGGTGCCGATCATCACCGCTCGATCACCGGCGAGCACTCGATGATTGCGGGTCGGGCAGACCTCGATCTCGCCGGGACTTGATGAGTTCTCACCGTGGATGACCGCCACCGGTGCCAGGTCGCCGTAGATCTCACGCAGCGTCGCCGCGCGCGGTGCTTCGCTGCCCGAGACGAGGAACTGGATCCCGGCCGCCTCGAACGGGTGCGTCCGGTGCGCCAGGCACGCTTCGACGACCGATGGTGCGGTCAGCTCGGCGACGTCGAGGATCGCGCCGGGCCCGTTGTCGTCGGCCACCGCCGCGCGCAATACGTCGTTTGCCAGCCGGGCGACCACCCGGACGGAAGGATTGGCTCTCCTTGCCAGCAAAGCGATTTCGAGGTTTGCCGCATCATCGTCGCCGGCGCATACAACCGCGAGCGCGTCGGCGACCGCAGCGGTGTCCAGTTGCTGAGCGACCCCGGTGAACTCGCCGTTGGCCAGCCGGACAACGTTCGCGCCAGCGCTTTCCAGCTCCTCGATGATCGTCGTGGCCAGCGCATCGTCACCGCTGACAATGATGTGGTGCTGCATTCTCTTATCCGCCACTCGGGTATATCTGATCGCGATCGTGTCGGAGACTTCGTGCGGGTGGGCGCACCCGCTTTGCTGACGCCGTTCTTGATGCAGGTTACACCACGGCTTTGTGTAATTCGGCGGCTACGCTTAATTTTGCTGGTACGGAATGCGACTCGTTATGTCGCTGCTATCGTCGCTGCGCCGCGGCCTGCCGGACCGGAACGCGAATCCGTTCTCGTGCACAGTGTTTCCCGGGAGCAATCCGCCATGCGGGCAGTCACAGCTCGAAGCGGTAGCCCATGCCCGCCTCGGTCAGCAGGTGGGCGGGATGCGACGGGTCGTCCTCGAGCTTGCGCCGCAACTGCGCGAGAAAGACACGCAGATAATGGGTTTCCTTGGCGTACTTGGGTCCCCAGACCTCTCTGAGTAACTCTTCGCGGCCGACCAGCTTGCCGCGATTGCGCACCAGCATTTCCAGCATGCCCCATTCGGTCGGGGTCAGGTGGACCTCCGCGCCGTTCTTGATCACCTTCTTCGCTGCGAGGTCGACAAGAAACGACTTGGTTTTCACCACGGGATTGTCGGCTCCGGTGGCCACTGCGGCCCGTCGCACCGCGGCACGCAACCGAGCCAGCAGTTCATCCATGCCAAACGGTTTCGTCATGTAATCGTCGGCGCCCGCGTCCAGCGCGCCCACTTTGTCGGACGAATCGGTGCGTGCCGACAGCACGATCACCGGAACCGTCAGCCAGCCGCGCAGGCCCGCGAGCACCTCGATGCCGGACATATCGGGCATCCCCAGATCCAGGATCACCACCTGGGGTGGGTGGTCGGCGGCGACGGCGAGCGCACGAGACCCGGTCGGGGCGGTGATCACCTCGTAGCCGCGCACCGACAGGTTGATGCGCAATGCGCGCAGCAGCTGGGGGTCGTCGTCGACCACCAGCACCCTAGTCATCTGCGCCACTCTTCTTCATTGGCGCCGCCAGGTCGACCAGGATGGTCAGCCCACCGCCAGGGGTGTCGCTTGCGGTGATGGTGCCGTCCATCGCCTCGACGAATCCCTTGGCGACCGACAGCCCCAGACCCAGACCGGTGGTCGTGTCGAAGTCGCCGAGCCGCTGAAACGGTTGGAACATTTGTTCCGCGGCACCTTTGGACACTCCCGGTCCCTCGTCGACGACGTTGATCAATACCCGCGTGCCGACCTGTCCCGCATTGATCCGGACCATGCTTCTCGGCGCGTAGCGCAGCGCATTGTCGATGACGTTGGACAACACCCGCTCCAGCAGACCCGCGTCCCCCATGGCGATGGTTCCGCCGACCTCCACCTTGACCCGGTCGATGCTGGCCCGTCCGTAAATTGTGCTGCGACCCCCGATCCCGACGAGCGCGCGCTGCACGACCTCTTCGAGATAAACCTCGGTCAGCTCTGGCCGCACCACGCCAGCGGCCAGCCGTGACGAGTCCAGCAGGTTGGCCACCAGCAGGGTCAGCTGATCGACCGACTCTTCAACGGTGGCAAGCAATTCGCTGGTGTCTTCCGGTGAGAACCAGACGTCCTCGGCCCGCAGGCTGGATGCCGCCGCCTTGGCGGCGGTCAGCGGCGTCCGCAGGTCGTGGCCGAGGGCGGAGAGCAACAGCCGGCGCAGCTCGTCTGCTTCCGCGAGCGACTTGACTTTGCCGGCCTCCTCGGCGAGCTCGCCCTGCTTGACCAGACCTGCGGCCTGTGTCGCGACGACTGACAGCACCCGGCGGTCGCGGCCGGTCAAGGCGCGCCCGGACATCAGCATCCAGAATTCCTCGTCGCCGACCTTCACTGCGGTATCGGCGGAATCCACCGTCACGCACGGGTTCGAGCCCACCCCCGCGACCGCCACCGGCCGGCCGTCGACCTCCCGCACCAGGCACACCGCGCGCTGGGAGTAGGCCTCGCGCACCCGTTCCAGCAGCGTGTTGAGATCGGCGCCGCGCAGAACCGACGCGGCGAACAGCGAGAGTAGCTCGGCCTCCTGGCTCGCCCGCCTGGCCTCGCGGGCCCGGCTGGCTGCGGCATCCACCAAAACGGCGATCGCCATCGCGACCCCGAGCAGAAGCACGATGGTGAAGGCGTTGCCCAGGTCGGCGACGACAAAAGAGTTGCGTGGCTCGGTATGGAAATACACCAACAGCGCACCCGACAACAGCCCCGACAGCACGGCAGGCGCCACCCCGCCGAACAGCGCGACGCCGATCACCCCGGCGAAGAAGATGGCGGTTTTGCCGCCGACGTCGAGCGTCGGGTCCAGCCAGCGCAGCGTGATCGCCAAGATCGCCCAGGGCAGCGTGACGGCGGTCAGCCAGGACACGATCTGGCGGACGCGCGGCGAGAGGGCCGAGAACGGGATGCCGCGATTGGCCTGCTCGTGGCTGACCATGTGGACGTCGATCTTGCCCGAGTTCTTGATGGTTACCGCGCCGATACCCTCGCTGAAGATGCTCGCCCACCGCGACCGCCGGGAAGTGCCGAGCACCAGCTGGGTCGCGTTGGTCTCGCGTGCGAAGTCGAGCAGCGCGCTCGACACGTCGTCGCCGACCACCACGTGCACGGTGGCGCCGATGCTGCCGGCGAGCTCGCGGACCTTGCCCATGTCCCGCGGCGAAATCCGCGAGAGCCCGTCGCCCCGGATCACATGCACCACCATGAGTTGGGCGCTGGACTTGGATGCGATGCGAGACGCACGGCGTACCAACGTTTCTGATTCCGTGCCGCCGGTCACCGCGACGACCACTCGTTCGCGGGCTTCCCAGGTTTCGGTGATCTTCTTGTCTGCGCGGTATTTCGTCAGCGCGGAATCGACCTGATCGGCAAGCCACAGCAGCGCGATTTCGCGCAGCGCGGTCAGATTACCGGCACGGAAGTAATTGGTCAGCGCTGCATCGATCCGCTCCGACGGGTACACGTTGCCGTGAGCAAGCCTGCGCCGCAACGCTTCTGGTGTGATATCGACCAGTTCCATCTGGGCGGCTTTCCGGACGATCTCATCGGGCACGGTTTCGCGCTGTTCAATGCCGGTGATCTGAGCGACGACGTCGTTGAGACTCTCCAAGTGCTGGATGTTCAGCGTCGATATCACGGTGATTCCGGCGTCGAGCAGTGTTTCGATGTCCTGCCACCGCTTGTCGTGGGTACTGCCCGGGATATTGCTGTGCGCATATTCGTCGACCAGCGCCACTTCCGGCTTGCGTCGCAGCACCGCCTCGATGTCGAGTTCCGGGAACGTGCTTCCGCGATAGGAGATGTAGTGCGGCGGAATGACTTCGATGCCTTTGATGAGTTCGCCGACCTTCTTGCGGCCGTGCGTCTCCACCACCGCCGCGACGACATCGGTGCCGCGCTCCAGCCTGCGGTGTGCCTCGCCGAGCATGGCGCATGTTTTGCCGACACCCGGCGCCGCGCCGAGGTAGATGCGCAACTCGCCGCGGCGCTGCGGATACACCCGGTGAGCAAGCGGGTCGTCGTTCGACGCTGGTGGCGCCCCCGCCGGCTCGTTGCTGGAGGTCACCTGCTCATCATCCTCCGGCAGGGTCAAGACTTCACCGGGGACTCGCGATCCAGCTCGAGATTGACGGCCAGCACGTTGACCACCTGCTCGCCGACGAAGCCGAACAGCCGGCCGTGCTGGTTGTGTCGCACCGCGTCGCGCACCTGTCCGAGGCTGATCCCTCGCGCCCGGGCCACCCGGGCCACCTGAATCTCGGCGTAGCGGGGGGAGATGTCGGGATCCAGGCCACTGGCGCTGGCCGTGACCGCATCGGATGGCACCTCGGGTTGATCCGGCGCCGAGCCGCGAATCGGAACGAGCTGACCGAGTGAGTAGTCCTGGCCGTACTGCGCGCACTGCACTCGGGCACCTTCGTAGAACTGCTGGAATACCGCTTTCGGCGCGCTTCCCGGTTTCGAGCAGGGTTCGTTGATGCTCACGACCTGAGTCGGATGCGCGACACGGCCGGACCGATCGCGTGGTCCGATCGCCGAGAGCACGGCCCCGACGCCGCTGCCGGTACAGAACGGGCGCGAGCCGTCGACCTTCTCGGAACGGCCGATCGCGATGCTGCGCGAGCACACCTGGGTCAGCAGGCTCGGTTTGAATCCTGCGGTGGAGGGATCGGTACCCGGCGTCAGCTTGGCCGGGTCGGCGGCCGTGTCGACCATGCTCTCCGGGCCCAGGTTGCTGCCGCCCGATGCGGTCGGGTCATATCCCGCTCCGGCCGCCGAGGGCCGGCTCTGGAGATATTGCGGCAGCGGGTTGCCGTCCTTGTCGACGAACAGCTGCCCAATCAGCTTGCTGCCGACTGGTTTTCCCGAAACTTTGAGTATCGACCCCTCCGCCTTGGCGTGCAGACCGGGAAGCTGCGCGATCCCCCACACGGCCAGCGGGTAGAGGAAGCCGGTGATCACCGTCAGTGCCAACAGCGCTCGCAGCGCCGCCCAGTGTTGGCGGACCATGTTCGAGAGATTCATGTCAGCCCATCCCGGGGATGAATTGCACGGCCAGGTCGATCAATTTGATACCGATGAACGGGGCGACGACGCCGCCCAGGCCGTAGATGTAAAGGTTGCGGCTCAACAGTTTCGACGCGCTGCTCGGCGTGTACTGGACCCCGCGCAGCGCCAATGGAATCAGCGCGACGATGACCAGCGCGTTGAAGATGACCGCCGACAGAATCGCCGATTGCGGGCTGTGCAGGCGCATCACGTTGATCAGATCCAGTCCGGGGAACAGCGCCACGAACATGGCCGGGATGATCGCGAAGTACTTGGCGATGTCGTTGGCGATCGAGAAGGTGCTCAGCGCGCCGCGGGTGATCAGCAGCTGCTTGCCGATTTCGACGATTTCGATGAGCTTGGTGGGATCGGAGTCCAGATCGACCATGTTGCCGGCCTCTTTGGCCGCGCTCGTCCCGCTGTTCATCGCCACCCCGACGTCGGCCTGAGCCAACGCCGGCGCGTCGTTGGTGCCGTCGCCGGTCATCGCGACCAGTCGGCCGCCCTGCTGCTCACGCTTGATCAGCGCCAGCTTGTCTTCGGGGGTGGCCTCGGCGAGGAAGTCGTCGACGCCCGCTTCGTCGGCAATTGCCTTGGCGGTCAACGGGTTATCGCCGGTGATCATCACCGTCCGGATGCCCATCTTGCGCATCTCGTCGAACCGCGTGCGCATGCCGTGCTTGACGATGTCTTTGAGGTGGATGACACCGAGCACGCTGGCTTTCTTGGCGGCAACGCCGTCGTTGCCGCTGCTGACCACGCCGACCACCAGCGGGGTTCCGCCCGCGGCCGAAATGCCGTCGACGACTTCGCCGAGCTCGTCGGGAATGCTGCCGCCCTGATCGCGAATCCAGTTGGCAACGGAGTTCGCAGCACCCTTGCGGAGCTGCCGTCCGGCGAGGTCGACGCCGGACATCCTGGTCGTCGCGGTGAACTCGATCCAATGCGCTTTGCTGAGTTCACCGGGGGAGCGCTCGCGCAGCCCGTACGCCTGCTTGGCGTAGACGACGATCGAGCGGCCCTCCGGGGTTTCGTCGGCCAGACTGGACAGCTGAGCGGCGTCCGCGAGGTCCTCGGGGGTAACCCCGTCGACGGGGATGAATTCCGATGCCTCCCGGTTGCCCAGGGTGATCGTGCCGGTCTTGTCCAGCAGCAGTGTGTCGACGTCGCCGGCCGCCTCGACCGCGCGGCCCGACATGGCCAGCACGTTGCGTTGGATCAGCCGGTCCATGCCGGCGATGCCGATCGCCGACAGCAACGCACCGATCGTCGTCGGAATCAGGCACACCAGCAAGGCCACCAGGACAACGCCGTCGACGCCGTTACCGGTCAGGGCCGCGGTGTCGGGCACGCCCGGATTGTTGACCTTGGAGTAGATCGCCAGCGGCTGCAGGGTGACGACCGCGAACACGAAGATGATCGTCAGCGCCGCCAACAGAATGTTCAGCGCGATCTCGTTCGGCGTCTTCTGCCGGTTGGCGCCCTCGACCAACGCGATCATCCGGTCGATGAAGCTCTTGCCGGGTTCCTGGGTGATCTTGACCACGATTCGGTCGGACAGCACGGTGGTGCCGCCGGTGACCGCGGAGCGGTCGCCACCGGATTCTCGGATCACCGGTGCTGATTCACCGGTGATGGCCGATTCATTCACCGAGGCAATGCCTTCCACGATCTCGCCGTCACCCGGGATCGTTTCGCCGGTCTCGACGACGACGATGTCGCCTTTCTGAAGTTCCGGCGCGCGTACGTCTTCCTCGCTGCCGTGTTTGCCCGGTGCCCAGCCACGGAGTCGGCGTGCGATGGTGTCCGCCTTCGATTTACGCAAAGTGTCGGCCTGGGCCTTGCCTCGCCCTTCGGCGACGGCCTCTGCGAGGTTGCCGAAAAGCACTGTCAGCCAAAGCCAGAAGACGACAAGCCAGCCGAACCAGGACGGGTCGCGGATCGTCAGCACGCTCGACCAGACCGCACCGATCTCGACGATGAACATCACCGGATTGCGCCACAACGTGCGCGGGTCGTACTTGCGTAACGCATCGGGAAGTGATCGGAACAGCAATGCGGGGTCGATGAGCCCACCCTGGACCGGCGCATGCCCGCCGTGATGGGGGCGCGGCGACCGGGTGGAGTGGGCGTGGGTGGCCGTTGACGTTGTCATATCAGTGGATTCCTTCAGCCAGGGGCCCGAGCGCCAGAGCCGGCAGGAAGGTCAGGGCACACAGGACCACCGTCACCGCTGCGACAAGACCGACGAATTGCGGCCGGTAGGTGGGAAGCGTGCCGGGCGACTCGGGAGTACGACCCTGGCGGGCCAGTGAGCCGGCCAGCGCCAGCACCAAAATGATCGGCAGGAATCTGGCGATCACCATCGCGAGGCCCAATGCCGTGTTGTACCACGTGGTGTTGACCGACAATCCGGCGAAAGCCGAGCCGTTATTGTTGGCCGCGGAAGTGAACGCGTACAGCACTTCCGAAAGGCCGTGCGGTCCAGTGTTGTTCATGCCGGCCCGCGGGCCGGGCAATGCCATCGCGGTTCCGGTACCGACCAGCACCAGCAGTTCGGTTACCGGGAAATAGCTTGCCGCCAGCTTCATTTCGCGAGGCCGGATCTTTTTACCGAGGTATTCCGGGGTGCGGCCCACCATCAGGCCGGCGACGAACACCGTGAGGATCGCCATGATCAGCATGCCGTACAGGCCTGACCCGACTCCGCCGGGCGCCACCTCGCCGATCTGCATGTTGAACAACTGGATCAGGCCGCCCAGGCTGGTGTAGGAGTCGTGTGCCGAATCGACGGCGCCGGTGGACGTGAGCGTGGTTGCGTCGCCGAAAACGGCGGAATTGGCAACGCCGAACCGTTGCTCCACTCCCTCCATGGCTGCCCCTACCGAGGTTGGGACCGTTCCGTGGTGGCTCAGCTCGAACAGCTCGGTCAAGGTGAGGCTGACTGTTGCCAGCACCCCCATGACCGCGACGATGGCGTAACCCTGCTTGGTGTTCTCCACCATGCGGCCGAAGGTGCGCGGTAGCGAGAAGCTGATCGCCAACATCAGGAAGATCTCCACCCAGTTGCTCAGCCTGGTCGGATTCTCGAACGGGTGCGCGGAGTTGGCGTTGTAGAAACCGCCGCCGTTGGTGCCGAGTTCCTTGATGACTTCCTGGCTGGCGACCGGGCCACCGGTGATCGTCTGCTGCGCCCCGCTCAGCGTGGTGACCACCTGGTCGTGCAGATGGAAGTTCTCGATCGCGCCGCTCGCGATGAGCACGATCGCGCCGATGATCGAGATCGGCAGCAGGACGCGCAGGATGCCGCGGACCAAGTCGACCCAGAAGTTGCCGAGTTCGAGTGTCCTGCTGCGGGCGAAGCCCCGGACCAGGGTGACGGCTACCGCCATACCCACCGCGGCGGAGACGAAGTTCTGTACGGCCAGCCCGGCCATCTGCACCAGGTGGCCCTGCGTCGATTCGCCCGCGTAGGCCTGCCAGTTGGTGTTCGTCACGAAGCTGATCGCGGTGTTCCACGCCAGCGACGGCGTCATCGGGGTCGCCGGATGGTGCAGATGTAGTGGCAGCTTGTCCTGTAACAACTCGAAGAAGAACAAAAACAGCACGCTGACCGCGGAGAACGCCAGGAGGCTACGGGCGTAGGCGTACCAGGGTTGTTCGGCTTTGGGGTCGGCGCCGATGATGCGGTAGACGAGCTTCTCGACTCGCCAGTCCCGCGGCGAGGTGTAGACGCGGTACATGTAATCGCCCAGCGGTACATGTACCGCCACCAGCGCCAGCACCAGCAATGCGATCCCCGCGGTGGATATGCTCACCTAGAACCTCTCCGGAAAGAACAACGCCGCAATGAGGTAGACGGTCATCACCGCGGCCAGCCCGAGTCCGACCAGGTTGTCGTAGCTCATTGGCGCCACTCCTCCTCATCGCTGCGCTCTGCATCGTCGTCGGCGTAGCTCATTGGCGCCACTCCTCCTCATCGCTGCGCTCTGCATCGTCGTCGGCGCGGCTCATAGTTTTTCGACCAGCTTTTGCGCGTAGCCGAGGACGGCGAACACTGCCAGCGTCAGCAACACGTAGGCAAGCACGGACATAACTCCTCCGTTCGTGACACACCGGTCAGGTCGATCGGCGATCGAGTCTTGGTCCGGCATGCAATTTAGCCCTCGATGACGAGGTCTGGAAAGAAGCTAAGCGCCGTAGCTGTGTAACGCGTCGTCACTAACGTTTTCTTTACAGCCTATCGGCCGAATCAGGTTTGCGGGATGCGTAATTACCTATGGTCGACTAGCCTCGACGAACCGACGCAGATTTGCTGCGCGCACTGTGATGCGGGCTACTGAACGAGTGGCAGACGCACCCGGAAAGTGGTTTGGCCGCCGGCGGACTCGGCGCCGACCGAGCCGCGGTGAGCTTTGACGATCGAGTCGACGATGGCAAGGCCGAGCCCATTTCCGGAACCGTCGTGCGGCGCTTCCTTGGCGCGCACGAATCGGTCGAAGAGATGAGGTAGCAGGTCCGAATTGATGTCGGGTCCGTCGTCGCTCACCGTCAGCTCGGCGTAGGGCGAGTCTTCCGGCTGACGGCAGCAGGAGATTGCCGTCGTCACCGTGACCCCGGGCGGGGTGTGCACCCAGCCGTTGGTCAGCAGATTGCTGACCAGTTGGTGCAGACGGTCGGGATCGCCGCGCACCCAGACCGGCTCGTTGGGCAGATCCTTGACCCACTGGTGATCGGGCGCGGCGACCGCTGCATCGTTGACCGCGTTGAGGACGACGTCGCCCAAGTCGACATCCTCGGTGCGCAGATCTTCGCCCTCGCCCAACCGCGACAGCAGCAAGAGCTCGTCGACGAGCGACGTCATCCGTCGGGCTTCCGACTCGATACGGGCCAGAGCGTATTCCGTGGTCGGCGGTAACGCGGCGCTGTCCTGGCGGGTGAGCTCGGAGTAGCCCTGGATCGCCGCCAGCGGGGTACGCAGTTCGTGGCTGGCGTCGGTGATGAATTGCCGCATGCGCCGGTCGGATTCGGCCCGATGCGCCAGTGCGCTATCGACGTTGTCCAGCAACTGGTTCAAGGTGTGTCCGACGATCCCGACCTCGTTGACTGGATCGGTGTCGTCCGGCTGCACCCTGGTGGTGATGCGATGATCGTCGCCGGTGAGCTGCGTGCCTGCGACCTCCGCAGCGGTCACGGCGACCCGGCGCAGCGGGCGGAGCGCATATCCCACCACCAACGCGGTGAGCCCCGCCGTCACCAGCAGGGCCGCTATGGAAAGTACTGTCGCACTGACGATGCGGCGAGTAATGGTCTTGTTGACCAAGTCCAGCGAAACCCCGACCACGAGTACGTCATCGGCACCGAATTTTTGGCTACTCATCCGGTATGGGCCAAGCCGGCCGAGTTTCACAGTGTGTAGCTCGCCGTCGTGCCAGGGCTGTGTCTTGATGGCCGCGATGACGTCGGCTGTGGCCGGCCGCGGATCGTCCTCGAAAAACACTGCCGAGCCGATCACGTCGCCGTCGTGGATCACGGCGATGACATTTCCCGGGTTCTGCCCGGTGAACCCCAGCAGAGATTGACCTATGTCGCCACGATGGCCGGCGTCGCCGGCGCGATGCCTGGCAAACGAGTGATCAAGTGCGTCAAGTGATTCGGAAACTTCGGCATCATTCATTGCGTTGACGTAGTCCCGCAGACTCACCACGGAGATGACGCCCACCACCAAGACGACAATCGTTACCACCGCCGAGACGCCGAGGACCAGTTGATGGCGCAATGTCCGCGGGCGCCACCACGGAGTGCTTGGGGGCCCGGTCATTTCACTTTCATCTCGGCGTTACACCGGCGGGCGGAGCATGTACCCGACACCGCGCACGGTGTGGATCATCGGCTCGCGGCCGGCGTCGATCTTCTTCCGCAGATACGAGATGTACAGGTCGACAATGCTGGTACGTCCGGCAAAGTCGTAATTCCAGACCCGGTCCAAAATTTCGGTGCGGGTCAGCGCCCGGCGGGGGTTGCGCATCAAAAAGCGCAGCAGCTCGAACTCGGTTGAGGAAAGCGAAATCGGGGTGCCTGCACGGATTACCTCGTGGCTCGCACCGTCGAGCGTGAGGTCGCCGATCGTGAGGCTCTCCTCAGCCGACGGTGCAAGCTGACTGGAACGGCGAAGCAGTCCGCGTAATCGAGCGACCAACTCCTCGAGGCTGAACGGCTTGGTCATATAGTCATCGGCGCCTGCGGTCAACCCGGTCACCCGGTCCATCACCGAATCCCGCGCAGTCAGAAACAAAGTGGGCGTGTACGGCCCGGACGCACGGATCCGCTGCAGAATCTGCAGACCATCGATGTCGGGAAGCATGATGTCGAGGACGAGCACATCGGGCTCGACGTCGTCGAACTTGTTGACCGCTTCCCGGCCATCATGTGCGACCTCGACGGTCCAGCCTTCGTAGTGCAACGCCATTTTGACCAGGTTGGTCAATGCCGGCTCGTCGTCGACCAGCAATACCCGGATCGGGGATCCGTCGTCCCGACTGATCCGGGGTAACTGGCCGAGGATGGCCTGACGCGGCCGCTGGTCACGCGCGGATCCCGACATAACCGCCATGTTCGCCAATTGTTCCTGCCGCACACGTCATTGTCACGAAGCTCATACCTTTCTCACATGTGTCGGCTATCGGGCGAAAATTCGCCCGCCGCAGATATGTGTTCTCTATGGATCGCTTCTGTGTACTTGATATGAACTCTCACAGCACCGACTCTGGGAATCAGACCAGTTGAACTGGCGGCGGCAAAAGGAAGTGACGGCGTAACGCTAACCGCTTGTGTGCCAACGCTTTACATAACATTTTCGTAACGAGGATCAGCTGAAGAGCAGTCGCGACCTTTTGCTGTCGCAGGCAGTGTCGTTCAAGAACATCTGGAGAGACCAATGTCTTTGCCATCTTTCGTGACCACACATCCCGAGGTGCTGTCCGCGGCAGCCCACGATCTGGCCGGCATCGGTGCTGCGATGTCCGCGGCGAATTCCGCCGCGACGGGGCCGACCGCCGGTGTCATTCCGGCGGCGGCTGACCAGGTGTCGGCGCTGACGGCCGCGCAGTTCACCACGCACGCGGGCCACTATCAAGCAGTCGCCGCCGCGGCAGCCGCCATTCACGAGTTGTTGGTGAGCACCCTGCAGACCAACGCGACGTCCTATGCGGTCACCGAAGCGGCGAACGCGATCGCCGCCGGCTAGGGCACGTCTAACTAGAAAGAAGGCAACGGCAATGGATTTCGGGGCGCTTCCACCGGAAGTCAACTCGGCTCGCATGTATGCCGGTCCGGGCGCGGGGTCGATGCTGGCCGCCGCCGAGGCGTGGGGCGGGCTGGCAGCCGACCTGCAGACCATGGCAGCTGCGGCCGGATCGGTGATCTCCGGGCTCACCGACGAGTCGTGGCAGGGCCCGGCGTCGACGTCGATGGCCGCCGCGGTCGCACCGTATTTGACCTGGATTGGCGCAACCGCACCGCAACTCGAGCAGTCGGCGAGCCAGGCCAGGGCCGCAGCCGCCGCCTACGAGGCCGCCTTTGCGATGACGGTGCCGCCGCCCGTGATCGCCGCCAACCGGGCTCAGCTGATGGCATTGATAGCGACGAATTTCCTGGGCCTGAACACTGCGGCGATCATGGCCACCGAAGCCCACTACGGCGAAATGTGGGCTCAGGATGCCGCGGCCATGTACGGCTATGCCGCGAACTCGGCGGCCGCGTCGACGTTGGCACCGTTCACCTCGCCGAAGTCGACCAGCAATCCGGCCGGGGTGACCAGTCAGAACGCCGCGGTGGCGCACGCCGCGGGCACGGCCGCTAGCGGCCATGCCCAGACCGCGTCGTCGTCGATGTCGTCGGTGCCGCAGACGTTACAGGGACTCGCGCAGCCGACGCAGTCGGCGTCTGGGGCCTTGACGGGCAACAGTACGGCGCTGGCAACCTCGAGCGCTTCGGGAGCATCGGGACCGCTGGGTGCACTTTCGAGTCTGACAGCGGCAACGAGCAAAGGCGCCGGCAAAACAGCGAGCACGGGCGGATCTGCGAGTTCGGGGCTCGCTGCGCTCGCCGCGCAGGCGGGCGGCGAAACGGGACCGGGTGGATTGGCCGGTTATTTGGCGGACGCCGCCGGCCTGGGTGCGGATGGCCTCGGCCTGGAAACCGATGCCGGCGGCTTGGGTACCGACTTCTTTGGTGTAGGGCTGGATTTCCTCGGGGCCGATTCGCTGTTCGAGTCCGAAGGCCTGGGGTCCGTCGACGGCCTAGGTGGATTGGGTATATTGCCTGCCCTAGGTCCGGGGCATATGGGACCCCTTGGCTTTGGTGGGGGCAGCGCGGCGAGTATGGGTCAGGCGGCCTCGCTCAGCGGACTATCGGTGCCGCAGAGTTGGGCGGACGCCGGCCCGGCCGTCGGGTCGAGTCCCGCGGGCGCGATGCCGTTGCCCCACAGCGGCTTTGGCGCGACACCGGCTGCATCGACCACAGGAGTGGCTGCGCCCAAGGTGACGTTTCCGAGTCTGATCGAACGTGAGGCTGACGGGATGCAGCGAATCGGGTTGCGCAGCGCCATGCTTCCGCGGCCCTTGGTCGGATAATCCGGCAGGGCCCGTCCAAGGCTGTGGCCCGCACACCGGTGGGGTGTGCGGGCCACGGTCGTTGTAAAGGGTCAGGCCCAGCTGGAGCCGACGGCGGAGTCGGTGCTGTTCATGTTGTTGCCGGCGGTTTGCACCTTTTGGCCATGAGAGTTGGCTTGTTGGTAGATGACCTGGAAGTTACGG
>NZ_DASXEP010000199.1:0-30886 GCF_036490025.1 Mycobacterium sp. | reverse complement strand
ACGGCGCGGATACCGGTCAACGACGCAACCCGGTCCGGTCCGGCGACCTGTTCGAGTCCGCCCTGGGCCTCGGTGTCCGCTCTGGTCATCCTTTGTATTCCCGGCGCGGTGCGCTACGACCGCCGCGACGGATCTTGTCTGGGCTTCGATCCGCCTGCAGGTTGATCAGCACACCGGAAATGCGGGTTTTTTCAAGCGCTTTCAACGTCGAACGAGACAACTTGGCCGGCAACTCCACCAACGAGAAATCCGGCTTGATCGTGATGTGGCCGAAATCGCTGCGGTGTAGGCCACCCTCGTTGGCGATGGCGCCGACGATCGCACCCGGCCCGACCTTGTGCCGCTTGCCGACCGCGATACGGTAGGTGGCGAATCCCTTCTTGGGACCCTCGCCGGCGCCACGGGCAGATCTGTCGGGCCGGTCCGGACGCTCCTTCGGCCGGCGCTCCGGCGGCGGCTCGGGCGCCATCAGGAAGGCCTCGCCGTCACGCAATTGCGACGCCAGCGCCGCCGCGATGTCGGCCATCGGAACGTCGTGCTCGCGCTCGTAATCGGCGACCAGACCGCGGAACAAGTCGAGACTGGCCGAGCCGAGGCTGTCGGTGATGGAGTCGGCGAATTTCGCCACCCGCTGTGCATTGACGTCGTCGACACTGGGCAGTTGCGCCTCGATGAGCTTTTGCCGAGTCGCCTTTTCTATCGACTTGAGCAGGTGGCGTTCTCGCGGCGAGACGAAAAGCAGCGCCGTACCGGACCGTCCCGCCCTGCCGGTTCGCCCGATGCGGTGCACGTAGGACTCGTTGTCGTGCGGAATGTCGTAGTTGAGCACATGTGATATCCGCTCCACATCCAGTCCGCGGGCAGCGACATCGGTGGCGACCAGGATGTCGATTCCCTTGGTGCCGCCGCGTTTCAGGGCGGCGATCGTCCGCTCACGCTGGGCCTGCGGGATATCGCCGTTGATGGCCGCCGCGGAAAATCCTCGGGCGCGCAACTTTTCGGCCACCTCTTCGGTGGCCTGCTTGGTGCGGACGAAGACGATCATCGCCTCGAACTGCTCGACCTCCAGCACCCGGGTCAGCGCGTCCATTTTGCGCGGGCCGGCGACCTGGATGTAGCGCTGCGAAATGTTCTCGGCGGTAGCGGTTTTGGCTTCGACCTTGACTTCGGTCGGATCGTGCAGATATTTGGCGGTGAGTTTGCGGATCGCCGCCGGCATCGTTGCGGAGAACAACGCCACCTGCTTGTACTCCGGAGTGTCGGCCAGTATCCGCTCGACGTCTTCGGCGAAGCCCATCGCCAGCATTTCGTCGGCCTCGTCGAGCACCAAATAGTCGACGTGCGACAGATCCAGCGTTCGGCGCTCGAGATGGTCGATGACGCGGCCGGGAGTGCCGACCACCACCTGGGCGCCGCGCTTCAGCCCGGCCAGCTGCACCCCGTAGGACGCCCCGCCGTAGATCGGCAGCACGTTGATCTGAGGCAGGTGCGCGCCGTACCGGCTGAACGCCTCGGCGACCTGTAACGCCAGCTCCCGGGTCGGCGCCAGCACCAACGCCTGAGTGACTTTGCTGCCGGTGTCGATTTTCGACAGGATCGGGACCGCGAAAGCGGCGGTCTTGCCCGTCCCGGTCTGCGCCAGCCCCACCACATCCGACCCTGCCAGCAGGGCCGGGATCGTCGCCGCCTGTATCGCTGACGGCGACTCGTAGCCGACATCGACGAGGGCCTGCAACACCGACGGGTGAATGTGCAGGTCGCCGAAGGTCACCGTGTCATCGTTCGGGGAGTCCATTTCGACAAGAGTTTAGTGCTCAACTGCCACTCGGCCACGCCTGCCGCCCCGACGGGGCTGGTCAAGGTACCGTGCGGCGTTGTGTGGACACGAACCTGCGGTATCCGGCGGTTGACCGCGCTGGCCGCTGCCGCACTGCTCGCCGCGACGCTGAACGGCTGCGGATCAGGAGATTCGACCGTCGCCAAGACGCCGCAGCCCAGCACCCATCCGACCGCGGCACCACATGCCTCCGCGCCACCGCCCGCGACCGCCGCGCCGACCAGCTCGGGCCCCGTCGACCCGTGTGCGGTCAACCTGTCCGATCCCGCGATCGCGCGGGGGGTCTCTGAACTGCCCCGCGACCCCCGCAGCCAGCAGCCGTGGAACCCAGAGCCGCTGGCCGGCAATTTCAACCAGTGCGCGCAGCTGTCAGCGGTCATCGTCAAGGCCAACACGAATGCCGAAAGCCCCAACACCAGGGCGGTGCTGTTCCATCTCGGCAAACTGATACCGCCACAGGGCGTGCCCGACACGTACGGGTTCAACGGGATCGACAACTCGCAGTGCACCGGCGACACGGTGGCGCTGAGCTACTCCGGCGGTATCGGCTTGCCCAGCGTGGTGAAGTTCCGTTGGAACGGCAACGGGGTGGAGTTGATTGCCAACGCCGGAGCCTGACGCGCCGAATCCTGTCGGTAGGTCGGCTTACAGTGGCTGCTGTGTTCATGGCAGGCGACAGCATCATCTACAGCGCATCGGATCTCGCATCCGCCGCTCGCTGTGAATACGCCCTGCTGCGGGAGTTCGACGCGAAACTCGGACGGGGTGAGCGCGTTACCGTCGAGGACGAATTGCTCGCGCGCACGGCGTCTCTCGGTGACGAGCACGAGCAGCGCCGTCTCGACCAGCTGCGTGAGGAATGCGGCGGCGGAGTCGTCGTCATCGGCCGTCCGGCATTCACCATCGCGGGCATCACCGCGGCCGCGGCAGCGACTCGGCGGGCCATCGAGGACGACGCGCCGGTGATCTACCAGGCCGCGATGTTCGACGGCCGCTTTGTCGGATTCGCCGACTTCCTGGTGCGCCACGACGGGCAATACCAGGTTTCCGACACCAAGCTGGCCCGCTCGGCGAAGGTTACCGCGTTGCTTCAGATCGCTGCCTACGCCGACGCGTTGAGCCAGTCCGGCATCCCGGTGGCCCCGGAGGCCGAGTTGGTGCTCGGCAATGGCACCGCGGTCAGCTACCGCATCGACGAACTGGCTCCGGTCTACCGCGAGCAGCGCACCCGATTGCAGCAGTTGCTCGACAACCACTACGCGGGCGGCACCCCGGTTCGCTGGGAAGACGACGACGTACGCGCATGTTTCCGCTGCCCGTCCTGCGAGGAGCAGGTGCGCGCCACCGACGACCTGTTGCTCGTCGCGGGCATGCGGGTTACTCAGCGCGCCAAGCTGATCGACGCGGGCATCACCACCCTCGCCGAATTGGCCGAACACCGCGGCCCGGTTGCAGGCGTCTCCGCGCGCACAGTGGACACGCTGGCCGCGCAGGCCAGACTGCAGATTCGCCAACGCGATTGCGGCACACCGCAGTTCGAGGTTGTCGACCCGCAGCCGCTGGCATTGCTGCCCGAACGCGGCGAGGGCGACCTGTTCTTCGACTTCGAAGGCGACCCGCTCTGGACGGCCGACGGCGTCGACTGGGGCCTGGAGTATCTGTTCGGTGTTCTCGAAGGCGGAAAGTCACCCGGCTTCCATCCGCTGTGGGCCCATGACCGTCCAGACGAACGAAAGGCACTGATCGACTTCCTGGCTTTGGTGGCCAAGCGGCGCAAGCGGTTTCCCAACATGCACGTCTACCACTACGCCGCCTACGAGAAGACGGCGCTGCTGCGTCTCGCCGGGGGCCACGGAGTGGGTGAAGACGAGGTCGACGACCTGTTGCGCAGCGGGACATTAGTCGACCTGTATCCGATTGTGCGCAAGAGCATTCGGGCAGGCAGCGAGTCGATCAGCCTGAAGGCGCTGGAGCCGCTGTATATGGGCGCGCAGCTGCGTTCGGGCGATGTCACCACGGCCGCCGACTCGATCACCCAATATGCGCGCTACAGCGAGCTGCGCGCCAACGGCGACGTCGACGAGGCGGCTAACGTACTCAAGGAGATCGAGGACTACAACCGCTACGACTGCCGGTCCACCCGCGAGTTGCGGGACTGGCTGCTGTTGCGGGCATTTGAAAGCGGCGTCACCCCGATCGGTGCCCAACCGGTTTCAGACGGCGGTGACATCGAGCCGGCCGATCCGCTTGCCGAGGCGCTGCAGGAGTTCGCCGGAGTTGCCGCGATCGGCGACCGCACGCCCGAACAGACCGCGGTTGCCCTGGTGTCAGCCGCACGCGGCTATCACCGACGTGAGGACAAGCCGTTCTGGTGGGCGCATTTCGACCGGCTGAACTATCCGGTCGACGAATGGGCCGACCAGACAGACGTCTTCATCGTCAGCGACGCGCAAATCGCGGTTGATTGGGACAAGCCGCCGAGGGCGCAGAAGCTACAACGTCGGCTGCAGTTGACCGGTGAACTGGCGCGCGGCGCGATCAACCGTGACGTCTACGCGCTCTACGATCCGCCGGCCCCGTCCGGCCTGAGTGAGAACCCCGATCGACGCGCGGCCGGTCGCGCCGAGGTCATCGAGGTCGACGATCCGACGGTGCCGACCGCGGTGGTCATCTGCGAACGAACTCCGAAGGACGGCAGCACTTTTCATGAATTGCCGTTCGCGCTGACGCCGGGCGCGCCGATCGGGACCAAGCCGCTGCGGGACGCGATCGAGACCACGGCCGCCCAGGTTGCCGCCGCCCTGCCGCAACTCCCCCGCACCGCCGTGTTCGACATTCTGCTGCGTCGATGCCCACGGACCCGTAGCGGCGCGCACCTTCCCCGAGACCACGACGCTGTCGACGACATCACCGCCGCCCTGCTCGATCTGGACTCGTCATACGTGGCGGTGCACGGTCCACCCGGCACCGGCAAGACTTACACCGCCGCGCGCGTCATCACCCGACTGGTCGCCGAGCACGGCTGGCGTATCGGGGTCGTCGCACAATCGCACGCCGTGGTAGAAAACCTGCTCGGTTGCGCGATCGACGCCGGTATCGATCCGCAGCGGGTCGCCAAGAAGCGATCCGACCGCCAAGGCGTCCGCTGGCAACAGATTGACGAGAAGGAATACCCCGGATTCATCACCGGCACCGGGGCTTCTGGAGGATGCGTGATCGGCGGTACAGCCTGGGACTTCGCCAACCCGAGCCGGGTTCCGCCGGGCAGCCTCGATCTGCTGGTGATCGACGAGGCCGGCCAGTTCTGCCTGGCCAACACGATCGCCGTAGCGCCGGCGGCCGCCAACCTGCTGCTGCTCGGCGACCCCCAGCAGCTGCCGCAGGTCAGCCAGGGCACCCATCCCGAGCCGGTCGACGGGTCCGCACTGGGCTGGCTGGTCGAAGATCACCGCACCCTGCCCGTCGAACGCGGCTACTTCCTGGACTGCACGCATCGCATGCATCCGGCGGTCTGTGCACCGGTATCGGCGCTGGCCTACGAGGGCCGGCTGCAGTCGTACAGCGACATCACCGCCGCGCGTCGGCTCGACGGATATCCGCCCGGGGTGCATGTGATTCGTGTCCGCCACGACGGCAACGCAACCGAGAGCCCGGAGGAAGCCCAAGCCATCGTCGCCCACATCGAAACCCTGGTGGGCTCGGCGTGGACAACCGAGCACGGCACCCGACCGTTGACGTCTGCGGACGTACTGGTACTGGCCCCCTACAACGCGCAGGTCGTACTGCTGCGCCGACAACTGGCCGCCGCGGGACTCGGCGACGTCCGGGTTGGGACCGTCGACAAGTTCCAGGGCAGCGAGGCGCCGGTGGCGATCGTCTCGATGACGGCCTCGTCCGTCGAGGACATTCCGCGCGGAATGGCGTTCCTGCTCAACCGCAATCGGTTGAACGTTGCGATCAGCCGGGCACAGTATGCGGCCGTGCTAGTGCGGGCTGAGTCCTTGACCGACTACCTGCCGGGCGCCCCCTCCGGTGTGGTCGACCTCGGTGCATTCCTGGCTTTGACAGCCTCCGGTGCGCCGGCGTAAGAGCTTGTCGGAGCAGCGAATTCGCGATCGCCGAGCCGCTAGAATTCAGGATACGAATGCCGCCCGTTGCCGTCGTCGGGATCCGCGCGACGGTGCCTGTTGCGAGGCGGACGGTGATGGCCGTTGCGGAAATCCTCTCGCGGGGAGAATTCCTCGATCGGCCCGAAACGCTGTTCGTCGTCGTCGACGCGGAAACCGTTGTGGGCGAATCTGATTGGCTCAGCGTCTGACGCAGGCTCGTCGAGCAAATGCTCGATCCGGACGCTCAGCGGTTCGGTTCGAGCCTCGTTGGCATGTTCACCAGCCGGCCGGACCGCCGCGCGCGACGACGAAACTGCGGGCGCCGGCGGCAGGGTGTATTCCACATAGTCGTCGTCATCGTCGAAGCCATCCCGAAAGCCGTCAAAGCCGACGTCGAAATCGTCTGCGGCGCTGGGTCCTACCCGAACACGCCGGGTCGGCGCATCCAGGCTGTCGGACAACGGCGCATCGCCGGCGAGTGCGCGCGTATCGCCGGCTGCCGACGGCCCGGCGGCACCGATCAAGAACAGCGCCGCCCCAACCCCGAACAGCGCAATGAATGCCGGCAGCAACATCGACTGCGACATCGCGGCGGCGAAAGGCTCGCGCAGAAACGCCGGCATCTGCAAGGCCATGCCCCCGCCGCCCGGGGGACCCGACGCCCCGTGGGGCAGCAGCGGCATTTCGGTGGTGATCCGCGACGTCATGAAGGAAGCCATGCCGGCACTGCCCAACACCGCGCCGACCTGGCGAGTTGCGTTGAACACACCAGAACCCGCGCCGGCAAATTGCGGCGGCAGGTTACGGGTGGCGGTCGCGGTCAGCGGCGACCAGATGAACGCCATGGCCACACCCAGGACAACGAACGGCAAGACCAGTTCCCAGATGGCGGTGGAGGGCGTCATCACGATCGACAGCCAGGTAAGGCCGATCGCCAGGGCCGAAAAGCCGAATCCGACGATCGGAGCCGGATGAGACCGGTCGACGATCCGGCCTACGAACGGCGCGAGCACACCGCCGGTGATCGCCATCGGCGCAGTCAGCAGGGCCGAGCGGGTCGGCGACAGTCCGCACACCGCCTGCGCATAGAACATCAGCGGCAAGATCATTCCGGTAGCGGCGAATGCGATGACTACCGCTGCGATGTTGGCAAGGCTGAAGTCGCGGTCACGGAAGATCTCGAGCGGCATCAGCGGCTCTTGGGTGCTGACCGATTGCCAGTAGACGAACGCGGTCATCAAGCCGATGCCCGCGACGAGCACCGCCCAGATCCACGGCGCCCACCCGCTGGACTGCCCTTGCTGAAGCGAGAAGACGATCAGGAACATCCCCAGCCCGGACAACCCCACACCGACCAGGTCGAAGCGGTGGTGGTGGGTGGGCAACTCGGGAATCAGCCAAACCGCCAGGCCCAGCCCGATCAGACCAATCGGCACGTTGACGAAGAAAATCCAGGCCCAGCCCAGCGCGTCGACCAACACACCGCCGGCCAGTGGCCCGACCAGCGTGGCCAGGCCCGCAGTGGCACCCCAGACGCTCAGCGCCACCCCGCGGCGTTCCGAGGGGAAGATGCGGGTGATCACCGACAGCGTCTGGGGGCTCAGCAGCGCGGCCCCGATCCCCTGCACCACCCGGGCGACGATCAGCATGCCGATGGTGCCCGACAGGCCGCACCACAGTGAGGCGGCGGTGAAGACGGCCAGACCGATCAGGTAGAGGTTCTTCGGACCGAACCGGTCACCGAGTCGACCGGCCACCAGCAGCGGAACCGCGTACGCGAGCAGATAGGCGCTGGTCACCCAGATGACCGTGTCGTAGCCGGTGCCGAGCTTGACCATGATGCTGGGGTTGGCGACCGCGACGATCGTCGAGTCGAGCAAAATCATGAAGAAGCCGACGATCATCGCCCACAACGCGTTCCACGGGTTCACGTGGTCGGCACGCTGGGTCGACGTCGTCATATCGGGTGCCCTGGTAGCAGCGCCAACACCGAGATACCCAACGAGTTGAGTTGGTAGGCCATCGACTATCCGTCTAGCTCGGCGGGCCGCCCCGGCTCATCGGCGGGCCGGGCATGACGCCGCATCGTCATCGAACGTGTCAGGTCGAATTATTCCGAACGGACTATTCGCGCGCCACCTGCCCCCACGTTTGCTGGCCCCGGCGCTAGCCTGAGATAGCACGTCACTGCCCGCAAAGGAGCCGGGCAATCAGACCCGCCCGGCGACGATGCGGCTGCGAAGCGGCCCGCGGAGGAACCGGGCCATCAGACCCGGAGGCATTCATGAGCGTCCGTCGGACCCGGTCATCGGCCGACTCGCTGTCCGCCACCACCGAGGGAAAGCCCAAGAGGTCGGCGCGGGCGTTGGCCAGCATCATCGAGCGCAGCTCCCGCATCCAGGGACCCGCTGCGGCGGCGTACGTGGACAGGCTGCGCCGCGCGGATCCGGATGCCGGCCCTGCCACCATCGTCTCGAGGCTGGAGAGGCGTTACCTGGCCGCCGTGACGGCCAGCGGCGCAGCGGTGGGTTCGACTGCGGTGCTGCCGGGGTTGGGCACCCTGGCTGCGCTCTCGGCGGCCGCCGGCGAGACTGCGGTGTTCCTGGAGGCCACCGCGTTCTACGCACTGGCGATCGCGGGCGTATATGGCGTTTCAATCGAAGAGCGGGAGCGCCGGCGCGCGTTGGTGCTGTCGGTGCTGGTCGGCGATGACAGCAAGCACGCGATGGCCGAACTGATCGGCGGCGGTCGAACCAGCGGGGCCTGGCTTTCGGAGGGCGTGGCGTCACTGCCGATGCCCGCGTTGTCGCAGCTGAACTCGCGGTTGCTCAAGCGGGCCGTGAAGCGGTACACCCTGCGGCGCGGCGCGCTGCTGTTCGGCAAGATCCTGCCGGTGGGGATCGGCGCCGTCATCGGCGCTAGCGGCAACCGGATGGCGGGCAAGAAGATCGTGCGCAACACCCGCAACGCGTTCGGGACGCCGCCGGCCCGGTGGCCGGTCACCTTGCACCTGCTGCCGACGGTTTCCGACGCAGGTTGAGCGCGAGGAGCCGGTCCGAAGTCACATGGCGGATCGCCGTCGAAGGGTTAGCCTTTATGGGGCGGCCCGTCAGAGCCGGGCAATCCAGTGAGAGGCCGAATCGTATGCACGGAGTGGCAAGCGTGGCATAGCGCTTCCGGACAGAGGAATCGAGGCGAGCAGCTGCTGTGAGCAGTTCGAGTTCACCATTCGGGCAGAACGAATGGCTGGTCGAGGAGATGTATCGCAAGTTCCGCGACGACCCTTCCTCGGTCGATGCGAGCTGGCACGAGTTTCTGGTCGACTACAACCCCGAACCGACCGGCGACGCGCCAGCTGACGTGAAGCCGGCCGCACTGGCTCCGCGGGCTCCGGCTCCTGCTCCGACACCGGCGGCGCCCGCCACACCGTCCGGGTCCGGCAACGGCGAGGTGAGCGCACAGGCGCCCGCAGCCAAGCCGGCCGGCCCGGCACCCGGCGACGGTGACGAGGTCCAGGTGTTGCGGGGGGCGGCGGCCGCCGTCGTGAAGAACATGTCGATGTCGCTGGATCTCCCGACAGCGACCAGCGTGCGGGCCATCCCGGCCAAGCTGATGATCGACAACCGCGTGGTGATCAACAACCAGCTCAAACGCACTCGCGGCGGCAAGATCTCGTTCACTCATATCCTGGGCTACGCACTGGTGCAGGCGCTCAAGAGTTTCCCGAACATGAACCGGCACTTCGCCGAGATCGACGGCAAGCCCAACGCGGTCACCCCCGCTCACATCAACCTTGGTCTCGCCATCGACTTGCAGGGCAAGGACGGCAAGCGATCGCTGGTCGTTGCGGGCATCAAGCGTTGCGAAACCATGAGTTTCGCCCAGTTCGTCGCCGCCTACGAAGACATCGTCCGGCGTGCCCGCGACGGCAAGCTGACCGCCGAAGACTTTGCCGGCGTGACGATTTCGCTGACCAACCCCGGCACCATCGGCACCGTGCACTCGGTGCCGCGGCTGATGGCAGGCCAGGGCACGATCCTCGGCGTCGGCGCGATGGAGTATCCGGCCGAATTCCAGGGCGCCAGCCCGGAACGCATCGCCGAACTCGGTATCGGCAAGCTGATTACCCTGACCTCGACCTACGACCACCGCATCATCCAGGGCGCGGAATCCGGGGACTTCCTGCGCACCATTCACCAGCTCATTCTCGCCGACGACTTCTGGGACGATCTGTTCCGGGAGATGGGCGTGCCCTACTTGCCGATTCGGTGGAGCACCGACAACCCCGACTCGATCGTCGACAAGAACGCCCGGGTGATGGAGTTGATTGCGGCCTACCGCAACCGCGGACATCTCATGGCCGACATCGATCCACTTCACTTGGATACCACCAGGTTCCGCAGCCACCCTGACCTCGAGGTGCTCACGCACGGGCTGACACTGTGGGATCTCGACCGGGTGTTCAAGGTCAACGGGTTCGCCGGTTCGGAATACAAGAAGCTGCGCGACATTCTGGGCCTGCTGCGCGACGCATATTGTCGACACATCGGTGTCGAGTACACCCACATCCTCGACCCGGAACAACAGGAATGGCTGGAAGAGCGTGTCGAGACCAAGCATGTCAAGCCGACGGTGGCCCAGCAGAAGTACATCCTGAGCAAGCTCAACGCGGCCGAGGCCTTCGAGACGTTTTTGCAGACGAAGTACGTTGGGCAGAAGCGATTCTCGCTCGAAGGCGCCGAGAGCGTCATCCCGATGATGGACGCGGCGATCGACCAGTGCGCCGAGCACGGGCTCGACGAAGTGGTCATCGGGATGCCGCACCGCGGCCGGCTCAACGTGCTGGCCAACATCGTCGGCAAGCCGTACTCGCAGATATTCAGCGAGTTCGAAGGCAACCTGAACCCCGCTCAGGCGCACGGCTCCGGTGACGTCAAGTATCACCTCGGCGCCACCGGTGTGTATCTACAGATGTTCGGCGACAACGACATTCAGGTGTCGCTGACAGCCAACCCGTCGCACCTGGAGGCGGTCGACCCCGTGTTGGAGGGCCTGGTCCGGGCCAAGCAGGACCTGCTCGACAAAGGCGAGGGCGAACGCGGTAACTCAGTAGTGCCCATGATGCTGCACGGCGACGCCGCCTTCGCCGGTCAGGGTGTGGTCGCCGAGACGCTGAACCTGGCCAAACTGCCCGGCTACCGGGTCGGCGGGACGATCCACATCATCTGCAACAACCAGATCGGCTTCACCACCGCCCCGGAGTTTTCGCGATCCAGCGAGTACTGCACCGATGTGGCAAAGATGATCGGGGCGCCCATCTTTCACGTCAACGGCGACGACCCGGAAGCCTGCGTGTGGGTGGCCAAGCTCGCCGTCGACTTCCGGCAGACGTTCAAGAAGGACGTCATCATCGACATGCTGTGCTACCGCCGCCGCGGACACAACGAGGGCGACGACCCGTCGATGACGAACCCGTACATGTACGACGTCGTCGACGTCAAGCGCGGCGTTCGCAAGACGTACACCGAGGCGCTGATCGGCCGCGGCGATATCTCGATGAAAGAGGCCGAGGACGCGCTGCGCGACTACCAGGGCCAACTGGAGCGGGTCTTCAACGATGTCCGGGAACTGGAGAAACACGGCGTCCAGCCAAGCATGTCGGTGGAGTCCAACCAGATGCTCGCCGCCGGCCTGGACACCGCGGTGGACAAGGCATTGCTGGCCCGCATCGGCGACGCATTCCTCGACCTGCCAGAGGGATTCGACGCTCACCCACGGGTGACACCGGTCCTGGAGAGGCGCCGGGAGATGGCCTATGAAGGCAAGATCGACTGGGCCTTCGGCGAGTTGTTGGCATTGGGTTCGCTGGTGTCCGAAGGTAAATTGGTGCGGCTGTCCGGACAAGACACCCGGCGTGGCACATTCTCTCAGCGGCATTCGGTGATCATCGATCGTCACACCGGCGAAGAGTTCACCCCGTTGCAGCTGCTGACCACAGACCGCGACGGCAATCCGACCGGCGGCAAGTTCATGGTCTTCGATTCGCCACTGTCGGAATATGCCGCCGTCGGCTTCGAGTACGGCTACACGGTCGGTAACCCGGACGCATTGGTGCTGTGGGAGGGCCAGTTCGGCGATTTCGTCAACGGTGCGCAATCGATCATCGACGAGTTCATCAGCTCCGGCGAAGCCAAGTGGGGCCAGCTGTCCAGCGTGGTGCTGTTGCTGCCGCACGGCCATGAGGGGCAGGGGCCCGACCACACCTCCGGCCGCATCGAGCGCTTCCTGCAGTTGTGGGCGGAGGGTTCGATGACGATCGCGGTGCCTTCGACCCCGGCTAACTACTTCCACTTGTTGCGCCGGCACGCCCTCGATGGAGTCCAACGTCCGCTGATCGTGTTCACCCCGAAGTCGATGCTGCGCAACAAAGCCGCAGTCAGCGATATCAAAGACTTCACCGAGGCGAGGTTCCATTCGGTGCTCGAGGAGCCCACCTACGAGGAGGGCATCGGCGACCGTAACAAAGCGACCCGAATGTTGTTGACCAGCGGCAAGATCTACTACGAGCTGGTGGCGCGCAAGGCCAAGGACAATCGGGACGACGTTGCCATCGTGCGTATCGAACAGCTAGCACCGCTGCCGTGGCACCGGCTCACCGAGACGCTGGAGCGCTACCCGAACGTCAGCCAATACTTCTGGGTGCAGGAGGAGCCGGCCAACCAGGGCGCATGGCCCCGGTTCGGCCTGGAGTTGCCCGAGCTGTTCGGAGACAAACTGACTGGGATCAAACGGATTTCGCGCCGCGCCATGTCGGCGCCGTCATCGGGTTCGTCGAAGGTGCACGCCGTCGAACAGCAGGAGATCCTCGATGAGGCGTTCCGCTAGGCGCGAAAGTGCATCTACCGACACGTTTCCCGAGTAGCGCCGTCGCTACCGACACTTTCGCGTCACACCAATTCATCGGTGATACGCGTGCGCTGAACCGTTGCCGGCTGTCGCCAGCGGCCCGGTGGCGTCGGCGTCCTCGGGCTCCTCGTGGGCCGGCGCAGGAGTGGCAGGCCGGACCCGCGGCGGACGCGACGCAACGTTGATCGGCCACCAGAACCACCGGCCCAGCAGCGCGGCGATGGACGGCATCAGGAACGACCGCACCACCAGCGTGTCGAAGAGCAGGCCCAGACCGATGGTGGTGCCTACCTGACCGACAGCGCGGTTGTCGCTGACCATCATCGAGGCCATGGTGAAGGCGAACACCAGGCCCGCGGCCGTCACCACCCTGCCGGTGCCACCCATCGCGCGGATGATGCCGGTCTTGAGCCCGGCGCCGATCTCCTCCTTGAAACGCGCGACCAGCAACAAGTTGTAGTCGGAGCCCACGGCCAACAGGATGATGACGGACATCACCATCACCAGCCAATGCAACTTGACTCCGATGAAGTACTGCCAAAGCAGCACGGACATCCCGAACGAGGCGCCCAACGACAGCGCGACCGTGCCCACGATCACCAGCGCGGCCACCAGGCTCCGCGTGATCAGCAGCATGATGATGAAAATCATGCACAGCGAGGAGATCCCGGCGATCATGAAGTCGTAGTTCGACGCTTCCCGCAAATCCTTGAACGTCGCCGCGGTGCCGGAGATGTAGACCTTGGAATCCTCCAGCGCGGTTCCCTTGAGGGACTCGTATGCCGCCGTCCTGATCACGTCAATTCGCGACATGCCTTCGCCCGTCGCCGGATCACCCTTGTGCGAGATGATGAAGCGCGCTGCCTTGCCGTCCGGAGACAGGAACAGCTTCTCGACCCGCTGGAAGTCCGGGTTGGAGAACACCTCGCGCGGCAGGTAAAAGGAGTCATCGGTTTTCGCGGCGTCGAAGTCCTTGCCCATCGCCGTCGCGTCTTCGCTGAGTTCGTTGGCCTGCTCGAACATCCCCGACATCGTGCTGTGCATGGTCAGCACCATGGTCCGCAGGCTTCGCATGGTCTCGATCTGCGGAGGCAGCAGCGCGACGAGTTGCGGCACCACGGTGTCGACGCTGTTCACGTCTTTGCTGAGCTCCCCTAGCTTTTCGCTCAGCTTGTCCACGCCGTCGGTGGCGTTGTACGCCGACCGGATTCCCCAGCAGATGGGAATGTTGTAGCAGTGCGGGTCCGCATAGAAGTAGCTGCGCAGCGGCCGGAACGTGTCGTCGAAGGTGGCGATGTCGTCCCGCACCTGGTCGGTGATGGCCTTCGTATCTCTGGTGACGCCGGCGACGTGATGAGTGGTGCCGACCATCTGATTCATCAGGCCGTTCACCCGTTCCAGCGAGTTGATCGTCCCGCCGAGCTGGTTGGCCAGCTTGGTCATGTCATCCAGTCGGCCCTTCGCGACCTGCAAGTTCTGTAGCTGCCCGGCATTCTGCATGCTCAGCAGGAACGGTATCGACGTGTGCTCGAGCGGTGTGCCCTGCGGCCGCGTAATGCTTTGCACCCGAGCGATTCCCTCGACGCGGAAAATGCTCTTGGCCAGTTTGTCCAAGATCAGGAAGTCCGCGGAATTGCGCATGTCGTGGTCGGACTCGATCATCAAAATTTCCGGCATCATCCGCGCCTGCGAGAAATGCCGCTCGGCGGCGGCCATTCCGACGTTGCCGGGGGTGTCCTTCGGTATGTAGTCGCGGTCGATGTAGCTCACTTTGTAACTCGGGAGCGTGATCAGCCCGACCATGGTGACTGCGGCCGTCGCGGCGAAAATCGGTGCCGGCCAACGCACTACAGCGGTACCCACTCGCCGCCAGCCGCGGACACTGTGTTGGCGCTTGGGTTCGAGCAGACCGAATCGGCTGCCGACCGCGATGACCGCCGGGATCAGGGTCAGCGCGACGGCGACCGCGACCAGCATGCCCACTGCGCAGGGTGCGCCCAGGGTCTGGAAGACCGGCAACCGGGCAAAGCTCAGGCAATACGTCGCGCCCGCGATCGTCAGGCCGGACGCCAGAACCACATGGGCGACACCGCGATAGGCGGTGAAGTAGGCGGCCGTCCGATCCTCGCCGGCGTGACGTGCCTCGTGATAGCGCCCGATGAAAAAGATCCCGTAATCGGTGCCGGCCGCGATCGCCAGCGAGACCAGCATATTGGTGGCAAATGTCGAAAGTCTGATGACATCGTGCAGAGCAAGGAAAGCGACAATGCCTCGGGCGGCGGCTAATTCGATGCCGACCATGGCCAACAGCAAGATTACCGTGATGAAAGATCGATAGACGAAGAGCAGCATCACAAAGATCACGATGACCGTGGTCACCATGATCTTCACGATCGTTTTGTCGCCGCTGGTATTACCATCGGCCGCGACCACGGCCGGACCGGTGACATAGGCGTGCACGCCCTTCGGCGCCGGCGTGCTGTCCACGATTTTCCGAACCGCGGCGACGGAGTTATTCGACCGCGTTTCGCCTTGGTTACCAACAAGATTCAGCTGAACGTAGGCGGCCTTCCCGTCCCGACTTTGCGCACCCGCCGACGTCAGCGGGTCCCCCCAGAAGTCCTGGATGTGCTGCACATGCTTCGGGTCGGACTTCAGTTGACCGATGACCGCCTCGTAGTACCGGTGAGCGTCGTCGCCGAGAGGTGTGTCGCTCTCCAGGACGATCATCGCCATCGCGTCGGAATCCGACTCTTTGAACACCTTTCCGATGCGCGCCATCGCCCTGACCGACGGCGCGTCTTTGGTGCCCAGTGATACGGCGTGTTCCCTGGCGACCTGCTCGAGAGAGGGAACTGCAACACTCACCAGCACCGTGATCGCCAACCAGCCAAGGATGATGGGCACCGACAACCGGTGGACCGTTCGCGCTACGAGTGTGCCCGGGAGGCGTTCGTGACGAGCCTGGTGACTGCTCATGCGCCCCTGGCCAGGCAGTGCGTGTAGGCATTCACTTCGTTCGAGATCCTCTCGGCTTTGACCTGACCGTCTACCACGATCCGGCAGCCAATACTGTTGGTGTCGCCCTGCGCCACAACGTTGCCCACGACGGCCGGAACGCGTCGACTCGCTGCGGATCTCCAGTTCACATCAAAATAGCTGATGTCTGCCACGGTGCCTACCGGACCGAAAACCTCGTAGACCACGGACCTCGGGTGGAACTGTCGGGTGTCGGTCAGCTTGGAGTTCGGATAGGCATGCGTCTCCGAACCGAAGCCGGCACGTACCCGTGGCGGTATCCAGGCCCGCTTGAGCACCCCAGCGAACGTCATCCCCTTGCCCTGTCCCGAACGCCTGTGGCTCCTCGATACAAAAGCGACCAGTGGGACGAGTAAACCACGCTGTCGCCAGACCGCGTCAGGGGTTTTTGCCATGCATTATCTAAGAATTCGCCTACCCACCCCAAGGTCATCTACCTGCAGTTATACCGTCAGGATCGGCGCTCTTCCGGCAACCGGTTTAGCCGCCAATGAGGACTGGAATTGCTGCTTTATTTGATGGGCCCAGCAATGGCACCGGCAAACAAAAGGGCGGTTATCGGCCTTTCGCGAACGTCACTGGTCGCCCAGGCCAGCCGCGTTACACCGCGAGTCCACGCACATGTCATACTGCCGCGATGGCCACCGCGAACCGCCTGACCCGCAGCCCACTGGTTCATCGACTGGTGATAAACCCCTTCGTCTTTCGGTTGATATTCACCTCATTCGCCACCACGCGGTTCGCCTCTCAAACGCGTCTACTCGGCGGCGACGACTGGTTGTTCTTCAACTACGGATACGAAGAAGATCCACCGATGGGTATTCCGCTCGACGACGCGGACGAACCGCATCGGTTCTTCATCCAGCTCTATCACCGCACGGCGACCCAGGTGGACCTGACCGGAAAGCGCGTGCTGGAGTGCAGTTGCGGCCACGGCGGCGGGGCCTCATATCTGGTGCGCACTCAGCACCCGGAGTCCTATACCGGGCTGGACCTGAACCCGGCCGGCATCGAGTTCGCCAAACACAGGCACCACCTGCCCGGCCTGGATTTCGTGGAGGGCAACGCCCAGGCGCTGCCCTTCGCCGACGAATCCTTCGACGCGTTGGTCAATGTCGAGGCCTCGCATCTCTACCCTGACGTCCCGCAATTCCTGGCTGAGGTGAGGCGGGTGCTGCGACCGGGCGGTCACTTCCTCTACACCGATTTCCGTCCACGTCAGGAAGTCGCCGAGTGGGAGGCGGCGCTGGCCAACTCCGGCTTGCGTCAGCTTTCCATGACGGTCATCGACCAGAATGTACTGCGCGGCAACGAGAAGAACGCTCCGCGTAAACACGAGCGCATCAGCCGGCACGGGTCGGCGATCCCGCGCACCTTCGCCCGCTATGCCAGCGACATGACCGACTGGGCATTCAACGGCGCGCTGCGCGGCGGGGAGTACACCTATCGCGTGTACTTGTTCACCAAGGATTAAAAGCGCGTCGATACGCTGAAAAGTGCTGGCAGAGAAGTAGAAGGGGGCGACATGGCAACGGCGACGACTGACCCGGTGCGGATGCCGCCCGCGTTGCGGTTGCCGAAGCTCGTGCAAAGCGTGCTGTTCTTGACCTCGCTGCAGTATTCAGTCGCGCCCCGACTGAGCCGGCATTACGGCGGCCCGTTCACCATCAACCTGCCGATCTTCGGCAAGACGATCGTCATTCACAATCGCGACCTCGTCAAAGAGGTCTACAGCGCCAGCTTTGATCTGATCGAACGGCCGACCAAGGTTCTCGGCCAGGCGTTCGGGCCGGGCTCGACATTCAGCCTGCTGGGCAAGGAACACCTCGAGCGCCGCAAACTGGTGTTGCCCAACTTCCATGGGAAGCGGGTGAAGAACTACGAGTGCATCGTCGAAGACGAGGTGCTGCGCGAAACCGCGAACTGGCCGGAGGGCCAGGAGTTCGAGACGCTTCCGACGATGACCCGGCTGACGCTCAACGCGATCATGCGCGCCACGTTCGGTGAGCGGGCCGACGCGCTGGACGAACTTCGCATCGTGATACCGCCGTTGATCACCTTGGGCTCGCTGATGCAGCGGATGCCGCCGATCGTGCGGCGCGAATACGGGAGCTGGAGTCCGGGCAGCAAGCTGGCGGGCTATCGCGGACGTTTCGACGCGGTGATCGATGCGCTCATCGCCGAGGCCCGCGCCGAGTCGTCGTTGGATGGCCGCACCGACATGCTCGCGCTGCTGCTGCAGGCCCGCTACGAGGACGGGACGCCGATCTCGGATCGGCATATCGCCGATGAACTTCTGACGTTGGTGGCGGCCGGGCATGAAACGACTGCCTCGCAGTTGGCATGGGCCGTCGAGCGACTGCGCCGCCACCCGCAGCTGATGACGCGGCTTGCCGAGGAAGTCGACGCCGGCGGGTCCGATCTGCGGCAGGCGACGATCTACGAAGTGCAGCGCGTCCGGTCGACGATCGCGGCCTCGCTGCGCACCACGAAAACCAGGGTCCGTCTGGGCGAGTGGGTTCTTCCCGAAGACACCGGCGTGATGATCGATTTCCAACTCGCTCACGAGTCAGACGTCAACTACACCGACCCCGAGGCGTTCAATCCGGACCGGTTCATCGGCACCACCCCGCCGTCATTCCGGTGGGTTCCGTTCGGCGGCGGCGTAAATCGTTGCGTCGGAGCGTCATTCGCCAACATGGAAATGGACATCACCCTGCGCACGCTGCTGCGCGAATTCCGCTTCGCGCCAACCGACGCACCCGACGAGGGCCGCAATTTCCGCGGCGTGGCAATCGCACCCGCCCGCGGTGCGCGGGCAGTGGTCTACCGGCGTACCGACGCAGCGTCGAGTGATCGCGACTCGGTATCCGCCGCCGACCACGGCAGCTGAGCCGAACGCACGCCTGGCATACTCCTGGCATGCCCACGACTACGGAACGCGTCAACGACATCGGCTACCGGGCCTATAAAGCGTTCATCAACAAGATCTGGTACCCGTTCCTGACGCGTCGGCTCGACACCCAAGACGTCACGTTCCTCAACTACGGCTACGAAGACGACCCGCCGCTGAACCTGTCCCTCGACGAGAACGACGTGCCCAACCGGTACTCGATCAATCTCTACCACCAGGTGGCCAGCCAGGTCGACCTCACAGGCAAGAAGGTGCTGGAGGCCAGTTGCGGTCACGGCGGTGGCGCGTCGTACATCATGCGCACCCTGAAGCCCGCCGAATACACCGGCCTGGACTACAACCCGGACGGCGTCGCGTACTGCAGTGCGCATCACCAGCTACCCGCACTGACTTTCGTGCACGGCAACGCCGAAGACCTGCCGTTCCCGGATAATTCGTTCGACGCGGTCGTGAACGTCGAAGCCTCACACGCCTATCCGACGCTGTCCAAGTTCCTGTCGGAGGTGGCACGCGTCCTCAAGCCGGGCGGTAACTTCCTCTACGCAGACTTCCGTGGCCGCCCCGAATTCCCGGTCTGGGAGGGCGCTCTCGACGAGATGCCGTTGCGTGAGGTTTCCAAGCACGTCATCAACGACAGCGTGATCCGCTCACTGGACAACAGTGCAGAGCACAAGTTGGACCTGATCAGCCACCGCCTGCCGAAGTTCCTCCGGCCGTTCAGCCGCCACTTCGCCGGCGTGCCAGGTACCGGGATCTACAACGTGATTCAGAGCGGTGGCGCCGAGTACCGGATCTACCGGTTCACCAAAGACTGACCGGGGGTCAGGCTATCGCGTAGTCCGACATCGGGAATCGGTCCTGCTCCTTGACGGCGCTGCGCACCGACGTCGGCCGGAACAGCGGTGCCTCACCTTTGCCGGTGTAGTCCCTGAACCAATACGACCGCGACGTGACACAGCTGCCGAGTTCGAACGCGGAGTCTTCCATCAGCTTGGTCATCCGATCGAGGAACCGGGCGTTGGCCTCTTCGGTGACCTCGAAGGTGCGAGCACCGCGCCGCTGGAGTTCGCCGAACAGCCGCTCCATGTGCTTCATCTGGTATTCCACCGTGTTGAACCACGACAGACCGACCCACGCGTACGGGCTCGCCATCGACAAGAAATTCGGGAAGCTCGGCATCGAAATGCCTTCGTAGGCCTGGAATCGTGTTTCCCGCCACCACTTTCCGAGATTTCGTCCGTCGCGTCCGATCACCTCGATGGCGGGCAGGTTGGCCTCCCAGACGTCGAATCCGGTTGCCAGAACCAAGGTGTCGATCAACCGCTTGGTGCCGTCGTTGGCGACGATGCCGTCGGGCTCGATCCGATCGATCCCGTTGGTCTCCAGATGCACATGGGATTTGGTGAACGCCCGGTAGAAGTCGTTGGAGATGGTGGGCCGCTTGCAGCCGAAGTCGAAGTCGGGATCCAGTTTTCGCGACAGCTCCCGGTCGCGCACAAGCAGCAGCCGGTACAACCTGGAGAACTGCGATATACCTTTGTTGAAGACCTTGAAGTACCGGTACTTCCACATCGTGATGACCATGGACCATTCCAGGATGGCGTCGGTGTACCAGCGCAGCATGCGCTGGGTTGCCGGGAACCGGGCGAAAAGCCGTTGCAGCGCAGGGAAGAACTTGACGTCGAACTTCGGCAGCACCCAGATCGGGGTGCGCTGATAGACGGTCAGCTCGGCGACTTCCTTGGCCAACTCCGGAACGACTTGCACACCGGTGGAGCCGGTTCCGATGACCGCGGCCCGGCGGCCGGCGAGCGAAAAGTCGTCATCCCAGGCGGCGGTGTGGAGGACGCGCCCGCCGAACGTCTCGATGCCGGCGATGTCCGGCATTTTCGGCTGGCACAGGAACCCGGTCGCGGCGATCAGGAACTGCGTACTCAGCGTCTCGCCGCCGGCCAGCGCAACGCGCCACAGCCGGGCGTCCTCGTCCCACCGCGCACCTTCGACGGTCGTGTTGAACCGCATGAAGCGCCGGACGTTGTATTTCTCGGCCACGTGGACGGCGTAGTGCTTGAGTTCGGAGCCGGGAGCATACATCCGGGACCAGTACGGGTTCGGCTCGAACCGGTAGGAGAACGTCGGTGACGGCTGATCGACGGACAGGCCGGGATAGTGGTTGACGTGCCAGGTTCCACCCAGATCGTCTTCGCGGTCGAGAATCACGATGTTCTCGTAGCCAAGGCTGCTCAGCTGGATCGCGGCGCCGATTCCGCCGAAACCCGCTCCGACGATGATCACATCGAACTGCTGCTCGCCCATAAGAACTAAACGGTACCTTCTGCTGCACCAACGGTGAAACGACACCGATGGTGATTTATGCGGCGCACGCTGGCATTCGGCGCCGGAAGTCGGCCAATTATATCAATGTCCAACAACGCTGGGATGCTTCGAGTACGGTCCCGAGTCAGCTCGATACTTCGAAGGATTCACATGCGTTGCCCCCGCCGCCGTTGCTCCGTCAGCGCCGGAGTCGCGGTCACAGCAGCCGGCCTCATCGCGGTCCCCACCCTGACGCCACCGGGACCCGTGGTGCAGTCGCGCGAGGTGCAGCTCGTCAACGGCGACTCAGCAGATTCGCTCCTCGGTGACGGCCCGGCGCTGGTCATCGGTGGCAGCGGTATCCCGATACCGCCGGACAGATATGTGGACGCCGCGAACACGTTGTATCTGGCGCCGCGCGGGTTCACCGGCACGCCGCAAGCGCTGGACACGCCGGCGGGCTTCTACCCCACCACCGGCGTCAACAGCTTGACCGCCGACGCTTCGGAAGCCCAGGGATCGAAGATTTTGGACGCTGCGATCCTGGGTCAGATCGCGGACGGACACGTGGACGCCGAAAACCCCGTCGTGGTTTTCGGGTACTCGCAGAGCTCCGCCTTCTCGTCGATGACGATGCAGCAGCTCGCCGACCAAGGCGTCCCCAGCGACGACGTCCACTTCGTGTTGGTCGGCGACACCGCGGCTCCCGACGGAGGCCTGCTGGAGCGCTTCGACCTTCCCGGCGGCTTTTCGGTTCCGAGCTTCGGCATCACCTTCGGCGACCCGACTCCGGCCGATCTCTACCCGACCGACATCTACACGCTCGAGTACGACGGCTTCGCGGATTTTCCGCAGTACCCGCTCAATCCGATCGCCGACCTCAACGCGTTCGCGGGGATGATCTACGAGCACCTCACCTACCTCGGGCTGGACGCCGGTCAGATTCAAAACGCCGTGCCCCTGGAGACGGTGGGCGACACCCTCACCAACTACTACATGATTCCCGTCGACGATCTACCGCTGCTGGATCCGCTCCGGCTGATACCTGTCCTGGGCAACCCGCTGGCCGATCTGCTGCAACCCGACATGAAGGTGTTGGTCGATCTGGGGTACGGCAGCATCACCGACGGTTGGAGCCAAGGCCCGGCGAATGTGCCGACTCCATTCGAGCTGTTCCCGACCGATATCAACTGGCACGACGTGGTCACCGCCCTGCTCAACGGCGTGCCGCAAGGCATCCAGGCCGCGGTCGCCGATCTGGAGAATCCGGACAACTACCAAATTCCGTCGCTGCTCGACAATCCGACGTTGGCCGCACTGGTGGACGCCGCATACACCTCGGGGCTCATCGACACCCTGCAACCGACGTCGTTGGAGCTCACCCAGGCCCTGCTGGGCGGCAGTTTCCCGCTGTCCGACGCGACCCTGCTGTCACCGCCGATCGACATCATCAATGACCTGACCAGCACACTGTCCGCCGATTATGCGGCGCTGCTGCCGATTGCCGACACCGTCAACGCGTTGACGACCTCACTGCCGGCGTTCGACCTCAGCATCTTCGTGGACCAGCTCGCGGCCGGCAATCTGATCGGCGCGCTCGGCGACCCGATCGCGGCCGACGTCGCCCTGATCCCGTTCGCGCTCTTCTTGGGTTTGGGTCCAATCGCCGACGCCGTCGAGGGCACCCTGCTGAATATCGCCGACCTGATCCCGTAGCCTAAGAACCGAACTGTCGACCCGCGGGCAACGCTTGTGTACTGTCTACTCGGAATCGGCTGTTCAAGGGGCACAACCAACGCTGATCTCGAGTCCGCCCGGGCATAGAGATAGTCACGAGAATGAGGCCGTTCTGTTCCAGGTCTTACACCCTGACCCGGTAAGCTCCGGACCCAACTGTGCCCGTCAGGTGCATGTACCAAGACGCCGCATGCTGAGCAGAGCCAGAGGGGAGGCCCCGGTTTGCTAGCCATACTGGGCCATATCTGCTTCTGGCTTGGCGCCCTCGTTCTGGTGACTGTGCTGCCCTGGCTTGCCGTGAAGCGCTTCATCACGCGCTGGAAGCGCAATATGGATGTCAGCAGCGACGCTGACTACGTTGAGACCCTCACGACCCTCTCCCAGGCCTCGGCGCGTCACTTCAATCCGTACACCGACGTCGACTGGGAAGCGCCGGTGTTCTCGGTTACCCAAAACGACCCGCGCTGGACGCTGTCGACGGTGGACCCGCTGGGCAGCCACGCCTGGTATCAGGCGCAGCCACTGGACAAGCGCATTGCGATCGGCATGTGGCGCCAGGCCAACATGGCGAAAGTCGGTACGCAGTTCGAGGGCATTCTGGTCCGCGGTCTGCTGCACTACGCGTTCTGGGTGCCCAACGGCTCACCGGAGTACCGCTACTGCGTGCACGAGTCCATCGAAGAGTGCAGCCACAGCCTGATGTTCCAAGAGGTCGTCAACCGCATCGGCGTCGACGTCCCGGGGATGCCGCGCTGGCTGCGCATCTTGTCGGTGGTTGTCCCGTTCTATGCGGGTCCGCTGCCGAACGCCTTTTTCTTCGGGGTGTTGGCCGGCGAAGTGCCCTTCGATTACCTGCAGACAAACCTGCTGCGGGAGCCCGAGCCTCGGTCCGTACATCCGATCATGGAGGACCTGATCCGGATCCACGTCGCCGAAGAGGCCCGGCACATCTCATTTGCGCACGAATACCTGCACAAGCGTGTCCCGGATCTCGCGTGGTACACCCGATTCTGCCTGTCGCTGTACGTGCCGTTCGTCATGCGGATGCTGGGTCAGGCGATGGTGGTTCCGCCGCGCCGCTTCTTCAGGCAGTTCGACATCCCGCGGTCGGTGCGCAGGGAGCTGTACGCCGGTGCTGCCGACTCGCGTCGGACATTGCGTGACATGTTCGGCGATATCCGAATGCTGTGCGACGACCTGGGGCTGATGAACCCCTTCGCGGTGTTGATGTGGCGCATCTGCAAAATCAACGGGCCGGTGTCGCGGTATCGCAGTGAGCCGCGGCGCGGACACACACCGAGCCAGGTAACCGCAGCCTAAACCTCAGCCGCACAACACATCCGGTGATCACGCGATCACCTTTCGTTGGCGCGGCGCAAAATTCGAGAATCGAAGAACGGCGTCACCGCCTGGCTTCGTCCGAAATCCGCCATGCACAACAAGCACACACGACCCTGTGCGATACTTCCTGCATGGTTCGTAGCCCTTCATTGGACAACGTCGGCGCAAGTCTCGTCTACCGCATCGGGTCTACGGCGACGTACAAGAAGATCTTCCGGTACTGGTACCCCATGATGACCAAGCGCCTGGGTCAGGGCGACGACGTCCAGTTCCTGAACTGGGGCTACGAGGAGGACCCGCCACTCGCTCTTCCGCTGGACGCGGCCGACGAGCCCAACCGGTACAGCATTCAGCTCTATCACCAGACCGCGACTCAAGCCGACATCAGCGGCAAGAAGGTGCTCGAGTGCAGTTCTGGCCACGGTGGCGGCGCGTCATACCTGACCCGCACCCTCAAGCCGGCCTCCTACACCGGGCTCGACTTCAACGCGGCCGGTGTCGAATTCTGCAAGGAGCGGCACAAGCTGCCGGGCCTGGACTTCGTGCACGGCGACGCCGAGAACCTGCCGTTCCCGGACGAATCCTTCGACGCGGTGATCAATGTCGAGGCCTCGCATATCTACCCGCACTTCGACCGCTTCCTCAGCGAGGTCAAGCGGGTACTTCGGCCGGGCGGGCACTTCCTCTACGTCGACTTCCGCAACCGCGACGGCTTCGGAGCATGGGAGTCAGACCTGGCGAACTCGGGCATGCGGCAGGTCTCGACGCGGGTCATCAACGAAGAGGTTCTGCGCGGCCTGAAGAAGAACTCGCCGCGCTCCAACGAACTCATCAACAATCGTCTGCCCGCCTTCTTGCGCAAATTCGGCCGTGAATTCGCCGTGGTCGACGGTTCCTGGTTCTACAACGACCTGGAACGTGGCGAAATCGACTACCGCGCTTACCATCTCACGAAGGACTGAAATTCGTATCGGTCGCATTCGGGCGCTCGGCACATGACGTTGACTCGCAGGCTGCGATTCCGCGCCAGCCTGATGAAGGTCGGCGTCGACGGCGCGCTCGGGGTGGCCCGGGACAAAGCCACCTCATACGGCTACTCCTTGTCCGGCCGTAAACCCGCGTCCACCACCGACTTCGACCCGTTCTCGGCGCAGGTCATGCGCGATCCGTACCCGGGTTATCGGTCGTTGCTCTCAGGCGATGAGGTGCCCAGCGTCTGGTACAACCGCAAGCGCGGCATCTGGATCATCGCCGGCTATGACGATGTGCGAAAGGCCTTGCGCGACAACGAGGCATTGTCGTCGGCGCAGAGCCAAAGCCGATTTCGCGTCTATCTGCCGTCGATGAACGCCGCCGACCCGCCGGAGCACACTCGGCTGCGCAAATTCGTCTCCCGCGCTTTCACCGCACGGGCGATGACGGCCTGGCAGACCAACATCAACGAGGTCGCCGACGAACTCGTCGACACCGTGATCGCCCAAGGCCACACCGAGGCGGTCACCGGGCTCGCCAAACCGCTGCCGACCCGGCTGATCGCCAGGATGCTGGCCATCCCGCCGGATGATCAGCCTCAGTTCGTGGCATGGTCGGATGACATGGTCGCGGGCGCGTTCGCGCCGCTGACCCCGCACGGCATACGGCTGTCTGCGCGCTCGGGCAGCGCGACCGCGGCGATGCGCCGCAGCCTCGACCCGCTCATCGCGCGGCGGCGTCTCAACCCCGGTGACGACCTGATCTCGATGATGACCCCGGCCGACGCCGATGACGTGCTCACCGACGACGAGATTTTCTGGAGCGCCGCTATGTTGATCGGCGCCGGCAGCGAGACGACGACGAACATGTTGTCGGGGTTGTTGTTGACGCTGGCTCAGCGGCCCGACCTGTACGCCCGGCTGCGCGCGCACCCGGAACTGATTCCCGCCGCGGTCGAAGAGCAGTTGCGGATGGGCTCCCCGGTACAAGGGTTCTATCGCACCGCAACCTGCGATTACCCGGTCGGATCCAGCACGATTCCGGCCGGCGCGCGGGTGCTGCTGCTGTTCGCCGCGGCGAACCGCGACCCGCGCCACTACGACGATCCAGACACCTTCGACCTCGACCGCAATCCGACTGATCATCTCGCCTTCGGCGGTGGCGTCCATTACTGCCTGGGCGTGCCGTTGACCCGGCTCGAGGGCGCCCGGGTGTTCTCCCAGTTGCTGCCCAGGGTCTCCGAGATTCGCCTCGCCGGGCAGTATCGCTATCTCGACAACCCGACGATGCGCGGGCTAGAGCATCTCCCGCTGGAGTTGATTCCCGCCCGGGGCGGGTGAGCCCCGCGGCTCAGAGCCCCCGCCTGCCGAGCCAGGTGTCGATGCATGCTGCGACGGCAGCCCACCCTGGTTCGAGCATCATGTTGTGTCCCATGCGGGGAAAGAATTCCGCTTCGGTGCCATAGGCGCGGGCGGTGGCGACGACTTCTTTTCTGGTGTGCGCGCCGTCCTCGTCGGCCCCGAGCACCAGCATCGGAGCCCGCACGCGTTTGGGTCGGGGCAGCCGCAACAGTAGGCAGTCGATGCCGATGCGCGAACTGTCCTCTTGCAGCCGGGCCGCGTACTTGCGGACGTCGGCTTCTGGTGTGTGCGAGGAGAAGAACCGCTCCCGGGCCAGTTGTGGGGGGGTGATGTACGGCAATGCTTTGCCGGTGATCGTCATCCGGGCGAAATCCGACGGACGTTGCCTGATCCAGCGCAGCGCATTTCCGAGGTTTCCCTGCGGCGGAATGGACGTCATCAACACGCCGGCCGGGGCGTCGTAGCGCTCCAGATACTTCTGCACGATGAGACCGCCCATGGAGTGACCGATGATCACCGGCGGGCTCGGCAGCTGATCGGCAACCGAGTGAACGTCTTCGACGTAGTCGGCGACCGAGCAGGCGCGCAGCGGCTTGTCACTCGGGCTCTCGCCGTGACCGCGGAAGCTCAATGCCACAGCCCGGTAACCCTTGTCGGCAAAGAAGCTGAGGAAGTTTTCGTCCCAGCACCATGCCGCATGCCAGGCACCGTGGACAAAGAGCAGCGGCACCGGATGCGCCTCGCTGACACTGCCCTTTTCGATGACCTCAAGCACCGCGTTAGCCTATCTGTCCACCTCACCGGAACCCTGCCGTGTCCAACATTCCGTACGTCGTTTGTGTCGACGCCCTGCCGCTAACTTTGCCGTGTCAGCCGAGCGCGTCGCGCGAGAAGCGGGATCAGCACGTCATGCGGCGCAACCCGGCAAAATGCCGCCGCAAGTCGATTTGCCCGACCGGGAACTACGTGACTTTTATTGGCGGCTAACCCATCGAGTCCGGCTCGCGCCACCTCGTCGGCGGACTTCCACATGAATCCAGGCAATATGGCGGCGCGCTCCCCGGCGCTGAAACCGGCCGCGTCGTCGAACCCGGTCGCGACCGGACCCGGACACAATGCGCTCGCGACAACACCGGTGCCGCGCAGCTCGTTGCGCAGACTTTCGGTGTAGGACAATACAAATGCCTTCGCGGCGCCGTAAGCCGCTTGCCCCGGAAGAGGGTAGAAACCCGCCAACGACGACACGTTCAGCACGGCGCCGCAGCCACGGTCCACCATGCCCGGCAGAAATCGGCTGCACAGATCCACCACGGCGGCGACATCAACTTCGACGAGGTTAAGTTGTTGTTCAGGAAGCGATTTCGCCACCAGAGCGCGTCCCGCCAAGCCGGCGTTGTTGACCAGGATGTCCGGCGCCAGCCCCAAAGCCGCAACACGGCCGGGTAACGCAGCGCGATCGGTTCGGCTGGACAAGTCGGCGGGCAGAACGTGCGCTTTGGTACTCAAACTTCCGGCGAGCGCGTGCAGGCGGTCGGTACGCCGAGCGACCAACACCAGTTGATAGCCGCGCCGGGCAAGTTCCATTGCTATGGCCTCACCGATGCCCGACGAAGCGCCGGTGATCAGTGCCGCTCGCTCGTCTGCTGGTGCCGGAAGGGCCACGCGCACTGACCTTACCCGGCTTGCCGACCGCAGCAACAGGAAACGACAGACCGGGCTCCCGCCTGGGCCGGCCCGATCGAAATAGCTTCGGAGAGAGTCAGAAGTAGTAGGCTGAGCGCGGTCATTGACATGAATTGGGGGCCGGATGACACCCTGCACGGGTCGTTGGCTGGGTGTCGGCGTTATGGCGAGTGCCTGTGCCGGTTTCCTCGCTGCCGCTTCGACACTCAACGCACCGTCCGCTTTTGCGGACGACACCGCGTTGATCCTGGGCCATGCTTTGCTGCCGACGCCGGATGACTCGTACATGACCCAGGTCATGGACACTTACATCACTCCCTCGTTTCCCGGGTATAACCCCGTCGCGGTGACCACGCCGGAAACCGATTACGGTTCGGGCTTGACCCAGGGTGTCTCTGACCTGGACACTGCGATCAACCAGCAGCTCGACGCGGGCAACCAGGTTGTTGTCTTCGGCTACTCGATGAGCCCCTCGGTCGTTACCCAAGAGATGATCAATCTTGACGCGCTGACCACCGGCCAACCCAGTACGGATGATTTGAGCTTCATACTGGCCGAAGATCTCAACAATCCCGATGGCGGGATTTTTACGCGTTTCCCCGGCCTCGGCGGCGTGACGCTGCCCGCGACCCCGGCAGACACTCCGTATGACACAACTATTTACACCATCGAATACAGCGGGGCCTCCGACTTTCCGCAGTACCCCTCCAACGTCTTTGCGGACCTCAACGCCGAGGATGGGTACCTCGACCTGCATCCCTACCTGCTGCCTGGCTGGCCGGCATATTTCGACCCTTCGGAAGTCGCTAATGCGGTGGCGCAGAACGTATCTCCGGGATACGGCGGCAACACCGACTACTTCCTCATCCCCACCCAGGATCTACCGTTGCTGGACGGGTTCCGCCTCATGCCCGGCGCGCCTTCTGCGTTCGCGGACTTGATCCAACCGGACATGCGGGTGCTGGTCGACTTGGGCTACGACTGGACGGGCAGTGCGGATGTCACCACTGCCGCCGACTGGACATCCCCGACGATCGATTTCACCGCAGTCGACTCCTATCTCTCCGCCGGTGCCGACCAGGGCATGATCGCGGCCTTGGTCGATCTCGGGATCTTGCCGCAATCCGATCTGGCGGGTCTGGCGGATCTCTACCCCTACGTGCCGGATGTCGAGAACCTGATGGACGGTGCCCTCACCAACCCCGATATGGCGGCATTGGACGCGGTGACTTCACTGGCGGCTCTGACGAGTGATCTGTCCGAATCGACGAACCCGCTGGCGGTCGAACTCGGCGCTTATCTGCCCGGCATGGCAGCCCAACTCGCCGAGTACTTCCAAAGTCTCGCCAGCTTCCTCTGACAGCTGACCCAAATCCGTTGAAAGCCACGCTTGTTGCCCTGATCACGGGTGCGACAAGTGGGATCGGCGAAGCGACCGCCTACCGACTGCAGGCCCGCGGCTACACCGTGTTCGCGACCGGCCGCAACCCGGATGCCCTGAACGCCTTACGCTCCAAGGGTTTACAAGCTCGCTCACTCGACGTCACCGACGAGAGCGCCACATCGCTACTCGTCGAGGAGATCCAGTCCGAACACGGCGGGATCGACGTCCTGGTCAACAGCGCCGGTTACCCGCTGCCCCGCCCGCTCGAGCAGGTGGAGTTGAGCGAACTGCGGCGCCTCTTCGAAACGAATGTAGTTGCCACACTTCATCTGTCGCAGGCCGTTTTACCGGGAATGCGCGCGCGGGGTTCCGGCAGGATCATCACGATCGGCAGCACCGGCGGACGGTTCACCAGCCCGGGTGCCGGTGCGTACCACACGGTGAAATACGCCGTCGAAGCTCTCTCGCTGTCGTTGGGTGCCGAGGTGGCGCAATTCGGCGTTCGGGTGGTGTTGATCGACCCCACCGGCGTCCGAACGCCGTTCGTCACATCCCAATTCGACACCGTACACTCCTACCCCGATGACGATCCCTACGGCGAGTTCAAGATTCGCTACGCTAAGACCACCCGCCGATTGGCCACCACGCCCGGGGCGACAGTCGATGCCGACACGGTGGCCCGCGCGGTGGTGCGGGTCGTCAAGGCGCGAAATCCCAAACCCCGCTACATCGTCGGGGCGTCCGGAAAAGCCTCGGTGCTCGCCCGGGCGCTGTTGAGTGACCGGATGTGGGACCGGGTGATGACGACGGGTCTTCGCGGCTAGGTCGGGGCCGTCGGTCGCGAGACAGAAGCAGCGGCTGCGGAATTGGTCGATTGACGACCCTGGCTTCTGTTTCGCGGCCGGCGACGGTCTGAGCTCAGAACATGCTCGGTAGCAAGGTGCCGAGGTCGGCGGCGAACTGCGTGCTGAGATCGGTGAGCATCTGACTGAGCGCATCCGAGCCCGCGGTCGCGCCGAGGCTCGCCAGCAGGCTGGTGAAGTCCGCCGACAATCCGGTGGGATCGACTGCCCCTGCAGCGGTCGCGGCCGCACTGTCGCCCAACAACCCCGCCAGTGCCGACGGATCTCCGGGGAAGGAGAAGTCGGTCGCCAGGGTGGTCAGATCCGTCGAGAGTGTGGGGTCCACCGGAGTCGTGAGGCTGTCCTGGAACAGCGTCAGGAGGTCGGTGCCCACCAGGTTGGGATCGTAGCCGCCGTACGCGCCGATAAGCTCGCCGCTTGAGTT
>NZ_DASXEP010000172.1:0-78250 GCF_036490025.1 Mycobacterium sp. | reverse complement strand
GATCACGGATTTGAATCTGGAGTATTTCGGGTTCATGTGGCCCAACAACGCCGCGGCGGGGGTGCGCTATGGGGCGGCGTTGGATGGGTTGGGGGCGGCGTTGATGACGCCGTCGTTGCCGGCGGTCTCGGGGGGATCGATTGCGGCGGTGGCGGTCGCGGCCGCCTCGGTCGCCGAGAGTGCCGCGTTGAGTGGGATGCAGGCCGCGGTGGGGATGGTCAGCTCGGGGGCCAGCGCGGTCGCCGGGCCCGCGGCGGCGTTGCCCGCGGCGGCGTTGCCCGCGGTCAGTTCCTCGGGGTCCTCCGTCTCGACCCCGGCGACCAGCGTCCCGGCCCAACCGATGGCCCCGGTGCAGCAGATGGCGCCGCCGACCCCGGCGCAGTCGATGGCCCCAGCACCGTCCTCGGCGGGGATGTTCGCCCCGTCCCCGAACGCGAACCTGATGACCCCGCCGCCAGTACCACCCACGGCCGTACAGCCGCCGATCGCGCAACTGATGCGCCCGCCGACGCCGACGCCGATGCCGGCCGCGCCCGGGGTGACCAGTTTCGTGCCGCCGGCCCAACCGTTCTCCCCGCCCCCGCCACCGAGCGCGGGACGCGCCACCGGCCTGGCCCCGGGCATGCTCAACGCCTCGGCACTGCGCGGCCCGGTCTCGGCCATGCCGCTGACCACCACCGCGGCCACCTCCGGCCTGGCTACCGCCACCCAACCGCTGGCCTACGTGACTCCTGACCCCACCCGACCCACCCCCCCGATGCCGCCCCAACAACCACCGCTGCCCAACAACGGCGACATCGCCCACACCCTCAACCCACCCCCCCAACCCCAACAACAACCACCACCGCAGCACAACCCACCCCAACACCCTCAGCAGCAACCACAACCGCAACCGCAACCACAGCAGCAGCAGATGCCGACCGACGACCCCAGCCAGCCGTCGTATCAGCCGGGCGGCGGCAGTGGGTCCGGCACAGGCGGATCCGGTGGCTCGGGTATGGGCGCAGGGCCCAGCTCCGGCATGAATGGTGGCAGCCAGCTGCCGGATGCGAGTCAACCCGCGCCGCCGCAACATCCCGCGCCGCCTGCGCAGCCTGACGCGAGCCAACCGGCCCCCAGTCATCCTGTGCCGCCTCAGCAGCAGCAACCGGCGCCGAGTCATCCTGCGCCGCCGCAACAGCAGACGCCGCCATCGCCTCCGCCACAGCAGCCATCTGCGCCGAGCCATCCTGCGCCGCCGCAGCCGCCGCAGCCGCCGCAACAGGCGCACTCGGCGGCCCAGCTCGGGCACCCGGCCCAGGTGACTAAGCCGCCATGCGTGTCGGACATGTGATCGCCGACCAAGACCGCGGTTTCTTCAGTCGTTGGCTCTGGCCAATCGCGCTTGGCGCGTTGACCGTTACAGCTCTCGTCTTGGCGGGGCTGGGGGTGCTCAAGCCCCAGGTCGTGGTTTATCCCACGACCGACTTTGCCCGCCTGCCCATCAGCGCAACCACACCCACCACGCCGACAGCCCCGATGTCGTGTGTGTCGCTGCGCCACGTCAACGGCTCACCGAAGCTCGTCGACGAAGCGTGCGGCTCAACTGCAAGCACTTTCCGTGTGATAGGCCGCGTCGGCAATGTCTCCCAGTGCGTGCACGACGCCGACCTCACCTATTCCTCTCCCTCGGGAGCGGTATGTCTTGACTACGACTGGGCCGCCAATCAATGCCTCCAGATCACCAATGACGCCGTGTCTAAAGTGAATTGCGCCGAGCCCGGTGCAATGCTGCCCGAGATGGCGATCATCGGCGCGGTGGATGTCACCTACTGCCGGGACGGTGGAATCGCTCACTCCGTGCGGCATTTCACAGTCTGCACGCTCGCCGGGGACAAAAACTGCAAAGGGAAACCTCATGGAATCTGAACGTCTAGATGCACTGGTGCAGGCAGGCGTGTTGTCTTTTGTCTCGATCCTGGCGACTGTCGTGTTCATCGTGCTCGCCCGGCGGGCGGCTAACGGCCGGCTTGCGCGTAATCAGTGGGTCGGAATCCGCACGCCGTCCACGCTGCGCAGCGATCGGGGTTGGGTGGCCGGCCACCGCGCGGCCCTGCGCTTGACACCGCTATTTCTGCTCATGAATGTCGTGACATGCGGCGCGTTATTCGCGGTTGCACTGTACGTCTCGACGCCCGGCGTAGTCAGGCTTGTCGGATTCGTCGTCATCGCCGTGATACTCGCTCTGGTCGTCTATAGCGCGTACGTCGCGGGAAACGCCGCGAAATCGGCCGATGCCGGCAGTGGCGACTAGCAGTAGCGATGAGGATTTGGATCCTTTTACCTCTCACCGCCACCGCGTTGGCCGGAAGTGTCGCGCTGTATGCGATTCACCCAGAGGCGCCGATGAAACGGCACACCGTGCACGCCTCCTACACAGCGACCGACATTCTCGAATTCCTTGCGTTCTCCGCGGGTCGGGTTGTCGCTGATCACCCCACCTTGGGTGCGGCGCGGGTCGCCAAGTCTCTGCCCGAAGGGCAGGCACGCTCCGCCGCCGAACAGGTAACCAGTTGTATCCACAGCATCGATGCCGCCGCCGGGCCCGCCTTGACCACAGCATTCAATGCTGCTGATCCGCTACGACTCGACAGTGCGCTGCGGCGTATCGACGCTGCAACGGATCGATGGCTCAAGGCGGCACACAAACAAGACGACCCGTGCCCACCGCCGCCCCCGCCACCAAAGGCACCGCCTGGCAAACCGAGCTACCCCATCAAGGTCAATGGCATTGGTCTTTGGAACTACATCGTCCTCGGGGAGAATTTCCTCGCCGTTTGGTTCACTTACATGGGCGCTGTGGCGCTGGCGTACGCCGCTTTGGTAGCAAGCTTCGTGGTGGTTTGGGTGGCCCTGGTACCGATATTGGTCAGCTATCAATTCGAAAACCTTCCAACCGACTTGGATCGTCAGAGCGCAATCGCCACGATCAGCAAAACGCTCCGGTCATGAAAACCGCCATTCTGCGACGCGCCCTACGGCGGTCAGGTCGTGTACGCCGGAGCCTGAAACCAACCGTTGCCGTGGGCATTGGTTTCACGTTGCTGCTCGCATCGGCGGGGATTGTCAGCCTGGTGGCAGCTATGCCGTCAAACATCCTGTGGGGTCATACCCAGGCGACTGTGTTGCGCGCTGAACTCAACACGGTTGCCGGACAGAACTTCGCATTCTTCACCCGGTCACCCGAGACCGAACAGGTTGACGCCTACCGGCTCGGACCGGACGGCACTGTTGGAGCAAGTCTGCTTGTGACACCGCAAGCCAAGGCGGCCAACCTGTTTGGCGTCTCGCGCACCCAACGCGCCCAAGGACCCGAAATGGCGAACCTGATACACAAGGTGCCTCCCGACGCGTGGGCTGACTGCACCTCGCTGGACCGCGCTACGTGTTTTGCTGGGATTCTGCACCGCTCCCAAGTAGAACTGCGCAACGAAAGCCCGGTGCCAACGGTGTGCGGACCGGTTGCACTCACCGCCGAAAGCACCGTGAAGTGGGGATACCGGCGGCTCATCGACGCTCGCTACACCATCGACCAGATCGCCCCGGCCCGCGTCGTTTGCGTCCACGGCCACTAGGACCGGATCATCAACGAGATTGTGCGCGGTGCCGTGGGCCGCGCGCTCAGGTCTGATTACCGGAGTCGGTGGTTCGCGATGGGGCGGACCGTACTGGCCCTGGCTACCGCATCCGAATTGCTATTCACACGACCGCTCGCCCTTTTCACCACGGTGGGTACGATTACCGGCCCGGTATGCACCGTCCACCCTCGGGTGTCGTTGTTCTGCCTGGGGAATTCGCATGAACTCATCGACGCCCGACGATGGCTCGCGATAGTCGGACTTCTGCTGGTCGCCTCCGGATATCGGCCAAGGTATCTAAGTCTGCTGCACCTATGGATCGTCTTTTCGGTCACTACCTCGATCACGTTGCCGGACGGCGGCGATTCGATTGCGCTGATTGTCGTTGCGCTCATCGTCCCCATGTGCGTTGGCGACGGGCGGCGTTGGCAGTGGGCTCCGCCGCAGCAGCGCATGCATCCCAATTGGCGCACGGTCGCCTACTTGAACTTCTGGGCGTTGCGCTTGCAGATCGCCTACGTGTACGCCGATAGTGCCATCGCCAAGATGGGCGTCGCCGATTGGCAGAACGGCTCGGGGTTCTACTACTTCGTACGCGACAAGATGTTTGGGTCCGCGGGTCCTCTCGCACCGCTCTGGATGTGGTTATCAGACCAGAGCCTCACCACGCTGATGATCACCTGGGGGACGATAGTGATCGAATTGGCTATCGCGCTGTTCACGCTCCTGGAGGCCCGGTGGCGGTTGGCGGCGTTCTGGCTCGGATCGGTTCTGCACGCGCTCATTTTCCTGAGCATGGGTCTGTTCAGCTTCTCGCTGGTGATGGTGGCAGTCGCGGCCCTTATCGCGACACCGAATATTCCAGTCTCGAATGGTCAGTGGCAGATATTGCTCCGGGACCGGCAGGAAGAACAGAATGAATCGCTATCGCGGAACGCTCACCAGGATGCAAAGGACACCTGACCATGTACACCGAGCAAACGCCGAACGCTCGCTACGGCAGGATCACGATGCGCATCTGGGTTGCATCAAATGGACTATTGCTCATTGCTGCCACCGCCGGTCTCTGGTTCCTTTCGGCACGTGCCAATAACCGCGGCATCCAACCGAATACGAGTTTGGGCTTCCGAAGCCAACACACATTGGCGTCTTTGCACGGCTGGTACGTCGCACAAAGGGTCGGATTCCACTTTGCCGCCGTCGCCACCACCGTCATCACTGTCGCGGTACTGGTCGTCGTCGTGGTCGCCTACGCCCGCCGGCTCAACCCGATGTGGATCATGATCGGTCCCGTGGTCGGCGGCCTCGCTGTCGGCGGGTGCATGATTATCGCGGGACAGCGCGCCGATCGAGCTGCCGTCGCCGTCGAGAATGCAGCGGCGTATTCGTACGTTGCGCACTCGTTCGGGCAGGTGGAGCCCTGCTACCGGGGGATTTAAAAGGTGAGGTGTGAGACTACCGGCTCGTGCTTACACTAGCGGCACGTTCCGGTTTAGGGGCACTAGCCAAGGGAGAGGCAATGGCACTACTTCAGGTAACACCCGACATGATGCGCTCGACGCAGCAGGCGATCGAGACGGCGTTAGAGCACGCGACGGTCATCGCAAACCAGTACCTGAGCAACCACGAGGCGATGGGCGTTGCTTGGCAGGGCGATGGTTACCAATCCTCGACCACCACAGCGACCAAGGTGCAACACGATCTGGCGCAGGCCGTCACGTGGGGGACCAAGCTGGCTCAGGGACTCGGCAAGGTTGCGCTGATGATGGAGCAGCACGAGGCGGACGCGGCACACAGCTTTGCGGGCTTTGCGGGCGATGCCGGGATCAACGCCTAAGAGCCATTCGACCAATCCATAGAATTCATCGCGAGTTAGGACGCATCAAATGAGCTTCGGAAACATTCAATACGACCACGGCGCTGTCAACGATCTAGCCTCTGGTGTCGGTAACCAGGCGGCGATCCTCATGGAGCACCACGACGACATCAAGCATCGGACCGATCAAATCGCCGGCTTCTTCCAGGGCCAAGCGCATGCGGCTTTCTACGAGGCGCAGATCCAGATGCTCAAGGGCTTCGAGGGCCTCATCGAAACCGTTATGCAACACGGCCAGACGATTCACACGGTGAACGCTTCAGCCCACGCCACGGACATGAGCTCCACCAACTTCTTCGTCTGACGCGAGTCGAAATACTTCAGCTGGGGTGCATGCCATGTGTGCGCCCCAGCGGCTTGGATAGACCGGCATGTTGACCACCACCGTCGACGGACTTTGGGTCCTGCAGGTACTCGCCGGCATCGAGGTGCTCGCTCCTGAGTTGGCGCTGCGCCCGATTTTGCCCAGCTTCGAGACGGCGCAGATGGCGCTGGGACACCCCATCGCCGCCGAACTGCGGGCTGCAGGCGTCATCGACGAGGCGGGCACGGTCGATTCGGTTGTCGCCGAGTGGATGACGGTGCTCGCGCGTCGAGACATCGCGCTGCTCATTCATGTGCGCAATCCTGAGGCGGGCCAACGACCGGCGATGGCGCTACTGGCGCGCTTCGCGCAGTGGTGGGTGGTGATCGAGCGTTCCGAAGAACTGATCCGCATCGGCGGCGCAGGAACCGCAACCGCCGAAGGCGCTGCCAATGCGGTTCTGATTGCCCAGATCGAAAGACTGTGCGGTACGAACACGTCGGCCCCGCTGCGGCCCCTCACGCTGGACGTCGATGCCCTGGTGTCTGGGGTGAACAGCCCGGAATCTCTGAAAAAATTTCTGGCCGGCCAGCAGTTGGACGCCGATCAGAAGCGCATGTTGGTGACCGCCGCCGATCCCACCCGTTCGACTCAGGCGTCGATCGTCGCACTGCAATGCGGTGTGGAAACTGGCCAGCCCACCAGGACGCACGTCGAGCGCAGCGTGGTAACCATCATCGACTCCCCGGAGGGACGACTGGTGGCTGAGCAGGTGCCGTCGGGGGGCAAGAAATGGATGGTCATTGCGCCGGGGTCGGCGACCAACATCGCTGCCGCGATCAACCATATGGTGCGGCGGCTACCAGCCAATGAGGAATGGCATTCCTACCGAAAGGTTGTGTAAGTAAAGGCTATGGCGCGCATGTTAGCATCGGCATCGTGACAAATCCGTGGAACACGCCATCTAATTCGGCGGAGCAAGGCTCGCAACCTGCGAGACAAAGTGCAGGTTCGCGTCCTCAACATCCCGACTCCGTCTCGGGAACGTTGCGTATCTCCGACATGGTTACACCGCGGAAAATCCCGCCCGGATCCGGGTGGCGAAAGTTTCTGTATAACGCGTCTTTTCAGACAATAAATCTAGGTGAATCGCCGGCCGAGCGGCACTACCGCGAATTGCAGGGGAGGATACGCCGCCACATCCGCAAGCAATACGTCGTCGGGGTGGTATCCGGAAAGGGCGGCGTCGGTAAAACCACGCTGACGGCGTGCATCGGCGCGGTGTTCCGCGAATGCCGTCCGGAGAACGTCGTCGCGATCGACGCCGCCCCTGGGTTCGGCACACTCGCCGGCCGGATCGATGAGGCTCCGCCGGGGGATTACTCGGCCGTGTTGAACGATACCGACGTGCAGGGGTATGCCGATATTCGGGAGCACTTGGGGCAGAACAGCTTAGGACTCGACGTGCTGGCGGGAAATCGGGCATCCGACCAACCCAGGCCGCTGGTGCCGTCAATGTTCGCGGGGGTGCTTTCGCGTCTCCGTCGCACCCACAACGTCATCGTGGTGGACACCTCGGACGACCTCGAGCACCCGGTGATGAAGGCGGTGTTCGACGCCTGCGACACCCTGGTTTTCGTTTCGGGGCTGACCGCCGACACTTCCTTGCCAGTGACGCGTTCCATCGACTTGCTGCGGTCGATGGGATACCACGAATTGGTATCGCGCAGCATGGTGATTCTGAATGACAGCCGCGATAAATACGATTCTGACGCGCGTGCTTATCTCACTGAGCGCTTTGGGCAGTCGGGCGCGACAGTCGAATTCATGCCGTTCGATCCGCATTTAGCTAAAGGCGGGATCATCGACACGCAGCATGAATTGCAGAAAAAAACACGATTGCGACTATTCGAGATCACTGCGGCGTTGGCGGACAAATACGTACCGGACGCTGACAGGCCACGTTAATGCCGAAAGTCGCATTTCCGGCGCGTTGCGCAGTTGCGGTCGTATGTGGCGAACACCTTGTCTCGCAGGTCTATCCGGCATCGGTGCCGGTGGAGGTGTTCGTCGACAATATCGTCGAGCTGCTCAACGATGAGCTCAAGCGTCGGGGCCTGACCGGTCTGGAATCCGGAGTCGGCTACGAGCTACACAAGGCCAACGGTGTGCGTCTCGACGTCACGAAAACCCTCGACGAGCTCGGCGTAGAAGACGGTGCCACCCTGGTACTGGCTCCGGTCGTGGAGGGCGACTCGTTCGAGCCGCAGTACGAGTCGTTGTCTACCGGATTGGCCCGCGCCGGCCAGAAGCTGTTCCAACCGGTCACGGCCGTGACCGCGGCGCACACCTCGCTGGCGGTCCTGGCGATGCTCTCGGCGGCCTTGTTCGGGTTGGCGCTGCGCGTCCGCGTTGCCGGTGACTCGATGGCGCCAAGCCTTGTGACCGGCGCGACCGGCCTGCTGGCCGCCGGCGCTGCCGGGGTCGTGGCCAAGTGGTGGCCGCAGCGCAGCGACCTGATCGACGGGTTTGCCTGGCTGGCGATACCGCTGCTCGCGGTGAGCCTGGGTACGGCCGCACCGGGCAAGCTCGGAGCGGCCCACGTATTCATCGCCGCTCTGGCGGCCGGGGTACTGACAACCGGCCTGGCCGTGGTGACGCAGCGCCACATCAGCGTGGCAGCGACGGTTGTGGCGCTGAGTGCCATCGGAGGCCTGGTCGCTGCGGTGCGGATGTGGCGACCGGTACCTGCCCAGTGGATGGGGATGCTCACGCTGGTGGGCCTGCTGTTCGTGCTGACACTGGCGCCCACCATCGCGTTATGGGCGGCACGGATCCGGCCGCCGTACTTCGGGTCCGTGACGGGGCGCGACCTCTTCCAGCGCAGCGCGGGACTGCCGGTCGACGCGGTGTCGCCCGTGGATGAGGCGCTCGATGAAGAAGTAAGCCCGGACATCACGCCGCGCGGGGCGCAGATCGCCGCCGGCGCCGTGCGGGCCAACAGCGTGCTGACCGGTATCTGCGTGGCGGCAGGAGCGACGCTGCCCGCCGCCGTCTGGGCCACGCTGATGCCGGGCCGCGGTCGCAGTGCCGCGGCATTGGTTCTGGCCGGGCTGTTCGTGCTCATTTTCATCAGCCGCGGACGGGCCTTCGCCGACAAGCGCCAGGCGGTCGCGCTGGTCTGCGGGGCCGTGGCCGCAGTGTGCGCCGCTGTCATCAAATACGTTGTCCATGAGCCGGCGAGCGCCGGAGGTCCGCTGCTGTGGGGCGCGCTGATCCTGGGTTTGTTCGGCGCCGCCGGCCTCGTCGCGGCGTTGCTGGTGCCGATCACGCGCTTCACGCCGCTGGTGCGGATGATCGCCGAATGGCTGGAGATCGCCGCGATCATCGCGGCGCTACCGATGGCGGCGTGGATCGGCGGGCTCTTCACCTGGGTGCGCATGCGATGACGCATGCGTTTGCGACGCGGCGAATTGCCGCCCTGACGATGGTCGGCCTGCTGGTCGGGCTGCCAACGACTCTTCCGCTGGCTCAAGCGATTCCACCACCGGCCGTTGATCCCGGCAGGGTGCCTGCGGACGGTAAACCCGCTCCGGATCAAGCAATGAGGCAGAGCAACATCTGCGCGCGGACCATCACCGTCGCCGAACCGAATGTGGCGGTGCCCGCCCCCGGCTACATGATGCTCAACGTCGCGAAAGCCTGGCAGTACTCGACGGGTAACGGGGTGCCCGTTGCCGTCATCGACACCGGCGTCAACCCCAGCCACCGCCTCCCGGTGGTGCCGGGCGGGGACTACGTCATGGGCGGCGACGGGCTGATGGACTGCGACTCGCACGGCACGATCGTGGCCTCGGTGATCGCCGCGGCGCCCCAGGGCGCTCCCATGCCCGCGGCGATGCCGGCCGTCCCCGCGTTCCCGCCACCGGCGGGCCCACCGGCAACCGACGCCGCGCCTCCACCCCCCGGCGGGCCGCCGGCGCCGGTCGCGCCGCCGCCGCCGCCCTCGCCGGTGACGATCACCGAAACCAAGCCCGCTCCGCCGCCCCCGCCGCCACCACCGCCGGATGAACCATCGAATGGGCCGGGCGATCCGGTCGCCGGCGCTCCCGACGACCCCGAAGTTCCGCCACCTCCCCCCGGAGCGCCGGACGGGGTCGGCGGGGTGGCTCCGCACGCGAGAATCATCTCCATCCGCCAGTCATCGCGGGCCTACGAGCCAGAACGGCCGGGCGGCGGAGATATGGAAGCCCGGAAAAAGGCCGGTACCATCGCCTCGCTGGCCAGCGCGATCGTGCACGCGGCCAACATGGGCGCCAAAGTGATCAATGTCAGCGTCACTGCATGCGTGTCTGCTGCCGACCCGATGGACCAGAGCGCCATCGGGGCCGCCGTCTGGTACGCGGCCACTGTCAAGGACGCGGTGGTGGTCGCGGCCGCCGGAAACGAGGGCGAGGACGAGTGCGCCCAGAACCCGGCCTTCGACCCGCTGGACGCGTCTGACCCCCGCGACTGGCATCAGGTCAAGACGGTGTCCTCGCCGTCCTGGTTCTCGGACTACGTGCTTTCCGTCGGCGCAGTGGACAACACCGGCGCCCCGATCAAAAAGAGCTTGGCGGGGCCGTGGGTCGCCGCGGCGGCCCCAGGCGTCGGGATCATGGGGCTATCCCCGCAAACCGGCGGGCCGGTCAACGCTTATCCGCCTATCCGGCCCGGCGAAAAGAACATCCCATTCTGGGGAACGAGTTTCTCGGCGGCCTACGTCAGTGGGGTGGCAGCGCTGGTGCGGGCGAAATACCCGGCGTTGACGGCCCATCAGGTCATCAACCGAATTCTGCAGACGTCGCATAATCCGCCACGTGGGGTCGATAACCAGGTCGGCTACGGGGTCGTGGACCCAGTCGCCGCGTTGACCTTCGATGTGCCGCCCGGAGACCGGCTCGCACCGGGCGCCCAGAGCCGGCTGATCGTTCCGGCCGCGCCGCCGCCACCGCCGGATCACCGCGCGCGCAATGTCGCATTGGTGTTTGCCGGGGTCGTGCTGGCCGTGGTTCTGATCGCCTCGTTGATCGCCCGGGCCCGGCAAGAGCGATGACGGCCACCACAAAGCTCGCAGTCATCGTCGGCGTGCTCGCGGCCGGCATGATCGGCTGGATCGTGGGCGGATACCCCGGCGCGGCAACGGGTTTGGCGCTGGGCGTAATCGTGGGCGTGATCCCGTGGCGCCGTCACCAGCTGTGGTCGTGGCTGATCTTGCTGCGCCGGCGCGGACGCGCGATCGTGCTGAATGAACCCATCACGGTGGCCAACGACCGTTCTGGTGGCGGGGTGCGCTACCAGGATGGCGTCGCGGTGGTGGCCGTGCAGCTGCTCGGGAAAGCGCATCGGCCGACGCTGTTCACCGGCTCGACGGCGACCTTCACCGCAAACACCGTCGACGTCGCCGAGTTGCTGCCGCTTCTGCACCAGAGCCTGGGTCTGGCGGTCGACTCGCTCAGCGTGGTCAGCGTGGGGTCCCGGCGGCGTAGCACCGGTGACTATCCCCGTGTCTACGACACGTTGATCGGCACCCCTCCCTACGCCGGACAGCGCGAGACGTGGCTGATCGTTCGGATCTCGGCATTGCCCAATGCCGAACCGCTGCAGCGGCGCACCTCGATCGGCACCGCGACGCTGGCCGCTGCCCAGCGGATCGCTGCGGCGTTGCGGCAGAACGGTATTCGCGCGAAGGTCGCGACCGCTATCGACATCGTCGAGCTGGAACGGCGGCTGGGCAACTCAGCGTTGAGCGCCCATCACCAGCGGTGGCGCACGACTCGGGGCGAAGGTGGATGGCTGACCACTTACTGGTACCGGCCGGGTGACATCAACGCCGAGAGTTTGGCGAACGCCTGGGCGCTACGCGCCGACGGGATCATCCAGAACATCACCGTTTTCGAAGACGGCAGTGTGACCGCAACGGTGACCGTGCGTAGCGCACAGCCCCCGACAGCTCCGCCGAGCGTCATGTTTCGGATCCTGCCGGGGGAGCAGGCACGCGCGATCGCCGCCAACCTTTGCGGGCCGATGCCGAGGTTGCAGGGTGTTCGCCGCGGCGTTCTCAACCGGCCGCTGGTCATTCCGATCGGGCCCTCAGGTGTGTTGCTGGGCAAGGTCGACGCGGGTAACCGCTTGATGCTCCCCCTCGACGACCCGGGAGAGTTCAGTCGCGTGCACATCGCCGCGCAGGACGCACTGGCCAAGCGAATCGTCGTGCGGCTGGCAGGGGCCGGCGAACGCATCACCGTGCACACCCGTGATCTGCAACGTTGGGCCAGTGTGCGGATGCCCGACATCGCGGTGGGCAACCAGGTCAGACCGATTGCCGGTACCACCGTCAGCGTCGTCGACGGGACGGTCACTCCCGCGCCGCGGCCGAACACGCTGATCTCCATCGGTGAGCCGGGCACACCGTACCGGGGTTCCGCCGATGTCCTGATCACCCAAATCGGACCGGCGACGGTCGACGTGACGGCGGCTGGACAACTGCACACCGTTGAGGTCGAGTTGTTTCGGGCCGAGAATCGGTACATATCCTTGGAACCGACGAGGATCGGATCGACCGAGCTCGAATCGGTGGACTAGACGATGACCGCGCCGGGGCAATCCATCCCGCAGCGATGAAGAGGAGCGGCGCTTGACCACCAGTACCAACACCGTCGCCGCGCGCAAGCGGTTCGATCAAGCGATGGCCGTGTTCGACACGGACGTGTCGTCGGCCCAAGCGCGGTTCCGCGAGGCGAGCGATCTGGACCAGTCGATGGCTGACGCTTGGCTGGGCAGAATCGCCGCCGGCGACGAGGCGCTGTCGACGCTTCAGCAGCTGTATGCCTACGGAGCCCGGTTGCACCGGGAAACCAATCGGCTTGGTGTCCGACTCTCAGCGGCTATCAAAGCGGGGCCGTATCTATCGATTTCGGTCACGGAGTCGTCCCACGCCGGGCTGGCGTTGGCGAGTGCCCTGATCGATGACGGCCAGTTCGAGAAATCCAAAGCGCTGCTTGAAGATCCGGGCCTGCTTGACACCTGGGAAAACCACCAGTGGCAGCAGTACCTGCGGGCGTATCTGATGTTCGCCACCCAGCGCTGGCCGGACGTCATCTCGGTGGCGGCAACCATCTTGCCGCCGCAGGCGATCATCATGTCGGCGGTCACTGCGGCCACCAACGCGCTGGCCGCTCACGCGGCGGCCCATCTCGGACAGGCCCGTGTCGCGCTGGACTGGGCGGATCGGGTCGATCTGCGGGCGGGCGGTTCGGCCGAGGCGCGTCGCCACCAGCTGACCGACACCGCGGTGACGGCGATTGACCCCAACGAATTCCCATTGATTGCAGCAGATCTCGCGTATGTGCGCGGGATGGCGCACCGCCAGCTCGGCGAGGAAGACAAGGCCCAGATCTGGCTGTCGAAGGCGACGATCAACGGGGCGCTGATCGAGCCGGCCAAGGATGCGCTGGCCGATCAGCACCTGCAGTTGGTGGTGACCGACGAGGAGACCATCAACACCCGCACCAACAAGTGGGACGTCAGCACCGAGCGCTCCGAGCAGGATCGCCACGAGGAGAAAAACGAAGTTCGGCGCGAAGAGCTGCTGACCGAAGGCCGGGCCCTGCTGAACAACCAGGTCGGGCTCAGCGAAGTCAAGCACGCGGTGGCCGAAATCGAAGATCAGATCGAGGTCCGCGCGCTGCGGATGGCCGCCGGGTTGCCGGTGACCAACCAGACCAACCACATGCTTCTGGTCGGCCCGCCCGGCACCGGAAAGACGACCACAGCCGAGGCGCTGGGCAAGATCTATGCGGGGCTGGGCATCGTGCGCCACCCCGAGATCATCGAAGTCAAGCGGGCCGACTTCTGCGGCGAGCACATCGGTGCCTCAGGCCCGCGGACCAACGAGCTGATCGCGCGTTCGCTGGGACGCATCCTTTTCATGGATGAGTTTTATTCATTGGTGGAGCGTCATCATGACGGGCGGCCGGACATGATCGGCATGGAGGCGGTCAACCAGCTGCTGGTGGCGCTCGAAGTACACCGCTTCGATTTCTGCTTCATCGGCGCCGGATACGAGAAGGAAGTCGACGAATTCCTCACCGTGAACCCGGGTTTGGGGGGACGGTTCAACCGCAAGCTGCGGTTCGCCTCCTACGCTCCGGATGAGCTGGTGGAGATCGCGGTTCGCTACGGCCAACCGCGTGCAACCGTGATCGAGCCGGCCGCGCGCGAAGCGCTGAACATGGCGTGCAAGACGCTGCGGGCCTATCTGGCGCCGGACGGCACGCACGGGATCGACGTCATGCAGAACGGACGGTTCGCCCGCAACGTCATCGAGCGTGCCGAACGGTTACGGGACTCCCGAGTGGCCGCCCAGCACCGCACCGACAGGGGCTCGGTGACCGTCGAGGATCTGGAGACGCTTCGCACCCAGGACATCGTCGCGGCGGTCACCGACGCATGCGCGGAAAAGAATGTGCCGGTCCAGCTTTGAGTGCGACCGTCAACCAGGAGCAATCGGGTCGAACCGAAAGACCGCGATGCGGCCGGCGAGATTCTCGAATTCGTCGGGTGTGCCGTCGACCACCATTCCCGAGCTTTTGGCGAACGCGACACCGACCGGGACCTCGACCGGGAAAATGCGTAGTATCGGGCGCGCCTGTGCGGCAGTAAGTTCCACGATCTGCACCCGTCGCGAACGACGGCCGCGACTGAGTGTGCCGGTGCCGGCGGCGCGGGCGTTGGCGGCCCAGTCCGCGCCGGGATAGCCCGCCACCACGTAGAGGCCGTCGTCGACGTGAAACGGTGTCATCGGCGTGCTGCGCGGCCTACCCGACTTGCGGCCGGGCACCGTCAGCACCATCGCGGGCCCGGTCGGTATGCCGAGTTTCTGTATCGCCATCATCATCTTGTTCATCGGCTTGAGGTAACGGGGCGGACGTGGGTCGGACATGTCTTGTCTCCTTGGTTATTTCGTGAACAGCTGGCGGTGGTCAGAAACCCAACTGGCGAACGGTGTGGCCGGTCGCCCGGTGATCTTCTCGACGTCGTGGGTGACCAGCGCCGGCTTGTCGACGGCGTCGGCAAGCATGGACATGTAGGCATCGGCGAATTCGGCGCCCAGACCTATTCCGATGAAACGCTGCCGTACGACATCGGGCGGAGCCTCGGCGTATCGCAACGGTCGGTCCAGCACGGTGCCGATGATGTCGACCAGCTCGGCGTTGGTGCACGCCTGCGGCCCGGTCAGTGGGATCCGCTGTCCGACAAGCTCATCGGTGAGCAGCGCGTGCGCGGCCACCGCGGCGATATCGGATTCGACGATCGGCGCGCTGGACGCGTCGGCGTACGGCCCGCCAACGACGTCACCTGCCCGGATCTGCGCGGCCCACATACCGGCGAAATTTGTCGCAAAGACCGCGGGCCGCAGGCTTACCCAGGGCAGGCCGGCGTCGATGGAAAGCTGCTCGACTTCCTTGTTGCGGTCGCCGCGAAACCGCGACGGTTGCCGCGCAAAGTCGTCGTCGGCGTTGATAGCCGACAGCGCCACCAGTTTCGCGACGCCGGTGCGTCGTGCGGCGGCTACGACATCGGCGAGACCGTCACCGAGCGCGCGGGAATTGATAAACACCGCCGACGCCCCGGGCACCGCGTCGAGGGCCGAGTGAACCGCCTCGACACCGTCGGGCAACCCGGCGGTCTCCGGGTTGCGGGTAACGGCTCGCACTCGCGCACCCGCGGCGGCGAGCAGCGACACCAGCGGGCGGCCGACATTTCCGGTCGCGCCGGTCACAACAATGGTCATGGTGGCCCCCTGTCAGGGTTCTTTTCATCAAGGACGGGCCAGGAAGTGCGAAAGTTACCGGCGAACCCGGTAACTTTTCGACCGAGCAGATCGTCGTGACTACATGAGCCAATCGCCGTCCGCCGAGGACCAGATCGCCGAGGCCTGGCGAGGCCATCGGCCGTACCTGGTCAATCTGGCCTACCAGATGCTGGGTGACGTCGGGGAAGCCGAAGACGTTGCTCAGGAGGCGTTTCTGCGGCTCTCGCGCACCGACCTCGGCGCGATCGCCGACGTCCGCGCCTGGTTGACCGTGGTGGCGGGCCGGCTCTGTCTCGATCAGGTGCGCTCCGCGCGGGCCCGCTACGAGCGGCCCGGCGACATCGGCGCCGAGCAGGCCGCACTCAACCAACCCGGTCGGCCGGATCCCGCCGACCGGGTGACCCTCGATGACGAGGTGCGCTCGGCGCTGCTGGAGGTGCTGCGCCGGCTGAGCCCCGGCGAGCGGGTGTCGTTCGTGTTGCACGACGTGTTCGGCGTTCCCTTCGACGCCATCGCCCAGACGGTCGGCCGCCCGGTGGGCACCTGTCGGCAGCTTGCCCGCCGTGCGCGGACGAAATTCGCTCTTGCGCAACCGAAGCCGGCCGAGGTCTCGACGGCCGAGCACCAGCTCGTCACGGAGAAGTTCATCACCGCCTGCGCCAACGGCGATCTGCAGGCGCTGGCCGCGGTGCTCGATCCGACGGTGTGGGGCGTCGGCACGCTACTCGGCGATCCCGCCCCGCCGCCGCAGATCAACCATGGGCCGCACGACGTGGCGGTCAACCTGCTTCGCTACCTGGGCCCGGGCGCGACGGTGGTGAGCGGCCCGGCCGGCCAACCCGTGCTGCTGGCCTTCGCCGAGCGACGGCTCTTCGCGGTCATCGTGCTGACGATCGACGAGCAGCTGGTGACCAAGATCGAAGCCACCGCCGATCCGTCGGCACGGGCTTAGTGCGGCTCTCGCGGGCTTTCCGGCCGGGTGGCGAAGAACCCGGCGATCGCCGCGGAGATCTCCAGAAATTTGCGCCGCGTCGTGCGGGCCAGCTCGCTGCGCACGTCGATCACGCCGCCGGGCCGCAGATGCGGGTCGAACGGCACCTGCACCACCGTCTGACCCCGCTGGAGAAACTGGTGCGCGAGTGCCGATCGGTGGCGTTTGTCCGAATGGCCGTCCGAGTCGTTGAGCACCACCACAGTGCGGTGCAGCAGACCGGTCCGCCCATGCGCCGCCAGCCATTCCATCGTCTGCGCCGCAGCTGAAGCGCCGTCCGCCCACGGCGACGACACCACGACCAGCGCGTCCAGGTCGCTGAGCGCCTCCTGGGTGACCGGTGCGTCCATCGTGGAACCGCAGTCGATGATCGCGATGGTGAAGTGGCGGTCGAGCCGCGAGGTGGCCTCGCGGTACAGCGCGGGATCGAGCACCCGTCGCGGCCCGGCGGTGGGCTCTCCGGCCAGCACATACAGCCCCGCCGAATTGCTGCCGACGCGGGTGCTCACGTCGGCGAAGGACCGAAGGTTCTTGTCCGAGGCGATCTCCCAGTACGAGCCGTTGGTCCGCGGGTCGATCCTGCTGCCGAGCCGACCGAACGCGGTGTCGGCGTCGATCGCCACCACGCGGTCCTGGCGGCGCAGCTCGGCGAAGATCGACCCGACGCTGGCGGCGACGGTGGTCTTGCCGACGCCGCCCTTGCCCAGCACCCCCACCTTGTAGTTCCCGCGCAGCGCCGACCCGATCGCGGCCTCGTAGGCGGCGTCCTGCCTCTCACCGGCCGACGGCCCGAGGTTGAGCAGTCCGAACGTGGCCTTGAACACGACGCGGCGCCAGCCGTATTTGGGGCCGGGCTGGCGGGGCGGGTGCGCGCCTCGCGGCGTGAAGTCGATGTCGCCCCACGACCTCCGCTGAGCCGGGACGGGCGGCGGCAGGGGAGCGGGCCGCTGAGGCGGCGCCGAACGGTGCGTGCCGGTCGGCGGACGTGGTGGCGGACCTACCGGCCCGCTCGGTGCTGCGGGCCGTACCCGGGCGCGCAGGAAATCGTCAGGCTCGCTCATGGGCTCGTGGAAATCGACATGTCAGGAGCTCAAGGGATGCTCGGCCAAGCTCATGGATGCATCGTAAAGCCGCCGCGGCCGGCCGAACGACACGATGGGCCAGTCGACCACTGATCCCGCAGGTCAGCGCCGCAAGGCGGGCTCGGCTGCGAAAAAATCCTCGGCAACTTTTGCGGCGCGGTCGCCGGGGCCCGGTGCGGACGGCCCGCACGCGGGGCATCGCCTGCTCGACAAGTCGGTAGAGCCGCGCTGCCACGGCTTTTGCCGGACTGTGTCGCCCGCCACCCGAGCCGACTGTGAGCCGTACGGCCTTTCACCGGTTCGTTGGACGGCCGTCACAGCAAATTGCCGACTCGAAACAGCTGGCAGGCGGCCCGCCGCCGGACCCGTCGAGGCCGGCACAATCGCGTCCAAATGCGCTGCGGCACAGCCTGACCGGGCCGGCCGCGGGGCAGGTCACGTCGCGATGGGGCGGTACCGGCCGCCGGCGGGTTAGAATTGACGAAGTTGGCATGTCAGGCGGGTTTTGTCATATCGTTTTACGACTTGTCGAAAACCGGGAACAGGGCCACCGTCCAGCGCCGTTCGGATCCTCCCCAACCGGATCGTCGTATCAGGCGAGCAGCACATCGACAAGACCGAAGGGGCCTAGCCCGCAGCCTTCAGGGTGCGGTCGCCGACGGGACGATTCGTGAATGCTGCGGCAGAAAGTTTTGGTGAAGGGGCAGATGGGAATGGCGCACAACCGCGTCGGGCTCTACAACCCCGCATTCGAGCATGACTCGTGCGGGGTGGCCATGGTCGTCGACATGCACGGCCGCCGCAGCCGCGACATCGTGGACAAGGCGATCACCGCGCTGGTGAATCTCGAGCACCGCGGCGCCCAGGGCGCCGAGCCGCACAGCGGCGACGGCGCCGGCATCTTGATCCAGGTTCCCGACGCGTTCCTGCGCGACGCGGTCGATTTCGAGCTGCCCGAAGCAGGCAGCTACGCCACCGGCATCGCGTTCTTGCCGCAGTCGTCGAAAGAAGCGGCCGCGGCGTGTGCGGCGGTAGAAAAGATCGTGGAAGCCGAGGGCCTGCAGGTCCTGGGTTGGCGCGAGGTACCCACCGACGACTCCTCGCTGGGCGCACTGTCCCGCGACGCGATGCCCACCTTCCGCCAGGTGTTCATCGCCGGGGCCGACGACATGCAGCTGGAACGCCGCGCCTACGTCATCCGTAAGCGGGCCGAGCACGAGCTCGGCACCAAGGGCCCGGGACAGGATGGGCCCGGCCGCGAAACCGTCTACTTCCCAAGCCTTTCCGGCCAGACCATGGTCTACAAGGGGATGCTGACCACGCCGCAGCTCAAGGCGTTCTATCTGGATTTGCAGGACCAGCGGCTGACCAGCGCGCTGGGCATCGTGCACTCGCGGTTCTCCACGAACACCTTCCCGTCGTGGCCGCTGGCGCATCCGTTCCGGCGCATCGCGCACAACGGTGAGATCAACACCGTCACCGGCAACGAGAACTGGATGCGTGCCCGCGAGGCGCTGATCAACACCGACGTCTTCGGTTCTCATGACGATGTCGACAAGCTGTTCCCGATCTGCACGCCGGGGGCCTCGGACACCGCGCGCTTCGACGAAGCGCTCGAACTACTGCACCTGGGTGGTCGCAGCCTGGCCCACGCGGTGCTGATGATGATCCCGGAGGCCTGGGAGCGGCACCCGTCGATGGACCCGGCCCGGCGGGCGTTCTACGAGTATCACGCCTCGCTGATGGAGCCCTGGGACGGCCCGGCGTCGATGACGTTCACCGACGGCACCATCGTGGGCGCCGTGCTGGACCGCAATGGCCTGCGCCCGTCGCGCATCTGGGTGACCGACGACGGCCTGGTGGTGATGGCTTCCGAGGCCGGCGTGCTGAACCTGGACCCGTCGAAAGTAGTGCGCCGGATGCGGCTGCAGCCGGGCCGAATGTTCCTGGTCGACACCACGCAGGGCCGCATCGTCGCCGACGAGGAGATCAAGGCCGAGCTGGCCGCCGAGCAGCCCTACCAGGACTGGCTCGACAACGGCCTGATCCCGCTGGGCGAGCTGCCGCAGGGCGACTACGTCCGGATGCCACAACACCGGGTTGTGTTGCGCCAGTTGGTGTTCGGTTACACCTACGAAGAACTCAACTTGTTGGTGGCGCCGATGGTGCGCACCGGCGCCGAGCCGATCGGCTCGATGGGAACCGACACCCCGGTCGCGGTGCTGTCCCAGCGCCCGCGGATGCTGTTCGACTACTTCCAGCAGCTGTTCGCTCAGGTGACCAACCCGCCGCTGGACGCCATCCGCGAAGAAGTGGTGACCAGCCTGCAGGGCACCTGCGGGCCGGAGGGCGATCTGCTCAACCCGAATGCGGATTCCTGTCGCCAGATCATCTTGCCGCAACCGGTGCTGCGTAACCATGAACTGGCCAAGCTGATCAACCTGGACCCCGACGTCGAGGTCAACGGCCGTCGGCATGGCTTGCGGTCCAAGGTGATTCGCTGTCTGTACCCGGTCGCCGAGAATGGGGCGGGCCTCAAGGCGGCGCTCGACGAGGTGCGGGCACAGACCTCGGCGGCGATCGCCGACGGCGCGCGGATCATCATCTTGTCCGACCGGGAGTCCGACGAGACGCTGGCGCCGATCCCGTCGTTGCTGGCCGTCTCGGCGGTCCACCACCACCTGGTCCGGGAACGCAGCCGTACCAAGGTCGGCCTGGTCGTGGAGAGCGGCGACGCCCGCGAGGTACACCACATGGCCGCGCTGATCGGCTTCGGTGCGGCGGCGGTCAACCCGTACATGGCGTTCGAATCGATCGAGGTGATGCTCGACCGCGGCGTGCTCGAGGGCCTGGACCGCGAGACAGCGCTGCAGAACTACATCAAGGCTGCCGGTAAGGGCGTGCTGAAAGTGATGTCCAAGATGGGCATCTCGACGCTGGCGTCTTACACCGGCGCCCAGCTGTTCCAGGCCGTCGGCGTCGACGAGGAGATCCTCGACGAGTACTTCACCGGCTTGACCTGTCCTACGGGCGGAATCAACCTCGCCGACATCGCCGCCGACGTCGCGACCCGGCACGCGCTGGCCTTCCTGGACCGGCCCGATGAACGGGCGCACCGCGAGCTCGAGGTGGGCGGGGAATACCAGTGGCGCCGTGAAGGCGAATACCACCTGTTCAACCCGGACACCGTGTTCAAGCTGCAGCACTCCACCCGCACCGGGCAATATCAGATCTTCAAGGAATACAGCCGTCTGGTCGATGACCAGAGCGAGCGGATGGCGTCGCTGCGCGGCCTGCTGAAATTCCGTGACGGGGTTCGCCCGCCGGTGCCGCTCGACGAGGTGGAGCCGGCCAGCGAGATCGTCAAACGTTTTTCGACCGGGGCGATGAGCTACGGCTCGATCTCCGCCGAGGCACACGAGACGCTGGCCATCGCGATGAACCGGCTCGGCGGCCGGTCGAACTGCGGCGAGGGTGGCGAGAACGTCGCCCGTTTCGAGCGCGAAGCCAACGGTGACTGGCGCCGCAGTGCGATCAAGCAGGTCGCCTCGGCCCGCTTCGGCGTCACGTCGCACTACCTGAGCAACTGCTCGGACATCCAGATCAAGATGGCCCAGGGCGCCAAACCCGGTGAGGGCGGCCAACTCCCAGCCGGCAAGGTCTACCCGTGGATCGCCGAGGTGCGGCACTCCACCCCGGGCGTGGGCCTGATCTCCCCGCCGCCGCACCACGACATCTACTCGATCGAGGATTTGGCGCAGCTGATCCACGACTTGAAGAACGCCAACCCGTCGGCCCGGATCCACGTCAAGCTGGTCTCCGAGAACGGTGTCGGCACGGTCGCCGCCGGCGTATCGAAGGCGCACGCCGACGTCGTGCTGATTTCCGGACACGACGGTGGCACCGGAGCCACCCCGCTGACGTCGATGAAGCATGCCGGTGCGCCCTGGGAGCTCGGGCTGGCCGAAACCCAGCAGACGTTGCTGCTCAACGGATTACGGGACAGGATCGTGGTCCAGGTCGACGGCCAGCTAAAGACCGGTCGCGACGTGATGATCGCGGCCATGCTCGGCGCAGAGGAATTCGGTTTCGCCACCGCACCTTTGGTGGTTTCGGGCTGCATCATGATGCGGGTGTGCCACCTGGACACCTGCCCGGTCGGCGTCGCCACTCAGAACCCGGTGCTGCGCGAGCGGTTCAACGGCAAGCCCGAGTTCGTGGAGAACTTCTTCCTGTTCATCGCCGAAGAAGTCCGCGAATACATGGCGCAGCTCGGTTTCCGCACCGTCAACGAGGCGGTGGGTCAGGTCAGATCGCTGGACACCACGCTGGCCCGGGCACACTGGAAGGCACACAAGCTGGATCTCTCGCCGGTGCTGCACGAACCGGAATCGGCCTTCATGAACCAGGATCTGTACAACAGCTCCAAGCAGGACCATGGGTTGGACAAGGCGCTGGACCAGCAGCTGATCGTGATGAGCCGCGAGGCGCTGGATTCTCAGACGCCGGTTCGGTTCTCCACCACCATCGCCAACGTCAACCGCACTGTCGGCACGATGCTTGGCCACGAGGTGACGAAAGCCTATGGCGGCCAAGGGTTGCCGGACGGCACCATCGACATCACCTTCGAGGGCTCGGCCGGCAACAGCTTTGGCGCGTTCCTGCCGCAGGGCATCACGCTGCGGGTGTGCGGCGACGCGAACGACTATGTCGGCAAGGGATTGTCCGGCGGCCGGGTCGTGGTGCGCCCGCCCGACAACGCACCGGCGGACTACGTCGCCGAAGACAACATCATCGGCGGCAACGTCATCCTGTTCGGCGCCACCAGCGGCCAGGCGTTCCTGCGCGGGGCGGTCGGTGAGCGGTTCGCCGTGCGCAACTCCGGCGCTCATGCGGTCGTCGAAGGTGTCGGCGACCATGGCTGCGAGTACATGACCGGCGGCAGGGTGGCGATCCTGGGTAGCACCGGCCGCAACTTCGCGGCGGGCATGTCCGGCGGCATCGCCTACGTCTATGACCGCGAGGACGTGTTGGAAGCCAACCTCAACTCCGAGATGGTGGAACTCGAGGCGCTCGACGAGGACGACCTGGAATGGCTGCACGGGATGCTGCAGGCACACGTCGATGCCACCGACTCCGCAGTCGGCCGGCGCATCCTGGCGGACTGGGCCGGCGAGCAGCAGTGCTTCGCCAAGGTGATGCCACGCGACTACAAGCGGGTGCTGGAGGCGGTGGCCGAGGCCGAGCGCACCGGAACCGATCCCGAAAAGGCGATCATGGCGGCCGCCAGTGCCTGATCCCAGGGGTTTCCTGAAATACACCCACCGCGAGACGCCGAAGCGCCGGCCGGTGGATCTGCGCTTGCGCGACTGGAACGAGGTCTACGAAGACTTCCCGCACACGACGTTGCAGCAGCAGGCCGCGCGCTGCATGGACTGCGGAATCCCGTTCTGCCACAATGGTTGTCCGCTAGGCAATCTGATCCCGGAATGGAACGACCTGGTCCGGACCGGTCGCTGGCGCGACGCGATCGAACGGCTGCACGCCACCAACAACTTTCCCGACTTCACCGGTCGGCTGTGCCCCGCGCCGTGCGAATCGTCGTGCGTGCTGGGGATCAACCAGCCTGCGGTGACGATCAAGCAGATCGAGCTGGACATCATCGACAACGCCTTCGACGAAGGCTGGGTGGTTCCACTGCCGCCGGACCGGAAGACCGGCAAAACAGTGGCGGTGGTGGGCTCCGGCCCGGCCGGGCTGGCCGCCGCACAGCAGCTCACCCGGGCCGGGCACAGCGTGACGGTCTTCGAACGCGCGGACCGCATCGGCGGGCTGCTGCGCTACGGCATACCCGAGTTCAAGATGGAAAAGCGCCACCTGGACCGTCGGCTGGACCAGATGCGGGCCGAAGGCACCGAATTCCGCGCCGGTGTCAACGTCGGCGTCGACGTCACCGCCGAGCAGCTACGCGCCGACTTCGACGCGGTGGTGCTGGCCGGCGGCGCGACCGCCTGGCGCGATCTGCCCATCCCTGGCCGCGAACTTGACGGTATCCACCAGGCGATGGAGTACCTGCCGTGGTCCAACCGCGTGCAGGAAGGCGACGACGTGCTCGGCCCGGACGGTGAGCCGCCGATCACCGCCAAGGGCAAGAAGGTCATCATCATCGGCGGCGGTGACACTGGCGCCGACTGCCTGGGCACCGTGCACCGTCAGGGTGCGGCCAGCGTGCACCAGTTCGAGATCATGCCCCGCCCGCCGGACACCCGCGCGCCGTCCACCCCGTGGCCGACGTACGAGTTGATGCTCCGGGTCTCCGCCGCGCACGACGAGGGTGGCGAGCGGGTCTTCTCGGTCAACACCGAGGAATTCGTCGGCCGCGACGGGCATGTCGCTGCGCTCAAAGTGCACGAGGTGACGATGCAGGACGGCAAGTTCGTCAAAACCGAGGGCAGCGATTTCGAAATCGACGCCGATCTGGTGTTGCTGGCGATGGGCTTTGTCGGCCCGGAGCAACCGGGTCTGCTGACGGACCTGGGCGTGGAGCTCAGCGATCGCGGCAATGTGTCGCGCGGCAACAGCTTCGAGACGTCGGTGCCGGGTGTTTTCGTAGCCGGCGACGCGGGCCGGGGCCAATCGCTGATCGTCTGGGCGATCGCCGAGGGCCGGGCTGCGGCCGCGGGCGTGGACCGGTACCTGATGGGCGAGACCGCCCTGCCGGCGCCGATTGTCCCGACTACAGCTCCGCAACGCTAGTCACATTCGTAACATCAGAAACATTTGATAAATTAGACGGCGAGTCTTACACTGTTTGCCAGCCGAAGGCTGTCTAATAGGTTCGATACGGGCGCCGCGGGGTGTGGTGCCCGGTTGAGCTGATCGACCGCAGGAGTAAGCGCTGTGTATATGAACCCGATGACCCGTTCCCGGGTCGGGCGAATCGCCTGGTCATGGTTCCGACACCCGGTCAAGAGCCGCGAATTCCCCGCAAAACATGAGCGCTTGGTGACCGCGGACGAGCTGCTGCGCTTCGGCGTCTGACTGTCGTTCGGGATGGTCCGCTGATAACGGCGAACGTTTGCTCGATGTGACCATTTCGTGACCCTGGCGCCCGCCACGATTCAGGTGGCCAGCCCCGAATCCCGAATCGCCTCGGCCAGCGGTTCCAGCACGGCCGGGTCGTGCGGCGGCGGGAGATACACGATGCCCAGGTCGAGGCCCTCGGCGGCCAGTCCGGCGGCGTCCTGGACGACCTTCGCGTAGTCGAGGTCAGGCTCCAGCCGAAGGTGTGCCGACGTCATGATCTCCTTCGGGTCGCGGCCGATGTCGGCGCAATGGGACGCCAGCACGTCGCGCTTGTGTCTGAAGACATCCGGTGGCCCGCCGACGAAGTTCCAGTGCTGCGCATAGCGGGCGGTGATGCGCAGGGTGCGCTTCTCACCACTGCCGCCGATGCAGATCGGCGGGTGCGGACGCTGCGGGCCCTTGGGCTCGTTGCGGGCGTCCTTGAACTGGTAGAACGTGCCGTCGAAGTCGGTGGTCTCGTTGCTGAGCAGGCTGGTCAGCACCTCGCAGGCTTCCTCGAACCGGTCGAAGCGTTCTTTGATGCTGCCCAACTCGATGCCGTAGGCGCCGGACTCTTCCTCATTCCATCCGGCGCCGATTCCCAGTTCGAGTCGGCCGCCGGAGACAATGTCAAGTGCCGCAGCCATATTGGCCAGCACCGCGGGGTGGCGGTAGTGAATGCCGGTGACAAGGGTGCCCAGCCGCAGTCGTTTGGTCGCCTGCGCCAGCGCGGTCAGCGTGGTCCAGCCCTCCAGGCAAGGCCCGGCGCTGTCGCTGAAGATCGGGTAGAAGTGATCAAAGGTCCATCCGGACTCGTAGACGTCGATGTCGTCGGCGGCCTGCCAGACGGCGAGCATCTGTGCCCAGGTGGTGTTTTGGGGAGAGGTTTTGAACGCAAATCGCATGAGCCCGACGGTAGTCCAGGTTGTCGACTCGTGGCGTGACGCACGCGAGCACGCCGATCCAACAATGAGCAGCACGCTGCGCATCGACGTCCGGATCACCCTGTTGGCCGCCGGGCTGATCTTCCTGCTCGCCCTGGTGCTCGGTGTGTGGAAGTACCGCTAGATACTGGCGTCGCCGGATCACCGCGCGCATGTTTACGTCGACATCGCCCACCGTGCGGCCCTGCTGTACTCCTTCGCGACGCTGCTGGTGGCGATCTTCGTTCAATTCAGCGCCTGGCCGGTGTGGGTCAACCTGACCGCGTCGATGGTCCTGGTGTTCTTCTTCGTCGCGGCCATCCTCAGCTACATCGAACATGGGCTGCGGCGCGACACCGACAACCAGTTCGCGCACCCCGATCGGGCACTCAAGGCCGGGATGGTTGCGCTGGTTCTCGGCGAGGTCGGCGGCTTCGGGGTGCTTCTTGCCGGCTTCGTCGCCGGACAGTATTAGCTCGCGACGGCACACTGGAGGAATGGACCCGGTAGCCGCTCTGCGACAGATCGCCTACTACAAAGATCGGGCGCGCGAGGACTCCCGGCGGGTGATGGCTTACCGCAACGCCGCCGACATCGTCGAGCGCCTCGATGACGCAGAACGCGAGCGGCACGGCCAGGCAAACAGCTGGCAGTCGCTGCCGGGCATCGGGCCCAAGACCGCCAAGGTGATCGCCCAGGCCTGGTCCGGGCGTGAACCGGACTCTCTCGTCGAATTACGTTCGGCTGCTGAGGATCTCGGCGGCGGTGAAATCCGGGCGGCGCTGCGCGGTGATCTGCATCTGCATTCGAACTGGTCGGACGGCTCGGCGGACATCGAGGAGATGATGGCCACCGCGGCGTCGCTGGGCCACGAGTACTGTGCGCTGACCGACCATTCGCCACGCTTGACGATCGCCAACGGGCTCTCGCCGGAACGGCTGCGCAAACAGCTCGACGTCATCGACGGGCTGCGCGACCGGTTCGCGCCGATGCGCATCCTGACCGGCATCGAAGTCGACATCCTCGACGACGGCAGCCTGGACCAGGAACCGGAGTTGCTGGATCGTCTCGACATCGTGGTGGCCAGCGTGCATTCCAAGCTGTCGATGGATTCCGCGTCGATGACCCGCCGGATGGTGGCCGCGGTGAGCAACGGCCATGCCGATGTGCTCGGCCACTGCACCGGCCGGCTGGTCGCCGGCAATCGGGGCATCCGGCCGGAGTCGTCGTTCGACGCCGAAGCGGTATTCACCGCCTGCCGCGAACACGGCACCGCGGTGGAGATCAACTCCCGCCCCGAGCGCCGTGATCCGCCCACCCGGCTGCTGAACCTCGCGCTGGAAATCGGTTGCGATTTCAGCATCGACACCGACGCCCACGCGCCGGGTCAACTGGACTTCCTGGGCTATGGCGCCCAGCGTGCGCTGGACGCCGGCGTCCCCGTCGATCGCATCATCAACACCTGGCCGGTCGACACGCTGCTGGAATGGACGGCATCAGTCGGGTAGGTGCGGCATTTCCAGCCCGGGGTCGCGGCCGACCAGTACTCCCCGGGTCAGTGCCGACTTTCCGTAGCGACGACGCACCTGGTCGACGGCCGCATCGACGGCACCGGGCTCGGCTCGCGTGGTGAGCGGCAGTGTCAGTTGCTCGGTGCCATCGCGGTCTATCCCGGAGACCGCGAACCCGACCAGCGTCAGTCCCCGCTCGGCGATCAGCGGGCCGGCCGCGGCGACCAGCCGCCGCGCCGTGCCGAGCAGGGCATGCGTCGAGCCGGTGGCCCACGGCAGGGTGTGTGACCGGGTAGCCCGGCCGAAGTCGTTGAACCGCAACCGCAATGTGACGGTCCGGCCGGTGCGCCCGGCGGCGCGCATGCGGCCGGCGATCCGGTCGATCAAGCCGATCACCACCACATCAATTTCGGCAGCCGACATGGTGTTGCCGGCGCGGCCCAGCGCGCGCTGCGCTCCCACCGAACGCCGACGCACACCCGTCGAGACCCGACGCGGATCGACGTTGTGCGACAGGGAATACAACCGGCCGCCCATCGCCCCGCCCACCAGCGAAGCCAGCATGGACTCGCTGAGCTCGGCGACGTCGGCGACCGTCTCGATGCCGTGCGCATGCAGCTTGTCGGCGGTCACCGCGCCGACCCCCCACAACCGCCGCACCGGCAGCGGATGCAGGAACGCGAGCTCGTGTCCGGGCGGAACCAGCAGCAGGCCATCGGGTTTGGCTACCTGGCTGGCGACCTTGGCGAGGAATTTCGTCCGCGCGATGCCGACCGTGATCGGCAGCCCGACCCGGTCTCGGACGTCGGCGCGCAGCCGGGCCGCGATTTCGACCGGTGTCCCGGAAACCCGGCGCAGCCCACCCACGTCGAGGAACGCCTCGTCCACCGAAATCGGCTCCACCAGCGGCGAGGTGTCGCGGAACACCTCGAAGACCGCGCCGCTGGCCCGCGTGTAGGCGGCCATCCGGGGCGGGACCACCACGGCCTGCGGGCACAGCCGGCGCGCCTGGGCGCCGCCCATCGCCGTGCGGACACCGTAGGCCTTGGCCTCGTAGCTGGCGGCCAGCACCACGCCGCCGCCGACGATCACCGGCCGGCCGCGGAGGCCGGGGTCGTCTCGCTGCTCGACCGACGCATAGAACGAGTCGAGGTCCGCGTGCAGAATGGACGCCTCGGTCGACACGAACATATGTTCGCATCGATGTGTGACGGGTTAGGGCTGTTCCCCGTAGATGCTGGTGACCCAGATGTGGACCAGTGTCTCGAGCAACCGTTCTTTGGGGACCGACGGGCGATCGCCGGCGAAGGAGCTCAGCATCAACTTCTCGTTGAGCAGGTTCAACGCCGCTGAGAGTTCATCGGCGGGCAGCGTCACCGGTGCCGCGCCGCGGGAGCGCTCGGTCTCGATCACCATCGCGATATGCCCGACCCACTTCTGCATGAAGCGTGACCACAGTTCGCGGAGATCCTTGTTCGTGCGCGCCGACTCGGCGGCCAGCGAGACGGCGCGGTGCGAGCCGAACGTCTCGACGAAGACATTGATGCCGATGCGCCACAGCGACTTCAGGTCGGCCGGCGGATTGGCGACCATGCTGTCCAGCGCCGAGTCGGCTTCGGTGATCACCCGCTCGAACAACGTGAGCAGCACCGCGTCCTTCGACGGGAAATAGAAGTAGAAGGTCGGCCGGGACAGCCCGGCGCCTTTGGCCAGGTCATCGACCGAAATGTCGGCGAGTGGACGATGCTGCAGCAACTGTTCGGCGGTGGTCAGGATCGCCAGCTCGCGGTCGTCACCGGACGGGCGCCCCGAACGCCGGCCCCTCGAGGCGCGGCTGGAGCTGACGGTCGTCACATCCGGTACTTTACATGCTGTCGAGAAATTCGACACTGTGTTGACGCACTCAACACGGTGTTGATACCGTGGCGCCATGACTGAACATCTCGACGTTGTCATCGTCGGTGCCGGCATCTCCGGCATCAGCGCGGCCTGGCACCTGCAGGACCGCTGCCCGTCCAAGAGCTACGCGGTGCTGGAGCGCCGCGACGACCTCGGTGGTACCTGGGATCTGTTCCGCTACCCCGGCATCCGCTCCGACTCGGACATGTTCACGCTGGGATTCCGGTTCAAGCCCTGGGAGTCGTCGACGTCCATCGCCGACGGCGCGTCGATCAAGGCCTATATCAGAGAGGCCGCGGCCGAAAGCGGCATCGACAGCCACATCCGCTATCGCCACCGGGTAGTGGGTGCCGAATGGTCGGACGCCGACAACCGATGGACGCTCACCGTCGACAACAACGGTCAGCAACAAGAGCTCACCTGCTCGTTCCTGTTCGCCTGCAGCGGTTACTACAACTACGACGAGGGGCACCTGCCGAAGTTCGAGGGCTACGACGACTTCGACGGCACCATAATTCACCCGCAGCACTGGCCGGAGGATCTCGACTACGCCGGCAAGAAGATCGTGGTGATCGGCTCCGGCGCCACCGCAATCACGTTGATTCCGGCGCTGGTGAATTCCGGCGCCGGCCACGTCACGATGCTGCAGCGCTCGCCGTCCTACATCGGCTCGCTGCCGCTGAGCGACCCATTCGCCGAGCAGACCAACAAGTGGCTGCCGACCAAGCTCGCGCACGCCGCCAACCGGTGGAAGTGGATCGCGTTCAGCACATTCCAATACCAGTTCTCCCGCAAGTTCCCGCGCCAGATGCGCAAGACCCTGCTGACGATGGCCAAGCGGCGGCTGCCGCAGGGCTACGACGTCGACAAGCACTTCGGCCCGAGCTACAAGCCGTGGGACCAGCGACTCTGCCTGGCACCCAACGGCGATCTGTTCAAAACCATCCGCAAGGGCCAGGCCGACGTCGTCACCGACACCATCGACCGGTTCACCAAGACCGGGATCAAGCTCGGCTCCAATCAAAAACTCGACGCCGACATCATCATCACCGCAACGGGTTTGAACCTACAGCTGTTCGGTGGCGCCGAGATCCGGCGCAACGGCGCACCCGTCGAGCTCACCGACACGATGTCCTACAAGGGCATGATGCTGACCGGCATGCCGAACATGGCATTCACCATCGGCTACACCAACGCGTCCTGGACGCTGAAAGCCGATCTGGTGTCCGAGTTCGTCTGCCGGGTGATCAATTACATGGACTCGAACGGCTACGACACCGTCGTACCGCAGCACCCGGGCGATTCGGTTGACGAGCGTCCGTTGATGGACTTCACCCCGGGCTACGTGTTGCGGGCACTGGACTACCTGCCGAAGGCGGGTTCCGTCTCGCCATGGCGGCTCAAGCAGAACTACTTCATGGACCTGCAGCTGATCCGCCGCGGCAAAGTTGACGACGAGGCCCTGCAGTTCGCCAAAAAGCCTGCTGCCCTAACGGTTTAGCGGTTTAGCCGGCCGCAGCGACGACGACAATGCCGTCGTCATCGCTATAGGCGATGTCGCCGGGCACGAACTCCACTCCGCCGAAGCTGACCGTGGCGTCTCGCTCACCGGCTCCGGTCTTGCCACTCTTGCGCGGATTGGTGCCCAGCGCCTTGATTCCGATTTCGATACCACGCAGCGCCGCCGCGTCGCGAACCGCGCCGTGCACGATCAGCCCCGCCCAGTGGTTGGACCGAGCCAACTCGGCGATGAGATCGCCGACCAGCGCAGTGTGCAGCGAGCCCCCGCCGTCGATCACCAGCACGCCACCATCGCCGGGCCTCGCCAGGACCGATTTCAGCAGGGCGTTGTCTTGCGCGCACCGCACCGTGCTGATCGGGCCGGCGAACTGCGTCCGCGCACCGAACTGGCGGAATTGAACGTCGCAGCTGCGCACGTCGGGCCCGATATCGTCCACCAGGTCGGCCGTTGCCCGGAATATCACAGTCACCGGGCCAGGTTAGTCATCGTCTCGGCGGAGCTGGCGGATCAGCAGCAGGGCCAGCACGCTGATCGCGATCGCCACCGCGACCGGGACCGGCCAACGGACGCTGGAGTCCGCGTCTGGCTCTGCCGGCAGCGGGTTGCGCGCCGCGTCAACGGTTGACTTGGCATGTGCCGCGGCATCTTTGGCTGCGGCGGCGAGCTGACCGTTGGTGTCCGGCGCCGGCGGGGCGATCTTTTTGGCGGGCGCCTTGTGCGCGGGTGCTTTTTTCGCGGGTGCTTTCTTGGCGGCTGCCTTTTTGGCCGCCGACTTCTTGGGAGCCGGATGGGCGCCCTTCTTGGCGGCCTTTGCCGGCGCGGCTTTCTTCGCGGCCTTGGCCGCTGCCTTTTTGGCCGGGGCTTTCTTCGCCGGCTTGGGCGGTTCCTTGCCGGCCGGCGCCGGGGGTGCCTCGTCCGCAGGGGGCTGCGGCGGCGGGGGCGGGTCGGGCGGTGGGGGCGTGCTCAGGGGTGGTTCAGGCGCGGGGTCGGGCGTGTCGTTCGGTCGATCCTGCGGGTCTGCCATCCGGCTGCTCCTTTGCCGTTTCTCGTCGCGTACACCGGCCCGGTGGCGTGGAATCCATCATGCCAGGGCCGCCGAAGGGGTGAGCCCCCCACGTTGCGGCTGCTCAGGGCCTGTTCCTGGTAGCCCATATCGCTCCGGCGCCAACCAGCACCACAGCGCCGAGAACGAACGGCCAGATCGGGACGTCGTCGGTCGAGTCGTTGGCGGGCTGCGCCGTCGGACCGGGTGTGCCCGTGCCCGCTGTCGTCAGCCGAAACGACCACGACCCGGCAACCACGTGCCCGTCGGCCGACGTCACCCGGTAGTTGACCGTGTAGGTGCCGGCCGGACCCAAGGGGCGCACCCCGACGCTGACGACGGTGCCGCGCACCTGCGGCGCGCTGGCCGACCATAGATTGCCGTCCGGACCGACCACCGTCATCGCCGCGAACGTGGTTTGCAGATCCTCGTTGAAGGTCGCGCTGACCCGGACCGGACCGGTGCTGACCGCGGCATTGTCCGCGGGGTCGGCCGACACCCGTGCGGCGTGCGCGCCGGCGGCGCCGGCGGTCCAGGTGGCCGCGAACGCGACTGCCGCCAGCAGTGCCACCACGACGACGGGTGCGCGGCGGCTCATGTTCGCCGCACGATCAGTGCGACACCGACACCGAGAGCGCCGACGACCAGCGCGGCTCCGGCGAGGATGCGCGCGGTGTTGTCAACGACCTGCCGGGGCTGTGGTTCCGCCGGTGCAGCGGTGGCGGTCGGTGCGGCGGACTTGGTCGGGGTGATCTGCGGGGCGGGCGACGGTGTCGAGCCTGAATTCAGCATCAGCGTCGGCGCGGGATGTTCCGGCTCGGCCCCGCCGGGCGCCGGCGGCTGGTCCCACTTGACCACCTGGCCGTCGGCATAGGTCTGCGTCGTCGGGAAGCTGACCGTGTCGGCGTCGGGAAGCTTCACCGATATCCGGAAGACCCCGAATTGGTCCACCGGAATTCCGCCGTCGGGCCCCGCCGTCCACGTCACCGAGCGAACCGTGCCCCCATCGCGGTCGACCTTGGCGGACCATCCCGGCTTCTCCTCCGTCTGTACGGCAGAGACTTTGGTCAGGTCGACCGTGACCGCGGTGGTGGCCGCGCCGGCGGTCGACTCGTTGGGCACCTGGAAGCTGACCGTCGCGAAGGCGCCTCGGGCGGCGTCGTTGCTGCTGGCCTGGACGTGCGCCCACGCCGTCGTGATCGCCGCGGCCGGTCCGAGATAGAGCAGCGTCGCAGCGACGGTTCCGATCAGCGTGCGCTTGACGATGCTGCGGTGAGATGACATCGGGATCGCGTCCTGTCTGGAAAGGGTCGGGGATCAGCTCAATCCGAGCCGGGCCATCAGGTCGGCGTCGACCTCATCGAGTTGTCCGGAGATGGCGGCGTGGGCGCCGCGACGGCGGGTGGTGGGCATGTTCTCCGCGGCGGTGACGGCGGCCGCAAGGTCGGCGAGCCGCTCGGAAATAGCGGCCACGAATTGTTGGGTTTCGGCATCCCTCGGCTTGTTCTCCTGCACCGTCCGCAACGATCGCTCGGCGCCGGCGATACGCGCGGACAACCGGCCGCCGTGTCCGGAGAACTGTCCGACCTGGGCCAGCGGAACGTCGAGCCGGTCGGCGCGTCGCTGGTCGAGCAGCCCGCGCGCGGCGGTCGCGATCCGGTAGGCCAGCGGTACCACGATCGGAGCAAGAAGCCGAGACACCGTCAGCAGTCGGCGAATCCTCGTCGGCGACAGCACCTTGCCCTCGCGCACCGCCTTCAACTTGGTCTCGGCCACCTTCAGCGCCGTTTGGTCGCTGGCGCGTTGCGCCTTCAACTGCTCGCGGAGCGCCTTGGTCTCTGCCCGCTGCGCGGATTTGAGACGACGAGCCTCGTTCTTCGCCGACAGCTTCGCCTCGAGTTTGGCCTTGGCCTTGATCGCACGAGCTTCGGCGCGACGCGTCGCGCGGGTTTTTCGCTTGCCGAACAGGCCCATTCGCGGCCGCCTCCCCGGAATCTCGTCGACTAACGCGGTGCCTGTGCGGCATCGATGGGCCAACCCTAACCGGGCCGGCCGGACCGACTGCCGTCAGGCGTCCAGCTGTTCTTTACGCCGGAGCTCGTCGACGCGCTGAACGACGTCCTGCTGCGCCTCGGGGGACAGTCCGCTGGCGCGCATCGCGATCCGCCGAACGCCCTCGTCGCGCATGACCAGCAACCACGACAACTCTTTGTCGAGCTTCTCGTAATACTCGTCGTCGGTGAAGTAGGCCGGCTTGATCCGGAAGAAGTTCGCCAGGGCGGCCATGGTGGCCGACGACGGGTTGGTGCGGTTGCCAGAACGTAGCTGCGACAAATACGGAGCCGACATCGTAATTCCCTCAGCCTTCAGCGCCGCGATGACTTCGGCGGAGGTGTGCGGCCCTCGTCCGGGCGGGTAAACCGTGTCGAACAGGCGGTTCAGGCGGGCGGAAAACGTCGTGCTCATCGATAGGACCTCCACCGGGTTGGCAGATCGCAAGACTGCTTCAAAGTATTTGCTGATCATCGTAGCCAGAGTTATCGCCGCAACCAAGTGCAAACTTCAGAGGAATTGACGCCAACGGTATTTGTGCAAGGCGGCGTTGCCGTCGATTTGTACCGAACGCGCAATGCAGTGAATACACATGAAGTTCCAAGGGAATTGTGCGGCGATTCCTCGCTTCGAGGACTAATGGCCGCGACAGGTCGGCCGGCTAGTTGCGAGCGTGTGTGTCCACGGCAACCTGCGCGGCACGCGGCCGCGGCGCGAGGTCAATTTGCTGTAGAGCGCCATGGAGCTGGCTGTGAGGCCACTTTCGCCGGCGCGGCACGCGCCGAAATCGGACGTAGGTTGGCCGGATCGTCCAGATCGCCGGTCAATCTGCTCGACGTCTCAGCAGACACGGCCTGCGCGCGGGCCGGACTACTTCCGGATGTCGGGAAACCTATGCGGCAAGCAGCATGGCCAAGATTGCTGTGTCTGGGTGGCTGATCGGGTCGACGCCGACGCGGCTGACCATCGAGGTGATGGTGCCGTCCGCCTCGGCCTCTACCCAGGCCGCGCGGTGTTCGAGTCCCAGATAGGGCAGACCGGGCAGCAGTACGCAGCCCGACGCGGCGCCATTGCACTCGGGCAGCGACGGTGTCGTCTCGGACGGCGGATGCAGCATCAACAATGCGGGCGGCTGATGATGGGCGAAATAGCCTGGCTGGATGGCGGATTCGCCGACCACCGGGCCCTCCGCCAAGACCAGTCCCACGGTCCCCGGAGCGGGCGCGTCCGGCAATTCCTCACGAACACCGAACACGGTTGTGGTGTCCAGCAATCCGGGAAGCGACGCCACTCTGACCGCGACCATCAACAGCTGCGCCCACTCTTTGGTCGAGTCGGGCCAGCGCCCAGAGATAACGAAGCCTTTCAGGGCACCACGGGAATGGAAGGGGGCCACTTCGATGGCCCGGCCTGAGCCAGTGTCCAATTCGCCCTCCGCCATACTCGGGTATCCAGCGATACGCGGGTGGGTCGATTCGATCAGCATGCGGCAGCCCGGCAACGCCCGCAAGCTGACACGAGCAATCGACGGCGACGAAGTCGAAAAGAAGCGCGGTCAAAATAGTGTTCGGGGCGCCGCGCGAATGGCGCGACGCCCCGAAACGTGAACCTGCGATCAGGCCGAAATCAGACCCTTGGTCTTCGAGGTCGCTGCCGCGTAACGGGATTGCACCTCGGCCCAGTCGACGACATTCCAGAAGGCTTTGGTGTAGTCGGCCTTGACGTTCTTGTACTGCAGATAGAACGCGTGCTCCCACATGTCGAGCAGCAGGATCGGGACGACGCCGAGCGGAAAGTTGGTCTGGTGGTCGTACACCTGGAAGGTCAGCAGCTTGTCGCCGAGACTGTCATAGGCAAGGACTGCCCAACCGGACCCTTGAATGCCGTTGGCCACGGCGGTGAACTGGGCACGGAATTTGTCGAATGACCCGAATGCGTCATCGACCGCGGCGGCCAGATCACCGGTCGGCTTGTCACCGCCGTTGGGGGACAAGATCTTCCACCACACCGTGTGATTGACGTGGCCGGCCAGGTTGAAAGCCAGGTTCTTCTCGTTCAGCAGGATCGCCGAGTGGTCGTCTTTGGACCGCGCCTCATCGAGTTTGGCGAGCGCGTCGTTGGCGCCCTTGACGTAGGTGGCGTGGTGCTTGTCGTGGTGAAGTTCGTTGATCTGACCCGAGATATGGGGTTCCAGCGCTCCGTAGTCCCAGTCCAAATCGGGCAAGGTGTAATCAGACACGAGGTTCCTTCCTGGTGATGATCGTTTCCGATCTAGTCGTACGCTCCACTCGCAGGCTGTGAGCGACGCGGGTCTGTCGTATGTAACCCTGCTCCATCGCTGCGCGTGCCGCAAGAACGAGCGCGTAGCCGGGATACCCAGCCAGGTGGGCTCAGAACCAAATGATGACAGCGAGAACCGCTAGCAAAATCAGCGCGATCAGCCCGGCGCGCAAGCCGGCGAGCAAGTACGAGCGATTGCACGTGGCCGACGTGGTGTACCAGTGCGACGTAGAGCTCGCCGACGGCGGCCCGATCGGTTGCGTTGTCATCGCACCTTCCCGACTTGCTCGTCCAACTGTTCCCCCAGTGAGATGAGTCACAAAACACCTTGGTGATCGCGATCATAACCTCTTGTGCACCGCCTGAAAAATTCAGCTGGCCACGACCCGCTGACCAGCGCATTGTTGCTGAAGCCGGTGTTGGTCGCGTGCCAAACAACGACCGCGTGCGCGGCGCGATCGAGCAGCGACACGGCCTTTTTGACTGTGACGTCCCCCATAGCGGACGCGATGCGAAGACCGTGAGTTCGGCTAAGAATTCGCTGAGGGGCGGGTCGGGCTGTCGATTACGAAGCGGTAACGGACCCGTGTTATCCACAACTGCCCGCCCGCCTCGACCGCGTGAACCTGCACGAATGCGCGAAAGCGCGCCGACGTGGCCTGTGCATAAACCTGTGGAAACTGTGGATACCCGGTGGTAGCTGGATGCCGGCCTTAGCGTCGCCGGGCCGGGCGTGCCAAGATCGAACGCGTGGACGGTGAACCGGTGATCGCGCAGACAGACGTCGGCGGGCTGCCCGCCGAATTCGGACCGGCGGCGGTGTTGCTGGATGTCCGTGAAGACGATGAGTGGAGCCGCGGTCACGCCGCGGACGCCCGGCACATCCCGATGGGCGAGGTGCCGGCCCGGTTCGACGAGATCGATCGGTCGGCGACGTTGTACGTCGTCTGCAAGGCCGGCGGGCGGTCGGCGAAGGTCGCCCAGCTGCTGGCCCAGCACGGGTACGAGCCCATCAACGTCAATGGCGGGATGCTGGCGTGGGCCGAGTCCGGGCGCCCGGTGGTCACCGACGACGGCGGCGCCGGAAGCATCTGACCGACCGCGCCGTCGCCGCTAGCAGCCGATTCGCCGGCCCGGTTAGTCTGAGCAGATGATCCGCGCCGGTGACGATGCAGAGCGCAGCGATGAGGAGGACCGGCGCAAGTGATCCCCGCCGGTGACGATGCAGAGCGCAGCGATGAGGAGGAGCGGCGCAGATGATCCAAGTGTGCTCCCAGTGCGGCACACGCTGGAACGTCCGCGACAAGCAGCGTTCGTGGTGTCCGCGATGCAACGGAACCCTGTTGGCGCCGTCGGCAACCGGGGCGCCGCAGCCGGGGGGCGCCGATTCCGGCTGGAGCTCCGGCCCGCGCAGCGCGCCACGGCTGCCACCGGGCTACCGATGGATCGCGGTGCGTCCGGGTCCGCCGCCCCCGCCTCGCCGTCGTCGCCGCCCGCTCGGACCGACCCCGCGGTATCTGGCGATACCGCGCTGGGGCCTGATGGACCACGTCGATGCGGACGGCACCGGCCCGGGCCGGATCGCTCGGCAGGCGCCACCGGCCGACCGTGTTCGTACGGTGCTCTTCGTTTCCGCGGTGGCGCTGGGTGCGGCGGCGCTGGTGCACCTGGTGCGGTACCTGCTGCTGGTCGTCAACCGCAACACGCTGCTGAACTGGCTGGTGGCTGACGCGGCGGGGCTGCTGAGCGTGTTGGCGAGCCTGGCCGCGATCGCGGCGGTGATGACCTGCGCGCTGGTGTTGACGCGATGGTTGATCGCCCGTCGTGCCGCGGCGTTCGAGTACGCGGTACGGCCGGAATCCCGTTCGCGCCGGGCGTTGTGGGCCGGCACCCTGCTGCCGCCGACAGCCGCAATGGCGCTGGCCATCACGTTCGCCGTGGTTGGTGCTACCACCGGACATGCGGCCAGCTGGGCATTGATGGCCGCCAGCATCGCGTTCTGCTGTCTGCCGCTCGTCGCAGCGATCTGGGTGCTGGTCTATGTCATCGAGCTGGCCAAAACCGAGGACCACTACGCCCGGCTGCGCTCGGTGATCTGGGGATGGTGGCTGTTGTGGCTGCTCAGCAGCGTGACGTCGATCTTCGCATCGGTCACAAGCGGGGCGCAGGACGCCCAGGGCATTGCCAACAACACCGTGGCGATGATCGTCGCTTACCTGTTGGCGCTGGTGGCAGTCCTGGCGACCGCGAAGCTCTTCGAGGGGTTTGAGGCAAAGCCGGTCGAGCGGCCGGCCCACCGCTGGGTGGTGGTCGCCGAGGACTCAAAAGTCCCAGCCGATGAGTCGGGATCCGCTGCAGCAGTTGAGTTGACGGGTGCAGTACCGGCAGCATAGGGACATGACGCGGGCCGAGGAGGTGGTCTCTCGGCACCCGTTCGTGGTGGCCCATCGCGGCGCGTCGGCTTCCCGGCCGGAACACACTTTGGCGGCATACGATCTCGCCCTTCGGGAGGGCGCCGACGGCGTCGAATGCGACGTGCGGCTCACCCGCGACGGACACCTGGTCTGCGTGCACGACCGCAAACTCGACCGGACGTCCAGCGGCGCGGGCCTGGTCAGCACGATGACGCTGGCCGAGCTCCGCGAGCTGGAATACGGCGCGTGGCACGGCAGTTGGCGTGCCGACGGCGGGCACGGCGATACCAGCCTGTTGACCTTGGACGCCCTTGTCACGCTGGTGCTGGACTGGAAGCGGCCGGTCAAGATCTTCATCGAGACCAAGCACCCGGTTCGCTACGGCGCGCTGGTGGAAAGCAAACTGCTGGCATTGCTGCACCGGTACGGCATCGCCGCGCCGGCATCTGCTGACCGATCCCGGGCAGTGGTGATGTCCTTCTCAGCGGCGGCGTTGTGGCGGGTCCGGCGGGCGGCGCCGCTGCTGCCGACGGTGTTGCTCGGCAGGAGTCATCGATACCTGGCCAGCAGCGCGGCCAGCACGGTCGGGGCCACCGCGGTCGGGCCGTCGATCGACACGCTGCGCGACCATCCCGAGCTAGTCGACCGGGCGGCCGCGCAGGGCCGGGCGTTGTACTGCTGGACGCCCGACGTCTACGAGGACGTCCGATTCTGCCGCGACGTGGGAGTGGCCTGGCTGGCCACCAACCACCCCGGCCGCGTCAAAGCCTGGCTGGAAGACGGCCTGACCGGCGCCGACTCACACTAGACGGGCCATCAGCCTCAGAGCCGGCCCCCGGCGACGGCGGGGGCGTCAGCCACGCCGCGCGGCCCGTCGACTTCCCGCGCGACGAAGTTCTCCAGGTCGAACAAGTTGGCTCCGGCGCGGTCAGCGACCCGCACCAGCGAGGTCATCAGCGCCATCTCCTCAACCTGCTCCTTGAGGAACCACTGCATGAACTGTTCGCCGAGGTAGTCGCCTTCATCGCGGGCGGCCGCGGCCAGCCTGCTGACCTGCTCGGTGACGATGCGCTCCTGATCGAGTGCCAAGGCCAGCGCGTCGCGTGGGGTGTCGAACGCGTTGCGCACCCGGTCGACACCGGGGACCTCGACCCGCACATCGCGGTCGAGCAGATATTGCACGAGCATCATCGCGTGGTTGCGTTCCTCGACGGCCTGAGCATAAAAGTGCTTCGCCAACTGGCGGAGGTCGGCACCGTCGAAATAAACGGCCATCGCAATATACTGCTGGGCATTGGTAAATTCGTGATAGACCTGCTCCTGCAATAATGCGTGAAACTTTGTTTTTTGGGCATCGTGATCATTCATGTGGGCCACGCTACCGCAGGTCAAACCGCGTTGTCATCCAAGGTAATACTTACTGAGGTCAGCTTTTCCTAAGTTAAGGAAGCCTACGTTTGCATTAGTTATCCGCGCCATTTTCGCCGGCCCTGAATGCAAAATTCCGGCTCGCGTTAATCGGCCTATGGCTGTTCGCCGAGCAGGGCCGACGGAACTGGCTCGTCGGCTGCCAGCGCATCGAACAGCGTGCCGGCCTTCTCGTGGTCCCACACCACCACCGAGCCCGAGTCACCGCTGGTGAACTCGCCGATCGGCACGGTCAACGCGGTGGTCGATCCGTGCAACGCCCAGCCCAGCCGGGCCAGGTCCCAGACGTGGTCGCCGTGGTCGACGGTCAGCGCGCCGATCGCGGCGTGTGGCACCGCGTACCACCGCCACGGGTTGAGCCAGACCGCCGGGCTGACCGCCCGGTGCAGCAGCGCCGTCATGAACCGCCGCTGGTCGACCATCCGATCCAGGTCGGCACGTGGGGTCGCTCGACTGCGCACGTAGCCGAGTGCGTCGCGGCCATGCAGCGTCTGGCAGCCGGCGGGCAAGTTGATGCCGGCCAGCGGGTCGTGGATCGGTGCGGCCGGACAGACGGCGACCCCGCCGAGGCCGTCGACCAGCGCGGCGAACCCGCCGAACCCGATCTCGGCGTAGTGGTCGATCCGCAGACCGGTGGCCTGCTCGAGGGTCTGCGCCAGCAGCGGCGCGCCGCCCATCGCGAACGCCGCGTTGACCTTGTCGCGGCCGTACCCGGGAATCGGCACATAGGAGTCGCGCGGGATGGACACCATCGTTGTTGCGGTGCCCGACCCGAACGCGGGCACATGTACCACCAGGACCGTGTCGGTCCGGCCGTTGCCGGTGTCACCGCCGGTAGCCAGCGCCTGCTGCTGCTCGGAGGTGAGGTCTTGGCGGCTGTCCGAGCCGACCAGCAACCAGGTACTGCCGTGCCCGGACGCCGGACGGCCCGGGTAGTCGGCCAGCACCGCCTCGCGGTGCAGCGCGGTCTCCAGCCACAGCGCGCCACCCAGGACCGCCGCCCAGCTCAGCAGCACGACGATCACCAGGCTCAACGAAACCATCTGTACCCCAGCGTGTTTGCGCCGCGGTGCCCGAGGTCGGTCGCGACCTAGCCGCGTGGCGCGGCGCCGGGGCGTCACCGGCTTGGGCGGCGGAGTCGTGCCCGGTGGCGGGGGCCGCCGGCGTCGGGGCGCGGCGCGGTCGCCGTACAGATGGTCGGATGGCATGGTCAATGCAGCCACCGCAAGTGGCCGGCCAGCAGGGCATACCCGACGAACGCCACGGTGTCGATCAGCCCGTGTGCGATCACCAGCGGCCACAGCCGCCCGGTGCGCTGCCAGGCATACCCGAACACCAGGCCCATCACCAGGTTGCCCAGCCCGGCGCCGAAGCCCTGGTAGAGGTGATATCCGCCGCGCAGCAGGCTCGACCACACCAACGCGGCGCGGGGACCGACGCCCAGCTGGCCCAACCGGGTGAGCAGGTAACCCACCACGACGACCTCCTCGGCCCAGCCGTCGGCGAAGGCGGTGAGAATCAGCATCGGCACGCGCCACCAGGTGTCACCCAAGCCGGACGGGATGACCGAGGCGTTGATGTGCAAAGCCCGCGCCGCGAGGTAGAGCGCCAGTCCGGGCAGCCCGATCAACGCGGCCAGGCCGACGCCGCCGAGCAGGTCGGGGCGCCACTGCAGGCGGGCCAGCCCGACGGCGGCGGGGCGTAATTCCGTGCGCCACAGCAGATACAGGCCGAGGCCGCCCCAGGCGACCAACTGCGTCACGACGGTCGCGTTCAGGCCGAGGTCGATCAGGTCGAAGTACGACCGCTTCGGGTTGAGCGGAATCCGCTGAGCGCTCAAGCCGCGCAAGACCGAGTCGGCCAGCTGCAGGATCGCGATCACAGCGCTGAGACCGAACGTCACGCTCAGCACGATTGCGAGCTCGACGCGCAGCGGCCGGCGTTCGGCCGCCCGGTCGTCGGCGGCACTGGCAGGCGCGATCACCCCGACACGGTAACCGCCACCGCGCGGCTGCTCAGTCCTGGCGTGCTCGCAAGCCGTTCACGAACGGGCAGCCCATCAGCACCCGGATGGCCTGGCCCAGCCCGGTGAGGTCGTCCACCGGTTTGCGGAACGGCAGCCGGACGTCGCGGTCGCCGTCGGCGCTTTCCACCCGCAGCCGCATGCCGTAGCGGTCGATGCCGAGCGGGCGGACATCACCGCGCCGCAGCCGCGCCGGCAGCCGGGTGGCCAGCCGCGCGACCACGTCGCGGTGCGCGGCGTCCAGGTGCTTGATCCAGCATGATTCGAACTCGCAGAACGGGTCCGGGCGCGCGGCCAGCAGGGCCGCCGCGTCGACGGCCTCGGCTCCGGTCGCGTCGGTCACCACCACCGATTCGATCTCCAGCCGCGCCAGCAGGTAGCGGGTGTCGCCGCAAGCCGGTGGACCGGAGCGGGGCGTCTGTACCTGCAGCAGTGCGGGGTGCGGGTGCTCGGCGGCGATCAGGTCGAGCATCGCGGGCAGCGACGGCGGCGACACCTGGTACAGCCGCCCGCGTATCCACACCAGCGAGCGAACCGGTTCCCGCAGTGCCAGCGGCGCATAGTCGGCGAGCTCGAGCACGGCCGGTGCCCCCGCGGCGTCGCGGTCGATCACCTGCTCGGCCACCGGGCCACCGATCGGGACGCCGACGGCGAACGAACCGTCGGCGAGCAGATGGTGCAAAGGGGTGGTGAGCGGCTCGGCGCTCTCGACGGCGAGCAGCGCATCACCAGCGCGAACGCAGGTGCTGCGGATTCGCTCGGCCGTGGTCGGAGCCGGAGATCCAGCGAGTGTCATCGTCGACCGTCCCATCAAGTGAGGTAAGGCTAACTTAACTAGCAACGATCGGCGGGCGCAAGACGCACGACCCGATAGGGTTTTGATCGTGGCCAGCATCGCGTATCTCGGTCCCGCGGGGACGTTCACCGAAGCGGCGCTGTTGCAGATGACCGATGCCGGCATGGTTCCGCAACGGGGCGCGGGTGAATGGCAGCCGATGCCAGTCGACAGCACCATCGCGGCGCTGGACACCGTCCGCGACGGCGTCGCGGAGTTCGCCTGCGTGCCGATCGAGAATTCGATCGACGGTTCGATCATGCCCACGCTGGACAGCCTGGCGATCGGGACGCCGCTGCAGGTGTTCGCGGAGCTGACGCTCGACGTCGCCTTCAGCATCGCCGTCAAGCCCGGTCGCACGGCCGCCGACGTGCGCACGCTGGCCGCCTTCCCGGTGGCCGCGGCACAGGTGCGGCAGTGGCTGGCCACCCATCTGCCCGCTGCCGAGCTGCGCCCGGCGATCTCCAATGCCGATGCGGCACAACAGGTCGCCGACGGAGCTGTCGACGCGGCGGTGAGTTCCCCGCTGGCCGCCACCTATCGCGGGTTGTCGACGCTGGCCGATGGCGTCGTCGACGAAGCCAACGCGCGTACTCGCTTCGTGCTGGTCGGCCGGCCGGGGCGGCCGCCAGCCCGCACCGGCGCCGATCGGACGTCGGTGATTTTGCGGATCGACAATGCGCCCAGCGCGCTGGTGTCGGCGCTGACCGAGTTCGGGATGCGCGGTATCGACCTGACCCGTATCGAATCCCGGCCCACCCGAACCGAATTGGGCACCTACGTGTTCTTCGTGGACTGCGTGGGCCACATCGACGATGACGCGGTCGCCGAGGCGCTCAAGGCGCTGCATCAGCGGTGCACCGATGTGCGCTATCTGGGTTCCTGGCCGACGGGAGAGGCTGCCGGCGCACCGCCGCCGCAGTCGGATGCCGCCGCGCGCTGGCTGGCGCAGCTGCGCGCGGGTCCGGCTGACGACGGGCCGTCGCGATGAGCGGACGGCTGGTGCTGGTCCGGCATGGTCAGTCCGTCGGCAACGTCGATAGACGTCTGGATACCCGCCCGCCGGGGGCGGAGCTGACGCCGTTGGGCCGTGAGCAGGCACGGGAATTCGCGCGCGGCGCCGCGTCGCGGCCGAGCATTTTGCTGCATTCGGTGGCGACCCGCGCGGTGCAGACCGCGTCGGAGATCAGCGCCGTGGTCGACGTGCCGGCCCGCGAGGTGATCGGCATCCACGAGGTGCAGGTCGGCGACCTGGAAAACCGCAACGACGACGAAGCGGTCGAAGAGTTCAACGTCGTCTACCAACGCTGGCTCGAGGGCGAGCGGGACGTGCCGATGCCCGGCGGCGAAAGCGGCAACCAGGTGCTGGACCGCTACCTGCCGGTGCTGGCCGAGCTACGGGCGAGCTATCTCGACGACGCGGACTGGACCGGCGACATCGTCGTCGTCAGCCATGGCGCGGCGATCCGGCTGACGGCGGCCGTATTGGCAGAAGTTGCAAGCAGTTTCGTGCTTGACCATCATCTGACCAATACCGAGTCGGTGGTGCTGACGCCGGACGCCGACGGGCGCTGGAGCTGCGCGCGGTGGGGAGCCCTGACGCCGCCGTTTTATCCGGTGCCGGATGCCACTCCGGTGGAAGACGCGGTGGAATCCAGCTCCGACCCGATGGGCTGACGGCTCAGATCGCAACAGCCGATGGTGCGTCCAGGTGGGCGCAGTCGCAGCCGACCGCGTCACAGTCCACGACGAACGCGTGCGGCAGTAGCTCGGGGCTGGTGCAGTCCTCGTCGGTGCATTCCGAGCGGTGAAGCCAATGGCGAATGAGCGTGCCGTGGCAGTGCTCCAAGCCTGCACGGCAATCGCGGCAGTTGTTCATGGGCTGTTCTTAGCACTCTTCGCCGACAGATCCGCGATGCCGCGCCCTACGGGGGCGCGGACGGCATCCAGATCGACGCCGGCGTGCCGCCCTCTCGCCATTCCTCACGCTGCCGTCGATCTCGGCGTCAAAGCGCCCGCGCCCTATGCCCAACTATGCCCAGCCCAGTTCGTGCAGCCGGTCGTCGTCGATGCCGAAGTGATGGGCGATCTCGTGTATGACGGTGACCTTCACTTCCTCGACCACCTGCTCGTCGTCGTCGCAGATGTCCAGCAGCGCGTCGCGGTAGATCGTGATGGTGTCCGGCAGCGACCCGGCGTAGTGGGTATCGCGTTCGGTCAGCGCCACGCCCTCGTACAGCCCGAGCAGATCGTCCTCGTCGGGGTGGCGGTCGGCGACCAGCACCACCACGTTGTCCATCACGGCGGCCAGCCGCGGCGGGATCAGGTCGAGAGCATCAGACACCAGCTCGTCGAACCGGTGCGAATCCATCCGCACGGCCACCCGGCTACTGCCCGGGTGCGGGGGGCGGCGGAGGTCCGGCCGGGGCGGGCGGCGGGGGTTCGGCCGGAGGTGGCGGCGGGGGCAGTCCCGGCGGCGGTTCGGGAGCCGGTGGTGGCGCTTCGGGCGCCGGCGGTTGCGGGGCGGGTGCCGGAGCTTGGCCCGGAAGGTGTTGGTTGCCCTGCCGTTGGCTGGACGAACCGCTTGAGCCGCTCGAGCCGGAAGAGCCGGACGATCCCGACGAACCGCTCGATCCGGCCGACGAGCTACCGCCTCCGCCGGCAGTGGGGCCCGTCGGGATCGGCGGCAGGTTGAGCCGCTCCTGCGGGATGTCCGGCGGCGGAACCGGCGGTTGGCCGTTGATCTTCAGCGGTCCCTTGGCGCTGTTGAGCAGCGTCGCCCAGCCGCCGTTACCCAGCGTCGCCCCGATGCTGCAGGCCACCTGGCGGCTACCGGCCGACCAGCTGGGCAACGACAGCGTGCTGTAAATCAGCGTCAGCGTGGTGCTGCGCAACTGCACCGGCGCGAGGTAGGCGTCGGTCAGTTTGGTGCAGGAGTCCTTGATGAAGCCGTCCTGCTCGGGCTCCGGCGGTAAGCCCTCGGGGAACCTGGCCAGCAGATTGACCGTGCCGGTGACCTCCATCGCGTGCGGCGCGGCGCAGTCGACCGGAATATCGGTGGGCTGGTTGGTCGACGGGTCGATGCCCAGGCAGGTGCCGTCCGGCCACGCCTTGGACTGGTCGACGTCGGCGGCCTTGCCCTTGAACGCGATCTGTTGGTTGCCCGCCCCCGGCAGCTGCACGCCGCACAGCATCCGTCGCTCGCCGAACTGTCGCCATGCTTTGTCCCCGGACCACAGCATGCTGATGACGAACTTGCTGTTCGGGTCGAACTTGGCGCCCAGGTAGCGGCGCACCGCCGACTCGCACTGCTCCTGGCTGATCTGCTCGATGCGGACGGCCGTCGGCGGCGGGGCGCTCGGCCCGTACTCCGAACCGGGGAACGTGCGCATGTCGATGGACTCGGCGACCTCGAACCGGTGGTCGTCCTTGCAGTCGACGATCGAGGCGGCCTCCGGCATCCGGTCCGGCCACATCAGGCAGTTACCGCTGGCGGCGCGGTTGAAAGCGTCGTTGCCCTTTGCGCCGGTCGGAGGCACCGGGTCGATGTAGCCGGCCAATCGCCCGGGACCGCCGCCGACCGGCAGGGCGGTGACGAGCCCGGCGATCAGCAGACCGCCCAGCGCGGTGAGCAGCAGAGCCCGCCGTGTCGCCGAGGCTTGCAGCGTGCCGTTCAAAGTGGTCAGCCATTCGAGCCGCGGCAGCCGGCGACCCGGCCGGTCGGCCCCGGCGGGGTCGCGCTCGTCACGCTCGGATTCGTGCCACATCGGTCCCATTCTGACAGGCCGCTGGCGCCCAGTGACAGCTGATGCGCAAGTTACTCAATGTGGTTGTCGCTGGTGAGTGCCGCCCGCGTAGGGTTCTAGGCCGTGATCGACCTGAAGTTGCTCCGGGAGAATCCCGACGCCGTCCGCCAATCACAGACCAGCCGCGGCGAGGATCCGGCGCTGGTCGACACACTGCTGGCCGCCGACACCGCCCGCCGGACCGCGATCTCGACCGCCGACTCGCTGCGCGCCGATCAAAAGGCCGCCAGTAAAAAGGTCGGCGCCGCATCGTCCGAGGAGCGCCCCGCCTTGCTGCAGCGCGCCAAGGAATTGGCCGAGCAGGTCAAGGCCGCCGAGGCGCAACAGGCCGAGGCCGAGGCGACGTTCACCGCCGCGCACATGGCGATCTCCAACGTGATCATCGACGGCGTGCCCGCCGGCGGAGAGGACAACTACGCCGTCCTCGACGTTGTCGGCGAACCCGCCGCGATCGACGGCCCCAAAGACCACCTCGAGCTCGGCGAGAAGCTCGGCCTGATCGACATAGAACGCGGCGCCAAGGTGTCGGGTTCGCGGTTCTATTTCCTGACCGGTCAGGGTGCGCTGCTGCAGCTGGGCCTGTTGCAGATGGCCATCCGACTGGCCGCCGACAACGGTTTTGTGCCGATCATCCCGCCGGTGCTAGTCCGCCCGGAGGTGATGGCGGGCACCGGCTTCCTCGGCGCCCACGCCGACGAGGTATACCGGGTGGAGTCCGATGACCTCTATCTGGTCGGCACCTCGGAGGTGCCGTTGGCCGGCTACCACGCTGACGAGATTCTGGACCTTTCCGGCGGGCCGCTGCGCTATGCGGGCTGGTCGTCATGTTTTCGTCGGGAAGCCGGCAGCTACGGCAAAGACACCCGTGGCATCATCCGCGTGCACCAGTTCGACAAGGTCGAGGCGTTCGTCTACTGCAACCCCGCCGACGCCGAGGCCGAACACCAGCGGCTGCTGGGCTGGCAGCGCGAGATGCTGGCCCGCATCGAGGTGCCCTATCGCGTCATCGACGTCGCCGCAGGCGATCTCGGCTCGTCGGCGGCCCGCAAGTTCGACTGCGAGGCGTGGGTGCCCACCCAGCGGACCTACCGCGAGCTGACCTCGACGTCCAACTGCACCACCTTCCAGGCCCGCCGGCTGGCCACCCGTTACCGCGACGCCGGCGGCAAACCCCAGATCGCCGCGACGCTCAACGGCACGCTGGCCACCACCCGCTGGCTGGTCGCCATCCTGGAGAACCACCAGCGACCCGACGGCAGTGTGCGGGTTCCCGAGGCGCTGGTGCCGTTCGTCGGCACCGAGGTGCTCGAACCGGCGTAGCCGCTTAAGCGATCGGCGCCGGCATTGGCCTGTGCGCCTGCCGGCGCTGCCGCTCGATGGTAGCGAAGTAGAAGGCGAACGCGAACGCGAAACTGGTGAACAGGCTGGACACAAAGTACAGCCACGGCCGACGCAGCCCGCGCCGGTATCCGTCGGTAATCGTAAACAGCGGCAGCAGAACGACATTAGCGATCGTGTAATCCTGGCTGGCCGAACTGGCCGCCGGGTTGGTGAACATCAACCGGATGTATTCGGCCCAGCTGCCGTGCTGACCCCAGAGCGGGTTGCTGGAGCCCTGCGAATACTGCTGCACGAAGCGGATATTGAAGTACCAGCCCAGCACGACCGAGGCGATACCGATGACGTAGTAGAGCACTTCCAGCGGGGAGAACAGCGAGCCGCCGGCCGGACGGGAGAAAACCGCACGGTTGGACGCGACGAGCCAGCTGATGACCGCGATACCGAGAATTGCGTGGGTGAAAAGCGAGACCATGACGGCAGTCTCACCCGCACCCCGAAGTTTTGTCAATATTGACATAACGCGATCTGAGGTAATTTACAGGGGTGATCCGGCCGGCGCAGACGGCGCGTAGCGAGCGCACGCGTGAGGCGCTGCGTCAGGCGGCGCTGGTGCGCTTCCTGGGCCAAGGTGTCGAGGACACGTCGGCCGAGCAGATCGCGGCGGACGCGGGAGTGTCGCTGCGGACGTTCTATCGGCACTTCTCCTCCAAACACGATTTGTTGTTCGCCGACTACACCGGGCTGCACTGGTTTCGCGCGGCGCTGGACGACCGGCCCGCCGCCGAATCAATCATCGACTCGGTGCAGGCCGCGATCTTCGCGTTCCCGTATGACGTTGACGCCGTTGCGAAAATCGCCGCACTGCGAGATCACGAGATCGACCCGGGCCGGATCGTCCGCCATATCCGGGAGGTGCAAGCCGACTTCGCCGACGCCATCGCGAACCAACTGCAGCGGCGTAGCCGGGTGGCCGATCCGGCACCGGACGACCGGGTGCGCTTCGCGGTGACCGCGCGCTGCATCGCGGCGGCTGTGTTCGGCGCGATGGAGGTCTGGATGCTCGGCGACGATCGATCATTGGGCGAGCTGGCGCGCGTCTGCCACCTGGCCCTGGAGACGCTGCGAGCCGGCATCACCGAGACGTGGACGGCACAAGTTTCGTCATAATTGACAAAACTTACCCATCCGTGTCAGCCTGCGCAGCAGCAGAGCGGAAGGCGGAGAAAATGACCGACTACGACGCGATCGTGATTGGCGCCGGGCATAACGGCCTGGCCGCCGCGGTGCTGCTGCAAAAGGCGGGGCTGCGGACGTTGTGTCTGGAATCCAAGCTCTATGCCGGCGGCATGGCATCCACCGTCGAGCTGTTCGAGGGCTACCACTTCGAGATCGCCGGTTCGGTGCAATTCCCGACCGCGCCGGTGGTCCGGCAGGCGCTCGGGCTGGACACGCTGCCGAACATCGACCTGGACGTGATGTCGGTGGCGCTGCGCGGTGTCGGCGACGACCCGATGGTCCAGTACAGCGACCCGATCAAGTTGTTCACCCACCTCAACGAGGTGCACGGGGCGGACGCCGTCAACGGCATGGTGGGGCTGATGGCCTGGGCCCAGGCGCCCACCCGGGCCCTGGGTCGGTTCGAGGCCGGGGCACCGCCGAAGACTCTCGATGAGATGTATGCCTGTGCGACAAACGAATTCGAACGCTCGGCCATCGACGACATGCTGTTCGGGTCCGTGACCGACGTGCTGGACCGCTACCTTCCGGACCGCGAGAAGCACGGCGCGCTGCGCGGCTCGATGACCGTGCTGGCGGTAAACACCCTCTACCGGGGGCCGGCGACTCCGGGCAGCGCGGCGGCGCTCGCCTTCGGGCTGGGCGTCCCCGACGGCGACACCATGCAGATGAAGAAGCTGCGCGGCGGCATCGGCGCGCTCACCGCGCATCTGGTCGAGGTGCTCGAGCACGACGGCGGCGAGGTCCGGCTGCGCACCAAGGTGACCGAGGTCCTGGTGAAAGAAGGCACGGTGGGCGGGGTGCGCACCGAGGCGGGCGAAACCCTGACCGCGCCGATCGTCATCTCCGCGATCGCGCCCGACGTGACCGTCAACGAGCTGCTCGATCCCGCGGCGGTACCCGCTGATATCCGCGAACGCTACGCACGAATCGACCACCGCGGCAGTTACATTCAGATGCACTTCGCGCTGGACGAGGCACCCGTGTTCGCGGCGCCCTACGAAGCGCTCAACGAGCCGAGCATGCAGGCGTCGATCGGCATCTTCAGCACGCCTGAAGAAGTCCAGCAGCAGTGGGAGGACTGCCGCCGCGGGATCGTGCCCGCTGACCCGACGGTCGTCTTTCAGGTCCCCTCGCAGAACGATCCCGACCTTGCGCCTGCGGGCAAGCACGCGGCGTCGGCGTTCGCACTGTGGTTCCCTATCGAGGGCGACGCGGACTACGGCGCGGCGAAGGTCGAGATGGGTCAGCGGGTGATCGACAAGATCACCCGGTTGGCACCGAACTTCGAGCGCAGCATCAGCCGGCACACCACCTTCACGCCCAAACACATGGGAGTGATGTTCGGCGCCCCCGGCGGCGACTACTGCCACGGTCTGTTCCACGCTCAGCAGGTCGGACCCAACCGGCCGGGCCCGAAAGGCTTTCTCGGGCAGCCGCTTCCGATTGTCGGTCTGTACCTGGCCAGCACCGGCTGCCACGGCGGCCCGGGTATCACGTTCATCCCGGGATACAACGCGGCCCGTCAGGCACTGGCCGACGCCGGGCGCTAGTGTCGCTCGTCGAGCAACCGGTCCAGCAGCGCAGTGAACTCGTCCGGGTCGGCCGGGGTGAACGCGGGGCTGGGACGGGTGCCGGGCACGTCGAGGGTGATCAGCGTCGACCGCCACGGCCGCCGGATGTCCAGCGGCAGCCAGCGCCGCAGATCTGAGCTGCCCCAGAGGCGGAATCGGTGCATCATCAACCCCAACGGTTCGGCCCGGTATCCGCGGATGTTGTGCAGCGCGATGATCTTCGAGGTGCCGGACGGAAAGTGGTAGCGGCGCAGCGTGATTGCCTTCCGGTCCAACTGGACAAGGCCGTCATCGTAGGAGCCGTAGTTGCTCACGGCCGCGAACTCCGAAGCTGGTGACCGCGCGCGGTGAGGCAGCGCCCGGTGTCCAGGTTCCACTGCCAGCCGTGCAGGTTGCAGGTCAAGGTGTTGCCCTCCACCACGCCGAACTTGGACAGGTCCGCTTTCAGATGCGGGCACCGTCGCTGAATCTCCCAGCCGTCCATCGTGATCGACGCGGTGTCGTCGTGCGTTTCGGCGAACCAGCCGTCGGCATAGGCGATCCGCTCGTCGGTCAGGCATTTGAAGAACGTATAGAGGTACTCGTTGTAGCCGCCGACCCGCCAGGCCCTGAACCGGGTAGACAAGAAGATGGTGTTGACCCAGTCCGGCTCGTTGTCCCGCAGCACCGTGCGCACCAGCTCGGCCGGGATGGCGAACCCGTAACGGAACTTTTCGTCTGGAATTGCTTCTCGCACAGTGCGTTTGGGAAAGTCCAGCACCACTTGTTGGGAGCCGAGTATGAGTTCGACCGGATAGCCGATGCCGTCGCAGATCTCGTCGCCGGCCAGCATGATCGGCTCGAACACTGTTCGCAGCGGCTCGAGCAGCGATTCGCCGGCCGCCGGCTCCCAGCCGGCTTTCTCCGCCGCCAGCACCGGTTCCATCCGAGCGGCATAGTCGGCGATGTAGTCCGCCTTGCCAGTGCTGAAGATGGCTTCGACCTGCTCAGTGGGCAGCGGGTGCTGCAGCGAGTTCAGTTGTGCGCCGGTGAATTCAGCCGTCGAGCCGGGAATCATCAGCAGGCCCCGGTCATGGCCGTGGGTGCGCATCTGGTCGAGGAACACCATCTGGTCGGGGAAGATGTTGGCCGGATCACCGTGGTCGTCGTTGAGGTCGCGCAGCTCGGGGTCCAGGAAACAGGGCGGTCCCGCGGATGGGACCACCCAGGTCGCGCCGACTTGCGCAATGTACTGACGGGCCCGGTCCATTTGGCGCTGACGCTTCTGAATCCCGAACGTCGCCTTGGCGCGTTCCGGCATGTCGTAGACCATCGGGTACCAGATCGCACCGGAGTACTGCAGCAAGTGCACGTCGATGGGACCGAACTCGGCCGTCAACACGTCGAGGTCCACCGGCCGGGCGTCGTTCATGTTGAAAACGGTGGTGACCCCGTCGCAGACCACCAGCGCGGAATCGCCGATCGGTCCGTCGGCGGGCGCCCGCAGCGCGATGACCATGATGTCCAGGTCGCCCTTCGGCCCGCTGAGCCGGTGCAGCTGCGAGTCGGTGGTCTCGAAGAACCGGTGAAAGCCCAGCAGCTGCAATGCATTCTTCAAATCCGGCACCGGATAGTCCGGCAGCAGTACCGTGGCGTCCTTGTTGACGTGCTGGGCCAGCAGCTTCGCGTCGAAGTGGTCCCGGTGCAGGTGCGAGATGTAGAGGTAGTCGCAGTCGCCCAGCGCGTCCCAGTCCAGCCCGCTGTTGTCCGGGAACGGAAACCAGGCCGCGAAGTAGGCCGGATTGACCCAGGGGTCACACAGAATGCTCCCTGCCGGAGTCTCGATCCGAAAGCCGGCATGGCCGACGGTTGTGACCTGCACTGACACCTTTCAACAACTATTTTCCCGATGCTGGTCTGCCGTCCCGAGCCTAACGGCGATCGCAAGCGCAACCGCAGAACCGAGGTAAACGCCCGACTCGCTAGAGCCACCCAGGCGGGAACATTAGGCTTGATCACCGTGGAACCGGTATACGGGACGATCACCACGCTCGTCCGGCTGACGTGGCGTGTGCAGGGTTTGCGTTTCACCGTCGTCGGGCAAGAGCACATCCCGGACACCGGTGCCGTCATCGCCATCAACCACACCAGCTACTTCGACTTCACCCTTGCCGGACTCCCCGCCTTCCGGCAGCACCGCGCGCGCAAAGTGCGGTTCATGGCCAAGCAGGAAGTCTTCGACAACAAGATCACCGGGCCGATCATGCGCGGGTGCCGGCACATCCCGGTCGATCGCTCCAGCGGTGCGGCGTCCTACCAGGCGGCCGTGGACCGCCTCAGGGCCGGTGAGCTCGTCGGCGTCTATCCGGAAGCGACGATCAGCCGCAGCTTTGAGATCAAAGAGTTCAAGTCGGGCGCCGCCCGGATGGCGATCGAGGCCGACGTGCCGATCATCCCGCACATCGTCTGGGGCGCCCAGCGGATCTGGACCAAGGACCATCCCAAGAAACTGTTCCGCCCGAAGGTGCCGATCGTGGTCTTGGTCGGCGAGCCGATCCCGCCGACGTTGCCGGCACCCGAGCTGACTGCGTTGTTGCACTCCCGGATGCAGCACCTGCTGGAGAGGGCTCAGGATACTTACGGCCCGCATCCGGCCGGCGAATGGTGGGTTCCGCACCGGCTCGGCGGCGGTGCCCCGACCCTTGCAGAGGCCGCCCGGCTGGACGCCGAGGAAGCCGGCCAACGAGCGGCAGCCCGGGCGGCCCGCGAACGCGCGGGTTCGGCGGACGCCCCCGAGTAAAGCCGTGGAGCCGGTATTCCGCACACTCGAGATCGCGGCCAAGGCCCTGGTCATGGCGACCGGCACCAAGATCACCTACCAGCACCTCGAGCACATCCCGCGTACCGGCGGCGCGGTCATCGCGATCAACCACACCAGCTACGTCGACTGGCTTCCTGCCGCGCTGGCCGCGCATGCCCGCGGGCGCCGGATGCGCTACCTGATCAAGGCCGAGATGCAGCAGGTGAAGGTGGTCAACTTCCTGATCAGGCACACCAAGACCGTGCCGGTCGACCGCGGATCCGGGGCCGAGGCATACGCCGAAGCCGTCCGGCTGCTGCGGGCCGGTGAAGTGATCGGGCTGATGCCCGAAGCGACGATCAGCCGCAGCTTCGAGCTCAAGGAGTTCAAGACCGGGGCGGCCCGGATGGCGCTGCAGGCCGGCGTTCCGACCGTCCCACTGATCGTGTGGGGTGCCCAGCGGATCTGGACCAAAGACCACCCGCGCAATATCGGCCGCCGCAAGATTCCGGTGATCGTGGCGGCGGGTCCGCCGTTGCCGCCGTCCGGTGATGTCGAGCAACTCGACGCCGCGCTCCGGGAGGGAATGACTTCGTTGCTGCACCGCGTTCAAGAGCAGTATCCGCACCCCGAAGGTGCATTTTGGGTGCCGCGGCGATTGGGCGGCAGCGCACCTACGGTGGCGGAGGCAAAAATTATTGAGGACACTGAGAAGGCCGACCGCGCCCGCAGACGGGCAGAGCACGGCCCCTGACGCGGCTACCGACTATCGGCTTCGAAACGACCGCGCCGGGGACGAGATAGCCGAGAAAGGGAGCCCCTGGGATGGCAGAGCCGTTTTATCGGTTGGGTGAGTGGGTTGTTCCGCCGGTTGTGGCCATGAACGGGACGAAGTTCACCTTTCGCGGGCTGGAGAACATTCCCGAGCGCGGCGGCGCACTACTCGCCCAGAACCACACCAGCTACCTGGACTGGCTGCCGCCGTTGTTCGCGGCCCGCGAGGACTCCCAGGCGATCCGGTTGGCCGAATTGCAAGAGCGCCTTGCGAAGTACGGGACCGACGGCGTGACGCGGGCCGGGCAGATCCAAAGCGGAACGCATTGATCGCCGACCGCGAAAGAAGATTGGGCACAGTGGCCTACAAATGACTCTGCCAGCGCTGATCGCCTGCGACGTCGACGGCACCCTGATCGGCGACGACGAAAAGGTCGCACCGCGGACCCGCGAGGCGGTGCGCGCGGCCGTCGCGGCCGGGGCGCAGTTCGTGCTGGCCACCGGCCGCCCACCGCGGTGGATCCCACCGGTGGTCGACGGGCTCGGGTTCGCGCCGATGGCGGTGTGCGCCAACGGCGCGGTGATCTACGACCCCGCGACCGACCGGGTGATCTCGGCCAGGACGCTGACCGTCGACGCCCTGGCCGAACTGGCCGAGATCGCCACCCGGGTCATCCCGGGCGCCGGTCTGGCCGTCGAGCGGATCGGTGCCAGCGCGCACGACAGCGCCACCCCGCAATTCGTCAGCTCGCCGGGCTACGAGCACGCGTGGCTGAATCCGGACAACACCGAAGTGTCCATCGACGACCTGCTCAGTGCGCCCGCCGTCAAACTCCTGGTCCGCAAGGCCGGCGCTCGCAGTGCCGACATGGCCGCCGCGCTGGCCAGGCACGTCGGCATCGCGGGCGGCATCACCTACTCCACCAACAACGGCTTGATCGAAATCGTGCCGCTGGGCATCGACAAGGCCACCGGCATCGCCGAAATCGCAGGGCCGCAGGGCATCACCGACGCCGACATCGTCGCATTCGGCGACATGCCCAACGACGTGCCGATGCTGCGCCGCGCGGGCCTCGGGGTGGCGATGGGTAACGCGCACCCCGACGCGATCGCGGCGGCCGACGAGGTCACCACACCCAACACCGACGACGGGGTGGCGCGGGTGCTCGAACGTTGGTGGCTGTAAGGCCGTCGTTTACGCGGCCGGGGCCACGGGCGAGAAGCGCTCGAGCTGAACCGGCGGCCCGGCCTCGGACGGCGGTGGCAATTCTTCGACGACGCCGTCGATGACCCGGCTGACCCGGCCGCTGAGCCGGTCGAGGTTCAGCGTGCCGTGCTGGAAGTTCTGCTTCACCCATTGCGGCTCTTGGATTTCCGAGCTGGTCGGCAGGCCCAGCGCACCCCGCTCGTAGCCGAGCGAGGCCCACGCGTCGTAAATGGCTCCGGTGACCGCTTGCGGGCCGGTCTCCGGGGACCAGTACATTGCCCCCTTCTCGAAGTCGGCGTAGCGCGCACCGTCTGCTCCGGTGGCTTCGGGGGAGGTCGGCCCGCCGAGGATGCTGCTCATGCCGCCGATGGTCTGCCATCGGTCGTAGATGGCACCGCCCTGCAGCGACAGCGCCAGGTCTTCGGGTCTGGGTGGGCCGCTGAAATGTGCTGCGGTTTCGCGTATCTCGTCGAGAAGCCCATAGGCGGCGTTGCCGGGGCAGTCGGTGGCGCCGACGTCGCGGTGGCTGAAGACGGTCGGCAGGGTCGCAAGCGCGTCGACGGGATAGTTGGTATCCGGACCACCGGCCGACGGCAATGTGACGGTGCCCTGCGGGTTGAGGTGGTCCAGGCCGAGCCGCCAGCCGATCAGCCGGCCGAGGGTGTGCAACTGGATCGGCGTCGGCGCCACGTCGTCGAAGTTGCCGATCATCGCGACACCCCAGCTGTCGCGGTTGAAGCCGCCGGTGTGGTCGCCCTGCACGGGCCCGGTCAGCGCGCCGGCCCTGCCCTCGAACACCTGGCCGTACTTGTCGACCACTGCGTTGTATGCGATGTCGCACCAGCCCAGAATCTGGGTGTGGTAGGCGTAGATCGATTGCACGATCGCCGCCGAGTCCTGGGGTTGGTAGTCGTTGCTCTCGGCGGTGTGGTGGACCACTGCGGCGCGGATGGGCTGATCGAACGGCCGGTTGCCGCAGTGCACCGCTTCGTCGGCGCCCCACTGTGCGCGAGCGATGATGTTGGGCGCCTGGCCCGGCGCGACGATGGCGGCGGGCGGGGTCCACTGGGTGTCGGCTGGTGCCTGCGGTGGGGAAATGAGGATGGCGGAGATGTTCTGCGCCAGCGGCTGTTCGGTGCTGGCCGGAAGGTAGCCCAGGTCGGCAGTTGCCGGCGTCTTCGGCGCTGACGTGCGGGGCGCGCCGGCCGGGCGGCGGACCGAGATCTGCACCGTCGTCGTCGCGCCGACGAACACGGGATCGGTGCCGCGCGGACCCGACGTAGTGCCATTGCCGGTCAGCGTCTCCGTCTCGTACCACGGCCCCCACGAGCCGTCGGCGTGGCGGGCGCGGATCCGCGCGGAGGTGCCGGTGAGGTCGCCGCCGGTCAGCGCCACCATGGAAAACGGTGTGGCTTGGCTGATTTGGCGCAGTGTGACGCCGCCACCGAGACCGACCAGCGGTTGTTGGGCGAGGTGGGTGTCGGTGGGCCGAGACGACTGCTCCCGATGTCCGGTTGCCGAACCGACCGCCCACGGCAGGATGACGACGGTCGCCGCGACGGCGGTGAACAGCATCGTCGGCGCGGGGCGGCGGGACGGCACGAACCGATGTTACGTATGTGTCTAGTGGTGCAAATGATTCGACACGCTACTTAAGTGAACAAAGTGAACTGGGCACGGCACGGCACCGCAGAGTTTGGTTGGGCCTGGTCGGACCATGGGCCCACTTCTGCGGTGCCGTTTCGGGGGAAAACCGAGCCGAGCGCCCGATCAGGGGATCGGGCTGGGTGGCGGAGGAACCGGAGCGGCGGCACCGTGTGCTGCCTGCGTAAGCCCCGGCAGGATCATGCCCTTGAGCAGGTCGATGGCCTGACCGGCGCCCAACTGGTTGGCCGCGCTCATCATGTCGCTGACCAGCCCGCCACTGGGCGCCGGCGCCGCGCCGAGAGAAGGATCGCCGAGGATCGGGTAGGTGCCACCCATGCCGGGGTCCAATCCGACCGGGTCGCTGATCGGCAGCTCGCTCGGATTCGACGAGCCGCCAGCACCGGTCATCGGGTCAAAGGCACTCGGACTGGTCAACCCCGGCGTCAGCCCGGGGGTGGTCAGACCCGGAGTTGCGCCAGGCGTCAGACCCGGCGTTGCGCCCGGTGTCAGACCCGGAGTCGTGAGCCCGGGGGTCGCGCCGGGAGTCAGACCTGGTGAGGTCAGGCCCGGTGAGGTGAGACCCGGTGAGGTCAGGCCGGGTGAGGTCAGGCCCGGCGAGGTCAGGCCGGGCGACGTGAGGCCGGGTGACGTGAGGCCCGGTGACGTCAACCCCGGGCTGCCAAGACCTGGCAAGCCCATACTGTCGGGGCTGGTCGCACCGGTCAGGCTCGGGATCGGCGGAAGGCTGACCCCGAACTGTGACAGCCCCTGCGACAGCGCGCCCATCAGCTCACCGGGAAGGTCGGTCATCCCTGCGGCCCGAACGAACTCCCGATGCTCGGTCACCGGCTTGGCGTTAGCGGTCAAGTCGCAAACAGCGATGTAAGCAAAAGGACTTGCGACCGCCAGAGCGGCGAACGCGCTCGTGGCTGTCGAGAGCCTGCGTCGACGTCGGTTCGGCACGGAAGTCTCCTCAATCTGGACTAAACGGTCTCGTCCGCGCGGGGCGCGCACGGTGCCCGATCTCGTGGCTCTTCGGGCACATGATCGATGGTACGGACGTGATTGGTGTGACTAGAGTGACGAGACCGAATCGTGAGCCAATCGCGACTTTCGTCACCAAAATCTGCTCTGCCGCCACCCACGGCGTCGCTGTTCGCCGCGGGCGAGAAGCTCACTCCGGCGCAACGCCGCCGCCAAGCGGGCTGTGGTCGCGCAGTCGGATACCCTAGGCAACCGATGACTTCTCCTTCCGGTCGTTTTGACCTCTATGTCGTCGGCTCCGGATTTTTCGGTCTGACGGTTGCCGAGCGCGTGGCTTCTCAGCTCGGCAAGCGGGTGCTTGTCGTCGACAGGCGTCCGCATATCGGCGGAAACGCCTACTCGGAGGCCGAGCCGTCGACCGGTATCGAGGTGCACAAGTACGGCGCGCACCTCTTCCACACCTCCAACAAGCGGGTGTGGGACTACGTGCGACAGTTCACCGACTTCACCGGCTACCAACATCGGGTCTTCGCCATGCACGACGGGCAGGCCTACCAGTTCCCGATGGGCCTGGGCCTGGTGTCGCAGTTCTTCGGCCGCTACTTCTCGCCGGACGAGGCCAGGGCGCTGATCGCCGAGCAGGCCGCCGAGATCAAGAGCGACGACGCGCAGAACTTCGAGGAGAAGGCGATCTCGCTGATCGGCCGGCCGCTGTACGAGGCGTTCATGAAGCACTACACCGCGAAGCAGTGGCAGACCGACCCCAAGGAGCTGCCCGCGGCCAACATCACCCGGCTGCCGGTGCGCTACACCTTTGACAATCGCTACTTCAACGACACCTACGAGGGCCTGCCGGTCGACGGCTACACGGCCTGGCTGCAGAACATGGCGGCCGACGACCGCATCGAGGTCAGGCTGGACACCGACTGGTTCGACGTCCGTGATGAACTACGTGCCGCCAGTCCGGATGCTCCGGTGGTCTACACCGGCCCACTGGACCGCTACTTCGATTTTGCTGACGGTCACTTGGGCTGGCGCACTTTAGATTTCGAGCTTGACGTGCTGCCGACCGGCGACTTTCAGGGCACTCCGGTGATGAACTACAACGACGCCGACGTGCCCTACACCCGCATCCACGAGTTCCGTCACTTCCACCCGGAGCGGGACTATCCGACCGACAAGACAGTGATCATGCGGGAGTACTCCCGCTTCGCCGAGCACGATGACGAGCCCTATTACCCGATCAACACCGGGGCCGACCGCGCGGTGCTGGCCGCCTACCGGGCCAGAGCCACGAACGAAACCGGCTCGGCGAAGGTGCTTTTCGGTGGACGTCTGGGCACCTACCAATATCTCGACATGCACATGGCCATCGCCAGCGCACTGAGCATGTACGACAACGTGCTGGCGCCGCACCTGCGTGACGGCGCTTCGCTTCAGGCTCGAGACGAGAACAGCAGAGGAAGCAACCGGGGATGAGTAAGACCACGGTCGACAATGTAAACCCAGCCGCGACACAGCAATCCAGCAAGGCGGTGAGCCTGTTGGCGCGGGTGATCTTGCCGCGGCCGGGCGAGCCGCTCGACGTCCGCAAGCTTTACCTGGAGGAGTCGGCGACAAATTCGCGGCGCGCGCATGCGAGCAACCGGACCTCGCTGCAGATCGCTGCCGAATCCGAAGTGTCGTTCGCCACCTACTTCAATGCGTTCCCGGCCAGCTACTGGCGTCGGTGGACCACCTGCACGTCGGTGGTGCTGCGCACCGAGCTGACCGGCAAGGGGCGCGTCGACGTCTACCGCACCAAGGCCACCGGGGCCCGGATCTTCGTCGACGGCCGCGATTTCGCCGCGACGGGCAGCGAACCCGAGGCTCTCGAATTCCAGGTGGGGCTCCAGCCTTTCGAAGACGGCGGGTGGATCTGGTTCGACGTCACCACCCACACGGACGTGACGTTGCGCAGTGCCGGATGGTATGCGGATCAGCCCGCCCCGGGTGTCGCCAACGTCGCGATCGGGATCCCGACGTTCAACCGGCCGGATGACTGCGTGAACGCCTTGCGGGAGCTCACCGCAGATCCGTTGGTGGACAAGGTCATCGGCGCTGTGATCGTTCCCGATCAAGGCACATCGAAGGTACGTGACCACCCCGATTTCGCGGCAGCCGCTGAGCCGCTGGGCGATCGGCTCTCGATCCACGATCAGCCCAACCTCGGCGGCTCCGGCGGATACAGCCGGGTGATGTACGAGGCGCTGAAAAACACCGACTGCCAGCAGATCCTGTTCATGGACGACGACATTCAGCTGCAGTCGGACACCATCCTGCGGATCCTGGCGATGCACCGGTTCGCCAAGACGCCGATGCTGGTGGGCGGTCAAATGCTCAACCTGCAGGAGCCGTCGCACCTGCACATAATGGGCGAGATGGTCGACCGGGCGAACTTCATGTGGACCGCTGCGCCGTTCACCGAATACGATCACGATTTCGCCGAATACCCGTTGAGCGACAACAACCCTCGCAGTCAGCTGCTGCACCGGCGCATCGACGTCGACTACAACGGCTGGTGGACGTGCATGATCCCGCGCCACGTCGCCGAGGAGCTCGGCCAGCCGTTGCCGCTGTTCATCAAATGGGACGATGCCGATTACGGGTTGCGCGCCGCCGAACACGGCTATCCGACCGCGACCCTGCCCGGTGCGGCTATCTGGCACATGGCGTGGAGCGACAAAGACGACGCGATCGACTGGCAGGCCTATTTCCACCTGCGCAACCGGCTGGTGGTGGCGGCCATGCACTGGGACGGCGACGTCGCCGGTCTGGTCCGCAGCCACTTCAAGGCGACACTCAAACACCTTTCCTGCCTTGAGTATTCGACGGTCGCCATTCAGAACAGGGCGATCGACGACTTCCTCGCCGGGCCGGAGCACATCTTCTCGATACTGGAATCCGCACTGCCGGAAGTACATCGGATGCGCAAGCAGTACCCGGATGCGGTGGTGCTGCCGTCGTCGGATGAGTTGCCGTCGCCGTCGCAGCGCAACTACGAGATGAAACCGCCGGTGAACCCGCTGTCCATCGGGTACCGGCTGATTCGCGGGACACTGCATCAGCTCAAACAGGCCCAGCCAGAACACCATCAGCGCCCGCAGCTCAATGTGCCGACTTCCGACGCCCGGTGGTTCCGGCTGGCCACCTTGGACGGTGCCACCGTCACCACCGCAGACGGGCGCGGTGCTGTCTACCGTCAGCGCGACCGGGCCAAGATGTTCGCGCTGCTGTGGCAGTCGGTGCGGCGCCAACGGCAGCTGGTGCGCCGATTCGACGAGATGCGCCGCGTCTACCGTGCGGCGCTACCGGTGTTGTCCAGCAAGGAGAAATGGGAGACGGTGCTGCTACCGGCCCACGACAATGCGTCGGGCAATGGCCGACATCGCGGCTGATTCGGCATCGCCGAGCGGCGAGGTGGCGGTCCTGGTCGCGGTGCAATCGGCGCTGGCGCACCGCCCCGGAGCCCTGGCGGTCGCGCGGGCGCTGTCCCATTTCGGCGAGCACAGCCTCGGCTGGGTGGCGGTGTCGGCCATCGGCGCGCTGGTGGCTCCGGCCCGCCGCCGCAGTTGGCTGGTGGCCGGTGCCGGGGCGTTCGCCGCGCACGCGACGGCCGTGCTGATCAAGCGGCTGGTGCGGCGGCCACGACCGCATCACCCGGCGGTCGCGGTCAACGTCGGCACCCCGAGCAGCCTGAGTTTCCCGTCGGCGCACGCCACCTCGACCACCGCGGCGGCCATACTGCTGGCGCGGGCGACCGGCTTGCCGCTGCCTGTCATGCTGGTGCCGCCGATGGCGCTGTCCCGGGTGCTGCTCGGCGTGCACTATCCCAGCGACGTGGCCACCGGCGTGGCGGTCGGCGCCGTCGTCGCTGCTGTCGCGGCCCGCATTGACGGTGGGCCAGCACGAGCCCGTGGAGCAGGCAATGAGTGAAGACCTGGAAAACCTCGAGAACAACGCGCCGGCGACCGGGCCTGCAACCGTCCGGCCGAACCTGATCGCGGGCGTGGTCAAGGCGATGCGTCCGCGGCAGTGGGTGAAGAACATCCTGGTGGCGGCGGCACCGTTGGCCGCGTTGGGCACCGACGTTCACCACGACTGGACCAAGGTACTGATCCAGGTGGCCCTCGCGTTTGTGGTGTTCTGCCTGGCGGCCTCGTCCATCTACTTGGTCAACGACGTCCGCGACGTCGAGGCCGACCGCGAACACCCCACCAAGCGATTCCGCCCGATCGCCGCCGGCATCGTGCCCGAGTGGCTGGCCTACGCGCTGGCGGTGGTGCTCGGGGTGGCGTCGCTGGCCATCGCGTGGGAGGTCAACCGAAATCTGGCGCTGGTGATGGCCGTGTACATCAGCATGCAGCTGGCCTACTGCTTCGGGCTCAAACACCAAGCGGTCATTGACATCTGCATCGTCTCGTCGGCGTATTTGCTCCGCGCCATCGCCGGCGGGGCAGCCACCGGTATCCATCTGTCCCAATGGTTTTTGCTCACGGCCGCGTTTGCATCGCTGTTCATGGTGGCCGGCAAGCGTTACGCCGAGCTACAACTGGCCGAGCGCACCGGGGCCAGCATCCGCAAGTCGCTGGAGAGCTATACCAGCACCTATCTGCGATTCGTCTGGACGATGTCGGCCACCGCGGTGGTGGTCTGCTACGGCCTGTGGGCATTCGAGCGCGACCACGGCAGGGCCGGCTGGTTCGCGGTGTCGATGGTGCCGTTCACGATCGCGATCCTGCGGTACGCGGTGGACGTCGACGGTGGCCTGGCCGGCGAACCCGAGGACATCGCGCTGCGCGACCGGGTGCTGCAGGTGCTGTTCCTGGCGTTGATCGGAACCATTGGTGTTGCCGCCTTCTTCGGCTGACGCGGCCTCGGCTGAGGCGGCCCCGAGGGCCCCGGCCCCGTCGCGCTGGCCGGTGCTGGAGCGGGCTTCGTTCCCTTACGACATCACGGTTCGGGCCAGTCTCTGGATAAGCGTGGCCGTGGTCTCGGTGCTGTTCGGTTGGGGCGCCTGGCAGCGCCGCTGGATCGCCGACGACGGGCTGATCGTGCTGCGGACCGTCCGAAATCTGTTGGCAGGCAACGGCCCGGTGTTCAACCAGGGCGAACGGGTCGAGGCCAACACCTCGGTGGTGTGGACGTATCTGATGTACGCCGGCGGCTCGCTCACCTGGCCGATGCGCCTGGAGTATGTCGCCTTGGTGTTGGCCCTCGGCCTGAGCCTGCTGGGCCTGGCGCTGCTGATGCTGGGCACCGGGCGACTGTTCGCACCCAGCCTGCTGGGCCGCCGCGCGATCATCCTGCCGGCCGGCGCGCTGGCCTACATCGCGGTGCCGCCGGCACGTGACTTCGCCACCTCCGGGCTGGAGAGCGGCCTGGTGATGGCCTACCTCGGGCTGCTGTGGTGGATGATGGTCTGCTGGTCACAGACCAGGCGGGGGCGGCCCGCCGGGCGGGTTTTCATCATCGCGCTGGCTTTCGTCGCCGGATGCAGCGTGCTGGTACGGCCGGAGTTGGCCCTGATCGGCGGTCTGGCGCTGATCATGATGCTGATCGTCGCGCGGGGCTGGCGGCGCCGGACGGCGATCGTGGTGGCCGGCGGGCTGTTGCCGGTGGGCTACCAGATCTTCCGGATGGGCTACTACGGGCTGCTGTTTCCCGGGACCGCGCTGGCCAAGGACGCGGCGGGCGACAAGTGGTCGCAAGGACTGATCTATCTGTCGAACTTCAACCAGCCATACGCGTTGTGGGTGCCGGCGCTGTTGCTGGCCGGGTTGGGCCTGGTCCGGTGGGCATCAGCCCATCGACACACGGGCCACAAGGGCCACAAGGGTCACAAGGGTCACCAGGGGACTTTTCCGGCGCCGGCAGGCGGTGGGCCGCTGGCCCGGTCGATGCAGAGCCCGTCCGCCGTCGTGGTATTCATCCTGGTCAGCGGGTTGCTGCAGGCGCTGTACTGGATCCGGCAGGGCGGAGATTTCATGCACGGCCGGGTATTGCTGGTCCCGCTGCTGTGTCTGCTCGCGCCGGTGGCGGTGGTGCCGGTGGTGTTCCCCGACGGCACCGGGCTTTCCCGCGAGGCCGGCTACTGGCTGGCCGGCGCGGTGAGCGTGCTGTGGATGGCCGTCGCGGGTTGGGCGCTGTGGGCAGCCAATTCGCCCGGGATGGGCGCCGCCGCTACCCGGGTCACTTACTCGGGCATCGTCGACGAGCGCCGTTTCTACGCGCAGGCGACGGGCCACGCGCACCCGTTGACGGCCGCCGACTATCTCGACTACCCCCGAATGCGTGCGGTGCTGGTGGCACTCAACAACACCCCGGACGGGGCGCTGTTGCTGCCGTCCGGCAACTACGACCAGTGGGATCTCGTCCCGCCGATTCCGCCGCAGCAGCCGCCCGCCCCGCCTCCTGCGCCCCAGAAGGGCCCGCACACAGTGTTTTTCACCAACCTCGGCATGGTGGGTATGAACGTCGGTCTGGACGTCCGGGTGATCGACCAGATCGGGTTGGCCAACCCGATCGCGGCGCACACCGCCCGGCTGCAGCACGGCCGCATCGGTCACGACAAGAACCTGTTCCCGGACTGGGTGATCGCCGACGGACCGTGGGTGAAGTGGTATCCGGGTGTGCCGGCCTACCTCGATGCAAAGTTCGTCCAGCAGGCCGAGGCGGCGCTGCAATGCCCGGGCACCCAGCAGATGCTGACTTCGGTACGCGGCCCGATGAGTTTCCACCGGTTCCTGTCGAATCTGCTGCACTCTGCTGAGTTCACCCGCTACCGAATCGACCGCGTTCCGCGCTACGAACTGATCAGGTGTGGCCTGGCTGTGCCGGAGTCAGGCGGCGCTCCGTACACCGGTCTGCCCGCCACCGGGCCCTAACGCCGGGGTGGACCGCCGGCCGGGAACGGTTATCGGCAGAAGAATTTTTGCCGGCCATTTGGTCGGCGCCCGGCCGGCAGGTCGGAACGTCGCCCAGCAACACGAAAAATGCATTCTTACCGGCCAACGACCGCTCGGCGGCACAGTCACAGCGCGGTGATTCGCAGTCGAGTTGAGCTGGTCCGGACGCCGCGCGGCACCCGGTTTCGGCCCAACGCCGATGAGAGTCCACACCGCAAGATGTGGTTGACTACGGAAGCACAGCTGCGCCCGTCCGGCATTGATGCGGCTCCGAATGGATAGCGGAGATCCGGACAACCAGGCCGGCGAGCTCAGCAACGATGCGGGCCAAGAAGCGGTTCGCGCAGAAGCTGAGCAATTTAGGGCGATGCAGTCCGACCCACACCGTTGGGCCCGACAATGAATGAGGAAGCAAGAATGAGGCTTGTTGACAGGTTTCGCGGCGCGGCTGGGACGTTGCCGCGTCGGCTCGCGCTAGGGGCTGCCGTGGCAGCGCTGCTGCCGGGCCTGATCGGTGTCGTGGGTCAGACCGCCGACGCCGGCGCGTTCTCCCGGCCGGGACTGCCCGTCGAGTACCTGCAGGTGCCGTCGGCTGCCATGGGTCGCGACATCAAGGTCCAGTTCCAAAGTGGCGGCGCCAACTCGCCCGCCGTGTACCTGCTCGACGGTCTTCGGGCGCAGGACGACTTCAGCGGCTGGGACATCAACACGCCGGCCTTCGAGTGGTACCTGCAGTCCGGTCTGTCGCTCGTTATGCCGGTGGGTGGACAGTCCAGCTGGTACACCGACTGGTACAAGCCGGCGTGCGGTAAGGCGGGTTGCCAGACCTACAAGTGGGAGACCTTCCTCACCAGCGAGCTGCCGCAGTACTTGAACGCCAACAAGCAGGTGAAGCCGACCGGTGGCGCGGCTGTCGGTCTGTCGATGGCCGGTGCCTCGTCGCTGAACCTGGCGAACTACCACCCCGACCAGTTCATCGAGGTCGGCTCGTTCTCTGGTCTGATGGACCCCTCCCAGGGCATGGGCCCGACGCTGATCGGCTTTGCGATGGGTGACGCCGGTGGCTACAAGCCCGCCGACATGTGGGGCCCCAAGGAGGACCCGGCCTGGTCTCGTAACGACCCGCTGCTGAACGTCGGCAAGACCGTCGCCAACAACACCCGCGTGTGGATGTACTGCGGTAACGGCAAGCCGTCGGACCTCGGTGGCGACAACCTGCCGGCCAAGTTCCTCGAGGGCTTCGTGCGTACCAGCAACATCAAGTGGCAGGACGCCTACAACGCGGCCGGTGGCCACAACGCGGTGTTCAACTTCGACGCCAACGGCACGCACGACTGGCCGTACTGGGGTTCGCAGCTGCACGCCATGCTGCCCGACCTGCAGCAGCACCTCGGTGCGACGCCGGGCGGTGGCCCGGGCCCGGGTGCTCCGGCTGCCACGGCGGCCGGCCAGCACACCTGAGCTGAGAACAGCACGGCTGACGGCGACGACCTAGCGAGGTCGTCGCCGTTCGCCGTTTCTGGCGTCCGGCCCAATGGGGTGTGATTAGCTACCTTGCGGAACCGGGGGCGATCTGGTGTCCCTCAATTGGTGGTCGAGCGACAAGCGAGGTCAGTCATGAGAAGTCTGTCGATGCTGCTACGGCTGGTGTGCGCCGCTGTATTGACGGCCGGGGTCTTCGTCGGAGCGCATAACGGCTCGGCCCGCGCGGCCGGCTACGAGACGCTGATGGTGCCGTCGGCATCGATGGGCCGGGACATCCCGGTGGCTTTCCTGGCCGGCGGCCCGCACGCGGTGTATCTGCTGGACGCCTTCAATGCCGCGCCGGACGTCAGCAACTGGGTGACCGCGGGTAACGCGATGAACACGTTGGCCGGCAAAGGGATCTCGGTGGCCGCGCCGGCCGGTGGCGCGTTCAGCATGTACACCAACTGGGAGCAGGACGGCAGCAAGCAGTGGGACACGTTCCTGTCCAGTGAGCTGCCGGACTGGCTGGCCGCCAACAAGGGCCTGGCTCCCGGCGGGCACGCGGCCGTCGGCGCCTCCCAGGGCGGGTATGGGGCGATGGCGCTGGCCACGTTCCACCCCGACCGCTTCGGCTTCGCCGGTTCGCTGTCGGGATTCCTGTACCCGTCGAACACCACCACCAACGGCGCGATCATCGCGGGGCTGCAGCAGTTCGGCGGAGTCGACGGCAACGGGATGTGGGGAGCCCCGCAGCTGGGCCGGTGGAAGTGGCACGACCCGAACGTGCACGCGTCGCTGCTGGCGCAGAACAACTCCCGGATCTGGGTCTGGAGCCCGATGAACATGGGTGGCGACGCCGCCGCCATGATCGGCCAGTCCGGCGAAGCGATGGGTAACGCCCGGTTCTTCTACCAGGAATACCGCAACGTCGGTGGGCACAACGGGCACTTCGACTTCCCGGGCGGCGGCGGCAACGACTGGGGTTCGTGGAGCTCGCAGCTGGGCGCGATGTCCGGCGACATCGTCGGCGCGATCCGCTAGCTCGTCGGGCGGGCGCGGTGCCGCAAGCCGGTACCGTGAAGCAAGCACGACGGCCGCTCGACGGCAGTTCGGCTGTGCAATCGACCGACTCTGCTAGCAGGAGACCATGGCTGTGAATTCCCGGCGCAAACGCCGCCGTCGCATTCTGGCGTTGATCGCCGCCGCCGCAGTGGCATTGGTGGTGGGGCTGGTCATCCTGGCGGTGGTCGGTGTGCTGCGGCAACGCCAGACCGCACCGAGCGCGGTGCCGCCCAGCATCGTGCCGCCGGCCAGCAATGGTTCGGCTCGCCCACACAAGCCGCGGCCGGCCTCGCAGGATTCCAGCTGCCCCGACGTGCAACTGATCGCGATTCCCGGGACTTGGGAATCGTCGCTGCAGGACGATCCGCTCAACCCGGTTCAGTTCCCGAAGGCGTTGTTGCTCAACGTCACCCGGCCGATCCGCGAGCAGTTCAACTCCAGCCGGGTCGAGACCTACACCGTCCCCTACACCGCTCAGTTCCACAACCCGCTCAGCGGCGACCCGCAGATCTCCTACAACGACAGCCGGGCCGAGGGCACTCGAGCGGCGGTCAAGGCGATGACGGACATGAACGTCAAATGCCCGCTGACCGGCTACGTGTTGGTGGGATTCTCGCAGGGCGCGGTGATCGCCGGCGACATCGCCAGCGATGTCGGCAACGGGCGCGGACCGGTGGACGACGACCTGGTGCTCGGTGTGACGTTGATCGCCGATGGCCGCCGCCAGCAGGGCGTGGGTCAGGAAATCGGGCCCAATCCGCCGGGCGAGGGCGCCGAGATCATCCTGCACGAGGTGCCGGTACTGTCCACTCTCGGCTTGACGATGACGGGCGCGCGGCCGGGCGGTTTCGGTGCGCTGAACGGCAAGACCAACGAGATCTGCGGGGCCGGCGACCTGATCTGCGCGGCTCCGCCGGAGGCGTTCAGCCTCGCGAATCTGCCCAGGACGCTGGACATTCTGGCCGGTGGTGCCGGCCAGCCGGTGCATGCGCTGTATGCCACCACCCAGTTCTGGAGCCTGGATGGCCAGCCGTCAACCGAGTGGACGTTGAATTGGACGCACAGCACGATCGAAAATGCGCCCCATCCCAAACACGGGTGACCGGGACATGCAACACGACCGGCCCAGCGTCACAGGTCACAGTTTCGACAAGCGGTACCTTCGGATTTGGTGCGCGGCGAACCGCCCACTAACATTAAGAGAGTTTTAAGAGCAGCTATGGTCGGCCTATCGCGTCCACGCGTTGCGGCGCACTCGATGCGCCTCGGTAGCCTCTGGGAGGTTTGCCGTTTCGCGACAGCCTCTCGCAGGCGAAGGGTGGTACCCCCGCAGGTCGGCCAGAGTCCGATGACACCGTCGGTGAGGCTCACCCAGACTTAGCCCGAGCAGCGTGGTGAAGGAGAGAGCGGCATGGCCTACCACAACCCGTTCATCGTGAACGGCAAGATCACGTTTCCGGACAACACCGACCTTGTTCGTCATGTTGAGAAGTGGGCCAAGGTGCGCGGGGACCAACTGGCCTATCGCTTCCTGGACTTCTCCACCGAACGCGACGGTGTCGCGAAGGACATCTCATGGGCCGAGTTCGGTGCCCGTAACCGTGCGGTCGGCGCCCGGCTGCAGCAGGTCACCCAGCCGGGTGACCGCGTCGCGATCCTCTGCCCGCAGAGCCTGGACTACCTGGTCGCGTTCTTCGGCACGCTGTACGCCGCCCGGATCGCGGTGCCGCTGTTCGATCCGGCCGAGCCGGGACACGTCGGCCGGCTGCACGCTGTACTCGACGACTGCGCCCCGTCGGCGATCCTGACCACCAGCGACTCCGCCGAGGGGGTCCGCAAGTTCTTCCGCAGCCGGCCGGCCAAGGAGCGACCACGCGTCATCGCCGTGGACGCAGTGCCCAACGACGTCGCCACCACCTGGGAGCCCGTGCTGGCCAATCACGACACCGTCGCCTATCTGCAATACACCTCTGGATCCACCCGCACCCCGACGGGCGTCGAGATCACGCATCTGAACCTGCCGACGAATGTGGTCCAGGTGATTCACGCCATGGAAGGCCAGGACGGCGACCGCGGTGTGAGCTGGCTGCCGTTCTTCCACGACATGGGCCTGATCACCACCTTGTTGTCGACGGTGGTCGGCTACCGCTTCACCTTCATGACGCCCGCCGCCTTCGTGCGCCGGCCCAGCAGGTGGATACGCGAGCTCGCGCGTAAGGAGGGCGAAACCGGCCAGACCCTCTCCGCCGCACCGAACTTCGCTTTCGAACATGCAGCGCTGCGCGGCCTGCCCAAAGACGGTGAGCCGCCGCTGGACCTGAGCAATGTCAAGGCGATCCTCAACGGCAGTGAGCCGGTGTCGGCGGCATCGATCCGCAAGTTCAACGAGGCGTTTGGGCCATACGGCTTCCGGGAGGAGGCGATCAAGCCGTCCTACGGTCTGGCCGAGGCCACCCTGTTCGTCTCGACCACCCCGATGGACGAGGCGCCCACGATCATTCATGTCGACCGGGAGGCGTTGAACAACAGGCAGTTCGTCGAGGTGGCCGCCGACGCACCGACCGCCGTCGCGCAGGCTTCCGCCGGCGTGATCGGTGTCGACCAACGTGCCGTCATCGTCGACGCCGAGTCGGCCAGCGAATTGCCCGACGGGCAGGTCGGCGAAATCTGGCTGCACGGCCAGAACATGGGAGCCGGGTACTGGAACCGAGAAGAAGAGACGGTCGAGACGTTCAAGAACATTCTGAAGTCGCGCACCAACCCGTCCCGCGCCGAAGGCGCTCCCGACGACGGGACGTGGGTACGCACCGGTGACTACGGCACCTACCACAACGGTCACCTCTATGTCACCGGCCGGGTCAAGGACCTGGTCATCGTCGACGGGCGCAATCACTATCCGCAGGACCTGGAGTACTCGGCGCAGGAAGCCAGCCGAGCGCTGCGCCCAGGCTATGTGGCAGCCTTCTCGGTGCCGGCCAACCAGCTGCCCGCCGAAGTGTTCGACAACTCGCACGCCGGACTGAAGTACGACCCGGACGACACCTCCGAGCAGCTGGTGATCGTTGGTGAGCGTGCCCCCGGCGCGCACAAGCTCGACTACCAGCCGATCGCCGACGACATCCGGACCGCCATCGCCATCCGGCACGGGGTGACGGTGCGGGACGTCCTGCTGGTGCAGGCCGGATCGGTGCCCCGGACCTCCAGCGGCAAGATCGGCCGCCGCGCGTGCCGCGCCGCCTATATCGACGGCAGCCTGCGCAGCGGCACCGCGTCCCCGAATTCCTTCCCCGACCAAGCGGATTGACCGCGAACATGACTGACGCAGACCTCGATTCCCCGCAGACCGCTGAGCCCATCAGCAACCCTGCTCGCACCGACATGACCATCGCCGAGGTGCGGCAGTGGCTGCGCAACTGGGTCGCCGATGCCACCGGGCGATCGCCCGACGCGGTTGACGAGGCCACGCCGATGGTGGAACTGGGTCTGTCCTCGCGCGACGCCGTGGCGATGGCCGCCGATATCGAGGACCGTACCGGGGTCACCATGTCGATCGCGGCCGCTTTCGAGCATCCGACGATCGAATCGCTGGCCACCTGGATCGTGGAGGGCGACCCCGAGCTCGACACCGCCGACGATGAGACCGACTGGACGCGTAGCGGGCCGATCGAGCGGGTCGACATCGCCGTGGTGGGCCTGGCGACCCGGTTGCCCGGCGACATGAACACTCCCGACGAGACTTGGCAGGCACTGCTGGAGGGTCGAGACGCGATCACCGATCTGCCCGAGGGGCGTTGGTCGGAGTTCATGGAAGAGCCGCGGCTGGCCGAGCGCATCAAGAACGCCCGTACCCGCGGCGGTTACGTCAGCGACATCAAGGGCTTCGACTCCGAGTTCTTCGCGCTGTCCAAGACCGAGGCCGATAACATCGACCCGCAGCAGCGGATGACGCTGGAGCTGACCTGGGAGGCGTTCGAACACGCCCGCATCCCGGCGTCCAGCCTGCGCGGCGAGTCCGTCGGCGTGTACGTCGGCACCTCGGTGATGGACTACAGCTACCTGGCGATGTCCGACCCCACCGTCGCCCACCCGTATGCGATCACCGGCACCGCGAGTTCGATTGTGGCCAACCGGGTTTCGTACTTCTTCGACTTCCACGGCCCGTCGGTCGCGGTGGACACCGCCTGCTCGAGCTCGCTGGTCGCCACCCATCAGGCCGTGCAGGCGTTGCGCAGCGGTGAATGCGAAGTGGCGGTGGCCGGTGGGGTCAATGCGCTGATCACGCCCGCGGTGACACTCGGTTTCGACGAGATCGGCCAAGTGCTCTCGCCGGACGGCCGGATCAAGTCGTTCTCGGCCGACGCCGACGGCTACACCCGCTCCGAGGGCGGCGCGATGCTGGTGCTGAAGCGGGTCGACGACGCACGCCGCGACGGCGATCAGATCCTCGCGGTGATCGCCGGTAGCGCAGTCAACCACGACGGCCGGTCGAACGGTCTGATCGCGCCCAATCCAGACGCGCAGGCCGACGTGCTGCGCCGGGCCTACAAGGACGCCGGCATCAACCCGCGCACCGTCGATTACGTCGAGGCGCATGGCACCGGCACCGTGTTGGGCGACCCGATCGAGGCCCAGGCGCTGGGTCGGGTGATCGGTCGCGGCCGTCCCGCCGACAAGCCTGCGCTGCTCGGCGCGGTGAAAACCAATGTCGGACATATGGAGTCGGCGGCCGGTGCGGCCAGCCTGGTCAAGATGGTGCTGTCGCTCCAGCACGACAAGCTGCCGCCGTCGATCAACTACGCCGGCCCCAACCCCTACATCGACTTCGACGCCGCGCATCTGCGCGTCCTGGACACCGTCGGCGACTGGCCCCGCTACGGCGGGTACGCCGTTGCGGGGGTGTCCGGCTTCGGGTTCGGCGGCGCCAACGCGCACCTGGTGCTGCGCGAGGTGCTGCCCCGCGACGTCGTCGAGCGCGAGCCCGAACAGCAGCCCGGGGCTGCTCCCGCGGCACCCGCCGCCGAGGAGCATGTCGAGCACGTTGGGGGAATGCGCTTCGACGAGTACGGCGAGTTCATCGAAGACGACACTGCGCCGGCGGAAGCCGAGTACGAGTTGCCCGGCATCACCGATGAAGCCATTCGGCTCAAAGAGGTGGCGCTGGAAGAGCTTGCGGCTGAAGAGGTTCCGACTCCGGTGGCGCCCCTGGCGGTATCGGCTTTCCTGACGTCGCGCAAGAAGGTGGCTGCGGCCGAGCTCGCTGACTGGATGGAATCCCCGGAGGGCCAGGCGTCGTCGCTGGAATCGATCGGCCGGGCGTTGTCCCGACGCAACCACGGCCGTTCCCGCGCAGTGGTGTTGGCACACGACCACGACGAAGCCATCAAGGGTCTGCGCGCGATCGCCGATGGCAAGCAGAAGCCCTACGTGTTCAGCACCGACGGGCCGGCGACCAATGGTCCGGTGTGGGCGATGGCCGGTTTCGGTGCGCAGCACCGCAAGATGGGCAAGAACCTGTATCTGCGCCACGAGGTCTTCGCCGAGTGGATCGACAAGGTCGACGCGCTGATCCAGGACGAGCGGGGCTACTCGGTGCTCGAGCTGATCCTCGACGACTCGGTCGACTACGGCATCGAGACCAGCAACGTCGTCATCTTCGCGATCCAGATCGCGCTGGGTGAGGTGCTGCGCCAGCACGGCGCGAAACCCGCTGCGGTGATCGGCCAGTCACTGGGCGAACCCGCCGCCGCCTACTTTGCCGGCGGGCTATCGCTCGCCGACGCCACCCGGGTGATCTGCTCGCGCTCGCACCTGATGGGCGAGGGCGAATCGATGCTGTTCGGTGAGTACATCCGGTTCATGGCGCTGGTCGAATACTCCGCCGACGAACTCAAGACGGTGTTCGCCGACTTCTCCGGCCTGGAGGTGTGCGTCTACGCCGCTCCCAGCCAGACCGTCATCGGCGGCCCGCCCGAGGAGATCGACGCGATCGTCGCCCGCGCCGAGGCGGAGGGACGCTTCGCCCGCAAACTGCAGACCAAGGGCGCCGGCCACACGTCGCAGATGGATCCGTTGCTGGGCGAGTTCTCCGCTGAGCTGCAAGGGATTTCACCGACGAGCCCGAAGGTCGGCATCTTCTCGACGGTGCACGAGGGGACGTACATCCGGCCGGGTGGCGAGCCGATCCACGACGTCGCCTACTGGCTCAAGGGCATGCGGCATTCGGTGTACTTCACCCACGGCGTGCGCAACGCCGTCGACAACGGCTACACCACCTTCTTGGAGCTGGCGCCGAACCCGGTCGCGCTGATGCAGATCGGTCTGACCACTGCGGCCGCGGGATTGCCGGACGCGCAACTGATTCCGACGCTGGCCCGCAAGCAGGACGACCTCGAATCGATGATCTCGGCGATGGCGCAGTTGTTCGTGTTCGGCCATGACCTGGACATCCGCACGCTGTTCAGCCGCGCGACCGGCCCGGAAGACTTTGCCAACATTCCGCCAACCAAGTTCCGCCGCAAGGAGCACTGGCTGGATGCGCACTTCTCCGGCGACGGCTCGGTGCTGATGCCCGGTACGCACGTGGCGATGCCCGACGGCAGGCATGTGTGGGAGTACGCGCCGCGCGGCGCGGCAGATCTGGCCGGCCTGGTGAAAGCCGCTGCCACCCAAGTGCTTCCGGATGCGGTGCTGACGGCATCCGAGCAGCGCGCCGTCCCGGCCTCCAACGCCCGGCTGGTGACGACGCTGACCCGCCATCCCGGCGGGGCGGCGGTGCAGATCCATGCGCGCATCGACGAGTCCTTCACTTTGGTCTACGACGCGCTGGTGTCGCGGGCGGCTCAAGCCTCGGTTTTGCCGACAGCCGTCGGGGCAGGCATCGCCCCGTCGACCACCGCGCCCGTGGCCGAGCCGGCAGCCGACGAGCCGGACCCGGCTGGCGCCGTGACCGACAGCCTGACTGCCCGTCAGGTGGGCGCCTTGGCCCGCTGGTCGCCGGATTCCGGTGAGACGGTGCGTGATCGGCTGGCGTCCATCGTGTCGATGGCGATGGGTTATGAGCCCGAGGACCTGCCCTGGGAGGTCCCGCTGGTCGAGCTCGGCCTGGACTCGATGATGGCCGTGCGGATCAAGAACCGCGTCGAGTACGACTTCGACATGCCGCCGATTCAGCTGCAGGCGGTCCGCGACGCCAACCTCTACAACGTCGAGAAGCTGATCGAGTACGCGATCGAGCACCGCGACGAGGTGCAGGATCTGCACGAGCGGCAGAAGACGCAGACCGCCGAGGAGATCGCCGCCGAGCAGGCCGCCATGCTGTCCGGGGCCACCCCGTCGTCGCTGACCGCACCCGCGCCCGATACCCAGGCCGAGCCCGAGACACAGTCGGACACACCGGTTCCGCCGCCGCCGACGGATCCTTCGGGTCCGGTGGCCGCTGCCGCACAACCCAACCTGACGGCCGCCGGGCAGGCACTCAACCAGCAGGCCGTCGCCGCGGTGCTCAACTCCGACATTCCGCCACGCGACGCAGCCGAGCGGGTCACCTTCGCGACGTGGGCGATCGTCACCGGAAAGTCACCGGGCGGCATTTTCAACGAGCTGCGCACACTCGACGACGCCGCCGCCACCAAGATGGCGGAGCGGCTGTCGGAGCGCGCGGAGGGCACGATCACCGTGGACGACGTCAAGGCCGCCGGGACCATCGAGGAACTCGCCAGCACCGTGCGCGAGTACCTGGAGGCCGGCCAGATCGACGGTTTCGTCCGCACGATTCGGGCCAGGCCCGAAGGCTCCACCAAGCCGGCCGTTTTCGTGTTCCACGCCGCCGGCGGGTCGACGGTGGTCTACGAGCCGTTGCTGAATCGCCTGCCGCCGGACACCCCGATGTACGGATTCGAACGCGTCGAGGGCAGCATAGAAGAGCGTGCGGCGCAATACGTTCCGAAGCTGCGCGAGCTGGGCGGGGACGGGCCGTTCATTCTGGCCGGCTGGTCACTGGGCGGCGCGTTGGCCTATGCCTGTGCGATCGGGCTGAAGCAGCAAGGTTGCGACGTGCCGTTCGTCGGGTTGATCGACGCGGTGATGCCCGGGGAGCCGATCCTGCAGACCAAGGAAGAGACCCGCAAGCGCTGGGACCGTTACGCGCGCTTCGCCGAGCGGACCTTCAATGTCGAGGTCCCCGAAATCCCTTACGAGCAGCTCGAACAGCTCGACGACGAGGGCCAGATCAGGTTCGTGCTGGAGGCCGTGCGGCAGAGCGGCGTGCAGATCCCGGGTGGGATCATCGAACACCAGCGCACGTCATATCTGGACCAGCGGGCGATCGACACCGCCGAGTACCAGCCGTACGACGGCCACGTCACGCTGTACATGGCCGACCGCTACCACGACGACGCGATCACCTTCGAGCCCGCCTACGCCATCCGCAAACCCGACGGCGGCTGGGGCGACTACGTCGCCGACTTGGAGGTCGTGCCGATCGGTGGCGAGCACATCCAGGCCATCGACGAGCCGATCATCGCCAAAATCGGTGCGCATATGACTCAGGCGCTCAACAAGATTCACGCCGAGCAGAAAGAAGCCGAGTGACCACCAAGACCACCGCTGAGCTGCTGGCCGAACTGCGCGAAAAGCTGGAGACCGCCAAGGAACCCGGTGATCCGAAGGCGATCGCGCGGCGGGACAAAAAGGGCCTCCCGAGCGCTCGTGCCCGCATTCACGCGCTGCTCGACCCGGGCAGCTTTCTGGAGATCGGCGCATTGGCGCGCACACCGGGTGACCCGGACGCGCTGTTCGGCGACGGCGTGGTCACCGGGCACGGCAGAATCAACGGCCGCCCGGTCGCGGTTTTCAGTCACGACCAGACCGTGTTCCAGGGCTCGGTGGGCGAGATGTTCGGCCGCAAGGTGGCCAAGCTGATGGAGTGGGTCGCGATGGTCGGTTGCCCGATCATCGGCATCAACGACTCTGCCGGTGCCCGAATCCAAGATGCGGTCACCTCGCTGGCCTGGTACGCCGAGTTGGGCCGCCGCCACGAGCTGCTGCGCGGCCTGGTGCCAGAGGTTTCCATCATCCTGGGCAAATGCGCTGGGGGAGCGGTCTATTCACCGATTCAGACCGACCTGGTGGTGGCGGTGCGCGACCAGGGCTATATGTTCGCTACCGGCCCGGACGTGATCAAGGCGGCCACCGGCGAGGACGTCAGCCTCGACGAGCTCGGCGGCGCCGACTACCAGGCCCGCTACGGCAACATCCACCAGGTTGTCGAGGACGAGGCCGCGGCCTTCCAGTACGTGCGGGACTACCTGAGCTTCCTGCCGGCCAACACGTTCGATGACGCACCCGTGGTCAATCCTGGTTTGGAACCGGAGATCACACCGGACGACCTCGAGCTGGATGCCATCGTGCCGGACAGCGACAACATGGCCTACGACATGCACGAGATCCTGCTGCGGATCTTCGACGACGGCGACGTCTTCGACGTCGCCGCGCAGCGCGGTCAGGCGATGATCACAGCGTTCGCCCGGGTGGACGGCCGGCCGGTCGGGGTGATCGCCAACCAGCCGATGTACATGTCGGGGGCGATCGACAACGAGGCGTCGGACAAGGCGGCCGGCTTCATCCGGTTCTGCGACTCCTACAATCTGCCGCTGGTTTTCGTCGTCGACACCCCGGGCTTTCTCCCGGGCGTCGAGCAGGAGAAGGGCGGCATCATCAAACGCGGCGGCCGGTTCTTCAACGTCGTCGTGGAGGCTGACGTGCCGAAGGTGACCATCACGATCCGCAAATCCTACGGCGGGGCTTACGCGGTGATGGGGTCCAAGCAGCTGACCGCCGACCTGAACTTCGCCTGGCCCACCGCGCGCATCGCCGTGATCGGGGCCGAGGGGGCCGCACAGCTGCTGATGAAGCGGTTCCCCGACCCGACCACCCCGGATGCGCAGAAGATCAAGAAGGACTTCATCGAGGGCTATAACCTGAACATGGCGATCCCGTGGATCGCGGCTGAGCGCGGGTTCATCGACGGCGTCATCCAACCGCACGAGACCAGGCTGCTACTGCGTAAGTCATTGAACCTTTTGCGCGACAAGCAGATTCACTGGCGTACCCAGCGCAAGCACGGTCTGACGCCGATTTAGACCGACGCCGGGAAATCCGAGGTGTAGAACTCGGCCGGGCTCTGTGCGAACTGGGCCGGCCGGCGGATGAAGACCCAGACCCCCGTCGTGCCGGAGCGAAGGCCGTCCCGCACCGTGGTGTTCGCCACTCCCGCGCCGTCGCTGTCCAGACCGGCCACCGCGACGCCCAGCCCCGCGACATCGCAAGGCGCGTTCGACGCCCGGGGCGCCTGGATCAGGCTGACGTCGTAGTGGGTGTTGGGCTGGCCGGGCTCTGCGAGGTGCACCTCCGCGGTCACTGTCCCGCCGGCGGCGTGGATGACGGCGGACGCCGTGGCACGATCCGTCGAGGCCCGATCGGGGATCGGAGTGAAATCGCACGCGCGCAGGATGCTTCGCATCGGCACCACTGTTCCGGGGTCGGCGCTTGCGGGGACAGCTGAGCATGCCAGCGCGATAACAGCAGGTACTGCACCACGGGCCAGCGCAGAAATCGTTAATGACATTCTGTCAATTATCCCGGCGCAGATAGCCACCCGACCACGCTCGGGACGAGAGATGCCTTACACGAGAGACTCTGGTGTGACG
>NZ_DASXEP010000106.1:0-2930 GCF_036490025.1 Mycobacterium sp. | reverse complement strand
GCCGAGGAGCTTCCGGAGTGGGCGGGCGACTGAAGGCAACGCGATCTTGGGGACCGCCGGCATCCCCGGATCGGCCGGACACCTCATGCTGAACCTTCAGCCGCTGGGTACTTACGGGCTAGTACCAAGTGCCGCAATCCTTATACCTCGGCGCCGAGCGCACGGATGTACCCCGGTCAAATCGCTCTCAAACAAATAATTTTAACCACTGTCTAGTTTCGTCTCAACTGAGTCGATGTCTCAACTGGGTATCTCGACAGCGGAGATTGATCGGCCTCCCATGCATGGACGTCACGCCGAGCGAACACTTCTGTAGGCCCACTCAAGTGCTGACGACGAAGCAGCCTTCCAGCGCAGGCGCATACACGCTGATCATCGGTTATTTCGATGCGGCATAACGAATTAGCGCGGTCGAAGCGCCAATGCGCATGTGGCGCAGCAGGGTGATCTGCGTCATATCGACAACTCTCTGACCTGCTTGTTTCTTCAAACACTTGCGCGAGCACGTTATGTAGCCGTTATTCTGCCCTAGCAACGGCGACCACCAGCTGGTTACCGGGGGAAGTAGTCAACGCTAGGTGTTTGGGGTGATGTTCGTCGTGTCCGGTCGGCACAGTTCAGTGAGATCCAGTGCGGCGCGCACGATCCTGCCTGTGGTGGGGGCGATTCCGATGGCGCTCGCGGTGGCGGCGTGCTCGAGCGGCACGCACACGGCGTCGCCGGCGACCAGCGCGCAGTCACCGAGTGGGCCGACCAGCACGCAATCGCAGGCGCCCACGCCCGGGACGGCTACGCCGCCGACGTCCAGCAGCCACAGCCCGAAGGTGCAGCCGGAGACTCCGGCGACCTCCACTCCCTATCAGCCGGGCGTATCGAACGCTCCCGCTGATGATTTGATTACGCCGCCGCGGCCGGCGCTCGTGCAGCCGGGTGTGACCAGCCCGGCGCCGGTGCCGCCGGAGGTTGCGCCGCCGGCTAATTATGTTGTGCCGGAGGGGTATCGGGCGATTCCACAGGATCAGTCCGAGCCGGCGCCGCCGGTTGATTTCCAGACGCTGCACGCTCCTGCGCCGACGGCGCCGGTGAAGCCTATTGCGCCGCCGCCGCGGACGGTGCGGTTCGGGGATTACACGGCGCCGGCGCCGAACTTTGTTCCGGATAATGTGCTGAATGGCGCGAATACCACTGCCGCTAACGCGGAGGCCGGGTTCGCGACTGCCTGCAACTCTGTTGGCATCGACCCCAGCAGATCGGACAAGATCGCGGGTGGAGCCATTGCCGGTGCCGCTATTGGTGCAGCAGCTGCGGGTATTCCGGCCGCCGTCGCCGGCGGCGTAGTTGGTGGCGTAGTCGGCGGAATCATCGGACAGGTCGGATGGGTCGGCCTCGTCACCGGCCCGCCGACAATTGCTGCCGGTGCAGCAATCGGCGCGGCGGTCGGCGCGGCCGCTGCTGGCATTCCTGCGGCCGTTGTCGGTGGCGCAGTTGGCGGCGTCGTCGGTGGCGCTGTCGGCAGCGCCATCTAGTGGGTCGCTTCCGAAGTAGTTGGGCGGTCATTTCTGGTTGAATGCCGGTGTGCGAGCTGCTCCTCTGGTGTTGCGTGACGGTGATCGGGAGATCCTGCAGGGCTGGATCCGGTCGAGGTCGATGAAGTCCGGGCTGATGTTGCGGGCCCGGATCGTCGTGCTGGCGGCTGATGGAGTGGCCCATGCCGAGATCGCGCGGCGGTTCGCGATCTCGCGGCAGACGGTGATCAATTGGCGGGCCCGCTACGAGGCGCACGGGATCGGTGGGCTGCACGACGAGGATCGTTCGGGTCGGCCGCGAGTCCTGGACCGGGACAAGCTGATTACCACGACGCTGACTCCTCCGCCACGCAAATACGGTGTGACGCATTGGAGTTCGCGCCTGCTGGCCGGTCATCTGGGTATCGCACACGGCACGGTGTCGAAGGTGTGGCGTGAGTACGGGGTGCAGCCGTGGCGGGCCGAGACGTTCAAGTTCTCCACCGACCCGGAGTTGGCGGGCAAGGTCACCGACATCGTCGGGCTCTACATGCACCCGCCGGAGAACGCGATTGTGCTGTGCGTGGACGAGAAGTCCCAGATCCAGGCCCTGGACCGGACCGCGCCGACGCTGCCGATGCAACTTGGGATCCCCGAGCGCCAGACTCACGACTACGTGCGCCATGGCACTACCACCTTGTTCGCCGCGCTCGACATCGCGACCGGCAAGGTCACCGGCGTGTGCAAACCGCGCCATCGCCACCAGGAATTTCTCGGCTTCCTGCGCCACGTTGCACGCGCCTACCCCGGGCGTGAGTTGCATCTGGTGATGGACAACTACGCCGCCCACAAGAAGGTTGAGGTCCGCGACTGGCTGGCCGAAAACCCGCGCATCCGAGTGCATTTCACTCCCACCTCGGCCTCCTGGATGAATATGGTCGAGATCTGGTTCGGCATCATCGAACGCCAGGCCATCCACCGCGGCACCTTCCGCAACGTCCGCGAGCTGACGACCCAGATTCGTGCGTTCATCAACGGCTGGAACCCCCGCGCCCATCCCTTCGTCTGGACCAAGACCGCCGACCGGATCCTCGCCAAGGCCCACCGTCCAGCAACTTCAAATACGGGCCACTAGGCCTCCGATGAGTTTCGGCGATTCGCCTCGTCCTTAGCGGACTCCTGGGACCTGGCACCGGTTTCCCGCCACCCGGCTCACCGGCCGGATACCTGACTCGCATCACCATCGACAAGATCGGCGGCGTCGGCCCCTGGGCAGATCTGGCCGCCGGCGGTCGCCCATCAGAACCGACATAAAACAATTGTGTTTCAGCACTCAAAGCGATGCCTATCACGTTTTTCCAACATCCTCGCCAATTTCCCCGTCGCCACCTTTGCTTATTAGTGTTATTTCTCAATAAGGCATGT
>NZ_DASXEP010000049.1:0-20604 GCF_036490025.1 Mycobacterium sp. | reverse complement strand
GGTCAGCCGATCTTGCGGTCGCGGTGTTTACGCCGAGAGGCCAGCTCGTCTTCCGGCGCGGCGATCGACTCGCCGCCGTCGGCGCGTTCGCCGGGGAAATCCGCGATTGCGCCGGTTAGCTCGCGCATCGCTCCGGAGACGGCGATGCCGAACACGCCCTGCCCGCCTTGCAGCAGGTCGACGACTTCTTCGGCCGAGGTGCACTCGTAAACCGTGGTGCCGTCGGAGAACAAGGTGATGTTGGCCAGATCCTTGACGCCGCGCTGACGCAGGTGATCAACCGCGACGCGGATGTTGTGCAACGAGATTCCGGTGTCCAGCAACCGCTTCACGATCTTGAGCACCAGGATGTCTTTGAAGGAATACAGCCGCTGACTGCCGGAACCGGCGGCGCTGCGAATCGACGGCACCACCAGTGAGGTGCGCGCCCAGTAGTCCAGCTGGCGGTACGTGATACCGGCGATTTGGCACGCGCTCGGGCCGCGGTAGCCGACCAGTTCGTCGGGCACTGAATCGTCGGGGAACAAGCCGGCCTGCACGGGTTCGTTCGATGCGCGGATCGCCTGATCGGGGCGGGCTGCTGAACTGTCATCGAGCGCGGTCACAGACTCGAGATCCAGTTGATCTTGACGTGGTTTGTCTCCCACGGTGCTTCCTCTCGCCGATCGCGCTCGTTACGGGCTGCCGGTTTCCGCGTGTGCTCAATCGAGTGCTTGTGAGCATACGCTTTTCGACACGCTGCGGTGTTCGTAGAACTAATCAGTTGAAATCAAATTATGGCGGTCGTGGCCGTGACTCCACGCTATCCAACGCGCGTGTCGAGGTCGAACTCGCAGATGAGACGCATCCGTGATATTGCCAGACAAAGCCGGACCAATTTATTTTGCGAGCCAGCCTCGATTTCAGCTCGGCACTTGTCAGGTGGCTTTGAAATCGTCCGGCGAAACGCTGTCCAGGAATTCTTTGAACTTCTCCACCTCGTCCTCGCGAACAGCGCTGGACGGCTCGTCATCGTTCTCATCGGGAATCAGCAAACCCGCCTCCGCGAGTACCGACTCTTCCACGTAGATCGGCACGCCCACCCGTAGCGCGATGGCGACCGAGTCCGACGGTCGTGCCGAGACGGTGATGTTCCGGTCGAAGATCAAGTCGGCGTAAAACGTGCCTTCCTGCAGGTCGACGATTCGCACTTCTTTGAGCGAATGACCAAGCGCGGCAATGAGATCCCGGATCAAGTCATGTGTCAGTGGACGCGGCGGCTCGACTCCCTGCTGCTCGAGGGCGATCGCGGCGGCCTCGGATTGACCGATCCAGATCGGCAGGTACCGGTCGCCGTTGGCCTCGCGCAGCAACAGCACCGGCTGGTTCTGCGGCTGCTCGACGCGAATGCCGACGACGCGAACTTCACCCATCTGTGTCTGCCCTCCGCACGTGCTGCCGTGTCCATCAGACCTGTTCCGACGTCGCGGTGCAAACACCAAGCCGCCGAACGCAAGCTGTGGTTCCGAAGTCTAGTCCTTCAGCGGTGGAGAACGTCGCGCACGGCGGACTTGATCAACGAGGTGTGCAGCGTGATCGCGAGGGCGGCGACCTCACGCGCGAGGTCGTCGGCGCGGTCCCGGGAGCCGGTCTTGCCAGCCTTGACAAGCGGCCCGGCGATCTGCGCGATCAGGTCCGACTGGCGGTCGGCGGCCGACCGGAATGCCCGCAGATGACGTGGCTCGACGCCGTATTCGGCGAGCGCCCGTGCGCACTGGACGATCACCACGGCGTGCTCGTCGAAGAAGCCGCCCGGCCCGGTAGTGATCACACCCGCTTTGACCAGCGCCGTCAGCAGCTCGTCAGCCACCAGCGAGCGGTCCAGCAGATCCTCGCGGCTCAGTCGGATCCGAGCGGCCGTCACCGCCACCGGGTCGGCTGCGGGCCCCGCTGTCGAGTTGTCGCCGACCGGCACCAATCGCGGTACACCGTAAGGTGATCCGGCGAGCGGCAGCTCACCGTCGGGTTGGGCGTCTAGCTGCGCCTTGATCACCTTCAGCGGCAGGTACTGGTCACGCTGCGCCGTCAGGATGAAGCGGAGGCGTGCGCAGTCGTATGCGGTGAACCGGCGATAGCCCGACGCCGCGCGCTGCGGCGTAACGAGACCCTCGGCCTCCAAGAAGCGAATCTTGGAGATCGTCACATCCGGGAAGTCCGGCCGTAGCAGGTCGAGGACCGCTCCGATCGACATCCCGCTCAGTGCGGGGGTCTCCGGCGCGGTCACTAGCTTCCTGGCCCTCCGCCGTCCTCGCCAACCTTGGGCCCGGTCAGAAAGACCAAGCGGAATTTACCGATCTGAACCTCGTCGCCGTTTGCCAGCACGGCCGAATCGACCGGTTCCCGGTTGACGTAGGTGCCGTTGAGGCTGCCGACGTCAACGACGTGGAACTCCTCGGTTTCCAACCGGAACTCAGCGTGCCGGCGGCTGACGGTCACGTCATCGAGGAAGATGTCGCTGTCGGGATGGCGGCCGGCCGATGTGGTCGGCTGATCGAGCAGGAAGCGGGAACCGGCGTTCGGTCCCCGTTTGACGACCAGCAACGCCGAACCGGCCGGCAGCCCTTCGACACCGGACACCGCGGTTTCGGTGCCCGTCTGCGCGGGAGCGTCCAGTTCGTTGAGGAAGTCAGCGCGGAAGACAGACGTCGTCTCCACGGTGACTTCATCAGAAGTCTGGTCGTTGTCCTTGTCCGTCACCCGCTGCTCCTCACTGACCGCTGCTGCGTTGTCTGGTTGGGTCCGGCCGACCGGTTTCCCACCCGCTGTGACCGTCGATGTGACGACCGTACCGCGCACGGGAGCCCAATGTGCCGTCCCCCGCCGGATCGGCGGCGACATCTGATCGCCGTTCCACGGCGCGCATCGTCGCCGCCGTGTCCCACTGCCCGGCTCCTCCTCACGCCGTTCCACGGCGCGCATCGTCGCCGCGCGGGGAACGATAACAAGCGTCATTCGGACAGCGTGCCGCGGTAGGCCTCGGCGTCGAGCAGCTCGGAGAAACCCTTCTCGAGTGCCTCGCTGTCGACCCGGAGGTCGATCAACCAGCCGCCGCCGTAAGGATCGGAGTTGACCAGCTCGGGGCCGGCCTCCAGATCTTCATTGACGGCAAGGACTTTCGCCGTAACCGGTGCGTACAAGTCCGACACCGACTTGGTGGACTCCACTTCGCCGAAGGCCTCGCCGGCAGTCAGGTCGGTGCCCACGTCAGGCAGTCGGACGAACACGACGTCGCCAAGGGCGGCCTGGGCAAAGTCCGTGATCCCTACCCGGACGGAGTCTTCTCCGGTTCGCCGAATCCACTCGTGTTCGGCGGTGTAGTGCAAATCAGGTGGGATTTCGCTCACGATTTTCCTGTTCTGCTCGATCACTCGGGGTCGATCATTTTCCTGGCTGAGCGTATTGGCGCGGTTTTGGTTGCCGCAAGGCGGTGATGTCTACCTTGTCACCCTGTTGTACCGACATGGTGCCGCCAACGCGTTTGACGCTATCCACCGCGCCGCCGGGAATGTTCATCGCCGCCGCGAGAGTCGGTGGATCACCAATGGCGACAACCGAATACGGTGGGACGAGGGTTTTGCCGTCGACGGTCAGCGCCCCCGGGGCACCGACGATCCAGGTGTCGACGCCGGTCCGCACCGCCTGGCGCCAATCGCTGATCTGGATAGCCTCGGCCCCGGCCGCCCGCAATTCGTCGAGCACGTCGAGCATCGGCTGCGGCGCGACACCCGGTCCGGGGTCGTCGATCCGCACGGTGACACCGGGACCGGTGGCGCCGACCGTGCCGATCAGGATCGACAACGCCGCCAACCGGTCCTGAGCGTTCTGGATGGCGGCCTGGTCGCCGCTGCCCGATGCCTGCAGGGCGTTCAACGAGCGTTGCAGTTCGGCGACTTCGGTGCTGAGCGTCGCTTCGCGTTGACGCAGGGAATCCAGCAGCACCAGCAGGTCGGCGGGACGAGCCGTGTCCAGCGAGTCGCCGGTAGTGGTCTGGCGCACCTGGGTGGCGATGGCCGCCCCCAGCAGCAGGCACAGCATCAGGGCCAGCGTGCCGAAGACATTGCGGCCGCGCCGCAGAAATCCGCGGGGCCGCAGCTCTCCGATCGCGGGTTGCGGCTGATGCGGCGCCAGCTCATGCCGCCCGTGCTGCGCGGCCCCGTCACCGCCGTCCTGCCCTTCGGTGGGCTCGTCGGCTTCGGGATCGGTATCGCTCATGTCGGCCTCATACCCGTTTACGCCCCAAACAGGCGGCGGCGCAACGCCGCGGTGTTGCCGAAGATGCGGATACCCAGCACGACGATGATTGCCGTCGACAGCTGTGTACCGACGCCGAGTTGGTCCCCGACGTAGACGATCAGCGCTGCGACCAACACGTTGAAGACGAACGAGACCACGAAGACCTTCGGGTCGAAAATCCGCTCCAGGTAGGCCCGCAACCCGCCGAAGACCGCGTCGAGCGCCGCGACCACCGCGATCGGCAAGTAGGGCTGAACGATTTCCGGCACGCTGGGGTGAAAGACCAAGCCCAGCACGATACCGACGACCAGCGCTGCGATACCGATCATCGGTGCTCTGCCCCCACTATTCGGATTTCTCGCACTAGGTTTTCTCGCACTGGGTTTTGTCGCACTACGAAGAACCAATCTGTTTGGCGAACTTGACTTCTCGCACTGCACCGGCGGGCAGCGTGAGGTTGTCCCGGGCACTGACGTCGAGGCCGACGCCGTATGAGGTCTCCAGGAGCCGCAGCCGGCGCAAGCCCGGGCTGTTGTCGAACACGTCTTGCATGGCATGTGGCGGGCCGACCGCAAGGACCGCATACGGGCTGCTGACCGGGTTGTTGTCGACCAGAATCGCACCGCCGGCCTGGCGGATGGTCACGTTCGGCCCGATCCGGACGCCGCCGACGGAAATCGCCTCGGCGCCGCTGGCCCACAACGAGTTGACTACCAACTGCAAGTCCCGGTCGAGGATGATCTGCTGGCTGCCGGCGACCCGCTGTTTGGACACATCGGACAGGTTCGGTGCGAGGCCCGGGTCGGTGACCTTGACGCTCAGTCCCGGACCGGTGACCGGGGTGCTTGCGGCGGCCAGGCTGAGCCGGTCGAGGCTGGCGAGCAGCCGCCGGCCTGCGGCGTCTTGGGCCAACGCCGCCCGCTGAACGTCGTCGCGTTGTGTCGTAAGCGTATTGCGGCGTCTGGTCAGCTCGCTCGTCGCCGCCTCTTCGGAGCGCACGCCGGCGGCCAGCACCCGTTGGGCTGCACTGACCCCCGGCGCGACCAGCCGGGCCTGGGCGACCGCCGCCGCGAACACGGTGGCCACCAACAACGCGGCCAGCGCTTGCCAAAACCAGCCCATCACACGGCCTCGACCGCTGTGCTGCTCGGCGGTGTCGTTCCGCCGCGCGGCTGCGGCCGCATAGCCGGGATCCAGGTGCTCGGAAAGAAGGGCGCGCAGCAGCGACGGCACCGGGATCAGCTGCGGCTGTCCCGCATTGTGTGCGCTGAGTCCGGCATAGGGGTCGTACCCGCCGAGCGCCTGGTCAGCCATCGCGGGCCTTCACCGGCGGCATCCGGCGCAGCACCATGACGACCTGCCACGCGTACACCACGAACGACCACAGGTACATGTACATGCCCCAGATCAAAAACGCCCACCCGCAAGCCAATACGACACGACTCCACAGCGCGTCCGACTGGCCAAGCAAGATCAGCGGGAAGGCCGACATCAGCGCGAACGTCGCCGCCTTGCCGACGTAGATGACCGGCAACGTGGTGATGCCGCGGGTGCGCAGCAGTGGGATTTCGGCGGCCAGCAGCACATCGCGGACCAGCAGGACGATGATGATCCACCACGGCACGATGCCGCGCAGCCCGAAGACGATCGGCACTGTCACCATGTAGAGCCGGTCGACGGCGGGATCCAAATACTCCCCCAGCCTTGACGATTGGTTCAGCAGCCGGGCGACCTTGCCGTCGGCCCAGTCGGACGCGCCGCTGAAAATCAGGATGATCGCAGCCCACGCGTCGGCATGGGCACGGAGGAGCAGATACACGAAGACCGGGATCAGTGCCAGCCGGAGTCCGCTGAGCACGTTCGGCGCCGTCAACAGCCGGTCGTGGCCGGGCGGCCGGTTCATCTGCGGTGACCTTATCCCTTATCTGAAGATGCCGGGCAGGCTGAGCGCGGAAAGCGAGTCGTCCGCGAGTGGGTTGTCGTGCACCATGTAAGTCCACGTCGACGTTGGACGGGCCAACTTGGACAGATCCACGCCCGGCTCGTCTTCGATCGACGGTGAGGTTTCGAAGGTCTGCTGGGCCGCCTCGATCGCGTCGGCTGCCAGCGACGCGAACGCGTCGACGGCCATCCGGTGGAATTCGTCGAGCGGGTTCTGCCGTCCCAGGGCACGCAGATGGATGCTCTCTCGGATGTCGGCCAGGTAGGCAAGGTGGTCGGCCCAGCCGCGGTCGAGGTGATACAGCATGATCAGCCGGCAGATTTTCTGCAGCTGCTCTTCGGAAAGCTGTTCCGACAGTTCCTCGTAACGCTCGGGGGCCAGCTCGGCCAGCTCCTCGCGAGCCGCGGCGGTGCTGAGCAGGGTGTTGCGCCGCTCCACGATGATGGCGCGCTGCTGGGCGATCAACTGGTTGTAGCGCCAGGTGTTTGCATGCACGTCGAGCAGGCGTCCCTCGGCCACTCGCTGGGCGTGCTCGAGCAGTCCGGCACCCTTGGTGCTGACGATGCGGCCGTATTCGTCGGTCTGCGTCGGCAGCTTGTTGGGCTCGAGGTTGGCCGCGGCAACGTCGTCTTGCCAGCTGGAGAAGAAAACCGACGAACCCGGGTCGCCCTGACGACCGGCGCGGCCGCGCAGCTGGTTGTCGAGTCGCTCGGTGTGATGGCGGCCGGTGCCGACGACGTGCAGACCACCGAGTTCAACGACCTTCTCGTGGTCGGCCTCATCGGAGCCGCCCAGCCGGATGTCGGTTCCGCGACCGGCCATCTGCGTGGACACCGTGACCGCTCCGAGCTTGCCGGCCTCGGCGATCACCGCCGCTTCTTCGGCGTCGTTCTTCGCGTTGAGCACCACCGCGGGGACACCGCGACGCTGCAGCCGATCGTGCAGCTCTTCGGACTCGGCCACGTCGCGGGTACCGACCAGGACGGGTTGTCCGGTTTCGTGGATGTCGATGATGTGCGCGATGATCGCATCGCTTTTCGCCGCAGCCGTGATGTAGACCCGGTCGGTTTCGTCTTCGCGAATATTGGGTGTGTTCGGGGCAATCGGGGAAACACCGAGCTTGTAGAACTGGCGCAGCTGTTCGCCTGCGGCCAACGCGGTTCCGGTCATGCCGCACACCGTCAGGTACCGGTTGATCAGGGCCTGCACGGTGATGGTGTCGAGCACCTCGCCGGTCTCGGTGGTCTCGATGCCTTCTTTGGCCTCCACGGCCGCCTGGAGGCCGTCGGGCCAGCGTTGCAGCTGGGCGATGCGGCCACGGGAGGCGTTGATCAGGTGCACGGCGTCGTCGCGCACGATGTAGTGTACGTCGCGGTGCAACAGGACATGCGCGTGCAGCGCGACGTTGACTTCGGTGAGCGTGGTGCCGACGTGCTCCTCGGAGTAGAGATCGATTCCGCCAAGCTGCTTTTCGAGTTTGTGCGCCCCGGCGTCGGTCAGATGGACGTTGCGGCTGTCGGCGTCGGTGTCGAAATCCTCGCCGGCGTGCAACTCGCCGACCAGCCGGATGATCTCCAGCCGCGGCTTCTCGCGGTGGCTGGTTCCGGCCAGCACCAGCGGCACTAACGCCTCGTCGACCAGTACCGAGTCCGCCTCGTCGATCAGGGCCACGTCCGGGTTGGGCGACACCAGGTCGTCGACGTCGGTCACCAGCTGATCGCGCAGCACGTCGAAGCCGATCTCGTTGACGGACGCATAGGTGACGTTGCACCTGTACGCCTTGCGACGCTCCTCGGCGCTCGATTCGCCGGTCACCCAGCCGACGGTGACGCCCAGGGCCTCCAGCAGCGGAGCCATCCATTCGGCATCGCGGCGGGCCAGGTAGTCGTTGATGGTGACGACGTGGACGTGCCGCCCACCCAACGCGTAGCCCGCGGCGGCGATCGCCCCGGCCAGCGTCTTGCCCTCACCGGTTGCCATCTCGACCACGTCGCCGGCCAGCATCCGTAGTGCGCCGAGCAGCTGCACGTCGAACGGCCGCAGCCCGGTGGCTCGTTCGCCGGCTTCCCGGGCGATGGCGAGGAACTGCGGGATGTCGTCGGCGTCGGCGAGGTCGTCGAGATCGAGCAGGCCTGCGGCCTTGCGTAACTGGTCGTCGTCGAGGTCGGCGGCTTTCTCGTCGTACTCAGCCGACGCGTTGACCTGGGCCAGCGAGCGGCCTTGGTTCTTCTCGGTGCTGGCACCGAGCAGTCGCCAGAAGCGACTGCTCAACCGGCCGGACGACGAGCTGGTGGTCTTTGGCACAGGTCAACGGTACAAGCCGCCGGTGACGATGCAGGGCGGGACGCCCTGAGGAGGAGGCGGTAAGTGAAGCTATAGCATCACGCCAGATTGGATCGGCGTGGATAAGCGACGTCGGGATCGGTGAGCGCGTTGACCACGGCGGGCAGACCGCTGCTCAGGGCACGCGTCAACGCCGGCCTCAGCTCGGCGGGCGCCGAGACCAGCTCGCCGTGCCCACCGAGTGCACGCACCACCTCGTCGTAGCGGGTGGCCGGCCGTAGTTCGGCCACCACCGAGTAGCCGTACAGCGCTTCCATCGGATGCTTCTCCAGAGCCCAGATGCCGTTGTTGCCGATCACCGACACGACGGGAACGTTGTGCCTGACCAATGTGTCCCATTCCATGCCGCTGAACCCGAAGGCGCCGTCGCCTTGCAGCAACACGACCTGGCGGTCCGGTCGGGCCAGCTTGGCGGCCAGCGCGTAGCCGGGACCCGAACCGAGGCAGCCGAAGGGCCCGCTGTCCAGCCAGGCACCCGGGACGTAGCTGTCGATCACCCGGCCCGCATACGAGCCGAAGTCACCGGCGTCGACGACGACGATCGCGTCGCGGTCCAGCAGCGGCGCGAGTTCGGCATAGACCCGCATCGGGTGCAGCGGGCTGCGGTCGTCGGCCAGCTCGCCCTGTTCACGTTCGCGCGCCGCGGTCTCCGTCGCGCGTAGCTCGGCGACCCACTCCTGGTGCCCGCGGTCATCCGGCCGCGGCGTTTCGCCCAGCACGGTCAGGGTCGCCGACAGATCACCGTAGAGCCCGGCGGCGATCGGGCGTGGATGGTCGCGGTCGGGCTGCACGCGGTCGGCCACGATCAACTGGGTTTCCTGGCCGAATACCGCGCCGAAGCCCAGCCGGAAATCCATCGGCACTCCAATTACGACCGCAACATCGGCCTCCCCCAACGCTTTTGAGCGCGCCCGGGAAAACGCCAGTGGATGGTCGGCGGGCACGGTGCCGCGGGCCATGCCGTTCATCAGCACGGGGATCTGACGTTGCTCGGCCAGTCGCAGCAGCGCCGATTCGGCATGACCCCACCAGACGTTGGTGCCCGCCATGATCACCGGCCGCCGCGCGGCGCCGAGCAGGCTGACCGCGCGGTCGAGCGCGTCACCGTCGGGCAGCGTTGGCGACGCCGACGCGGTCAGGGCGCCGGGCTGTCCGGCGTCGGCGGCGACGGAGAAGACGTGGTCCATCGGAAAGTCGACAAATGCCACACCCGAGGGCGCGCCGACCGTGGCCCGCAGCGCGTCGTCGATCAGCCCGCTGACCGCCTCGGCCGACGGCGCGGTGGCGGCGAATCGGGTCAGCGGTGCCACGAACGGCACGTGGTCGATCTCCTGCAGCGATCCCATCCCCCATCGCCCCGCTGGTGCCCGGCCACCGAGCACCAGTAGCGGCGACGAGTTCTGCTGGGCCGCAGCCATTGCGCTCATGCCGTTTGTCACACCGGGGCCGGCGGTCAGTGCGGCCACGCCCGGCTGGCGTGTCACCTTCGACCAGCCTTCGGCCGCGAACGTGGCGGTCTGCTCGTGGCGGGTGTCGATCAGGCGAATACCCTCACTTCGGCATCCGTCATAGATCGAGAACAAGTGACCGCCGGACAGGGTGAAGACGGTGTCGATTCCGCTGGCTTTCAGCCGACGGGCGACCAGTCGGCCGGCATGGAAGGTGTCCTCGGCGTCGTTGCCCATGGGCGCAGCCTATCGGCCCTCCTGCGGTACTTTCGCGGGGAAGCATCCACAAGACGTTGCCCGGACAGGCTCGTCAGCAAGGAGACGTGACCTTGGAGCCAAAGCCATTCAAGCCGTCGATCGACTGGTCCGGGGCGACCATCGAGTCACTGTGGTGGCTGGCCAAAGGCTGGGCGATCGCCGCGGTGTGCGTGCTGCTCGTGTTGGTCTTGCTGCGATTCCTCACCGGGTGGGGCCGTCAATACTGGCGGATCACCGGCGGCTACTTCACCGGGCGGCACGCCGTGCCGGTCTGGCTGCAGCTGGCCGCTTTGCTGATGTTGGTCCTTTTCTCGGTCCGCGTGACGGTCCTGATCAGTTATTTCAGCAATGACATGTTCAGCTCGCTGCAAACGGCCTTCGGGGGCATCGTGTCCGGCGACGAGAAAATCAAGCAATCGGGCATCGATGGTTTTTACACGTCGCTCGTTCACTTCAGCCTGCTCGCAACGCTATTCATCGCTCGGATACTGGTCGACATCTACCTGACGCAGCGATTCATCATCCGCTGGCGCATGTGGCTGACCGGGCACCTCACCGACGACTGGTTGAAGGGCAGGGCCTACTACCGGGACCTGTTCATCGACGACACCATCGACAACCCCGACCAGCGTATCCAGCAGGACGTCGACATCTTCACCGCAGGCGTCGGCGCGACACCGAACATTCCGTCCAATGAGACGGCCAACACCTTGTTGTTCGGAGCGGTGCGCGCGGTGGTATCGGTCGTCTCGTTCGCCGCGATCCTCTGGAATCTGTCCGGGCCTCTGGACGTGCTCGGCATCGGGCTGCCACGCGCGATGTTCTGGATCGTCATCGTCTTCGTGGTGATCTCGACCGTCGTTGCATTCTGGCTCGGCCGGCCGTTGATTTGGCTCAGCTTCGACAACGAAAGGCTCAATGCCGCGTTTCGGTACGCGCTGGTTCGACTCCGCGACGCTGCCGAGGCGGTGGGGTTCTATCGGGGTGAACGGGTCGAGCGGACGACGCTGTGGGGACGCTTCACCCCGATCATCGGTAACTACCGTCGGTTTGTCCGCCGGACGATCTTGTTCAACGGCTGGAACTGGTCGATGTCGCAGACGATTGTGCCGCTGCCGTGGATCGTTCAGGCACCGAGGCTTTTTGCCGGTCAGATTGCCCTCGGCGACGTCACGCAGACGGCAACCGCCTTCGGTGAGATCCAGGACTCACTGTCGTTCTTCCGAAACAACTATGACGCCTTCGCCGCCTTCCGTGCGGCGATCATCCGTTTGCACGGTTTGATCGACGCCAATGACAAGGGCCGGGACCTGCCCGCGGTGCTGACGCGGCCCACCGACGACGGGTCCGTCGAGTTCGACGGCGTGGAGGTGCGCACACCCGACGGTGACCCGCTTGTCGACTCGCTGGACGTGCGGTTGGAATCCGGTCAGTCGCTGGTGATTACCGGTCAGTCCGGCGCCGGCAAGACCACTCTGCTGCGCAGCCTTGCCGAATTGTGGCCGTACGCCTCGGGGACACTGCGGTGTCCGGACGGAGACAACGAGACGATGTTCTTGTCGCAGTTGCCGTATGTGCCGCTGGGCACGCTCCGCACGGTGGTGTGCTATCCGAATTCACCGGCTGAGATCTCCGACGAGACGTTGCAGGAGACGCTGACAAAGGTTGCGCTGGCACCGCTGAGCCAGCGTCTCGACGAGGTGCGGGACTGGGCCAAAGTGCTGTCCCCCGGTGAGCAACAGCGGGTGGCCTTCGCGCGCATCCTGCTCACCAAACCCAAGGCGGTGTTCCTCGACGAAAGCACGTCGGCACTTGACGAAGGGCTCGAACACGCGCTTTATCAGTTGCTGCACAACGCATTACCGGATTCCGTGGTGGTCAGTGTCAGTCATCGACCGGCCGTGGAGCTGTTCCACAATCGGCACTTGGAACTGCTCGGCGGCGGCCCGTGGCGCCTCGGGCCGGTGAGCAGACAGCCGGCGCCGGTCTAGCGGTTGCCGGCCGCGTGGGTGCCCGCGCGGCGCCCGAAGAACGATCCTTCACCTAGCTGTGTGCCGCTGGCGTATCCCTTGCCGTCCTGGGCGATGTTGGACGCGCATGCCCCGACGGCGTACAGGCCCGGGACGACTCCGCCGTCGCTGCGTCGCACTTCGCCGTCGACGGTGACTGCCAGACCGCCCATCGTGAATCCGGAGTACATCGCCCGTCCGAGTGACAGGTCGAATACGGCCCACGGCCCATGGTCTTGCGGCGCAACATATTCCGGCTGCTTGTGGAAATCCGGATCCTCGCCTTTGGCGGCAAACTCGTTGTAGCGGTTCAATGTCGCCGCGACGCTGCCCGCGGGGATATCGAGCGCTGTCTCCAATTCGCTGATCGTCTCGTAGCCGTCGAGGAACCGGATCAACGGCATCGCGGGCATCTCGGTATGAGCTTCGTCGACGATCAGATACGCGGTCTGGTCCGGCTGCTCCAGCACGAAAGCCGATGTGCGCGAATGGTAGGAGTCCTCGGCGACGAAGCGCTTGCCCTCCTTGTTCACGATGACACCGGTCAGCAGGACTTCGGGCGGATACGCCGCCGCGGTGATGAACTTTTCGTTCATGTTCTCAGCGACGCCCCCCGCCGAGACGCCCATTCTCAGGCCCAGTCCGTCGTCATTGGGGTTGCCCAGGATGTAGGGCGCCACCAGGCCGTGGTGTTTGGTGCGCCGCGACTGGCCCAGTGCGGGAGTGTATTCGGCGACCATCTCCGGGTTCATCGCGAAACCACCGGCGGCGATGATGACGGAGTTGGCTTTGACCGCGCCGGTTTCGGTGAAGTGTTTCCAGACGACGCCGACCACGGTGCCATCGGCGTCCAGGACCAGGTTGGTCGCGCCGGTCTCGTATCGGATCTGCACACCCAGCTCGTCGGCGCGTTTGAGCAGCAGATCGATCACCATCGCCGCACCACCGAGTTCGCCGGGCACCGGCACGGAATGCCCGCGCGGCGACGGCATCGCCTGCTCGCAGAACGGCCACACCTTTTCGTTGCCGGTATAGCTCAGGCCTTCGGTGCCCGGTGGAACGACTACTTTGCCCGGGTAGAAGCTGCGTTCGAACCGAAAACCCAAGTCCTCCAACCAGTTGAAGTGCTCGACGCTGCCGTCGCTGTAGGCGCGGATCTTCTCATGATCGGGCTCACGCGACACCGCGACCAGATACTTGTACATCTCCTCGGCCGAGTCGAGATGCCCGGTCGCCTGTTGGACCGCCGTGCCGCCGCCGAGATAGAAGTGCCCGCCGGCAAGCGAGGTGGTGCCGCCGGCCGCGGCCGCGCGCTCCAGCACCAGTACCCGCGCGCCCGCGGCGGCGGCGCTGACGGCGGCGCAACCGCCGCCGATGCCGAAGCCGACCACCACCACGTCCACATCGTCCGACCAGGACGTCACGTCCTCAGCGCTGAAGGTTGCTGGGATATCGGTACTCACCCTATCGCTGCTCCTGCTTGATGTAGTCGAAGAACTGCCGCATCTCGGCTGAGAAGTGCGCGATCTCCAGGAACGGAACCCCGGATTGCGGCGCGGACAGATAGGCGAACCGCAAGCCACCGGGCATCACGCCCTGTTGTGCCACAGCTGCTCCTTGTTCGGCAGCTGAGGCCAGCGCGGCATCGAAGGCCTCGGGGCTGTCGGCCTCGACGCAAATGTGGTGCAGACCCGCTCCGCTGTCCCGCAGAAAGTCACTATAGATATTAGGGCCGCGGACCGGTTCGATCAGCTCGAGTTGCATGTCGCCGAGATAGCTCAGCGAAATGTTGGCCACGAAATCGGCCGGGTGGCCCAGATAGCTACAGGTGTCCGGCGCGAAGTGGACATCGGGCAGCCGGATCCATTTCTTGACCCCTAACAGGCCGGTGAGGGCCGTTTCCGTGACATCCAAGTCGTGGGTCGCCCAGGCGACCTGGACCGGCGACCCGAAGGAAAGACTCATCGCTTCGCAGAATAACGCAGCGTCGACCCCGGCAGAAACCACCGGGATGATGTTGCCACCGCGAGGCAGGCGTGGCGCCGAAGCTCACCCTGAACACGTTCTAGTTCGGGGATGGTGCCCCGAACGTCTGCGCCCCGAGGTCGGGCTGGTTCAGCACGCTGACCAGCAGCCGCACCTGGGTATCGAATACCGCCTGCGGGTCGCTCAGCGTGTCGCCGCCGTATTGCCCGAACACCTCGAGACTGATCGCGCCCACGACGCCGGCCCAGATTGCAAAACATTTAGCGATGACGGGATCGTCGCCGGGAAACCCGAACTCTTGCCGGAGCCGATCAAAGTCTGACGATATCGGTTGTGGTGCATGGTAATCCGTCAATTTGATGTCGCCGGTCGCGATGCCGGCCGCGACAGCATCGAACAACGCGCCGACCACCCTCGTACCGGGGCCGACCGTCCGCTCGGCCGGTGCGTGGTAGCCGGGCACAGGGCTGCCGTACAACAGCGCCCAGCTGGCCGGGTGGGCGATCGCCCAGCTGCGGGCCGCGTGCGCGATGGCGACCGCGTCATCGCTCCACACCTCCGGCATGGCGTCGCGGGCGCCATCCACCGCGTCGGCGAGCTCGGAATACGCGTCGACCAGCAGCAACGTCAGCAGCTCATCGCGGCTGGAAACGTATCGATATACCGCCGATGACACCATCCCCAGATCACGGGCGATGGCGCGCAGCGACAACCCGCTCGCGCCGTGCTCGACCAGATGGCGACGGCCGAGCTCGATGATCCGCGCTTCGATGCGTTCACGTGAGTCGCGTCGCTTCGCCATTTGGCCAGTGTGACACGAAGGAGATCAGTGCTCTTGTTTTTCCGGCGGCGTTGTGCCAGGGTCTTTCTAGCGAGAGCACCGCTCTCTCACCGAGTCTTCCGAAAGGATGTGCATCATGTCGGTGCGATACGACGAACCCCATCGCGCGGCGATAGCCGCCAATACGCTGGTCCGCTGGCTGGCTGAACTCGGCCTCAGCATCGCCGGCACCCGGGCCCTGAGGGTCCGTGGCCGCAAGACGGGCCGGATTCGCCACGTGGTGGTCAACGTGCTGACCATCGACGGCCTCGACTACCTGGTCTCGCCGCGCGGCACCACCCAGTGGGTGCGCAATCTCCGGGCGGCCGGTGCGGTCGAGATGGGGCCGCGTTGGCGACGTCGCAGATTCCGGGCCACCGAAGTGGGCGATGCGGACAAACCGGAGCTACTCCGGAAGTATCTGGACAGGTGGTACTGGGAAGTCAAGGGCCACATCGCGGGGTTGACCCCGGATTCCGGCGATGAGCAGTTACGGGCTGCAGCGCCGTCGATCCCGGTGTTCGCGCTGGCTGGTGTGGGCTGATTGCTAGATCGACGGGCCGCCGATGCCGACGTCCTGGCGGACCTCCTGGGTGGTGGACTGCCATGACACCGCGGCCGGCAAATCGCCCCACACGCTGTTGAAGATGCCGACCATCCGGGCGGGTCCGGGGCCACTGGTGAGGTAGACCGGTCCGCCGGAGTCGCCCTGCTGGCTGATGGCGCCGTGCCCCATGGTGAACCAGCCGTTGTTGACGCTCTCGACGGTCCCGCAGCTCTCGCCGCTGACCACACCGAAGTGGCAGATAGGTTCCCCGGGCGTCACCACCAAGCCGGGGTCCGACTGCAATATGCGTCCGCCGGGCAGGACGTTGTTCACCGCGACGTCCGGGGCCAGCACGATCGATTCATAATCAGCGATTTGCTGGTCGGTGTTGACGAACGCGCCGTTGGGTGTGTTGTCCCGGAATGTCGCGAGGTTCCCGATGACCCTGTTGTCCTTGTCGAAGACTGGGCCGTCGCCCCGACAATGGCCCGCAGTGAACGCCACTCGCAATCCCGGGTCGACATAACCCAGGGTGCACAGGTGCCCGCCCTGGCGTATTTCCATTCCGGGAAAAACCAGAACGGGGTCGGCCTTGGCGATGACGGGAAAGCAGGCAGCCGCCAGCACGGCGGTAACTGTCGCGCCGAACGCGCGGATTGCCGGACGGCGCACCGTCGACTCCGATCCGTCGGGGCCGGCGCGGCGCCGGCCGGCTTTCAGGCTACCGGGCCAACGTGATGTGATGCGCCGTAACGCAACGGATCCGATCGTTCGGGAGCGCGTCGGTTGTGGCCGCCACGCTCCCGTCGCGATCAGGGAATGGTCAGTACCTGCCCCGGCTGGATCAGGTCCGGGTTGGAGATGCCGCTGGCATCGGCGATCACCTGGTACTTGCTGCCGTCGCCGTAGAACCGCTCGGAGATCGCCCACAACGTGTCGCCGGACTCGACGGTGTATGTCCGCGCCGGCTCGGGCTCGGGCTCCGAGACGGCGGCTTCCTCAACCGCGGGCTCGGCTGGGGCTGCCGGTGCGGCGGCCTCGGGCTCGGGCGGTGGCGGCGCGTCGGTCTCGGTCTTGCTCGACCAGGCGGCGCCGTCGGCGGAGTACAGCACCAGATTGCGGTCGTCCTGCAGGACGAGACGCACGTTCTTCTTGCCCTTGGTGTCGGTGTGCCACACCGGCTTGTCGGCGGTATAGATGACGAAATTGCCGTCGCCTTGGACCTCGGCGCGGACCACGTCCTCGCCGTTGGTCTTCGACGACCAGATCGCATGGCCACGCGCTGCCAGGACCAAGTTCCCGTCGTCCTGCAACGTCAGGGTGTAGGCCCCGTTGCTCGAGGTAAGTGATTCACCTTTGACAAGTTTTTGTCCCTCGGTGAGCGTGTCTCCCACTGCATTCCTCCTCGTCGTCACGGCCTGGCGGATTCCGGCCTCCGTCGTCGAACTTACTGATATTGGCTTAGCCATGGGGGCTTTCGGCTCGCGGTAATAAAAACGCTGGATGAACTAAGAAGGACTCGCCAGGTCCGGGGCGACTACCGAGACGGCGTCAGCGGAGTGCGGGCCCCGGGCCGGGCGGCGGATGCCGGCTGCCACCCGGGCGGCCCGAAGACGTAGCCGAGCCGGTCGCGCAGACGCGTCGCCGACCGGAAATCTCTGGCGATAGACAGGTATTCGTGAATCTGGAGTTTCCAGACCTTGAAGGTAGTCACCTGCTTGGTCAACCCGTAGTGCGGACGAAACGTCTCTTGCCGGAAGCTGCCTAACAGCCGATCCCAGACAATAAAGATCCCGCCGTAGTTCTTGTCGAGGTATTCAGCATCCATGCCGTGGTGCACGCGATGATGAGAGGGCGTGTTGAAGACGAATTCGAAAGGCGCCCACATTCTGCCGATCCGTTCGGTGTGCACCCAGAACTGATAGATCAGGTTGATCGAGAAGCTGAAGAAAACCATCCACGGCGCAATACCCAATAGCGGCAACGGTATCCACATCAGAATCTCGCCGCTGTTGTTCCATTTCTGGCGCAGTGCGGTGGCGAAGTTGAAGTACTGACTCGAGTGGTGGGCCTGGTGGGTGGCCCAGATCAGCCGAACCCGGTGCGCCATGCGGTGATAGCAGTAGTAGAGCAAATCGACACCGAGGATCGCGATCACCCAGGTGTACCAACGCGTCGCCGGTAACTGCCAGGGAGCCAGGTAGGCGTAGATCGCCGCGTATCCGAGCACGGCGATGAACTTCCAGCCCGCGGTGGTGGCCACCGAGATCAATCCCATCCGGATGCTCGCCCACGAATCGGCGCTCAGGTATGCGCCCGAATTCGGGCGGCCCGATTGCTCGATGCTCTCGAGCTTGCGGGCCGCCGTCCACTCCAGAATCAACAGTAGAAGAAAGAACGGAATCGCAAATAACACCGGGTCCCGCATCTGCTCCGGCAGAACGGATAAGAATCCGGCGATCGCATTCACATCCCACAGCCTACGACGGCGGTGGCCTGTGCTTCGAAACTGATCAGGCTAATCCGTGTGGGGCGCCCGGGGCATGGGCTCGTCCTCATCGCCGGCGTACCAGTGCACCGCCTGAACGCCTTCTTGCAAAGACAGTTCGGCGACGAGCTGTTCCAGCCTGGACGGCGCATGGCCGTCGCTGAGTAGGTAGGCGGTCAACGCGACGCTGTCGTCGCCCGTGCGTCCAGTGTGGATGCCACGCAACACCAAGCGGTCGCCGCCGCCACCGGTGCGCTGGACAATCTGCGCTCGCGCATACTTTTCGGACTTGGGCCGACAGATCAGCTGCAGCTGATAAGGCTGGTCGTCTTCGTCTTCCTCCACCACACTGTCGCCGTGGTCGATCAGGTGACCCAGCGGACGTCCGAGCAGGTGAATCGCGACCACAGTGCCTGTCGCGATCAGCGCGAACACCAGATGCCCGCCGGCCGCGAGGACGCCGACCGCAGCCGAGCACCACAACGTCGCCGCGGTGTTGAGCCCGCGCACATTGAACCCCTCGCGCAGGATCACCCCACCACCGAGGAAGCCGACCCCGGAGACCACATAGGACGCCACCCGGGTCGGGCTGCTGTCGTTGGTAGCGACCGCGTAAAGCACGAACAGCGTCGCGCCCGTGGCTACCAGCGCGTTGGTCCGCAGCCCGGCCCGCCGGGCCTGCCATTGCCGCTCGATTCCGATGAGGGCGCCACAGCCGAGTCCCACCCCAAGTCGCAGCGTGAACTCCGCGATACTCAGCGTCTGCATGACGCGGCTCTCCTTTCCTCTGGACCGAGGTGACTACCAGTGTGGGCGAAGCAGCGCGAGATTGCCCGCGTCACCACGCCGGCGTCATATTGGGTCGACTCGCCGCGCAAGGCCAACGTCGCAGCCCTGACGGCATGTGTTCGGAATGCTGCTGCCGCCGTTGGGGTTAGGCCCAGCTGGAGCCGACGGCGGAGTCGGTGCTGTTCATGTTGTTGCCGGCGGTTTGCACCTTTTGGCCATGAGCGTTGGCTTGTTGGTAGATGACCTGGAAGTTGCGGCCCAACTGGGTGATGAATTCCTGGCAGGCCACCGAGCCTGAGCCGCCCCAGAAGTCGCCGGCGGCCAGTACATCGCGCACGATGGCCTGGTGTTCGGCTTCCAGGTTGGCGGCCTGGGCGCGGATCAGCGCGCCGTGGGCATCGACATCACCGAACTGGTAGTTGATCGACATGAGTGTTCTCCTATGAGGTTTCGGTGATCGGCTAGCTGGACAGGATCTGCTGAGAGGCCTGCTCTTGGGACTCGTAGTTGTTCGCGTCGCGGATCAGCCCGTCGCGCACCCCGTGCAGCATGTTGACGATGTTGCGGAAGGCGGTGTTCATCTGGCCCATGGTGTCGAAGGAGGTGGCTTGGGCCATCCCGCTCCAGCTCGCCCCGGCGATGTTCTGACTCGAGGCCCACATCTTGCGGGCCTCATCCTCGACGGTTTGGGCGTGCACGTCGAAACGGCCCGCCATCGACCGCATCTCATGCGGGTCAGTCATAAAACGTGTGGGCATGTCCTTCTCCTTATCGTGGCGTTCTAAGAGTTAATACGCTGTGGGGCAAGGGATTACCCGCCCGCTGGCGAGCGTGGCATCACTTTGGCGGCGACTTTGGAACCCATGGCGCTCATACCGCGTCCGGCCAGTGCACCCATCAGTCCCTGAGAGAACGGGCTGCTGGGCAGGCCGGTCGTCATGCTGGGGGCGGCGACGCTGTTGGCGGGCAGCGTCGGGCCGGCGTGGACGACCTCCGCACCGGGGACACCGGTGTGCCAGGCGTTCGGCACCGACAGCCCGCCGGCGTGCATTGCCGAGGCCATCGAGGCCTGGATCCCTGCTCCCCACTTGGACAGCTGGCCGCCCACCCCGCTCATCACGGTTGCGGCCTTGCCGTCGACCAGCTTGGAGACGTTGTCCAGCAGCGATTCCTGCATGCTGGCCAGCGTGCCGGCGCCGGCGCCGGCGCTGGCACCGCCACCGCTGCCGCCGCTCATGAACATACGAGCGGGCGTGCTGCCCAACATGCCCATGTAGTAGACGCCCTGCACCGGAAGCAGCGCGGCGGTGGGATTGGCGGCGATCGCAGCTATCGTCGTTGGGAGCCAGGCGTCAAACCCGGACAAGCCCGTCAGGCCATCCGACGGGCCGCCAAAAAGGGCCGCAACGGCGTTGAGGATCGCCGTAAGGAAGGCGTCGCTGGTTGCGTCGGCTGGCGCCGCGGCGCCGGCGAGTGCCGCCGCCGGGCTCGCGCCACTGGTCACCATCGGCGCAACGCTTTGTGCGGGCAGCGCGCCGCTGGCGGACGTGGAGCTCAGGTTGTAGGTGTCCATGCCCAGCGCGTCCTGGATCCACATGTCCAGGTACTCGGCCTCGTTCTGGGCGATCGCTCCGGTGTTTTGGCCGAGGAAGTTGTTGGACACCAAGGCGGTCAACTCCGCCCGGTTGGCGGCGATCAGCGG
>NZ_DASXEP010000190.1:0-28692 GCF_036490025.1 Mycobacterium sp. | reverse complement strand
AGCGTCAGGGGTCCCGTCGTGGAAGCCCTTGTGGGCCTTGGCTTTGCGGCCAAGCAGGCCGAGGAGGCCACCGACAAGGTCTTGGCGGCCGACGCCGAGGCCACCACCTCGACCGCGCTGCGGTCCGCGTTGTCGATGTTGGGCAACAAGTGAGTCGCTTCGACGAAGATGAAGACGACGAAGACCGGGAGGTCTCCGCCGCCCTGACCGTCGGTGAAGGCGACGTCGATGCCAGCCTGCGGCCGCATTCGTTGCGGGAGTTCATCGGTCAGCCGCGGGTGCGTGAACAGCTGCAGCTGGTCATCGAGGGCGCCAAGAACCGCGGCGGCACACCGGATCACATCCTGCTGTCCGGCCCGCCCGGGTTGGGCAAGACGTCGTTGGCGATGATCATCGCCGCCGAGCTGGGCTCGGCGCTGCGGGTGACGTCGGGGCCGGCACTCGAACGCGCCGGTGACCTGGCCGCGATGCTGTCCAACCTCGTCGAGCATGACGTGTTGTTCATCGACGAGATTCACCGCATCGCCCGCCCCGCCGAGGAGATGCTCTATCTGGCGATGGAGGACTTCCGCGTCGACGTCATCGTCGGCAAAGGCCCTGGGGCGACATCGATTCCGCTCGATGTGGCGCCGTTCACGCTGGTCGGCGCGACCACCCGGTCCGGTGCGCTGACCGGCCCGCTGCGCGACCGGTTCGGGTTCACCGCGCACATGGACTTTTACGAGCCTTCCGAGCTAGAGCGCGTTCTGGCCCGTTCGGCGGGAATTTTGGGTATCGAGCTGGGTGCGGAGGCCGGAGCGGAGATCGCGCGACGCTCTCGCGGCACCCCGCGGATCGCCAACCGGCTGCTGCGCCGGGTCCGTGACTTCGCCGAGGTGCGTGCCGACGGCGTGATCACCCGCGACGTCGCCAAGTCCGCGCTGGCGGTCTACGACGTCGATGAGCTCGGCCTCGACCGGCTGGACCGGGCGGTGTTGACGGCGCTGACCCGCAGCTTCGGCGGTGGCCCGGTCGGCGTGTCGACGCTGGCGGTCGCCGTCGGCGAGGAGGCCACCACCGTGGAAGAAGTGTGTGAGCCTTTCCTGGTGCGCGCCGGCATGATCGCGCGCACGCCGCGCGGCCGGGTCGCCACCCCGCAGGCATGGATACATCTGGGTCTGGTGCCGCCCGCCGGAGCCGGCGGGTTCGGCCGGCCGGGCCTGTTCGAGTAACCGACTGGTGGCCCACGGGGATCTCTGATCACCCACCCGCTGACTATCGCAAGCAGGCCCATTGCACGCACAGGGCCATGCATGTATACATGCATTATGCCCACTAAGACGATATCGATTGATCTCGAGGCATACGAGCGCCTTCGCGCCGCTCGGCGTTTGCCGAACGAATCGTTCTCTCACGTCATAAAGCGTGCCCACTGGCGCAACGAAGTGCCCACGGCCGCAGCACTTCTCGAAGCACTCGCTGAGCTACCCACGATCGGTGACGACGTTCTCACCCGCCTCGATGAAGCACAACTCGCCGACACACCGCCCGAGGACCGATGGCGCTCCGGCTGAGCGTTGACACAACATTTCTCATCGACCTGCAACGGGAGCGATCCGCGGGTAATGACGACGGCGCCGCGCACCAGTTCCTCAAACGCTCGCCTGATGCCGAGCTGTTCCTTTCAACGATCGCATTGGGAGAGTTCGCGGAAGGTTTTGACCAGGCTGAACACCCGGTCGTCACTGCCATGCGCGAAACCCACACCCTCGTTGCGATTGATGAGCAGACCGCGTTGGTTTACGCGAGAGTGGTACGAGAGCTACGTCGCCGTGGCGAACTGATCGGCAGCAACGACCTCTGGATCGGTTGCGCGAGCCTGCGATTGGGCATCCCGATCGTGACCGCCAACCGGGCTGATTTCCGACGCATCGATGGGCTCGGCATCGTGCACTACCGTTGACGGGGCTGTTCGAGTAGGAGGCGCAATGATCACCGCCGCGTTGGTATTCGCCGGTCTGGCCGGGTTGTTGCACGTCTACATCTTCACGATGGAGTCGCTGACCTGGACCAGCAAACGCACCCGCGCAGCATTCGGTACGACGCCCGAGGAAGCCGAAACCACCAAGCTGCTTGCCTTCAACCAGGGCTTTTACAACCTTTTCCTGGCGATTGCCGCCGGCGCAGGCATTGTCGCCGTCGCCTCGGGGCACCGGACAGTCGGTGCGGCTCTCGTCTTCGCCGGTGTCGGATCGATGGCCGCCGCGGCGGTCGTATTGCTCGCGTCGGCGCCGGACAAGGCCCGGGCCGCCGTGATGCAGGGCACGTTCCCGGTGATCGCCGTCGTCCTGCTGGTGATTGGTCTCGTCACGCACTAGGCCAGATCCTGAAAAAATCCAGCCGTTGCTGACTTCGGATGCCCGGTTCATAAGTCGCGGACGGTCCGTTTCAGTGCCATATCGCGTCGTTGCTCACCGAAGTTTGCGCCGACCCGCTCTAGGGCGGGTCTAAGGCGCAGCGGTTAGCGTGGCACGCGCGTCGACCGCGCCCGGGTTATATAGCCAGCGCGTATGGGTACTCAGCACGCGCTCGACACCCTGGTGTCCACTGTTTGAGGAGAACTCGAAAAATGAATGACTCGCGGTCAGGCTTCGGCAGTCTGCACATGCCGCGCAGCCGTGGTGCGGTGAGCGGTCTGCTGCTACTCGTCCTCGGCGCATGGGGGGCATTGATCCCCTTCGTCGGCCCTTACTTCCATTTCGCCTACCCACCCGATCAGCCCTGGGTGTGGAGCACAGCACGTGCATGGCTGCAGGTGTTTCCCGGAGTGATCACCGCGCTGGGCGGTTTCCTGCTGCTGACTTCCGGAAACCGAGCGACGGCGATGTTCGGCGGCTGGCTCGCGGTAATCGGGGGCGCGTGGTTTGTCGTCGGCCGGACGCTGGCGTCGACGCTGCGGCTCGGCTACATCGGCCAGCCGACCGCTTCCACGGATGCCAAGCGTGCGGTGGTCGAGATTGCGTCCTTCTCCGGGTTGGGCGCGCTGATCGTCTTCCTCGGTGGAGCCGTTTTGGCTCGCGTGACGATCCGGACGGCGCGTGACGTGGAATTGGCGCAGCAGGCCGACCTTTCGCCGACGGTGGACTCGGGCAGCTTCGATGCTTTCGCAGAGTCGGCCGAAACCGAGGTGGCTCCGGCGCCCCAAGGTCACCGGCGTGAAGGCAAGGGCAGTTTGTTCCGCCGCGCTCCCAGCCACTGATTGGCGCGAGCAGACGCAAAATCGCCCTATGTGTCCTGAATTAGGGCGATTCTGTGTCTGCTCGTCCGACTAGAGCAGCCCGAGCAGTTGCAGATCGGTGATGTATTTGACGATCACCGGCTGCGAGACATGCGGAATGTCTTTGTCCGGACCAATTTTCGCTTCTTGCACCGCGGCGCGGAACCGATCGGTGGGTGCCATCGACCCGTTGAGCGGAGTCTGCGGCTTCTGGTAGTTGTGCAGCAGCGGCAGCAGTGAGTACTGACGCTGACGCTCGGGCAGGGACCGCAGCGTCGTGTCGAACCGTTGCAGCCAGGCTGCATAGTCGCCGACCCGCTGGATCGAGTACCCGGCGTCAATCAGCCAGTCAACGTACTCGTCGAAGCCGATGCCGTCGTCGTACGGGTTCATCACGTGATACGTCTGGAAGCCGTCGACGACCTGGGCGCCCAGCTCCGAGACGGCCTCGGCGATGAATTCCACTGGCAGCCCGTCATAGTGGGCGCGTTGCCGGTTGCCGTCCGCGTCGAGCTCGTAGAACGAGCCGGGCGCGATACCGGTGGCGACCAGGCTGAGCATCTGCCGGGTGAACATGTCCGGCAGGTTCAGCTGGCCCGCATAGCTGGTGTCGGCCAGGATCATGTCGCAGCGGAACACCGCGACCGGCAGGCCGCACAGGTCGTTGGCCTCGCGCAGCAGCACCTCGCCGGCCCACTTGCTGTTGCCGTAACCGTTGGCGTAGCCGTCGTTGATCTGGCGGGTGGCGCTGATCTCCCGGATGTCGGCGTCCTCGACGAACTTTCCGGGCTGAATCTGGTCGCCCACACCGATCGTCGACACGTAGGTGTACGGCTTGATCTTGGTGGTCAGCGCGATCTTGATCAGCTCGGCAGTGCCTAAGGCGTTGGGGCCGAACAGTTCGCTGTACGGCAGCACGTGGTTCACCAAGGCGGCCGGGTCGACGATCAGGTCGACAGTGTCGGCCAGCCGTTGCCAGGTCTGCAAGTCCAGGCCGAGGTTGGCTTCGCCCTTGTCGCCGGCGATGACTTCGAGGTGGTCGGCGGCAAGCTGCTGGTAGTGCTCGAGCAGCTTCGGGTCGCCGCTGTCGAACGTCTTGTCCAGCCGCGCACGGGCATCGTCATCGGACTTCGCGCGCACCAGGGCGATCACCTTGCCGTCGACGAAGTCCATCCGCTCGAGCCATTCCAGCGCCAGGTAGCGACCGAGGAAGCCGGTCGCGCCGGTCAGCAACACCGTCCGCACCTCGCTGCCGGCCTTCGGCAGAGTGGCTGCGGCGGCCAGCGTCGCCTCGTCGAGGAACTTGTCCAGCGTCAGGTCGGCAGCGTGCACCTCGACCGCGTCGCGGCCGTGCACCGCGGCGAAACTGGGACGCTTGGTGCCCTGCCGCTCGCCCTCGATGTAGTCGGCGATGGCCTGCAGGTCGTTGGCCGGGCTGACGATCACACCCACCGGCACGTCGACGTCGAAGATCTCACGTAGCAGGTTGCCGAATGTCAACGCGGACAACGAGTCTCCGCCCAAGTCGGTGAAGTGGGCATCGGGTGTCAGGTCGGACTTGGCCGCACCGAGCATGGCCGCGGCGGCCCGGCTGACGGTCTGCAGCACCGGCGCGTCGGCGCCGCTGCGACGCAGTTCGGACAGCTCGTTGGCCTGGCCTTCGGCCAAGTCGGCATAGAGCTGTTCCAACCGCTCGCCGTAGTGCTGCTTCAATTTCGGCCACGCCAGCTTGCGGATCCCGGTCAGCAGGCCGTTCTCCAGGGTGAACGGCGTGGTCTCGACGATGAAGTCACGCGGCACCTCGTAGGACTGCAGGCCGGCCACTTTCGCGACGTTCTGTAGCGACTCGGCGATCGCGGACTTCGACGCGTTCTCGTCGGTCGGCACCACGACCGCCAGCAGGTAAGGCTGGGCGCTGTTGCCGTAGAGGTAGATCTGGCGTACCAGCGGGCTGTTGCCGAATTCCGCCTCCAGCTTGGCAAGGGTCACGAACTCGCCTTGCGCAAGCTTCAGCACGTTGTTACGCCGGTCGACGTACACCAACCGGTCGGCAGCGGTCTCGGCAAAGACGTCCCCGGTGCGGTAGTAGCCGTCGTCGTCGAACACACCGGCGGTGGTCTCGGCCCGCTTGTAGTAGCCGGGGAACATGTTCCCTGTCTTCAGCAGCAGCTCACCGCGTGGATAGGGCCGGTCGGTGGCGAAGTAGCCCAGATCCGGCACGTCGACCAGCTTGTAGTCGATCACCGGCGGACGCTGGATCTCGCCGTCGAACAACACCATGCCGGCCTCGGTGGAGCCGTAGCCGTCCAGCAGATGCATCTCGAGCAGCGACTCGACCCAGCTCCGCAGTCCGGGGGAGGTCGGGGCCGAGCCCGTCATCGCGAAGATGTAACGCCCGCCGAGAAGTTCTTGGCGGACCTCGGCCAGCACCTGAGACTCGACCGCCTGACGGTCGGCGCCTGCGGCTATCCGGCGCCCGATCTCGCTCTGGTACTCGCTGTACAGCATCTCCCAGATGCGGGGGACGAAGTTCAACTCGGTGGGTCGCACCAGGCGCAGGTCCTCCAGCAGCGTCGACAGGTCGCTCTTGGCGGCGAAGTAGGCGGTGCCGCCGTTGCCGAGCGTGCCGTAGAGGACGCCGCGGCCCATCACGTGGCTCATCGGCATGAAGTTGAGGGTGATTGACGCGGCGCTGGGCCCGAACCAGTTCTTGGTGGACCGGTTCCACATCTTGGCGACGTTGCTCTGCGGGTACATCGCGCCCTTGGGTGCACCGGTGCTGCCCGAGGTGTAGATCAGCAGCGCCAGCGGGTCGTCCTCGCGGGCCTCGGCGGTAGCAGCCGCGGGTAGTTGCGCGCCGCGCTCGCGCACCTCATTGAGGGTTTCGATGGTCAGTGCGAGATCGGCCAGTCGATCGTGGGCATTGTGCAGCGCCTCACGGTTGTCGTCGAGTTCGCTGCGGTAGTCGAAGACCACCAGCCGTCGGGGCGCGTGGCCCGCCTCGGCGGAGCTGAGAATCACGTCGACCGCGTCGGACAAGTGGTCGACGCTGGCGGCGAAAACGGTGGGCTCGGTCTCCTGGACGATCGCCTGCAGTTGCGCGACGGCCGCGCTGGTCTGCAGTGGCACCGAGACGGCGCCGACGCGGACGAGCGCGACGTCGATCGTGGTGTAGTCGACGCTGGTGAATCCCAGCACGCAGACCCGGTCACCGGCCGTGATCAGGCCGTTGGTCAACGCGCGGGACAACTCGTCGACGCGGTCGGCCAACTCGCCGTAGGTGACTTTGTCGAACCAGGGGAGCAGCTTGGCTGATGTGCGTCCGGTCTGTGGGTCTTTGACCAGCTCAAACGCCCGCTGAGCCAGGGCCGGCCGATCGGAGTAGCCATCCAGCACGGCCCTGGTCACCTGCGCGAAGCGCTGATCGGCCGCCTCGATGGCCGCGCTGACAGCTGCATCTGGTCGCGCGGCCGCGAACTCGGGGTCGTTGGCGGCCAACTCCGCGACGCGGCGTTCCTGCTCTTCCTGGATCTCGATCGACATACCTGAACCTCGCAACTTTACGAATTGGGGAAATCTACCGGTGCCACGCTGCACGTAATGGGTACTACGTTAGCAAAGGTAACGATATTCCTGATAGGCATTGGCCGTGACAAGCGCCACCTGCCGGCGCACGCGACCCAGTCGGGCCGCCGACGTCCCGTCTGCCACATCCGTCACCGCGTCCGGGCGTGGTGTCCATGTGCCCACCTCACAGCGACAACTCTTGAGAACCAAGCGGGTCGATGTCGGACCTGCGTGCAAGGGTCCGATGATGAACGACGGGCTTCAGTTGCGGGGAACCGAGCTCCGCTACGCATTGACGATGCACCTGTTTAGCCACGGCCCGGCGAGCATCGCCGAGTTGGCCGACGCACTGGCACGGCACGGCTTTGCCGTGGGCGGGCGGTCGTCGAAGTCCATTTCGGATGCGTTGCGCTGGGAGATGGGATACGGCCGGGTGCGCCGGCTCGGACGCGGTCGGTACGGCCCCGGTTGGATGCCACGCGGCACCGAGCACCGAATCCACAAACGGGTCTTGGCATTACGCCACCAGGCCAGTTGTCGCTACAAGGCGGGCACATCGTCGCATCCTTCTCAGCCGAGACCGGTGTGGCAGATGTGACAACCGGGCGCTGCCTTCGCTCTACAGCTTGGCCAGCAGACCGGCCAGCACCTCGAGACCTTCGATGAGCAGCTCGTCGCTGATTGTCAGCGGCGGCAGGAACCGCACGACGTTGCCGAACGTGCCCGCCGTCAACACGATGACGCCGGCGGCATTGGCGGCGGTGGCCAGCGCATTGGTCAACTCGGCATCGGGTTCGGCGCTGCCAGGCTTGACGAACTCGACGGCGATCATCGCTCCACGGCCGCGCACGTCGCCGATGCGGTCGTCGGCGGCTTGCAGCGCCAGCAGCCGGTCCTTCATCAGCCGTTCAACCTGCCGGGCTCGCTCGATGAGCCCATCGGCTTCGATGGTCTCGAGGGTGGCCAGCGCTGCCGCACAGGCCAACGGGTTGCCGCCGAAGGTCCCCCCGACGCCGCCGAGATGCGGGGCGTCCATGATCTCGGCGCGACCGGTGACGGCCGATAGCGGCAGGCCGTCGGCGATGCCCTTGGCGATGCAGATCAGGTCGGGCTCGATGCCCTCGTGCTCGCAGGCGAACATGGCGCCGGTCCGGGCGATGCCGGTCTGCACCTCGTCGGCGACGAAGACCACATTGTTTTCCCGGCACCAGTCCAGCAGCGCGGGCAGGAACCCCTCCGCCGGGACGATGAATCCGCCTTCGCCCTGGATGGGTTCGATCACGACGGCGGCCAGGTTGTCGGCGCCGACCTGTTTGGCAATGACGTCGATGGCCCGCTGGGCGGCCAGTCCGCCGTCGGTCGCTATTTCCTTGTCGATCAGCCCGTCCCGGTATGGGTAGGACAGCGGCGCGCGGTAGATCTCCGGCGCGAACGGACCGAATCCGCTCTTGTACGGCATGGATTTCGCGGTCAGCGCCATCGTCATGTTGGTGCGGCCGTGATAGGCGTGGTCGAAAGCCACCACCGCGTCTTTGCGGGTGTAGGAGCGGGCGATCTTGACGGCGTTCTCCACCGCCTCGGCGCCGGAGTTGAACAGCACCGAGCGTTTCTCACCCGAGCCGGGGGCGAGTCGGTTGAGGTGTTCGGCGACCGCAACGTACTGCTCATACGGCGTCACCATGAAGCAGGTGTGGGTGAAGTCGGCGACCTGAGCGCGCACGGCGTCGACCACCCGCGGAGCGGAGCTGCCGATGGTGGTGACCGCGATCCCCGAGCCCAGGTCGATGAACCGGTTACCGTCGACGTCTTCGACGATTCCGCCCGCCGCGCGCGCGGCGAATACCGGCACGGTCTTGCCCACACTGTGCGACACCGCCGCGGCGCGGCGCTTGGCGAGTTCCTGCGATGCCGGGCCGGGGATTTCGGTGACCAGATGACGACTCTGTTCGACGGCGGACACCTCAGCAGCCTATCGGGGTCACGCCCCGGCTACGAACCCCGAAATCAGCCGGCCGCCGTGTGTCCCAAGTCGCGGCAGACATTGCCATTCGGGTCCCACCACTGGCCCGGAGGACAGTTGAGCGCCGGGCCCTGACCGACCGGTCGACAGACATTGCTGTAGCCGTCCCAGTACTCGCCAGGCTGGCAGTTCGGCGGGTCGGCCCAGCTCGTGGCCGGCGTTGCGAACGCCACGGCCGCCGCCGCGAGCACTACCGCACCCGAAAATCGGCCAATCAGGTTTCTCATTCGATCCTCCTCGATAGCCAGCGTGCGAACACACTGGAAGGCGACAAACTCTTTCTCGCCACATTCCGGCCGGGTCTAAACCCCGAATGCCGGACCGTCGATCGAATCGACCGTAGCAAAGGAGCTGACCGGTTGGCGCCGAAGTCGGCGAGGCTGTCGGATTGGATGTCCCAGCGCGATGATCGCGGCCAGCGCCAGCGGGTCAGGTGCTCCCAGAAGGGCTTTCACTTGCGGTTCGGCCCGGATCGCGATCGTCGTGATTACCCCGCCCAGCCCTTCCTCACGCGCGGCCAGCAAGACGTTCCAGGCAAACGGATAGACGGACGCACCGCCGGCGAACGTATAGCGATCCAGGTCGCGGTCGATCGCCGCCAGCATCGACAGATCGGCGAACAACGCCAGCAGTACCGGGACCTCGTCGAACTTCTCTGCCAAACCCCCTGGCGCTGCGGCATTTTCGGCAGCCAGCGCGCGGGCCTCGGCGTCGCGGTCGTTGGTCGGCGACCACGGTCGTAAGCCGGCGGCGGCCAAGGCCAGGTAATCCCGGGAACCCCGCTGGTAGTAATCGCGCAGCCGGCGACGGTTCGCTGTGTCCTTGACGACCACCACCCGCCAGGCCTGCGCGTTGCCGCCGCTGGGCGCAAAGCGGGCGTTGTCGAGCACCCGGGCAACGACGGCGTCGTCGACGTCCTGATCGGAGAACTCGCGAATCGCCCCGGTGGTGCGTAGTGCGTCGGTCAGCTCCATCGGTCAATGATCCAGCATGACGACGGGTAATGGCACACTGGTGACCGTCATACGACCTATACGGAAAGACCTATGCCTTCATGAACCAAACGGTTGTCTTCCTGCCGATGCTGATCGTCTTGGGGGCGTTCATGTTTTTCGCGTCGCGGCGGCAGAAGCGCGCGATGCAAGCCACCATCGACCTGCACGAGTCGCTTGGTGTCGGGGACCGGGTGCAGACCACCTCCGGGTTGCACGGCACCATCGCGCGCATCACCGACGACACGGTGGACCTCGAGATCGCCGATGGCCTGGTGACGACCTGGGCCAAGCTGGCGGTCGGGAGCCGCGTCGAGCCGGAGGTCCTCGACACCGAGGACGACGAGGTCGGAGATCTGGCCGATGACCCGGGGCGACTGCCCAACGACTGAGGTCGGCGGCCCGCCACGTACCCTTTTCGGTGCAGCCGAACTGATCGGCGCGCGAGAAGCGAATGGCGGGTTGACGACCTGCATCAACGCGCATCGCGCATGACCGGAGGAGACTCAACACGTGGCATCGTCTTCGGCGCCGGTGCACCCTAGCCGCTACCTGGCGGTGTTCCTGGTTCTGCTCATCGGCGTCTACCTGCTGGTGTTCCTCACCGGCGACAAGCGGGCCGACCCGAAGCTCGGCATCGACTTGCAAGGTGGCACCCGGGTCACGTTGACGGCGCGGACGCCCGACGGGTCGCGGCCCAGCCGCGAGGCGCTGTCGCAGGCCCAGCAGATCATCGGCGCCCGGGTCAACGGCCTGGGTGTCTCGGGTTCGGAGGTCGTTGTCGACGGTGACAACCTGGTCATCACCGTGCCGGGAACCGACGGCAACGAGGCGCGCAACCTCGGCCAGACCGCGCGGCTGTACATCCGCCCGGTCGTGAACGCCCTCCCGGTCGACAGTGGCGGGATGCAGGGCGGCCCGCGATTGCCCGCGCCGCACGGCAAGCCGCGGCTGCCGCAAGGTCGAGTGCCCGGCGGGCCCGCGCCCGGCGGACAGCCCGGTGTTGTGCCCGCACCCGGCGCACCAGCACCCGGCGCACCAGCACCCGCACCCGGCGCGCCAGGCAACCTGCCGCTGTTGCCCGACGAGCCGTTGGTTCCCCCACAGCCCAGGCCTTATCCGCAGGACCCGAAGCCGTCGCCCACGCCGGCCCCCTCGCCAGCACCAGCGTCAACCGCACCGGCCGCGTCACCCGCACCGGCGCCGCCGGCGCTTCCACCACTCCAGCCCGGACCGCCGGACCCGCGGAAGGACCTCGCCGAGCGCATCGCCAAGGAACGGGAGTGGCGGCAGAGCACCAACAAGGGCGTGCAGTTCCTGGCCCTGCAGTACGAGGCGACCCGGTGCTTCCAGGAAGACATCCTGGCCGGCAACGACGATCCCGCGCTGCCATTGGTGACCTGCGACAAGGAGCACAAGCAGGCCTATCTGCTTGCGCCGTCGATCATCAGCGGCGACCAGATCGCGAACGCCAGCTCGGGTATGGACCAACACAGCGGCGGCTACATCGTCGATCTGCAGTTCAAGAGCGGGGCGGCCAATACCTGGGCGGACTTCACCGCCGCCCACATCGGCACGCAGACCGCGTTCACGCTGGACTCACAGGTGGTGAGCGCGCCGCAAATCCGGGAAGCCATCCCCGGCGGCCGCACCCAGATCACCGGTGGAGACCCGCCGTTCACGTCGAGCTCCGCGCGTGAGCTCGCCAACGTCCTCAAATACGGCTCGCTGCCGTTGTCATTCGAGTCTTCGGAAGCCCAAACCGTCTCGGCGACATTGGGATTGACTTCGCTGCGCGCAGGTCTGATTGCCGGTGCCATCGGACTGGCGCTCGTCTTGGTCTACTCGTTGCTGTACTACCGCGCTCTGGGATTGCTGACGGCGTTGTCGTTGGCGGCTTCTGGCGCAATGGTTTTCGCGATCCTGGTCCTGCTCGGGCGGTATATCAGCTACACCCTGGACCTGGCCGGTATCGCAGGTCTGATCATCGGTATCGGCACGACGGCGGACTCGTTCGTGGTGTTCTTCGAACGCATCAAAGACGAGATCCGCGAAGGCAAGTCGTTCCGGTCGGCGATTCCCCGCGGTTGGGGTCGCGCCCGCAAGACGATCCTGTCGGGTAACACCGTCACGTTCCTGGCCGCAGCCGTGCTGTACTTTCTGGCGATCGGCCAGGTGAAGGGTTTCGCGTTCACCCTGGGGCTCACCACCGTGCTGGACATCGTCGTGGTGTTCCTGGTGACCTGGCCGCTGCTGTACCTGGCCGGCAACTCGAAGACGCTGGCCAAGCCGGCATACAACGGGCTGGGGGCGGTCCAGCAGGTCGCGCGCGAGCGGCGGGCTGCGACCGCCGGGGCCTACTCGACGGGACGGGGGTAGCGAGATGGCGTCAAACGCGGACACGACCGGCACCGACGACACCACTGCCGTCGAAATCAGCACGGGCACAGCCAAAGCCGTCCGCGCAACCGGCGACGACACCGGCGCTGCGGCGCCGCACCACAACTTCTTGTCCCGCCTCTACACCGGTACCGGCGCGTTCGAGGTCATCGGTCGGCGTCGGCTGTGGTACGGGATCAGCGGGGCGATGGTCGCGGTCGCGATCGCCAGCATCCTGGTGCGCGGGTTCACTTTCGGCATCGACTTCAGCGGCGGCACCACGATGTCGTTCCAGCGCGGAGATGCAACCGTCAGCCAGGTCGGGCAGGTCTTCCGGGAGACGCTGGGCAGCGATCCCGAGACCGTGGTGATCGTCGGCAGCGGGTCATCGGCGACCGTGCAGATTCGGTCCGAGACGTTGTCCAACGACCAGACCGAGAAGCTGCGCAACGCCCTGTTCGACAAATACCACCCCAAAGGTGCCGACGGTCAGCCCAGCAAGCAGGCCATCTCGGACTCGGCGGTGTCCTCGACCTGGGGCGGGCAGATCACCAAGAAAGCGGTGATCGCCCTGGTGGTGTTCTTGGTGCTGGTCGGCCTGTACATCACCGTTCGCTACGAGCGCTACATGGCGATCTCCGCGCTGATGACGATGGTTTTCGACCTGGCTGTCACCGCCGGGATCTACTCGCTGGTGGGCTTCGAAGTCACCCCGGCCACCGTCATCGGCTGGCTGACGATTCTGGGTTTCTCGCTGTACGACACCGTGATCGTCTTCGACAAGGTCGAAGAGAACACCCACGCTTTCCAGCACACCGCCCGGCGCACCTTCGCAGAGGAGGCCAACCTCGCGGTGAACCAGACGTTCATGCGGTCGATCAACACCAGCCTGATCTCGACACTGCCGGTACTGGCCCTGATGGTGGTGGCCGTGTGGTTGTTGGGTGTAGGCACGCTGAAGGACCTGGCGCTGGTGCAGCTGGTCGGCATCATCGTCGGCACCTACTCGTCGATCTTTTTCGCCACCCCACTGCTGGTCACCCTGCGTGAGCGCACCGAGCTGGTGCGCACGCACACCCGCCGGGTCATCAGGCGCCGCGGGCCGGACTCAGGAAAAGCCGCGGAGAAGGGTCAAGAAGACGATGAGACGGCGAGCGCGTCCGTCGCGGCCACTGGTGAAGCAGCGCCGAGCAAGCCGGCCCCGGGCGCGCGGCCGGTGCGGCAGTCGACCGGCCGCCATGCGCGTCCGACCGGCAAGCAGAACAAACGCTGACCCAGATGATTGCCTGGCGTCGGCGTGCGGCCGTCAGCTGGCTGGTGATCACGCTTGCGGCAGTGCCAGGCGCCTTGACGGCGTGCTCCGGCAGCGCCGCCGGGCAGGTCGACTACGTCGTCGACGGCGCGCTGGACACCTACAACACCAACACGGTCAACGGCGCGGCCTCCGCGGGAGCGCAGGCTTTCGCCCGCACCCTCACCGGGTTCGGCTATCACGGCCCCGACGGCCAGGTCGTCGCTGACCACGACTTCGGCACGATCTCGATGGTCGGCGGTTCGCCGCTGGTGCTCGATTACCAGATCGCCGACAACGCGGTGTACTCCGACGGCAAGCCGGTCACCTGCGACGATTTGGTGTTGACGTGGGCGGCCCAGTCCGGCCGGTTTGCCGGCTTCGACGCCGCCAGCCAGGCCGGGTTCGTCGACATCACCTCCGTCGACTGCCAACCGGGACAGAAGAAAGCACGGGTGTCGTTCGCGCCCGACCGCAACATCGTCGACTACAACCAGCTGTTCACCGCCACCGCAATCATGCCGTCGCACGTCATCGCCGAGGAGTTGGGTGTCGACGTCACCGGCGCCTTGCTGGGTAACAACCAACCAGTCATCGCCCGCATCGCGCAGCTGTGGAACACCACCTGGAACCTCAAGCCGGGTACCGAACCGAGTGCCATCGCCAAGCACTTCCCGTCGTCGGGGCCGTACAAGATCGAATCGGTGTTGGACGGCGGCGCCGTGGTCCTCGTCGCCAATGACCGCTGGTGGGGGGCCAAGCCGATGACCAGACGGATCACCGTGTGGCCGCAGAAAGCCGATATCCAGGACCGGGTCAACGACAAGAGCGCCGACGTCGTCGACGTGGCCGCCGGCTCGTCGGGAGCACTGGCCACACCTGACACGTACCGCCGCACCGATGCGCCGTCGGACGGCATCGAGCAGCTGATCTTCGCGCCGAGCGGACCACTCGCGGACATCGCCGCGCGGCGCGCAGTCGCGTCGTGCACTCCGCGAGACGTGATCGCGCGCGACGCCGCGGCGCCGATCGCCAACGCCCGTTTGCACACCACGGTCGACGACGCCATCGGCCAGGCTGAAAACATCCCCGAGGCAGGCCAGTTCATCAAGTCCAACCCCGATGCTGCGCGCAAAGCATTGGGTGGCAAGCCCCTGGCGGTGCGGATCGGCTATCGGGGGCCCAACGCGCGGCTGGCCGCCATCGTCGGCGCGATCGCCAAGGGCTGCGGGCCCGCGGGTATCACGGTTTCCGACGTCACCTCGGACTCCGTCGGTCCGCAAGCGCTCAAAGAAGGCAAGGTCGACGTGTTGCTGGCCAGCACCGGCGGCGCCACCGGCAGCGGTTCGACGGGATCGTCGGCGATCGACGCGTACGACCTGCACACCGGCAACGGAAACAACTTGTCCGGCTACACCAACGGCCAGATCGACGGGATCATCAGCGCGCTGGCGGTCTCAGCCGACCCCGCCGACCTGGTCCGGCTGCTGGCCGAGAGCGCGCCGGTGCTGTGGGCCGGAATGCCGACGCTGCCGCTGTATCGCCAGCAGCGCACCGTGCTGGCGTCGAAGAAGATGTATGCCGTCGGGACCAACCCGAGTCGTTGGGGCGCCGGCTGGAACATGGACCGATGGGTCCTGGTGCGGTGACCGCGGCCGAGCTGGTTGCTGCACTGACCCGGCAAGTCGCCGATTTCCCTTCGGCGGGAATCCAGTTCAAGGATCTGACCCCGCTGTTCGCCGACCGGCGGGGGCTGGCCGCAGTGACCGACGAGCTGGCCGATGTCGCGTCCGGCGCCGACCTGATCGCCGGTATCGATGCGCGTGGATTTCTGATCGGCGGCGCCGTCGCGGCCCGGCTGGGCACTGGCGTGCTGGCGATCCGCAAGGGCGGCAAGCTGCCGCCGCCGGTGCGCACCGAGCATTACCAACTCGAGTACGGCACCGCGAGCCTGGAGCTTCCCGCCGATGGGATCGACGTGGCCGGCCGCAGCGTTGTGATCGTCGACGACGTGCTGGCCACCGGCGGCACGCTGGCGGCGGCGCATCGGCTGCTCGCGCAGGCCGGCGCGCAGGTCGCACGCGCCGCGGTAGTCATCGAACTCGCCGGGCTGGGCGGTCGCGACCTGGTTGCGCCGCTGCCGGTGCACAGCGTCGCGGTTCTGTAGCGCACAACGCGGCGGACGATATCCTTGAGGCTTCGGAGGTGACGAACGTGGCGGACGACAAGGGGACGGCGGTCCAGCCGCCCACTGAGCCGCTGCAGCTCGCCGATATTGCGCCGTCGGCTGAGCCCGGCATCGGTCTGAAGGCGCCCAGCAGTGCCTCGCGCCGGGTCCGCGCCCGGCTGGCGCGGCGCATGACCGCTCAGCGCAGCACGCTCAGCCCGGTGCTCGAGCCGCTGGTCGCGGTGCACCGGGAAATTTACCCGAAGGCCGACCTGGCGTTGCTGCAGCGGGCCTACGAAGTGGCCGAGCAGCGGCACGCCAGCCAGTTGCGCCATTCGGGTGATCCCTACATCACCCACCCGCTGGCGGTGGCCAACATTCTCGCCGAGCTGGGCATGGACACCACCACGCTGGTGGCCGCCCTGCTGCACGACACCGTCGAGGACACCGGCTACAGCCTGGAGGCGTTGTCGACCGATTTCGGCGAGGAGGTCGGCCATCTCGTCGACGGGGTGACCAAGCTGGACCGGGTGGTGTTGGGCAGCGCCGCCGAGGGCGAGACGATCCGCAAGATGATCACTGCGATGGCGCGCGACCCGCGGGTGCTGGTGATCAAAGTGGCCGACCGGCTGCACAACATGCGGACCATGCGCTTCCTGCCGCCGGAGAAGCAAGCCCGCAAGGCCCGCGAAACGCTGGAAGTGATTGCGCCGCTGGCACATCGGCTGGGTATGGCCACGGTCAAGTGGGAGTTGGAGGATCTGTCGTTCGCGATCCTGCATCCCAAGAAGTACGAGGAGATCGTGCGGCTGGTCGCCGGCCGGGCGCCGTCGCGCGACACGTACCTGGCCAAGGTCCGAGCCGAGATCGTCGCCACGCTGAACGGGTCGAAGATCAACGCCGTGGTGGAGGGACGGCCCAAGCACTACTGGTCGATCTACCAGAAGATGATCGTCAGGGGCCGCGACTTCGACGACATCCACGACCTGGTCGGCATCCGCATCTTGTGCCACGAGGTCCGGGACTGTTATGCCGCTGTCGGCGTGGTGCATTCGCTGTGGCAGCCGATGGCGGGCCGGTTCAAGGACTACATCGCCCAACCGCGCTACGGGGTGTACCAGTCGCTGCACACCACCGTGGTCGGACCGGAGGGCAAACCGCTGGAGGTGCAGATCCGTACCCGCGACATGCACCGCACCGCGGAATACGGCATCGCGGCGCACTGGCGTTACAAAGAGACCAAGGGCCGCAACGGAGTTCCGCATCTGCACGCTGCCGCCGAGATCGACGACATGGCCTGGATGCGTCAGCTGCTCGACTGGCAGCGGGAGGCAGCCGATCCCGGCGAGTTCCTGGAATCGCTGCGGTACGACCTTGCGGTACAAGAGCTTTTCGTGTTCACCCCGAAAGGCGATGTGATCACGCTGCCCACCGGATCGACGCCGGTGGACTTCGCCTACGCCGTGCACACCGAGGTCGGTCACCGATGCATCGGCGCCCGGGTCAACGGGCGGCTGGTGGCGCTGGAACGCAAGCTGGAAAACGGCGAAGTCGTCGAGGTTTTCACGTCCAAGGCGCCTAACGCCGGGCCGTCGCGGGATTGGCAGCAGTTCGTGGTGTCCCCGCGCGCCAAAGCCAAGATCCGCCAGTGGTTCGCCAAGGAGCGCCGCGAGGAGGCGCTGGAAACCGGCAAGGACGCGATCACCCGCGAAGTTCGCCGCGGCGGGCTTCCGTTGCAGCGCTTGGTCAACGGCGGATCCATGGCGGCGGTGGCCAACGAGCTGCACTACACCGATGTGTCGGCGCTCTACACCGCTGTCGGTGAGGGACACGTCTCGGCCAAGCATGTGGTGCAACGGCTGCTGGTCGAACTCGGCGGCATCGACCAAGCCGAAGAAGACCTCGCCGAGCGCTCGACTCCGACAACGATTCCGCGCCGGCCGCGCAGCGACGATGTCGGGGTCGCGGTGCCGGGTGCTCCGGGCGTTCTGACCAAGTTGGCCAAATGCTGCACGCCGGTGCCCGGCGATCAGATCATGGGTTTCGTCACCCGCGGCGGGGGAGTCAGTGTGCACCGCACCGATTGCACCAACGCCGCCTCGCTGCAACAGCAGTCCGAGCGCATCATCGAGGTGCACTGGGCGCCGTCGCCGTCGTCGGTATTCCTGGTGGCCATCCAGGTCGAGGCGCTCGACCGGCACCGGCTGCTCTCCGACGTGACGCGGGTGCTGGCCGACGAGCGGGTGAATATCCTGTCGGCGTCGGTGACTACCTCCGCCGGTGACCGAGTGGCGATCAGCCGCTTCACTTTTGAGATGGGCGCCCCCAAACATCTGGGGCATCTGCTCGATGTGGTCCGCAATGTCGAAGGCGTCTACGACGTCTACCGGGTGACGTCGGGGGCCTGACCGGCCGAGAACATATGCCGTCAGAAAGCGACCAGGTAGCCGTAGCCGGACAGCGCGCATTGGTGATGGGCGCCAGCGGCAACGTGGGTGCCTGTGTTACCCGCCGTCTTGTGTCCAACGGCGCCGATGTGCGTGTGTTGTTGCGAAAGTCGAGTTCCACCAAAGGGATTGATGGCCTCAATGTCGATCGGTGTTACGGCGACCTGTTCGATATCGCGGATGTCGCCGCTGCGATGTCAGGCCGCGACGTCGTCTATTACTGCGTGGTCGACACCAGGGCGGAGTTGAGAGACCCTGCCCCGCTTTTCAAGACCAACGTTGAAGCTCTTCGCAACGTCCTCGACGTGGCGGTGCAGGCGAATCTTCAGCGGTTCGTTTTTCTGAGCACCATCGGCACCATTGCCGTCGGCAGGAACGGTGAAACTGTCGATGAAGACACCCCTTTCAACTGGTCTGATCAGGCTGGCAGCTACATCGAGTCGCGTCGCGCGGCCGAGCGCCTGGTGTTCTCCTACGTCGCCGACCATGGGCTGCCTGCTGTGGTGACCAACGTGTCGAATCCGTACGGGCCGCCCGATTGGCAGCCGCGCCAAGGGATGTTGGTCAAGCTCGCCGCACAGGGAAAGTTGCCGTTCTATGTTCGCGGCGTCGGGTCGGAAGTGGTCGGCATCGACGACGTCGCCGACGCGTTGCCGTTAGCGGCTCAACGCGGACGAATCGGCCAGCGTTACATCATTTCTGAGCGCTACATGACCCAGCGTGAACTGGTGACCGTCGCCGCGCGGGCCGTCGGTGCGCGGCCACCCCGGCTGGGCCTACCGATGGCGGTCATGTACGGGTTTGCCTCGGTGTCCGACGCCGTGGGATCGCTGATGCACCGCGACTTCCCGATCAGCATGCAGAGCGCTCGGCTCGTGAAGCTGACGTCACCGGCCAGTCACGCCAAGGCCACCCGTGAACTCGGTTGGCATCCGACGCCGACCGAAGATTCCATCCGGAGGGCGGCCCGCACCTACGTCGAGCGCCAGGTAGAGGTCAGTCCCGGCGCGCCGAGGTGATGGTGACCTCGTTGGCAGGCGGACCGTCGTCGCCGCCACCTGAGACGCCGGCCGCGGCGATCTTGTCCAGCACGGCCAGTCCTGCCTCGTTGATCGTGCCGAACACGGTGTAGGCCGGCGGCAGCAGCGAATCACGGTAGACCATGAAGAACTGGCTGCCGTTGGTGCCGGGTCCGGAGTTGGCCATTGCCAGTGTGCCCCTTGGGTATACGACCGGCTGCTTCAGTGCCGGATCGCCGGCCGGATACTGATCGGTCGGGTACTCGTCGGCAAACTGATACCCCGGCCCGCCGGTGCCGTCGCCCTTCGGGTCGCCGCACTGCAACACCGACAACGCACGTGACGTGGTCAACCGGTGGCATTCGGTGTTGTCGAAGTACGCCCCCTGGGCCAGGGTGACGAAACTGTTGACCGTGCAAGGTGATTCGTTGTTGGCGAGTTGGAGGCCGATCCGGCCGCGGTCGGTGACGACGGTCAGCCCGACCTGAGCGGGATCGGTGGACGCCTTGCCGGTCTGTGGCGTCGGGGCCGCTTTGGCGGCCGGATCGGTTGACGGCGGGTATTGACAGTTGGCTCCCACACCGGCGGACGGCGCGAAAGGTGGCAAGCGTGGGCCGGTAACCGGCGCCGGGGTTGATGTCGCGGCAGCCGCCGCGCTGGTCGACGTCGAGGAGCCCGTGTTGCCTGCGGTGTGGTGGGTGCATGACGTCACCGGCACTGTCACGGCGAGCATTCCGACCGTGGCCGCGATCTGGGTCAGCTTCATCGTCATCAGTCCAGCTGCACTGACTTGATCGTGACTTCGGTAGCCGGCGGCCCATCCGCCCCGCCACCCGCGACGCCGCCTTTGGCGATCTTGTCCAGGGTGTCCAGCCCATCCTGCTGGATTTTGCCGAAAATCGTGTATTCGGGCGGCAGTTGGGTGTCGTTGTACACCAGGAAGAACTGGCTGCCGTTGGTGTTCGGCCCGCTGTTGGCCATCGCCAGGGTGCCCCGCGGGTAGATCACCGGCTCGTGGGCCGCGGGGTCGTCCGGCTTGTATTGGTCGGTCGGATATTCGTTGGCGAACTGATAGCCCGGGCCGCCGGTGCCGTCGGCGCTCGGGTCACCGCACTGCAGGATCGACGATGCGTGTCCGGCGGTGAGCCGGTGGCATTTGGTGCCGTCGAAGAACTTCTGCTGCGCCAGGCTGGCGAAACTGTTGACCGTGCAAGGTGATTCGTTGTTTGCCAGCAGCAGGCCGATATGGCCCTGGCTGGTGACCATGCTGACGCTGACCTGTGCCGGATCGGTGGGTACCTTGCCTTGCCGCGGCGGATTCACCTGCTTGCCGGCCGGCTCGGGCGACGGCGGGTACTGGCAGTTGGCGCCCAGGTCTGCGGCGGGCTTGAAGACCGGCAGCGCCGCCCCTGACAATGCACCCGGTGCCGCCGTGGTCGACGCGCTTGCACCGGCCGACGCTCGGTTGTTCTTGTGGTCCTTGTTGGTCACGACCACGGTGACCACGATCGCGGCGGCGACGACCACTGCCGCGACCGACGCTCCGGCGATGGCCAGGGTCCGACGACGACGAGCCTGCTGGGCGTGCCGTTCCAGCTGTCGCTGCAGTTTGCGCTTGGCATTGGCACGTCGCTGTTCGTTGGTCGGCACCGCCGATATCCCTCCATGCTCGCGGGCTGGGTCAGGACGAGTGTGCCAGTTCACGCTGAATAAGGGTGGCGCGACCCGTCCACGATCGCGCAGATGGGAAACTGGACATCGTGTTGATCACCGGATTTCCTGCCGGGCTGCTGCAGTGCAACTGCTACGTGCTGGCACCGCACCCCGGAGCCGACGCTATCGTCGTCGACCCGGGCCAGCGCGCGATGGGCCAGCTGCGGCGCATTTTGGACAAGAATCGGCTGACGCCGGCGGCGGTGCTGCTCACGCATGGCCATATTGACCACATCTGGTCGGCGCAGAAGGTGTCCGACACCTACGGCTGCCCGGCCTACATCCATCCCGAGGATCGGTTCATGCTGACCGACCCGATCAAAGACTTCGGGCCCAAAGTCGGCCAGTTGCTGCTTGCCGCGATCTTTCGCGAGCCCAAGCAGGTGGTCGAACTGGACCGCGACGGCGACAAGATCGACCTGGCCGGGATCAGCGTCACCGTCGACCACACGCCGGGCCACACCCGCGGTTCGGTGGTGTTCCGGGTGGCCGGTGAGAAGGGTCTGGTGTTCACCGGCGACACGTTGTTCGAGCGTTCGGTGGGACGCACTGACCTGTTCGGCGGAAGCGGCCGCGACCTGCTGCGCTCGATCGTCGACAAGCTGCTGGTGCTCGATGACGACACGGTGGTGTTGCCCGGCCACGGCAACTCCACCACCATCGGCGCCGAACGTCGCTTCAACCCGTTCATCGAAGGGCTCAGCCCGTGACCCAATTCTTTGCGCCCAAGGGTGTGCCGGATTACGTCCCACCGGATTCGGCCGGGTTCGTCGCGGTCCGCTCGGCGCTGCTGTCCGCCGCACGCCGCGCGGGATACAGCGATATCGAGCTGCCGATCTTCGAGGACACCGCGTTGTTCGCCCGCGGTGTGGGCGAGTCCACCGATGTGGTGTCCAAGGAGATGTACACCTTCGCCGACCGCGGGGACCGCTCGGTGACGCTGCGGCCGGAAGGTACCGCCGGGGTCGTTCGCGCGGTGATCGAGCACGGTCTGGACCGCGGGGCGCTGCCGGTCAAGCTGTGTTACGCGGGCCCGTTCTTCCGCTACGAGCGTCCGCAGGCCGGCCGCTATCGGCAGCTGCAGCAGGTCGGGGTCGAGGCTATCGGCGTCGATGACCCCGCATTGGACGCCGAGGTGATCGCGGTCGCCGATGCCGGCTTCCGCTCGCTGGGCCTGGACGGGTTCCGGCTGGAGCTCACCTCGCTGGGCGACGACAGCTGCCGGGCGCAGTATCGGGAGCTGTTGCAGGACTTCCTGTTTCAGCTCGACCTCGACGAGGAAACCCGCAAGCGCGCCGAGATCAACCCGCTGCGGGTGCTCGACGACAAGCGCCCCGCGGTCAAGGCGATGACCGCCGACGCCCCGGTGATGCTCGACCACCTCTCTGATGTGGCAAAACAGCATTTCGAGACGGTGCTGGCGCACCTTGACGGACTCGGCGTGCCCTACGTCATGAACCCGCGCATGGTTCGCGGGCTGGACTACTACACCAAAACGACCTTCGAATTCGTGCACGACGGGCTCGGCGCGCAGTCCGGCATCGGCGGCGGTGGCCGCTACGACGGCCTGATGCGTCAGCTCGGCGGGCAGGATCTGTCCGGGATCGGTTTCGGCCTCGGTGTCGACCGCACGCTGCTGGCGCTGCGCGCCGAAGGCAAGGACGTCGGGCCGACCGCGCGCTGCGACGTGTTCGGCGCGCCGCTGGGCGAGCAGGCCAAGCTACTGCTGGCGGTACTGGGCGGGCAACTGCGCGCGGCCGGTGTGCGGGTGGATCTGTCCTATGGCGATCGCGGACTCAAGGCCGCGATGCGGGCCGCCGACAGGTCCGGGGCCCGGGTGGCCCTGGTCGCCGGTGACCGGGACATCGATGCGGGAACCGTCGGCGTGAAGGATATGACGACGGGCGAGCAGGTCGACGTGGCGACCGATGCCGTTGTCGCTGAGGTGCTTTCACGTTTGAAGCCGTAGCAAGCCGACTGTGAACTAGTGGCGTCCAGTGTGAAACTCAGGCGGGGAAATCGCGAAATTGCCGCCCTACGTTCACACTCGACACCACGGATTCCCACTCGATGCCAAGCCGTCAGGTGCGGCTGTGCTTGACCTGGTTGAACGGCACGCCGCGGTCGGCCGCTTGTTCGCGCGGGAATCCCAGTATCCGTTCGCCAATCACGTTGCGCGCCATCTCGGTGCTGCCACCGCCGAGCGCCGCGGTCTGTCGGGACAGGTAGCGTTCGCCGACGGACAGCAAATCGGCGGGACTGTCGACCACACCGGCGTCGCCGGCGATCGCCAGCGCGGTATCGACCTCGAGCGCCACCTTCTCGGCCTGGAAAAGCCGGATCAGCGTGCCGCCGGTCGGGGGCAGCGATCCGTCCAGCACGCCCCGAAAGACGTGGTCGATCAATTGCTGCCACACCGAGCGATGCGTCAGCGCCCGGCCGGCCGCCTCGCGTGCCCGTTCGTTGCCAATAAGCCCGGCCGCGCGAATCATCGCGTGATAGTCGGGGGCCTGCTCCTGGTTGTTCTCGGCACCGCTGCCGCTGGCGAATTCTGAGCCGCCGCCGACGGCGCGTCGCTCGTGATGCAGCTGGCGCGTCGCCACCTCCCAGCCCTTGTCGACTTCGCCGACGACCGCATCGTCGCTGAGTTCGAGGTCGTCGAAGAACTCTTCGCAGAACTCGGTGGATCCGTTGACCTGTTTGATGCGGCGCAACGTGATGCCCGGGCTGTCCAGGCGGACCAGGAACATCGTCAGCCCTTCGTGCTTGGGCACGTCCCAGTTGGTTCTGGCCAGCAGCAGCCCGTAGTCGGCGGCAAAGGCGCCGGTGCTCCACGTCTTGGCGCCGTTGATGATCCACGTGTCGCCGCGTCGCTCGGCGCGGGTGATGACGCCCGCCAGGTCCGAGCCGCCGCTGGGCTCCGACAGCAACTGGACGAGCAACTCGTCGCCACGCAGCGCCGCCGAAATGTGTTGCCGTTTCTGGTCTTCGCTGCCGGTATCGAGGATCGTCGCGCAGCAGATGGTGAACGTCGGGGTGTTCAAGATCAGCGGCAGCTCATAGCTTGCGCTTTCGGCGTCGAACGCTTTCTGATATGCAATGTCCAAGCCGAGGCCGCCGTACTCGGTGGGGAAGCAGATGCCGGCGAAGCCGCCATCATAAAGGCGTCGTTGTAACCGGCGGACATGCTGCCAGGATTCCGCCTCGCCGCGGTCGGCGTACGGCGGATTATTCGGATCCTCGATGCGCGCCATGTTCTCGGCCAGCCACCGGCGGGCCCGCGCGGCGAACGCTGTCACCGATTCCGTCATATGCCGCCTCCGAGAGTTCCATTAGCATAAACCGGTAATGACATTACCAGCAGGCCGGCCGGGCTGAGCCGCCCATTTGACGGCCGGCACAGGTCAGGAAATGTTCAGCCGCCGCGGGGCCGAGTGAGCGTGAACTGTTCAACCACGCTGATCGCGCCATAGGGGCCGTTGACCGCATAATGCGTCGCCTTGATCGACGTGTTGCCGCCCGGGGGGCCAGGGTCGACGTCGAAAGCCACGAAACCGTAAGGGTTTTGGCTATCTCGGAACGCCGACCACGGCGCTTCCTCGATGACGTGTATCGGTGCCCGACGTCCGATCGCCGCATCGAAGTCACCGACACCGGTGACCACCCGGCATCTCGGTTGAGGGAAGAACATGCTGTTCGACGGCGAGGACGTGCCTCCGCCGCCGATGACGACGTGCACCGTTCCCTTGGTGGTGTCGATGAGGCCACCACGGTCCTCGACGGGGATCGGGGTCCTGGTTTCGCCGTCCTGCGTGCCACGCACCGGGTGTGAGCGCTCATAGTGATGCTCGTGGCCGCACACCACCAGGTCCACCTGGTAGCGGTCGAACAGCGGCAGCCATTCCCGGCGGATACCCAGGTCGGCGCCGTTGGTGTGATCGGCCGTGGAGATCGCGGTCTGGTGCATGCAGACGACCACCCAGTCGATGCGTTTGTCCGCGCGTGCGGCTGCGAGTTCCTTTTCCAGCCAACGCTTCTGCGCACCGCCGGAATAGCCGTGTACGTAGGAATTGCCGCCGTCCTGCAAGCAGACGTCGTCGTTGCTCAGGCTGATGATCCGTACCGAGCCGGCGGTGAACGAATACCACAGGCCGCGAAGCTCGCCGTCCGATGCCGAATCGGGCAGTGCGAAGTAGGTCTGGTATGCGGCGTAACCGATTGGGCCGTTGCCTAATTCGTTCTCATGGTTGCCCGCCGCCGGCATCCACGGCCGGTAGCGGGCCGAGCGGGTGTTGTTGTCAAACCAATCCGACCAGGTGCGGATGCGGTCCTGGGCCATGTTGGCGTAGCACAGGTCTCCGTTGACCAAGTTGAACAGCGGACCAACGCGTTCGATGGCAGTGGTGATGTCGCCGGCGGCCGGAGATCCCAGGTTGTCGCTGCGGTAGCCGGTCGTTTTCAGCCGGCCCAGTGTCGGGGTCGCCTGGTCACCGAAGCTGGTGAAGCGCAACGGGCGTCGGCCTGACGGAGCGGTTCGGGCGGTACCCAATTCGGGGTTGGTTCCGTCGTGCACCGCGGCGTAGACGTAGTCGGTGTCGGGGTCCAGGTTGTCGAGCCTGACGTGATGGACCCGGACTTCGGTGTTCGATTTCGCGTCGCGGTAGCTGCGAGTCTCGGCCTGCGCGGCGCGCCCGAAGCCACCGGTCGACGTGCCAACCATCGCCCGCGGGTTGTGAACCGGATCGGTGGTATGCCACGAGACGACGACTTCGGTGGACGCGTCCTTGCCGAATTGCAGATGCAGGCCGCCCACCGGTTGAGCGCCGCTCCGATCGGGTCGGGTCCACAGGCTGGGCCCGTGACCGGGTGACCCGAGCAGCACCGCACCGCCGACACCAAGGCCGGCGCCGATGAGTGTGGTTGCCGCGCCCGTCGTCAGTAGCCTTCGGCGGCTGATGCCCGAGACCGGTGCCTCATCGACCGCCGGTTGCGGGTTTTCGACCATGGTTCTTTCCTACCTTGCGCCGGGCGCGTCAGCGGCGGCCAGTTCCGCCCGGCTGATTGGACGGTGCGTCGGCGCAACGTCCTATACCACGCGCCGTCTCCCTTCGCCACCACAGCGATGCGTCGGGCGCTTTCTTCGGACGCGATATTTATCAGCATTTTCTCAGCATTGTGCCGCCCTCGAATTCCGATCATGATGCGTGCGGTGGCGCCACTGACGCGTCGATATTCCTGCCATCATCCAGAACTTGACAATTGTGAAAGGGCCCACCGACGACCTTTTCCGGACGCGGCAAACCAGTTGCCTCCGGAAGTCATCCGGCGACAGCCATGTCCTGGCTGTCCGACGCACGCCGGGGCCATGCCGCCGGTCGGCGTATGGCGCGCCGTGCCTTGGCGGCGCGCGGCTTACGTTGACATGTACGGCGGCTGACGCGCGGGCGAATTGGTAAGAAGGCGAAGCGTTTACAGCCGACTCAACCGGGCCGGCGGGCAACCGCGGGGAGTGTGCCCCCGTTGCCGGGACCGGTCCCGGTTCGGGGATCCGCGTCGACCACAGTGCCCACCCCGACCCTGCGGGGTCGTTGCCGCTACAGAAGCTACTGACTTATGTCCAATAAGTCGTCGCGAGCGGGCCGTTTTCGTGTGCACCCGGCTTCCCTGGGAACTTGCTGTATAGGCGGCGAAAAAAATTGTCGCGGAGTGAATGTCTCTTTGGTTTTTCTCAGTACACGATGCGCATCTGTGATTTAAGCTTGCGCAACTGTCACACCTCACCAAGCGCTCTTTGCGAGTAGTTAATTGCGTTAACTCATCCAAACAGCCGGCCAGGGGTTTGACGCCTGTCTTGAAGGAGGCTTGGGTGTCGTTCGTAACTGCCCAACCGGAGGCTTTGTCCGGGGCTGCGGGCAATCTGGCCGGTCTCGGCGACGCGATGGCGGCCCGAAACGCGGCCGCCGCGACGCCGACAACCGGCCTGGCCCCGGCGGCATCGGATATTGTTTCCGCGCTGACCGCGGCGCAGTTTGGTCAGCAGGGCGCGACCTATCAGCAGATAGCCGCCCAAGCGGCGGAAGTGCACGAACAGTTAGTAGCCGCGTTGCGTTCCGGGTCAGGGGCGTACGCGCTGACAGAGGTGGCGAATGCAGCTGCTGCCGGCTGAGGGGGGCCTGGGTCGATGAGTTTCATGATGTTTCCGCCGGAGATCAACTCCAGCTTGATGTACAGCGGTGCGGGGTCGGGACCGTTGATGGCAGCAGCGTCGGCGTGGGATGAGTTGGCTGCGGATCTGGAGACGACGGCCGCCTCGTATCAAACGGTGCTCACGCAATTGACCGGGACGACGTGGTTGGGTCCGTCCTCGGCACGGATGGCCGCGTCGACATCGCCTTTTGTGGATTGGCTGGCGGGCACCGCGGGCCAGGCCGCTCAGACCTCAGCTCAGGCGCGTCTTGCCGCCGCTTCCTACGAAAGCGCGTTCGCGTCGACGGTTCCGCCGGCGGTGATCGCTGCCAACCGGGCGTTGTTGGCGGCGTTGGTCGCCACCAACTTCCTGGGCCAGAACACTCCGGCGATTGCGGCCACCGAGGCGCACTACATGGAGATGTGGTTCCAAGACGGCATGACGATGGACACCTACGCGACGATCTCCCAGCAGGCCGTCGTGTTGCCGCAGCACACCCCGGCGCCGACGGCCAGCGACGGCGGGACGTCCGCGAACGCCGCGGCGGCCGCTCAGTCGACGGCGAACTCGGCGAGCACCACCGGCACCAATTTGGCCACCGCCCTACAGAACCTGCTGCCCTCCTTGAGCGGTAACACCAGCTCCAGCAATGGGCTGTCGAGCGCCATGTCAACGCTCGGCGTGCCGGCGGCTACGCAGACCTCCCTTGCAAGCACGGCAGCGACAAGTGTCGAATCGGCCACGGGTTCGATCGTTCCCATCCAAGCCGCCTACTACATGACGATGTTCGCCAGCATGCCCGCCAAGATGCTGATCAGCCTTGGAAATTCGATGAGCGCCAGCCAGGCGATGCAGGCCGGCCAACAGGCGATGCTGGCCGACGTCACCTCGCTCCTGGACGCCAAGATGAAGGCCATGATGGGCTCCATCTCCGGCCAGATGCGGGGGTTCGGATCGGCGATCAGTGCTCAGCTGGCGTCGGCGGGGCGGCTGGGCGGGTTGTCGATCCCAAACAGCTGGGCGCAGGCGGCACCGGAGATGGTCCGTGCGGCTCCGATACTGCCGACCAACAGCATCGCGTCGCCGATCATGTCGGCCGGGACGCCCAACAGCCCATTCAGCCAAGCACTCATGGGTGCCCTCAACGGGCGCGGCATGGGCACACAGGCGGCCAAGACGGCGTCGGTGAAAGTTGAAACTCGCACGCCGGCCGGCGGATGAGAAGTGGGGGAGCCCTTGCCGCACAACGTATTTAACCCTGACATGACACCTACACCTACATAAGGAGAGAGATATGCCTACACGTTTTATGACTGACCCGCACGAGATGCGGTCGATGGCGGGCCGTTTCGACGTGCACGCCCAAACGGTCGAGGATGAGGCCCGCAAGATGTGGGCCTCGAGTCAGAACATCGCCGGGGCCAGCTGGAGCGGGATGGCGCAGGCCACCTCCTTCGACACCATGGGCCAGATGAACACCGCCTTCCGCAACATCGTCAACATGCTGCACGGAGTGCGCGACGGGCTGATCCGCGACGCGAACAACTACGAGTCCCAAGAGCAGGCCTCCCAGCAGATCCTGTCCAGCTAGCCGATCACCGAAACCTCATAGGAGAACACTCATGTCGATCAACTACCAGTTCGGTGATGTCGA
>NZ_DASXEP010000201.1:0-28651 GCF_036490025.1 Mycobacterium sp. | reverse complement strand
CGTGGATTGCTGGAGGGGTACTTCGACTATCACTTTGCGCACCGCGGCGATCTGGTGTTGGTGGTTGCCGAGTTGACGACGCTCGCCGATCTCGGCCTGATCGATCAACTGCTTGCCTGGCGCGACCGGCTGGGCAAGCTGGTTTTCGGTCGGCGTCCCACGCTCGAGCAGTCAACCCGCGCGGTGATCGCCTTCGGTGGCTTGCAGGACTGCTGTTTCCAATTCCCGGACACCCCGTACGCGAAACTGCGGCGCGCCGCCGTCGAGGGAGCGCTGGCCGCCCTGGGCATCGACCAAACGTCGTCGGGCTAGAGTCCCAACCTATGCGATTCGGATTTTTCATCCCGCAGGGCTGGCGGCTGGATCTGGTCGGCATTGACGTCGACAAGCACTGGGCGGTGATGCGCGACCTGGCTGCCTACGCCGACGACAGTGCGTGGGATTCGGTGTGGGTCTACGACCACTTCCACACCGTGCCGATGCCGACCGGCGAAGCCACTCATGAAGCATGGTCGCTGATGTCGGCGTATGCGGCGACCACATCGCGGGTCAAACTTGGCCAGATGTGCACGGCGATGAGCTATCGCAATCCCGCCTACCTTGCCAAAGTAGCTGCGACGGCTGACATCATCTCCGGTGGCCGCATCCAGATGGGTATCGGCGGTGGTTGGTATGAACACGAGTGGCGCGCATACGGTTACGGTTTTCCGTCCGCCGGCGAGCGATTGGGGCGACTCGACGAAGGCGTCCAGATCATGCGCGACGCCTGGCGCGACGGGAAAGTCAGCTTCACCGGCAGGCACTATCAGGTCGATGGTGCCATCGTGGCACCGACACCGCTGCAGGACAATGGGATTCCGCTGTGGATCGCCGGCGGCGGCGAGCAGAAGACGCTGCGGATCGCGGCGAAGTATGCGCAGTACACCAACTTCACCGGCGAGCCCGCCGGATTCGCGCACAAGTCCGATGTGCTCGCCGGTCATTGCCGCGACGTGGGCACCGACTTCGGCGCCATCGTCCGTTCGGTCAATGTCAACGCCATCGTGGACGCCTCGGAGAAAGGCGTCAAAGACCGCCTGCAGCGCATCCGCGATCGCCTGGTCGGCTACGTCCCCGAGTCGGCCGCCGACGCGATGCTCGACGGAACCAGCGGACCGGATTCGGCCGTCGGCACCACCGAACAGGTGGTCGAGCGGCTGCAGAAACTACGCGACCTCGGTTGTGAGTATGTGATCTGCTATCTCCCCGAAGCCGCCTACGACCGGTCCGGGGTCGAACTGTTTGAGCGCGAAGTCATTCCGGCGCTGAGCTAGACGTCGCTGGTGAGGTAACGCGTCTTGACCGGGGGCGCGGCCAGCAGCGGAGGAAGCTGCGTGATCTTGCCCTCGCCGGCGCGAAAGGCGCGGTAGGCCTCGTCGGCTTCGACCGTCTCCCAGAGTTCGTAGATCAGCCAATGCGCCTCGTCGTCCTCGTCGAAGAGCACATCGGTTCGGACGTTGCCTTCGAACGCACGGGTGTCCTGCAATACCCGGCCCATCAGCTCGCGCCCCGCGGCGACCTCGTCGGGCTTGAATCTGAGTTCCAGCGTCACCGTGACGGTCATCGTCATCTCCTCGTGTCGTCAGGTCGTGCTGCTCACCGGGAGCACACGGTTGAACCTACGGTCGACCCATTTGACGAAGTCGGGCGCCTCCGGAATCTGGTCCGCGGTCGCGAACAGCTCAGCGAGCCGTTGCTCGGCGGTGACCACCTTGTCATCGAGCGGCACCGGCAACCGCCGGATCCGGCTCTGTGCCAGCGCGGAGATGGTCACGTTCAAACCTACGGCGGCTGAATATTTCTCGGCCCATTGCTCGGAGTTGGCCCGTGACCACTGTGCCGCTCGTCCGTAACGGACCAGCAGATCGGACAACGCCGAATTGCGTTTCGGGTCGGTCAGCGCCTTCACCGACGCACTGCCGAACTGGTAGCCGTTGTCCGCGGATCCGATACTGCGCACCTTCAGCGTCAGATTGGCTTGCGCCGTATAGGGATCCCAGATCGCCCAGGCGTCGCCCTGTCCGTTGGCGAACGCCGACAGCGCGTCGGCGGGCTGCAGAAACACCAGCTTGACGTCTTTCGGCTTGAGCCCTGCATCGGCCAGGTGCTCGAGCACGTTGGCGTGGGCGGCGCTGCCCCTGGCCACCAGGATGGTCTTGCCAGTCAGATCGTGAACCGTCGCGATCGGCGAATTGGTGCGCACCAGGATCTGCTCACCGGACCCCGCGCCGTCCCACGCCGACACCACCCGGGTCTTGGAGTTGGCCGCCGCGCCGAAGATCGGAGGCGTGTTGCCGGTGATCGCGAAATCGATGCGGCCCGCGTTCAACGCCTCGATCTGCGGCGGGCCCGACGTGAACGTGGAGAATTCCACGCGGTACGGCAGGCCGTCCAGGGCGTGGGCGGCGCGCAGCAGCGCTTCGGTTCCGCCTTTCTGGTCGCCGACGTGCAGGGTCAGTCCGGCCAGCTCCGCGGGCGGCACGGCCGCCGGCACCCCGATGGGCTGCGGTCCCTGAGTTCGGGAGACACACGCAGTCACGGCGGCGGTCAGTACCAGCACGATGCCGAGGTGAAAGGCAGTGCGCTGCAAAGCCTTAGCTGTCAATGCCTGACGCCGAGCTTGTCGAGAAGCTCGGACCGATATTCGTCATGCCGGCCGGTGCGCTCCGACGGTGTGGGCCGCGGAGATTCGATGATGATGGAGTGGGCGACGCGGCCATGCTCGAGGAGCAGTACCCGGTCGGCCAGTTCGATCGCCTCGTCCACGTCATGGGTGACCAGCAGGACGCCGAACCCGTGCCTGCGCCACAGGTCGAGCAGCAACGCCCGCATGGACAGCCGGGTGAGCGCGTCCAGCGCGCCGAACGGCTCATCGAGCAGCAGCAGTTGCGGTTCGGCCACCAGGGCGCGTGCCAGCGAAACCCGTTGCGCCTGACCGCCGGACAGCGTCAGCGGCCAGGCCTGGGCGTGGTCGGTGAGGCCGATCTCGGCCAGGGCCAGCTCGCTACGCGCCCGCGCCGCATCGCGCGATAGCGTGGTGCGGTTGAGTCCGTACTGCACGTTGGTCAGCACGTCGCGCCACGGGAAGAGCCGCGGTTCCTGAAAGGCGACCGCGGGTGCGCCGCTGACTTCGCGCTGACCGCCGTGGTCGTCGGAAAGCCCTGCCAGGACCCGTAATACAGTCGACTTGCCACATCCGCTGCGCCCGACCAACGCGACGATCTCGTTCGCCCGGACCTCCAGCGAGATGTCGTCGAGGATGCGCCGGTTGCCGTAGAACTTGCTGACGTTGCTGAGCTTGGCGACGACGGTGGTTTGCCGTTCGGACGTCACGGTCATGTGCGGTACCTCAAGGCTCGATGTTCCAGTGTCCGGACGCCTGCGTCGGTGATGATGCCCAACAACGCATAGACGGCCAGGCAGAAGATGATGATGTCGATCCGCAGGAAGTCGCGCGCGTTGTTGATCAAGAAGCCAATGCCCTTGTCCGCGTTGATCTGTTCGGCAACGATCAGCGTCAGCCACGCGATCGCCAACGACTGCCGGAGTCCGACCAGCACCTGTGGGGCGGCGCTTGGCAACAGGATGGTGCGCAGTCGCTGCCTGAGTGAAAAGCCAAGAACATCAGCAGTTTCCAGCAGCTTGGGGTCGACTTGCCGAATCGCGGAGAAGGTATTGAGGTATAGCGGGAAAGCAACCCCGAGCGCGACGAGATTCACTTTGGCCAGTTCGCCGATGCCAAACCAGAGGATGAACAGCGGAATCAATCCCAGGTGCGGCAACGCGCGCAACATCTGCAGGGGTGGATCGACGGTGGCCTCAACCCACGGCGACAGCCCGACGGCCACACCCAGGGCGACCCCGACAAGGCCGCCGAGCAGCAGGCCCTCGATGACGCGCAGACCGGACACCTCGAGAGCCTCGACCAGCTTTCCGTTCTGGATCAGTTGCAGCCCGGCATCGAAGATCAGCTGCGGTGCCGGCAGGACGTCACCCGGAATGAGCCCGGTGGCGCTGAACAGTTGCCACAACACGACGAGCAGCACCGGCGACGACCACCGCAGGATGCTCCACCGGTGGGTATCCCAAATACCGCCGACCGTCGGCGTCGCCGCGGCATCGGCGACCGTCTGGGCCGAACCACCCACCATTGCGAAGACGCTGGCAGACGTGGCCGTCGCGCTGAAGGGTTTGACTCCGTGTGAAGGGAAAACCGCTCCGGATCAGGCGCGGCGAACGACAATGAGAATGCGGTTTCCACTTTTATCGAACGCTGTTGTACGGTTTGGTCAGCGCATTATCGTAGCGGCGGCCGACGGAGGGTCCCTCGATGCAGAAGGCAATCGATCCCAGCATCTCTACCTGGCCTGATGACAACCCGCAGCTGATCGGAAGCCGATGCGGCGACTGCGGTGCCACCACCTTCCCGGTGCAGGAGCTCTGCCCTCGGTGCAGCGGTTCGTCGATGTCAGAGCACTTGCTGCCGCGCAGCGGAACCCTGGTCGCGTGGACCACGCAGGGCTTCCCGCCCGGAGCCCCGTACGCCGGTCCGACCGGAGACGATTTCGTGCCGTTCGGGGTGGGCCTGGTTCAGCTCGGTGACGTGATCCGCGTCGAGGGCCGGCTGACTGAAAACGATCCGGCCAAGCTGGAATTCGGCCAGCAAGTGCAGCTCACCATGGTGCCGTTCGCCACCGATGCGGACGGCGACGAGATCGTCACGTTCGCGTTCCAGCCGGTCTAGCAGGAGAGCTTGAAATGACCAGTGATGTCGCCATCATCGGCGTGGGCCTTCACCCATTCGGCCGGTTCGAGAAGACCGCGATGCAGATGGGTGCCGAAGCCATCCAGTTCGCGTTGAAAGATGCCGGCGTGGCATGGAAAGACATCCAGTTCGGCTTCGGCGGCAGCCACGAGGTGTCCAACCCCGATGCGGTGACCCGTCTGGTCGGGCTGACCGGCATTACGTTCACCAACGTGTTCAATGCCTGCGCCACCGCGGCCAGCGCCATCCAGCAGACCGCCGACACCATCCGGCTGGGTAAGTACGACATCGGCATCGCGATCGGGCTGGACAAGCACCCGCGAGGTGCGTTCACCGACGACCCTGCCAAGCTGGCGCTGCCGCAGTGGTATGCCAACAACGGGCAGTTCGTCACCACGAAGTTCTTCGGCATCAAGGCCAACAAGTACCTCCACGACCACAACATCTCGCAGGCCACCCTGGCCAAGGTCGCAGCGAAGAACTTCCGCAACGGCGCGATCAATCCGAATGCTTTCCGCCGCAAGCCAATTCCTGAGGGCCAGATCCTCAATTCGACCGTGCTGAATTACCCGCTGACGCAGTACATGTTCTGCGCACCCGACGAAGGCGCCGCGGCGGTGATCATGTGTCGCGCGGACATTGCGCACAAGTTCACCGACAAACCGGTGTACGTGCGTGCCAGTGAGATCCGCACCCGGACCTTCGGCGCGTACGAGGTGCACGCGACGTTCGCGCCGGTGGACGAGGACTTCTCGCCCACCGTGTACGCGGCCAAAGCCGCCTACGAGGCCGCGGGCATCGGGCCCGAAGATGTCGACGTCGCCCAGCTGCAGGACACCGACGCCGGCGCCGAAGTGATCCACATGGCCGAGACCGGCTTATGCGCTGACGGAGAGCAGGAAAAGCTGGTGGCCGACGGCGCCACCGAGATCCACGGCTCGATTCCGGTCAACACCGACGGCGGGCTGATCGCCAACGGCGAGCCGATCGGTGCCTCGGGCCTGCGCCAGGTGCACGAGCTGGTCCGACAGCTACGCGGCGAGGCCGGCGAGCGGCAGGTGCCCGGCAACCCGCGCGTCGGTTTGGCGCAGGTGTACGGCGCACCCGGGACCGCGTCGGCGACCATCCTGTCGCTCTAACTGCGCTCGTTAAATCGCCGGTCCCAGCAGGTCGTCGGCGTCGCGGATGACATAGCCGTAGCCCTGCTCGGCGAGAAAGCGCTGTCGGTGCGCGGCGTACTCGGCGTCCTGGCTGTCGCGGGCCACCACCGAATAGAAGATCGCGCCGCCGCCGCCGGCCTTGGGTCGCAGCAGCCGGCCGAGTCGCTGCGCCTCCTCCTGGCGCGAGCCGAAGGTGCCCGAAACCTGCACTGCAACAGAAGCTTCCGGCAGATCGATGGAGAAGTTCGCGACCTTGGACACCACCAGGGTGCTCACCTCGCCGCGGCGGAACGAGTCATACAACGCCTCGCGCTCGGCGTTCTTGGTCGATCCCTGGATCACCGGGGCGCCCAGCACGCTGCCCAGTTCCTCGAGCTGATCCAGGTAGGCGCCGATCACCAGGGTCGGCTCGTTAGGGTGGCGGCTGAGGATCGATTTGACCACCGCGATCTTGGAATGCGCAGTCGAGCACAGCTTGTAGCGATCTTCGGGCTCGGCAGTGGCGTACATCATCCGCTCGCTGTCGGTCATCGTGACCCGCACCTCGACGCATTCCGCCGGGGCGATCCAGCCCTGGGCTTCGATGTCTTTCCACGGTGCGTCATAGCGCTTCGGGCCGATCAACGAGAACACGTCGCCCTCGCGGCCGTCCTCGCGGATCAGCGTCGCGGTCAACCCAAGCCGTCGCCGAGACTGCAGATCGGCCGTCATCCGGAACACCGGTGCCGGCAGCAAGTGCACCTCGTCGTAGATGATCAGCCCCCAGTCGCGGCTGTCGAACAGCTCCAGATGGCGGTATTCGCCCTTCGTGCGACGAGTGATCACCTGATAGGTCGCGATCGTGACCGGCCGAATTTCCTTGCGTTCGCCCGAGTATTCGCCGATCTCTTCCTCGGTCAACGACGTTCGGGCGATCAGTTCGCGTTTCCACTGACGTCCCGCGACGGTGTTGGTCACCAGAATCAGTGTCGTCGCGCTGGCCTTCGCCATCGCGGCCGCGCCGACGAGCGTCTTGCCGGCGCCACATGGCAGGACCACCACGCCCGAGCCGCCCGCCCAGAACGAGTCGGCCGCCATCTCCTGGTAGTCGCGCAGGTGCCAGCCGTCCTGCGCCAAGCTGATCGGATGCGCCTCGCCGTCGACATAGCCGGCCAGATCCTCGGCAGGCCACCCGATTTTGAGCAACATCTGTTTGACCCGACCCCGCTCACTGGGATGCACGACAACGGTGTCATCGTCGATGCGGGCACCGAGCATCGGTGCGATCTTCTTGTGGCGCAACACTTCCTCGAGCACCGCGCGATCCAGGCTCACCAGGGTCAGCCCGTGGACCGGGCTTTTCACCAGTTGCAGCCGACCGTAACGGGCCATGGTGTCGACGATGTCGACCAACAGTGGCTGCGGAACCGCGTAGCGGGAAAAGCTGACCAGGGCGTCGACGACCTGCTCGGCGTCGTGGCCTGCCGCGCGCGCATTCCACAGCGCCAGCGGTGTGATCCGGTAGGTGTGCACGTGCTCGGGTGCGCGTTCCAGTTCGGCGAACGGAGCGATGGCCGCACGCGCCGCGCCGGCGAGTTCGTGGTCGATTTCGAGCAGCACCGTCTTGTCCGACTGCACGATCAACGGTCCGTCAGACATTGAGCTCTTTACCGTTCGTCATATCTCCCATTATCTGTCGTCGGCCGACATCACCGAGGTGATGCGGTGGATGGCGAACTCACGGGCGCGACTGGAGGCCGAATCGAACGCCACCAGCTGACCGCCGGCTACCGTGATCGGCGATATCACCCGCTGCGTGGCCACCCCGGCGGCGTCGACGTAGTTGATCAGCACCGTCTCGTCCTGTCGAGCGGCCCGCTGCAGCAGCGACATGGCCACCGCCGGATCGATCCGGACACCGCCGAACGGCGCGGTGGTGACTTTGCGCAGCACCGCGACCACCGCGCTGAGCGTTTCGTTACTCGGGTGCGGCATTGGTCGGTGTGGACGGTGCCGCTGCGGGACAGGAACGCGCGCTCGGCGGGCCCGGATGTCGACGATGGTGCCGGTGGAGTCCTCGGCGGCCGGGGCGAAGCCGGCGTCTTGCAGGGCCGCGAGCACTTCGCCGATCGGGGCTTGCGATATCGCCACCGTCGGTGCCAGCACCCGCAGGCCGAGATGCTCGGCGCTGGCCGCAGCCTGGGCGAGCAGCGTCGGGTCCTCGCATCGCACGAAAGACGTGGACATTCCGATCCGGAGTTGACCGTGCCGACGCGCGACGTCGTCGATCATGTATGTCAAGCCTTGCGGCACAGGCGTTTTCGAGTGCTTGCGGAAGAGTGAATGTAATTCGTCGGCAGTTTTGCCGATATCGAGAGCGTGGCGGATGGACGGTTCACTGACGCGGTACACCATTGCTGTGCCCGCGGACTCGACGGTGGCCACCGCCGAAAGTTCCTCGGCCAGGTGACGTTCCAGCGGGCCGGGCACTACGACGGTCAGATCGGCCTGCACCAGAAAGTGATCGATCGGCGGGGGCAGGGCACGCGCCATGGCGGCGATCGCGTCCCGGTCGTCGGTGTCGCCGATCAACGCGCGGCCCGGCGTGCTGATCGCACCGCGGCCCACCAGGCCGAGCGTCTGCGCTTCGTCCAGCAAGTTGGCCACCGGCACGGGCTGTAGCCGGTTGGACCAGCGCGGCCGTCGCCAGATCAATGCCGCCGACGCGGTGTTCTTGTCCACCCCGGCTCCGGCCGGCAGTCCGGCCAGCATGTCCAGCAGGAGCCGACGGTCCAGCGGGGCTGCGGTCGAGTACAGCGAATCCGACAGCGCTGCATAAGGTTTGGCGTCAGGGCCGCGGCTGCCGATCAACGCGGGCCTGGCTGCCAGGTCAAGCCAGGTGGTGGCCAGCAGGTGCCATCGCTCGGCGGTGGGCGCCTCGGTGAACCGGTCGGCGGCAACGGTTGGCGCCCAGTACGGCGGTTCACCGGCGGCCGGTGGAGGGTCGGGGATGCCACTGGCGATCAGCCCCCCAGCGGCGGCCAGTTCGAGGATCAACCCCAGCCGGGCTTCGTCGACACCGGTGACTTTGGCCAGCCGCCGGACCTCACGGACCCCTAGGCCGCCGCTGCGCAGCTCAGAAATCGGTGCCGCGCTTAGTGTTTCGAGGAGCACATCGAGTTCGCGCAGCAGGTCGATGATTGCGCCGCCGGCAGCGGCGTTTGCGTCGGCAGAAGTGGTGGTGGACACCACCGGATCCGGCGCGGCCAGCTGCACCGGCCCGGGCGCCTCGCCGCGCAGCACCTGCCCGACGTGGCGCGGCAGAATCACCGTGTCCGCGTCGATCCGCCGCAGCAGTCCGACCGCGAGCAGTTGCGGAACCGGGCGGTCCGCGGGCGCCCCGGGTGCGGCATCGCGGGTGCGCCCCAGCGGGGAGCCTTCCAGCAGCCTGTCCAGCAGTTCTCGCTGCGGCTCGTCGAGTCCGTCAATCAGCTTGGCGATCTGCGCTGAGCTCTGGGATGCATCTTCCAGGGTCACCTGCCCGACGTGCCAGGGCAGGCCGCCCGCGGCATCGGCAGCCACGCGCAGCTCGATGTCGCCCCAGACCAGCGCGCGTTCCTTCAGGTCGTCGAGAGCGTCTCGGACGTCGGCTTCGGGTGCCCGCTCACCGATCAGCGTGAGCAGCTTGGCGACGGGCACCGGCGCGGTGTCGGCCTGCAGCACCAGAAGTGCGTCGATCACCGCCAGCCGCAGGAAGTCCAGCTCGTCGGTGGCAGCCTTCAGCGACTGGCGAGCCTGAGCCCGCGCGGCCAGCGCGGCGATGCTGCCCGGTGGCGGCTGGGCGAGGTCGGGCCGCAGCTCCAGCAGACGGATCAACCGGTCGTCGGGCAGCTCGGCCAGCCAGGACCCCAGCGGGATGCCCGGGGTGTGTTCGGTCATTGCTGACCAGCGTAAAGCAGCCGGTTGAGTGAGTCTTCCCAGCCGACGGCGGGTGAGCCGGGTCGACGGGAATCGGAGAGCCGGGCCGGCCGGGCCTTCGTCGTCGCGCGGAACCTGTCAGAATGGAGCGCGTGGCTGACAACGCTGGCAAGAAGGCGCAGAAGACCCCGTACGTCGACAACGGCTGGCCGACGACGAACCCCGACGACCTTGCCGTGAGCGAACTCGCGACGGATCGAACCGGCGCACTGTCGCCGTTCGGCGACGTGATCTTCCCGCTGCCTGCCGACGAGCTGCCCTACGTGCATCCGGTCACCGACGTCAACCGCTGAGCGGATCACCCGCCGTTCGCGGCGTCCTGCCGGCGCCGTCTAGGCGAGGGAGGACAGCGCCGGGTTGCCACTCACGTTCTGCGACTGAATGGCCTTGAGCAGATCCTGGAGATAGCTCGGGTCCAGGTTCTGTGGCGCCACGGTCCACTGCGCGACGGCATCGGCCTGATGAACTTCCTGCGGCCCATCGGCGGGTACCTCGACCTCGACCGACTCGGCCTGGACCGGTTCGGCCAGGGGTGCGGGTGGCTCCGGCGGCGGTGGCGGTGCGTCGACCGCGGCCGGCTCGGCCTGGACCGGTTCGGCCGGGGGTGCGGGTGGCTCCGGCGGCGGTGGCGGTGCGTCGACGGCGGCCGGCTCGGCTTGGACTGGTTCGGCCGGGGGTGCAGGTGGCTCCGGCAGCGGTGGTGCATCCGCGGGAGCGGGCGCCTCGACGGCGGCCGGCTCGGCTTGAACTGGCTCGGCCGGGGGTGCGGGTGGCTCCGGGGGTGGTGGCGGTGCCTCGACCGCGGCCGGCTCGGCGGGTGGCGGTTCGGCGGGTGGTGCGGGGTCAGCTGGGGGCGGAGGATCGGCCGGTGGCGGAGGCAACGGGGGTTCGAATGCCGCGGGCTCGGCGGGGGGTGCGGGCTCCGGTGCGTGCGCGTCAGCAAGGACGTTGCGCGGGCTGGCCGCCGAAAGCCCTCGACCGCACACCGGCCAGGCGCCGCGGCCCTGAGTGGCCAGCACCCGCTCGGCGACGGCGATCTGCTGGTCCCGGGTGGCCTGGTTGGCTGCCGAGGCGAACTCACCACCGCCGTGGGCGGCCCAGGTGCCCCGCGAGAACTGCAGGCCGCCCTGGTAGCCGTTGCCGGTGTTGATACCCCAGTTGCCGCCCGACTCGCAGGCGGCGACGCGGTCCCATTCGCTGTCGGGCGCCGCGGCGGCGTGGCCGGCGAGCGCGATGCCACCGCCGCCTATTACTGCGCCGGTAAAGGCCAGTTTGGCGACGCCGACGGTTGACGTGGTGGGCTTACGATGACGTCCACTCATACCCCAGTGATTCCTCTCTCAATGCGCCTACGAGGTCAGCTGTCGGGTTCGGGCGGAAGAGGTCGCCCGGCCATCGTCGAGTCCCGTGGGAAACGCGTCGGCTTCACCCCAAGGAGCCGCGAACGGCTCCAGATCCGATTTCGGCGGACCCATTGGGTCCCCCGCCTCCATCCATGGGTTGGCGTTGTTCTCACCTATTGGATGGAGCTCGGCGCTATAGGCAAGAAGGCCCGCCGCGCAGGGTGACTCGGCAAGCCCGCGCACGACGCTAGCGGGTGTCAGCGGCAGAGTCATGTTGTGGCGGGACCAGCGTTTCGCGCGTTGAAAACTCGAAAAACGCCAGGACTGACCATCGTTTGCGCAGGTTAGAGGCGTCGATATCGCGCCGTTGCCGCACCGTGACCATTCCGTTATGTGACTGAACTCACATCAAGATCAAGGGTTAAAGCCTGGTCACCGAGGATGCGAATATCAGACCTGTACGGATCCCGATCCAGCCCACGGCACGGGGCGGTCTACCGGAACGATCTCCTTGCCCAACGGCACCAGCGACACCGGGATCAGTTTGAGATTGGCCAGCGCCAGCGGAATGCCGATGATCGTCGCCGCCATCGCCACCGCGCTCACCAGGTGGCCGATCGCAAGCCAGATACCGCACAACAGCACCCAGATCACGTTTCCGATCAACGCGCCGGTACCGGCGCCGGGCTTGTCGACGATGGTCCGGCCGAAGGGCCACAGCGCGTACGACGCGATGCGCAGCGCCGCGAAGCCGAACGGAATGGTCACGATCAGCAGGAAGCAGATCAGCGCGGCAAACAAATATCCGAAGGCCAACCACAGACCGCCGAAAACCAACCAGATGACGTTCAGGATCAGGCGCATTATCTCCTCCAGCGGTGCCACCAGCCTACTGAGAAACTTCGGTGCTCAGCCGACAGCGTTCCGAGTAGGATCGGTCGTCATCGCGTCCTGCGCAGGCGGGACGCTTCGTTGTGTTGGCCTATTTCGTTATCCGTTAGACAAGCAGGTGAGACCGGTGCCGACTGGCAAGGTGAAGTGGTATGACGCTGAGAAGGGATTCGGCTTCTTATCTCAGGAGGAGGGTGAGGACGTCTACGTCCGCTCCTCGGCGTTACCCGAGGGCGTCGAAGGCCTCAAGGCCGGGCAGCGCGTCGAATTCGGCGTCGCTTCCGGACGGCGCGGGCCGCAGGCCTTGAGCCTGAAGTTGATCGACCCTCCGCCCAGCCTCACCCGTCCTCGCCGGGAGGGCCCGGCCGAGCACAAGCACAGCCCCGACGAGCTGCACGGCATGGTCGAGGACATGATCACGCTGCTGGAGAGCACCGTGCAGCCCGAACTGCGCAAGGGCCGCTACCCGGACCGCAAAACTGCACGTCAAATCTCCGAGGTTGTCAAGGCTGTGGCACGCGAACTGGACGCCTGATCGCGTGTACCCCGCGGCGCCGGGGGGAACACTGCGACCGAAGCTCCGCAACGGAGTCGGTTCGAGTGAGGGAAGTCCGATGGCACAGCAGGCGCAGGTCAGCGAAGAGCAAGCGAGAGCCGTAGCGGAGGAATCTCGCGAAAGCGGTTGGGACAAGCCGTCGTTGGCCAAGGAGTTATTCCTCGGCCGGTTCCCGCTCGATCTCGTCCACCCATTCCCCAGGCCATCCGAAGAAGAGGCCGCTCGCACCGAGGCTTTTCTGGCGAAGCTGCGGGAGTTTATGGAAACCGTCGACGGCAGCGTCATCGAGCGCGACGCTCAGATTCCTGACGAGTATGCGAAAGGCCTTGCTGACCTCGGCTGCTTCGGCATGAAGATTCCGCCGGAATACGGCGGGCTGGGCTTGTCGCAGGTCGCCTACAACAGGGCGTTGATGTTGGTGTCGACCGTGCACGCCAGCCTCGGGGCGCTGCTGTCCGCTCACCAGTCGATCGGCGTGCCCGAACCGCTCAAGCTCGCCGGCACTGAAGAGCAGAAGCAAAAGTTCTTGCCGCGCTGCGCCGCCGGTGCGATATCGGCGTTTCTGCTTACCGAGCCGGATGTGGGCTCCGACCCGGCGCGGTTGGCCTCGACGGCGACGCCGGTCGACGGCGGAGCGGCCTACGAGCTGGACGGCGTGAAGCTGTGGACGACCAATGGCGTCGTCGCCGAATTGCTGGTCGTGATGGCCCGAGTGCCGAAGAGCGACGGGCACCGTGGTGGCATCAGCGCGTTCGTCGTTGAAGCCGACTCGCCCGGCATCACCGTCGAGCGGCGCAACAAGTTCATGGGATTGCGCGGCATCGAAAACGGCCTCACCAGGCTGCACCGCGTCCGAGTGCCTGCCGAAAATCTCGTCGGCCGCGAAGGTGACGGCCTGAAGATCGCGTTGACCACGCTGAACGCCGGACGGCTCGCGATCCCCGCGATCGCGGCGGGCTCCGCCAAGTGGTCGGTGAAAATCGCGCGGGAGTGGGCCGGTGAGCGCGTGCAGTGGGGCAAGCCGGTCGGCGAACACGGGGCGGTCGTCGAGAAGATTTCGTTCATGGCGGCAACGACTTACGCGCTCGAATCGGTGTTGGAGTTGTCCGGTCAGATGGCCGACGAAGGCCGCAACGATATCCGGATCGAGGCGGCGCTGGCCAAGCTGTGGTCAAGCGAGATGGCCTGCGTGATCGGCGACGAGCTGCTGCAGATCCGCGGCGGCCGCGGCTATGAAACCGCCGAGTCGCTGGCCGCGCGCGGGGAGCGGGCGGTGCCGGTGGAGCAGGTGGTCCGCGACTTGAGGATCAACCGCATTTTCGAAGGCTCCAGTGAGATCATGCGGCTGCTCATCGCCCGGGAGGCCGTCGACGCCCACCTGAGCGCCGCAGGCGATCTGGCCAATCCGAAAGCCGATGTTCGCCAGAAGGCAAAGGCCGCGGTCGGTGCGAGCGGGTTCTACGCAAAGTGGTTGCCGCAGTTGGTGTTCGGTGAGGGCCAACGGCCAACGGCGTACCGCGAGTTCGGGAATTTGGCGACGCATCTGCGGTTCGTCGAGCGCTCGGCGCGCAAGCTGGCCCGTAACACCTTCTACGGGATGGCGCGTTGGCAGGCCGCGATGGAGCAAAAGCAGGGATTTCTCGGGCGGGTGGTGGATATCGGCGCCGAGCTTTTCGCGATGGCAGCGACGTGTGTGCGGGCCGAAGCTCAGCGGGTCGACGATCGAGTCCGCGGCGAGCAGTCCTACGAGTTGGCCGACGCGTTTTGCCAGCAGGCCACCCTGCGGGTGGAGGCGCTCTTCGAAGCCTTGTGGACCAACACCGACGGCGCCGACGCGCAGCTGGCCGCCAACGTGCTCAACGGTCGATACACCTGGCTGGAAGAGGGGATACTGGATCAGTCCGAAGGCACCGGACCATGGATCGCGCACTGGGAACCAGGTGAGTCCACCGAATCCGACCTTGCCCGCCGATTTTTACCCGCGGCGCAGACCTGACGGAGGTCGACATAGCTTCCTACATCGCCGAGGCCGGCGATTTCACCCGCGATACCAAATACATCGAAACCCGTATCGCCGCCGACGGCCGTGACGGCTATCCGGTGCAACCCGACCGGTACCGACTGATCGTCGCCCGCGCCTGCCCGTGGGCCAACCGCGCGATCATCGTCCGGCGGCTACTCGGGTTGGAAAGCGTGTTGTCCATTGGGTTTTGCGGCCCCACCCATGACAAGCGCAGCTGGACCTTCGATCTCGACCCCGGCGGCGTCGACCCGGTACTCAAGATTCCCCGGCTGCAGGACGCTTACTTCGCACGCTTTCCGGACTATCCGAAAGGCATCACCGTCCCCGCGATCGTCGACGTGCCGACCGGAGCGGTCGTCACCAACGATTTCCCCCAGATGACGTTGGACCTGTCCACGGAGTGGACGGCCTATCACCGTGACGGCGCTCCGCAGCTCTACCCCGAGCCGCTGCGCGACGAGATCGACGAGGTCAACAAAAGGGTCTACACCGAAATCAACAACGGTGTGTACCGGTGCGGGTTCGCCGGCTCACAGCAGGCCTACGAGTCCGCGTACGACCGGTTGTTCGCCGCGCTGGACTGGGTGAGTGAGCGACTTGCAAGACAGCGATACCTCGTCGGCGACACGATCACCGAAGCCGATGTCCGGTTGTTCACCACGTTGGCCCGCTTCGATCCCGTCTACCACGGGCACTTCAAGTGCAATCGCGGCAAGCTCGCCGAGATGCCGGTGCTGTGGGCTTATGCGCGAGACCTCTTCCAGACGCCGGGCTTTGGCGACACCATCGACTTCGTCCAGATCAAGCAGCACTACTACATCGTGCATGCCGACATCAACCCGACCCGGATCGTGCCGAAGGGCCCGGATCTGGCCAATTGGTTGACACCGCATGGCCGGGAGGCATTGGGCGGCAGGCCTTTCGGTGATGGCACGCCACCGGGCCCAACACCCGATGGTGAACAGGTGCCAGAGGGCCACGGCGCGTAGCCGCTGCTAGCTCCACACCGTTCGTACCGACCATTCGGCGTGGGGGACACCTTGCACTTCTCCGGATCGATCGACGACCACCGTCATCAGCTGCACAGCGAATCCAGTCAATCGCCCGTGGTGGGAATCAACGGTGGCAATGGTGACCGCGAGCCGGCTGCCCGGCCGGTAGAACGTGGTGGCGGGGATCGGGGAATCGTCGTACACCCGCAATAGCCACCAAGGTGCCCGCCCGATCGACGGCGGCACCGAAAGCTGCACCGGATCAGTCGAATTCACCCGCAGCTCGCCCTGTGTCTCCGGGGTTTGGCAGTCGGTGAGGTCGAGCACGTTGCAATACCGGTAGGGGCCCACCCGGGTCAGCTGGCCATGTGAGTACGCGCTGATCTCGGCGCGGCGCGGACTGCGCTCACGCACCAGCATCCATGCACCGACTCCGGCGCCCGCCGCAGCGAGCAAGACCGTCGAAAGCAGCAGTGCGACAGTGGGTTTACCCGTCAACTTCACTACCGCGGCACCGCAGTGGTGCTCTGGCCGCTAGGCTGACCTTCCTGCTCGACCATCACCGGCCGGTTGCCGCCCAAGCCGGGGATCAGCGAGTCGCCGTGGAAGCTGACGACGGTCTGCGCCAAACCCAGGATCAGCACCGACTCGACGACGCTGAAGCCGACCCACAGATCGGTGTAGAGCAGCACGCCCAAAGCTCCGCCGAGTACCCACGCCAGCTGCAGCGTCGACTCCGAACGCCCGAACGCCGATGCGCGCGATTCCTCGGGCAGGTCGTCCTGCAACGACGCGTCCAGCGCCGCTTTGGCGATCGCGCTCGACCCCGACGTGACCAGGGTGGCGATGGCGGCCATCAGCAGGTTGCCGGCCACCGCCGCGGCCAGTGCGATACCGGTCACCGCCAGGGTGCAGCGCACCACCAGCACGGCGGGTCTGCCCAGTCGCAGCCGGGCGCTGGCGAAGTTGCCGGCGAAATTGCCGACGGCTGCGGCCGCGCCGATCAAGCCGAGCATCCCCAGCTGCACCCATCCGTTGGCTTGATGCGCCTTGGCCACGAAAGCGGGATACAAGAACAGGAACCCGACCATCACCTTGATCGTGCAATTGCCCCACAATGCGGTGATGATGTTGCGGCCCAATGGTTGTCGAAGCGCTCCACTTGCCCGGCGGACCTCCTCGGGCCAGCTGCGGCGTCGCTGACCCTGGCGGTAGCTAAAGGTAGCGGGGACTTCACCCGCGGTCACTTCGACCCAGCGTGGAATCCGCATGGACAGCCAGGCACCGGCCACGGTCACGGCGATGACGACGAACAACGCGCCGGGTAACTGGAGCAAACGGTCGCAGCCGTACTCGATTCCGCCGGCGATGCCACCACCGACGATGGTGCCGCCCAGCAGACCGAACATGGTCAATCGGGAGTTCACCCGGACCAGATCGATCGTCGGCGGCATCACCCGCGGCGTAACCGCGCTGCGCAGAACGCTGAACGATTTCGAGAGCACCATCATGGCCAGCGCGCATGGATACAACACCCAGGACGGGAAGCCACCGGTAGCGGTGTCGTAGTTGGTGATCAGCACGACTGCCAGCACGGTGCGCAGCACGAACGACGCCGCCAGCGCGACCCGTCGGCCGTGTTGTAGCCGGTCCAGCGCCGGACCGATCAGCGGCGCGATCACCGCGAACGGCGCGATGGTGATCACCAGGTAGAGCGCGACCCGGTCCTTGCTTTCCCCCGTCGCCGCGGCGAAGAACAGCGTATTGGCCAAGGCGACAGCCATCGCGGCGTCGGTCGCAAAGTTGGCGACCACCGGCCAGGTGAGTGCTGTCAGCCCGGATTTGTCGGCGCCGTCGGCCGTGGCGGCCCGTTGAACCATCGCGTACATCCGCGAACCCATTTCGCGGCTGCGCTGGGCGGCGGCACGCGTGACGGTGACCCGCTCACCGCTGGTGGGGGCTTCACGCGAGGGTGTAGTGCGCGGTTCGGCGCCCGACCTGCGGTCCAGCGGCGGCAGGTACCGATTGGCGCTGGGCATCGGCGCGCGATGGGGTGTCGAGCCATCCGGTGGACGGGCCGGACGGCGGTGATCCGGGTCGTCGGTCGGGTAGTTGGCCATGCCGGGATGTTCGGCCGTCGGGCCGGTACGGCGACGGCGGCCGGAAGCCGAGGCTGGGCCCGCTTCGGGGCGCTCACGGCGTCGTCCAGACATATATCGATTCTCACCCATGCCGGCTGTGGTCGTGCGCAGGCGACCGGTGTGGCCCTGCACAGCATCTGTGCGGCAGAATCGGAGGCCCATGGAAACAACGGACAACGCGACCCAGCCGGCAGCAACGGCGACCACGACGGAGTGGTCGCCCGAATTGGCGACGGTCCTCACCGGGGCCGCCGAGCTGGCGCGAACGGCCATCATCGAGTCCAGCGGCGACGACACCGTCGGTGACTACCTCGGCGTCGGCTACGAAGACCCCACCAGCGCCACCCACCGTTTCCTGGCCCACCTGCCCGGCTATCAAGGCTGGCAATGGGCGGTCGTGGTGGCCAGTTACCCCGGCGCCGACCACGCAACGGTCAGCGAGGTGGTGCTGGTACCTGGGCCGACGGCGTTGCTGGCACCTGAGTGGGTGCCCTGGGATCAGCGGGTCCGGCCCGGGGACCTGAGCCCCGGCGACCTGCTGGCGCCGTTGCCGGACGACCCGCGGCTGGTGCCTGGCTACCTGGCTTCCGGCGACCCGCAAGTCGACGAGACCGCCGCCGAAATCGGGCTGGGACGGCGCACCGTGATGAGTGCCTGGGGCCGCGCCGAGGCAGCGCAGCGCTGGCACGACGGCGACCACGGTCCCCGTGCGCAGATGGCGCAGTCCACCAGACGTGTCTGCCGCGACTGCGGTTTCTTCCTGCCACTCGCCGGATCGCTGGGGGCGATGTTCGGGGTGTGCGGCAACGAATTGTCGGCCGACGGCGAGATCGTCGACTTCGAATACGGCTGCGGCGCGCACTCGGACACTCCCGCTCCTGCGGGCGGCGGCTCGCCGATGTATGACCCCTACGACGACGGTGTGCTCGACGTCAGCGAGGCTCCCGCGGAGCCCAGCTAGCCGTTCTCGGCCGCGGCCTTGATCTTGGCCAGCGAGGCGTTCATTCCGTCGACGAGTTCGCGTTCGAAGTTCGCCGTCCCGCCCATCAGCGCGTTGACAGCGATGCCGGACACCGGCTTGACGCCATTCTCGGCGTGCCGGCTCTCGATCACCCGGGTGCCCTCGGGGATCGGTTGCAGCTCGTAGCTCCAGATCGTGTTGTTGGTGTTGACCCGGAACGCCAGCTTCAGGCCCGGAATCATCTCGACGACAGTCGAAGTCGTCGGCCAGAACATCAGGTTGCGGCGGTTGAGGTTGACCGTGCGGGTGCCCGGACGCACCGGGCCCAATGGCCGCATCAAGCGGCACTGCGGACTCCATTGCGGCATCCGACGGAAATCGCTGACCAGCGCCCACACCGTTGAGACGGGTGCCTTGATATCGACTTGCGCTTGCAATAGCGGAGCTGCCACTGGTCCAAACCTCCTAGCTCGTGCGCGGTGTTGTGAGTCCGGTTTGCGCGCCCCGCGCGCCCCGGCGGGCGGCCGCCCGCTGCACCAAGAAAATCGAGGTGCCCAGGACGCCCACCGCGAGCCCGGCCACACTCATCGGCCGCCAGGTGGCCAGGTCCGGTGTGATGAATGCGACCACCGCGGCGACCATCCAGCCGAGTGCGCCGACGGCGATGATCGGCCACGGGTCCAGTAGCACAGCAGGTAGCGGCGGCGGCTGAATACTCTTGGCAGGCTCGACGGACATCGAGATCAACATAACCGGTGCTGTCCTGTCTTGGTGATTCGACGTTGACGGTCCGGCGTTCTGTCGTAACCTTCGCGCTGTGATCGATGCCGATAGCCGGTTGGTCAGCGACCTGTCGTTGGCGGTGATGCGGCTCTCCCGGCAGCTGCGGTTTCGCCGCCCGCAGTCCCCGGTGTCGTTGTCGCAGTTGTCAGCGCTGGCGACATTGGCCAATCTCGGCCCGATGACGCCGGGCGCACTGGCGATCAGGGAACGGGTTCGACCGCCGTCGATGACGCGGGTGATCGCCTCGCTGGCGGAATTGGGTTTCGTGGACCGTGTTGCACACCCCGACGACGGCCGACAGGTCCTGGTGTCGGTTTCGGATGCCGGCGCCGAGCTGATGGAGGCCGAACGCCAGGCCAGTCAGGAGTGGCTCGCGCAGCGACTGGAGACCCTGGGCGTCGCCGAACGCGACACGCTACGGGTGGCGGCCGACTTGATCTTGGCTCTGGTCGACGAAAGCCCTTGACGGAGAACAACTCTGGTGGCGCCTATGACGCGGACGGTGTGGTCGTCTGCGATATCAGCGATCCCGACGATGCGCGGCTGGATAACTTCCGGGATTTGAACAGCATTGAGCGTCGGCCTGACCTACCCAGTGGCAAGGGCCTGGTGATCGCCGAGGGTGTGCTGGTGGTGCAGCGCATGCTGGCATCGCCGTTCACACCGTTGGCGTTTCTGGGCACCGACCGCAGACTTGCCGAGCTCAAGACAGATCTGGCCGGCAACCCGGCGCCCTACTACCGGGTCTCGGCCGAGGTGATGGCCCAGGCGGTCGGCTTTCATCTCAACCGCGGGTTACTCGCCGCGGCGCGCCGGGCGCCCGAGCGCAGTGCGTCGGATGTAATCGACGGCGCCCGGACCGTGGCGGTGCTCGAGGGAGTCAACGACCACGAGAACCTGGGCTCGATCTTCCGCAACGCGGCCGGGCTCGACGTCGATGCCATTGTGTTCGGCAGTGGCTGCGCCGATCCGTTGTACCGGCGCGCGGTTCGGGTGTCCATGGGCCACGCCCTGCTGGTGCCCTACGCCAGGGCAACTGAGTGGCCGGAGGGGCTGAAAGCATTGCAGCAGAGCGGATTTCGACTGTTGGCGATGACACCCGACCGCGAGGCCACAACACTGCCGGCCGCAATGGCGGCGGTGCGTGGCGAGCGGGTCGCCATTCTGGTGGGCGCCGAAGGTCCCGGCCTGAGCTACGCCGCGATGAAGGCGAGCGATCTGCGGGTGCGCATCCCGATGTCACGCGGCACCGACTCGCTCAACGTCGCCACCGCGGCCGCGCTGGCGTTCTACGAGCGGGGTCAAGCTAGGGCTTGATTGCCCGACTCCTTCTCAGACCGCTGGGCGGTCTGCATCGTCGTCGAGCTAGGCTCGGCCGGTGACTGACGAATCCACGCCCTGGGCAACGGGTTTGACCGTCGCCGGATTTGTCGCCGCGGTCACCGGGGTAGCTGTCGTGGTGCTGAGTTTGGGCCTGATCCGGGTGCACCCGGCGCTGGCCGTCGGGCTGAATGTCGTTGCGGCCGGCGGGCTGGCGCCGACGCTGTGGGGATGGCGGCACACACCGGTGCTGCGTTGGCTGGTGCTGGGCGCGGGCGTGGGCGTGGCCGGGGCGTGGCTCGCCCTGGTCTCGACGGCCCTTCTCCGCTAGCGTCCGGCGTCGGTCAGCGCTGGCCGCTGGAGCGAACCCCCAGCAGGACGTCTTCCCAAGCCGGTACCGCCGGCTTGCCGCGGCGGCTACGCGCCGGCTCGGTCTTGGCTTCCGTCGCCGTAATCTCTGCGGGCGCGGGTTCGGGCTCGTTGAAGTCGAGTTGTGCGACCGGCGCCACAGGCCGCAGCGGACGGTCGAAGTCGGGATCGATTAGCTCACTGGCCGCGTCGTCGACGGCGGTGACTGTGCCGCCGTGTGCGCCAGGACAGTAACGGAAATGTGCCAGGTTGTCGGAGCGACCCGCTTTCCAGCCCACCTGGACTGTCCAGCGGCCGTCCTCGTTGCGCCAGGCGTCCCACGTTGTGCCGTCGGGGTTCAAACCGCGCGCCACCAGTGACGACGTGATGGTTTCCAACAGCGTCAGCACCGCCGGGCCGTCGGCCAGAACAGGATGCGCCGCGGTTGCCAGCTCGGCCGCCCGGGCGCGTTCCAGCAGCACGGGGTGGGCGAATCGTTCGACGCGTGCGATGTCCACCCCGGCAGCCGTCGCGAGCTGCTCGACGGACGCACCCGCCCGGATGCGGGCCTGAATCTCCTTGGGACGCAGCATGCTGTTGACCTCTATGTCGATGTGGGTTTGATTCACCCGGGCCCCGTCGCCGCGCACCGCCGCGCGCAACCGGTCGTCGACGCAGATCTTGAACTTATCGGCGGGGTTATCGCCCTCGCAGATGACGTGTTTGCCGTCGAGATCGAGTCCGACGATCCTGAGTTCCCGCATGGCGTCTCCTCGCAGGTTCCTCGCAGACCAGCGCGCCAGGCCTGTCAAGGGCGCACTCTAACTCAGCTGTGTGCCGCAGCCGGGCCAGACACGCGGTAATACCTGGGCTTTTTTGCCCGCTCCCGCTAGATCCGCTCGACCACCCAGTCGATGCATTCGGTGAGCGCGCTCACGTCGTCGGGTTCGACGGCGGGGAACATCGCGACCCGCAACTGGTTGCGGCCGAGTTTGCGGTAGGGCTCGACATCGACGATGCCGTTGGCTCGCAAGACCGCAGCGACGGCCCCAGCATCGACGGAGTCGTTGAAGTCGATGGTGCCCACCACCTGGGACCGCAGCTTGGGGTCTGCCACGAACGGCGTTGTGTAGGCCCGCTCGTGCGCCCAGGTGTACAGCCGCTGCGAGGAATCGGCAGTGCGCTTGACCGACCAGTCCAGCCCGCCGTTGCCCAACAGCCAATCGATCTGCTCGGCCAGCAGCACCAGCGTCCCGATGGCCGGGGTGTTGTAGGTCTGGTTCTTCAGGCTGTTGTCCACCGCGATCGGCAGCGACAAGAAGTCGGGCACCCATCGGTTCGACGCGGCGATAGCTTCGATCCGGCTCAGCGCCGCCGGGCTCAAGATCGCCAACCACAGCCCGCCGTCGCTGGCGAAGTTCTTCTGCGGCGCGAAGTAGTAGGCGTCGGTCTCGGTGATGTCGACTGGGAGGCCGCCGGCGCCAGACGTGGCGTCGATGACGACCAGCGCATCGCCGGCGTCGCGGGGCCGCGCGATGGGCACCGCGACGCCCGTCGAGGTCTCGTTGTGCGCCCAGGCGACCACATCGACTGACGGGTCACCCTGCGGGTCCGGTGCACTGCCCGGATCGGCCTTGATGATGATCGGGTCGCCGACGAACGGGTTCTTGGCCACCGAGGACGCGAACTTGGAGCTGAATTCGCCGTAGCTCAAGTGCAGCGACCGTTTGTCAATCAACCCGAAAGCCGCTGCATCCCAGAACGCCGTCGCCCCGCCGTTGCCAAGCACCACCTCGTAGCCGTCGGGCACCGAGAAGAAGTCCCGCAGCCCGGTGCGCACCCGGCCGACGAGATCTTTGATCGGAGCCTGCCGGTGTGACGTGCCGAAAAGCGCGGCAGCGCTGGTGGAAAGCACCTGCAGTTGTTCGGGCCGGACCTTCGATGGGCCGGATCCGAAGCGCCCGTCGCCGGGTTTGATGTTGTCGGGGAGCGTGAGCTGGTCAGCCATGATCACCAGGTTAGTGATCGGGCTGAGGCCGACCATCAGGCGGTAGCTCGACCGGGAGCGGATGTGAAGTAGATCACAGTGCACATGTGTTCACGGATGCAGCACAGTGGTTATTTGGGGTCTAGCAAGTTCCCGATACCTTGGGTACTGTGTTGGACATAGCACGTCTAAATGTAAACCTCATTGGGGAGGCCGGGAATGGCCCAGGCAGGAACCGCCCAGAAGCAGGCGCGGACGAAGTTGGTGCGTCGGTGGCGCCGCAACATGGATGTCCAGGACGACGCCAGGTACGTGGAGATGCTGAACACACTGTCCGAGGGGTCGGTGCGGCGCAACTTCAACCCCTACACGGACATCGACTGGAAGTCGCCGGAGTTCGCGATCATCGACAACGACCCGCGCTGGAAGCTCCCGGAGACCGACCCGTTGGGCCGGCACCCTTGGTACAAGTCGCAGTCCGAGGACCGTCAGATCCAGATCGGCATGTGGCGCCAGGCCAACGTCGCCAAGACCGGACTGCACTTCGAGTCGATCCTGATCCGCGGCCTGATGGAGTACGCGTTCTGGGTGCCCAATGGCTCGCCGGAATACCGGTACTGCTTGCACGAAGCGGTCGAAGAGTGCAACCACACCATGATGTTCCAGGAGATGGTGAACCACATCGGCGCCGATGTACCCGGCATGCCGCGGCTGCTGAAGTGGATCCAGCCCTACATTCCGTTGGCGGCCGGACCGCTGCCGATCCCGTTCTGGTTCGGCATCCTGGCCGGCGAAGAGCCCATTGACCACACCCAGAAGAACGTGCTGCGCGAGGGCAAGGAACTGCACCCGATCATGGAGCGGGTGATGGCGATCCACGTGGCTGAGGAGGCCCGCCACATTTCGTTCGCGCATGAGTACCTGCGCAAGCGGGTGCCAGACCTGCCGCGCCGCAAGCGATTCTGGCTGTCGTTGTACGTGCCGATCACCATGCGGGTTCTTTGTTCAGCAATCGTGGTGCCGCCCAGGGCTTTCTGGCGGGAGTTCGACATCCCACGTCGGGTCCGCAAAGAGGTGTTCTTCTCCTCGCCGGAATCGCGCCAGATGCTGCGGGACATGTTCGGTGACGTCCGGATGCTGTGCCACGACACCGGTTTGATGAACCCGCTGGCCAAGCTGATCTGGCGGATCTGCAAGATCAGCGGTAAGCCGTCTCGCTACCGCAGCGAGCCGCAGCGTCAGCACCTGGCCGTCGCGCCGGCTGCTTAGAAAATCGGTCTCATATGCCGCACGTTATTACCCAGTCGTGTTGTAGCGACGGGTCATGTGTTTACGCCTGTCCGGTGAACTGTATCCACCCGTCTCCGGATGAGCCGGGCTTCGCCACCGCCGAGATGCTGTACATCGATCCGGTGGCGTGTGTGGACTGCGGCGCGTGTGTGAGTGCCTGCCCGGTGGGTGCCATCGCACCCGAAGCCCGGTTGACGGCTGAGCAGCAACCGTTCATCGCGCTCAACGCCTCGTATTATCCGGATCGCCCTGCCGACGAGAAGCTGCCGCCGACCTCCAAATTGGCGCCGGTGATTCCGGCGCCGGAGGTTCGCGCTAACCATGACGGCCCGCTGACGGTGGCCATCGTGGGATCCGGACCGGCCGCGATGTATGCCGCCGATGAACTGCTTACCCAGCACGGTGTGCGGGTCAATGTCTTCGAAAAGCTGCCCACCCCTTACGGATTGGTGCGTGCCGGGGTGGCGCCGGATCACCAGACGACCAAGCGGGTGACCCAGCTCTTCGATCGGATCGCCCGCCGCCGCGAATTTCGGTTCTTTCTCAATGTCGAGATCGGCAACCAGCTGAGCCACCAGGACCTACTGGCGCACCACCACGCCGTCATCTACGCGGTCGGCGCGCCCAATGACCGCCGGCTGGAGATCGACGGCATGGGCTTGCCCGGCGCCGGAACCGCCACCGAGTTGGTGGCCTGGATCAACGGTCACCCTGATTTCGCCGGTCTGCCAGTCGATCTCAGCCATGAGCGGGTCATCGTCATCGGTAATGGCAACGTCGCGTTTGACGTGGCCCGCGTGCTCACCGCCGATCCCGGGGAGCTGGCTCACACCGACATCTCCGATCACGCGTTGGCGGTGCTGCGTGCGTCCCGGGTGCAGGAGGTGGTCATCGCCGCCCGGCGCGGACCCGAGCATTCGGCATTCACGTTGCCCGAGTTGATTGGGCTGACCACGACCGCCGAAGTCGTTCTCGCGGAAGCCGATCGCGAAGCGGTGATGCGCGACCTTGCCAGCGTCGCGGACTCCCTGACGAGGCAGAAGTTGGAGATCTTGAGCACGCTCGGCGACGCTTCGGCGCCGACGGGCCCGACTGCTCGGCCCCGGGTCCGGCTGGCTTACAACCTGACGCCGCAACGCATTCTGGGAAAGCAGCGAGTCGATGCGATGGAGTTCTCGGTCACCGGTACCGACGAGGTGCAGACGGTCGACGCCGGGCTGGTGCTGAGCTCGATCGGCTACCACGGCAAGGCGATCAAAGATCTGCCGTTCGACGACAAGGCGGGCGTGGTGCCGAACAACGGCGGCCGCGTCACCCATCCGGACTCGGGCCGGCCCGTCGACGGGGCCTACGTCGCGGGGTGGATCAAGCGCGGGCCCACCGGATTCATCGGCACCAACAAATCGTGTGCGCTGCAGACGGTTCAGGGGCTGGTCGACGATTACAACGCCGGTCAGTTACGCGATCCGATCGGTAAGCCATCGGCGCTGGACAAGCTCGTGCGGGAGCGCCAGCCGGAGGTCGTCGATGCCGTCGGCTGGCGGGCCATCGACGCCGCTGAGGTGGCCCGGGGCGAAGTCAGCGATCGGCCGCGCAACAAGTTCACCTCGGTTACCGAGATGCTCGATGTCGCGGCCGCCGCGCCGACGCCGCCGCTGCACCGCAGGCTGGCCGATCGGCTGCGCGAACTGGCTGACCTCTAGCCGCTGCCCATCGCCGTCGCGATCTCGTCCATGCTGACCTCGCGCACGGGCTGACCGAGTGACCACTGGTGACCGAACGGGTCGCGGACCATGCCATAGCGGTCGCCCCAGAACTGGTCGTCGAGGGGCATCACTACGGTCGCGCCGGCATCGAGCGCCTGCTGGAACTTGGCGTCGACATCGGTCACGGTCAGGTGGATGGTCACTGGGGTGCCGCCCAGCGAGGTCGGAGTCATCGACGTTCCGCCGGACGTCTCCGGGAAGTCGTCGGCGAGCATCACCAGGAAGCCGTTGACGCGCACCGCGGCATGGACCAGCTTGCCGTCGGGGCGTGGTACCCGGCCGATTTCCTGGGCGCCAAAAGCCTTGACGTAGAAGTCGATCGCCGCAGCGGCGTCGTCGACGACGAGATGCGGGGACAGTGCGGGTTCGACGGCGATTGCCATCAGGGCCTCCTTGGTGTCGGTACTGGGCCCGGGGCGGGCCTATGGGTATGACTCGATTGGCGATGCAATCTCATCACCACCCACCGACAACTCAGCCGTTTTCGGCCGTCAGGCCTTGACGACCTCGTCCCAGCCCTCGACGGACTCCGGGCCGCGTGGCGCCGGGCCGACATAGATGGCCGCCGGACGAACCAGCTTGCCCAGCCTCTTCTGCTCGAGGATGTGCGCGCACCACCCCGCGGTACGCCCGCAGGTGAACATCGCCGGCATCATCCGGGCCGGCACCTGGGCGAAGTCCAGGATCACCGCGGCCCAGAACTCGACGTTGGTTTCGATCGCGCGGTCCGGGCGGCGCTCCCGCAGCTCGGCGAGCGCGGCCTGCTCGACGGCGGCCGCCACCTCGTAGCGCGGTGCACCCAGCCGCTTGGCGGTGGCCCGCAACACGCGCGCCCGCGGATCCTCAGCCCGGTACACCCGGTGGCCGAAGCCCATCAGCTTCTCGTGACGGTCCAGGATGCCCGTGACCAGAGCACGCGCGTCACCGGTGCGCTCGACCTCTTCGAGCATCGGCAGCACCCGGGCAGGGGCACCGCCGTGCAGCGGACCGCTCATCGCGCCGACCGCCCCCGACAGCGCCGCTGCCACGTCAGCGCCGGTGGAGGCGATCACCCGCGCGGTGAACGTCGAAGCGTTCATGCCGTGCTCGGCGGCCGAAACCCAGTAGGCGTCGACGGCTTCGACGTGCTTGGGATCCGGCTCGCCCTGCCAACGTGTCATGAAACGCGCTGTGACCGTTGAGCATTCGTCGATGAGCCGCTGCGGAACCGCGGGCTGGTAGATGCCCCGGGCCGACTGCGCGACGTATGACAGCGCCATCACCGACGCGCGGGCCAATTGGTCACGGGCGGCGTTGTCGTCGATGTCGAGTAGCGGCTGGTATCCCCAGATCGGGGCCAGCATCGCCAGGCCGGCCTGTACGTCGACGCGTACATCGCCGCTGTGAATCGGCAGCGGGAACGGCTCGGCGGGCGGCAGTCCGTGGCCGAATTTCCCGTCCACCAGCAAAGCCCACACGTCGCCGAAAGTGACGTGTGGGCCGACCAGGTCTTCGATGTCGACACCGCGATAACGCAGGGCACCGCCGTCCTTGTCGGGCTCGGCGATCTCGGTGGTGAATGCCACCACACCCTCGAGTCCGGCAACGAAATTCTCCGGGATCTTCTCCGAGGTGACAGTCATAGATGGATTCTCCCACGCGAGCGCGGGCCGGTCACTACCGGTCGGTAACCAACGGCTGGGCAGGCCGGGAGTAGCGTTGACGCGATGGCAGGACCCGACAACGAGCACCTGGCGGCAATGCGCAAGGAGTACGCCTCCAAGGAGCGCGACGGCAGCCCCGACCTCGACGTCGACTGGCTTGATGATGGTTGGCTTGCGTTGTTGCGCAAATGGATTGGCGAAGCTGAGCGCGGTGGCGTCGCCGAACCCAACGCGATGGTCTTGGCAACCGTGGAGTCGGGACGGCCGGTCAGCCGGTCGGTGCTCTGCAAGGGCGTCGACGAAGACGGCATCGTCTTCTTCACCAACTACGACTCGGCAAAGGGCAACCAGCTGGCACAGACGCCCTACGCTTCGGCGACCTTTCCCTGGTACCTGCTGAACAGGCAATTTCATATCTGCGGGCCGGTGACCAAGGTCGAGCCGCAGGCCACCCAGAGCTACTGGAACAACCGCCCGCGCGGCTCGCAGCTCGGCGCGTGGGCGTCGCAGCAGTCCCGGCCGATCGCCTCCCGCGCCGCGCTGGTCGACCAACTGGCCGAGGTGACGGCGCGCTTCGCCGACTCCGAGCAGGTCCCGGTGCCGCCGAACTGGGGCGGCTACCGCATCGCGCCCGCGGAGGTGGAATTCTGGCAGGGACGAGAAGACCGGCTGCACAACCGGATTCG
>NZ_DASXEP010000191.1:0-32950 GCF_036490025.1 Mycobacterium sp. | reverse complement strand
GCGGCGGCCAGCAGGTCGGCGATCTTCTTGGTGTATGCCGCTACGCCTCGGACGGGCTCGGTGTCACCGGGCCAGTAGCCGACGATGTCGTCGGCCAGAATGTCCATCCCGCGCGACATGTCGGGCGCCGCCCAGAACGCCGCAAAGAGCTCGGCGCTGAACTTCGGAGTCGTTGTGGGAGAGGCGGTTTGGGTTTCGGTCATGGTTCCTCCTAGTGATGAGCGGTTCATTGCAAGTCTTTCCGGTGGGTTAAGGTCGCACAATTACCTCGGAGGTCATCGCCATGGGACTAGGTCTGATGTGTCCGACTCCTCAGCGGCCCGATGGGCTCGCATCGTCGCCGGACTAAGGTCGCGAGTATGGCACTCAACGTGGAGATGGTCACGTTCGACTGCGCCGACCCCATGACGCTTGCGGAGTGGTGGGCGCAGCAGTTCGAAGGTGAGACGCAGGAATTGATCCCGGGAGAATTCATCGCGGTCGTTCGGCCGGAGGGCCCGCGGCTGGGTTTCCAGAAGGTCGCCGATCCGACACCCGGCAAGAACCGGGTACACCTGGATTTCGGCGCCGCCGATGTCGAGGCCGAGGTAAGCCGGCTCAAGTCCGCCGGTGCTACCGAGGTCGAACGGCACAGCATCGGGGATAGCTTCCGCTGGGTGGTGCTTGCCGACCCGGCCGGCAACGCCTTCTGCGTGGCCGGCACGGGCTAATCGCCGCGCCAACCTAGACTGTTGCCGTGACGTCTGGGCTCACTCACGCGATCGATACCGTCGAGCGGGCCTTGGCCACCCCCGACCAGCCGCAACCCTTCCGCGAACTCGGCCTCAAAGACGACGAATACCAGCGGATCCGCGACATCCTGGGGCGCCGGCCGACCGACGCCGAGCTGGCCATGTACTCGGTGATGTGGAGCGAACACTGCTCCTACAAGTCGTCCAAGGTGCACCTGCGGTACTTCGGCGAGACCACCACCGACGAAATGCGGGCCGGCATGCTGGCCGGCATCGGCGAGAACGCCGGCGTCGTCGACATCGGCGACGGCTGGGCGGTCACCTTCAAAGTCGAGTCGCACAACCATCCGTCCTATGTCGAGCCCTACCAGGGCGCGGCCACCGGCGTCGGCGGCATCGTCCGCGACATCATGGCGATGGGTGCTCGGCCGGTCGCGGTGATGGACCAGCTGCGGTTCGGTGCCGCGGACGCCGCGGATACGCGCCGGGTGCTCGACGGCGTGGTGCGCGGCATCGGCGGCTACGGCAACTCGCTGGGCCTGCCCAATATCGGCGGCGAAACTGTTTTCGACGCGTGCTACGCGGGCAACCCGTTGGTGAATGCGTTGTGCGTCGGGGTGCTGCGCAAGGAAGACCTCCATCTGGCCTTCGCTTCGGGCGCCGGCAACAAGATCATCTTGTTCGGCGCGCGGACCGGACTCGACGGCATCGGCGGTGTATCGGTGCTGGCGTCGGAAACCTTCGGCGGCGACGAGTCGGGTTCGGGCCGCAAAAAATTACCCTCGGTGCAGGTCGGCGACCCGTTCACCGAGAAGGTGCTCATCGAATGCTGCCTCGAGCTGTACTCCGCCGGGCTGGTGATCGGGATCCAAGACCTCGGCGGAGCCGGTTTGTCGTGTGCCACATCGGAACTCGCATCGGCCGGCGACGGCGGGATGGCGATCGAACTGGACACCGTGCCGTTGCGGGCCAAGGACATGAGCCCCGCCGAAATCCTGTCCAGCGAGTCTCAAGAACGCATGTGTGCGGTGGTCGCGCCGGAGAACGTGGAAGCGTTCATGGCGGTGTGCCGCAAATGGGAAGTACTGGCCAGCACGATCGGCGAGGTCACCGACGGTGACCGGCTGCAAATCACGTGGCACGGTGAGACGGTCGTCGACGTGCCGCCGCGCACCGTGGCCCACGAGGGGCCGGTGTACCAACGTCCCGTCGCCCGCCCCGCGTCGCAGGATGCGCTCAACGCCGATCATTCCAGCGGCCTGCCGCGGCCGGTCACCGGCGACGAGCTGCGCGCGACTTTGCTTGCGCTGGTTGGCAGTCCGCACCTGTGCAGCCGATCGTTCATCACCGAGCAGTATGATCGCTACGTGCGCGGCAACACCGTGCTGGCCGAGCACGCCGACGGCGGTGTGCTGCGCGTCGACGAGTCCACCGGTCGCGGTATCGCGGTGTCGACCGACGCGTCGGGCCGCTACACCATGCTGGACCCCTACGTCGGCGCCCAGCTTGCGCTGGCCGAGGCCTACCGCAACGTCGCCGTCACCGGCGCGACTCCGGTCGCGGTGACCAACTGCCTCAACTTCGGCTCACCGGAGGATCCGGGGGTGATGTGGCAGTTCTCGCAAGCGGTCCACGGTTTGGCGGACGGCTGTGCGGCACTGGGCATTCCGGTGACCGGTGGCAACGTCAGCTTCTACAATCAGACCGGTACGACGGCGATCATGCCCACCCCGGTGGTGGGTGTCTTGGGTGTGCTCGATGACGTCACTCGCCGCATCCCGACGGGTATGGGCACTGAGCCGGGCGAGACGCTGATCCTGCTCGGCGACACCCGCGACGAGCTCGACGGTTCGATCTGGGCGCAGGTCACCGCCGATCATCTGGGTGGGCTGCCGCCGGCGGTGGACCTGGCCCGCGAGCGACTGTTGGCCGACGTGCTGAGTGCGGCGTCCCGCGACGGGTTGGTGTCTGCGGCTCACGACTTGTCCGAAGGCGGCCTGGCGCAGGCGGTGATCGAATCCGCGCTTGCCGGCGAAACAGGTTGCCGCATCGTGCTTCCCGAGGGCATCGATCCATTCGTCATGTTGTTCTCCGAATCGGCCGGCCGGGCGCTGGTGGCCGTGCCCCGCACCGAAGAGAGCCGCTTGGCCTCGATGTGCGAGGCGCGAGGCTTACCGGCCACCCGTATCGGTGTCGTCGACCAAGCGTCGGACGCGGTAGAGGTCCAGGGGTTGTTCACGGTTTCACTGGCGGAGTTGCGCGGCACGTCTGAAGGAGTGCTGGCCGCTCTGTTGCGATGAGCGCCGAGCCGGTTTCCGTGGCGGCCGAGCCTCGCGGGCGGCATCCGCTAGTGGTCTGGGCGTGGAGCCTGCTGCGGCTGAAATTCGTCGGGGTCGCGTTCGGCTCCTTGTTCTTCTGCTTGTCGCTGACGCCGTCGCTGATGCCGCGAGATTGGTTGTTTCAAGGGCTGATTGGCGGTGTCAACGCTGCATTCGGCTACGGCCTGGGCGTGCTGATCGGCAAGACCGTCTACCGCGTCGTGTTGCGAAACGCCCGCTGGTGGCCGCCTCCGGCGCGAGTGGCGTTCGCGATGAAGGCGGCCGTGGTGGTGCTCGCGCCGGCGGCGTGTGTGCTGATGCTGATCCCTGCTGCGTCGTGGCAGCGGCAGGTTTCCGCGCTGATGGGCATCGAGGGGCCGACCACCTACGGGTATCTGCGCACGCTGGCCGTCGCGGTGTTCGTCGGCGCGCTGCTGGTGTCCGCGTTCCGGGTCATCATCGATGCCGTCAAGCTGCTCGCCCGAATGCTGATCAGGCGCTGGCACGTGCATGACGAGGTGGCGTTGTTCATCGGCACCGCCATCGTCGTGGCCTTGCTGGTGATGTTGATCGACGGCGTCCTGGTACGTGGCTTCTTCGCCGGCGCCAACGCGGTCTTCCAGCCGCAGGACAGCGAAACCCCGGCCGGCGTATCGCAACCTCGACTCGCCGAAAGGTCCGGCAGTCCAACATCATTGGCGGCATGGGAAACTCTGGGATACCAAGGCCGCGCGTTCGTCGGCACCGGGCCGCGCGCAGCCGAACTGGGCAAGCTGAACGGCAGGGCGGCCAAGGAGCCGATCCGGGTGTACGCCGGGCTGCACACCGCTCCCGACGACCAGGGCCGGCTGCAGGTACTCGTCAATGAGCTCGTTCGTACCGGCGCATTCAGCCGCAAGATCGTGGTGATCGCGCCGACCACCGGCACCGGTTGGGTCGACCCGGCGGCCGCGAGTTCGCTGGAAATGATGTACAACGGCGACACAGCGATCGTCGGTATGCAGTATTCCTTTCTGCCGAGCTGGATTTCGTTTCTTGCCGACCGGCAGAAGTCCATGGACTCCGGCCGGATGTTGATCAACGCCGTCCACGACCGCTGGGCGCAATTGCCGCCAGACCACCGGCCCAAGTTGGTGCTCTATGGCGAGAGCCTGGGTTCGATGGCCGGCCAGGCCGCGTTCCGGTGGCTGCCCGACATACGCGGGATGGGCTTCGACGCGGTGCTCTGGGTCGGCCCGCCGCAAGAGAGCCCGTTGTGGCATGCGTTGATCGTGCGGCGCGATCCGGGCTCCACCGAAGTACAGCCGCGGTACGACAGCGGGCGAACCGTGCGGTTCTCCGACGCCATCGATTCCGCGGACGTCAGCCGAGTCGCGGGGCTGCCGTGGGACGGTACTCGCGTGCTGTTTTTGCAGCACCCATCCGATCCGGTCGTCTGGTGGTCCCCCGATCTGCTGTTCACACAGCCCGACTGGCTCATCGAGCCACGCGGCCGAGACCGCAGCGCGTCGATGCACTGGAATCCGGTGGTCACCTTCTGGCAGGTCAGCGCCGACCTCACCGACGCCGAAGGCGTGCCCGGCGGGCACGGCCACAATTACAGCAACGACATCCTCGATGGTTGGGTCGCCGTGGCTCCGCCGGATGGCTGGACTGCGGCCGACACCGAGCGCATCCGTGCGGCGCTGAAGAACTCCGGCGGCGATAGCGTGCCTAAAAGCTGATGCAGCACAACGAGTTTCGCTGAGAATCTGAGCTATGGCCGCACGTCATCAACCCGACCCGGTACAGACCCGCGAGGCGGTCCGCGCTGTCGAGGACTGGTTACGCGACGACACCCGCCCGGCTCCCAGCCGTACAGATCTGGCGGCGGTGGTTCGACTCACCGCACGTACCTTGGCTGCGCAGGCGCCGGGCGCCAGCGTCGAGGTCCGCATTCCGCCGTTTGTAGCGGTGCAATGTATCCCCGGGCCGAGGCATACCCGGGGCACGCCACCTAATGTCGTCGAGGCCGATCCGCGAACGTGGCTGCTGCTGGCCACCGGACTGCTGAGGTTGACGGACGCCAGCGCCACCGGGGCGCTGCATCTCTCCGGCGCGCGAGCCGATGAGATCCAGACCTGGCTACCGCTGGTGCGGCTGGCCGATTAGGTCAGCGGCGCAAGTCCGGAACGCACCAGATCGACACTGGCGGCGACGATTTCACCCAAGTCGGCGCTGCAGCCGTCGTCGCCCCACTTCTGCACCGCCACCACAAGCGCCGCCGCCAGGGTGGCTCCCGCGACCTCGGCGACGAGGTCGAGGTTGGGGACTCCGGGGTAACGGGCCTTGATGAAGCCGGTCAGCACCTCGGCGAACGATGACTGCACCACGCGTAGATGCGCGGCGACGCGGTCAGCGGAGATCAACGTCGAGCGGGCGATCGCGGCCTGTCGAACCACTTCCAGATCGTGCGGGAAGCTTTCGACGCTGGCCAACACGGCATCGAACAACGACTCCGACGCGGGCCGGTGCACCAACGCTTCGGCCAGCCATTCCAGGTGGGTGTCGTAATCCTGGAACAGGACAGCTTCCTTGCTGGGAAAGTGCCGAAAGAAAGTCCGCTCCGTGACGCCGGCTTCGGCGGCGAGCTGCGTCACCGTCACATGGGCAAAGCCCTCGCTGGCGAACTTGGCCAGCGCGACCCGGCGCAGCGCCTCATGCGTCGATCTGCGGCGCAGCTCATGCAGGTTGGTCGGCTCGGCCATCGCGCCAGATGCTATCCCGGATTGTCCGAACATGTCAGTCCCGACATCTTCCTATTATGTCAGTACTGACATATTCTGCTGGGTGCGCGGCCGGGAGCGGTCGGCGGAAGGGATTCGAGGCATGACTGACTATGACGCGATCGTTGTCGGCGCCGGGCACAACGGCCTGACGGCGGCGGCCATCCTGCAGGGCGCCGGTCTGCGCACGTTGTGCCTGGAGGCCAACGCCTACAGCGGTGGAATGGCCGCGACGGTCGAGCTCATCGACGGGTTTCGCTACGAAATCGCGGGATCGGTGCAGTTTCCCACCGCCCCCCAGATCACCAAAGAGCTTGGCCTGGACGCTCTTCCGACCGTCGACACGGAGGTGATGTCGGTCAATATCGGTGAGTCCGGCGAGGAGCCGATGATCTTCTACCGCGATCCGATGCAGCTGATGACGCATCTCGGCGAGAAGCACGGCGGCGACGCGATCACGGGCATGGCCGAATTGATCGCCTGGAGCCAAGGGCCCGCGAAGGCGCTGGGCCGATTCGAGGTGCGCACGCCACCCAAGACGCTCGACGAGATGTATACCTGCGCGGCCAACGAAGGCGAACGCGCTGCCATCCATCAGATGCTGTTCGGTTCGGCGATGGACGCCATCGACCGCTACCTGCCGGACAAGGAGAAACACGCAATCCTGCGCGGGATGCTGGCGTTTCTGGCGGTGAACTCCACCTATCGCGGCCCCTACACTCCGGGCAGCGCCACTTGCCTGGCCTTTGCGCTGGCGGTGCCCGACGAAAGCACCGCGATGATGACCAAGCTCGCCGGCGGTATCGGAGCGCTCACCCAGCACCTGGATTCCCTCTTCGTCTCCCGCGGCGGCGAGATCCGATTCCGGACCAAAGCCGAGAAGATCCTGGTAGAGAACGATCACGTCACCGGCGTACGACTGCGCGACGAATCGACGATCAGTGCACCAGTGGTGGTGTCCAACCTCGCGCCTGACCTCACGCTCATCGACCTCGTCGGCGCGGAACATCTACCCCCCGACTTGACCGCGCGGATAAGCGGTCGTGACCATCGTGCGGCGTTTGTCCAGCTCCATTTCGCTCTCGATGACCTGCCGCGATTCGCGCCGCCCTACGAGCTGCTCAACGAGCCCGGCATGCAGCAGTCCATCGGCATCTTCGGCTCACCCGAGGAACAGCAACACCAGTGGGAGATGTGCACCCGCGGCTTGCTGCCGGACAATCCGTCGCTGGGAATGCAGATTCCGTCCTGTACGGATCCCGGCCTGGCACCGCCCGGCAAGCATGCCGCAAGCGCATTCGCCTATGCGTTCCCTGTCGAAGCCAGTCGCGACCAGCACGGGCGTTTGAAAAACGAGATGGCGCAACGGGTTATCGACAAGATCGCCCGCTATGCGCCCAACTTCCGCGACATCGTCATCCGGCATATCACCTTCGCGCCCTATCACATGCAGACGATGTTCGGCGCCCCGTCCGGCGATTTCTGCCACGGCCTGCTGCATCCGGACTTGATGGGACAACACCGGCCGGGACCCAAGGGCTTTATCGACCTGCCGGTCCCGGTCGATGGGCTGTATCTGGCAAGCGCCGGATGTCACGGCGGCCCGGGTATCACCTTCACTCCCGGCTACAACGCCGCCTACCAAGTGCTCGACGATCTCGCGTCTGGGCTTGCGCTCCGCTAAGCCAACGAGTGAACCCTGTGGCATGTGTGACTGGTAACACAGGTGGGAACGAAAGGCCAGGAAAAGCGGTCGCCGAGTGGCGCAACACGCCGAACCGATTCGGTGACATGCCTGTCGTTTCCGTAGACTTCACCAGGTCACCATCCGCCCGTCTGGGAGCCGCCGCACCGTGACCGTCCAAGAGCCAGTACCCGACGAGAACCCGCCCGGCGAAGAATGCGGCGTGTTCGGGGTATGGGCCCCGGGCGAAGAAGTCGCCAAGATGACCTACTACGGCCTCTACGCGCTGCAACACCGCGGCCAGGAAGCCGCCGGCATCGCCGTCGCAGACGGATCGCAAGTGCTGGTGTTCAAGGATCTCGGCCTGGTCAGTCAAGTCTTCGACGAGCAGACATTGACGGCAATGGAAGGCCACGTCGCGGTCGGGCACTGCCGGTACTCCACCAGCGGCCAGACCACCTGGGAGAACGCCCAGCCGGTGTTCCGCAATACCGCGGCCGGCACTGGAGTTGCGTTGGGGCACAACGGCAATCTGGTAAACAGTGCCGAACTCGTCTCGCGCGCCCGCAAGGCCGGCCTAGTCAATACCAAGGTCCCCGGCGCGGCCAACACCGACTCCGACATCCTGGGCGCGTTGTTGGCCCACGGCGCCGCCGATTCCAGCCTGGAGCAGGCGGCGCTGGAATTGCTGCCGACGGTGCGCGGCGCATTCTGCTTGACGTTCATGGACGAGAACACCCTCTACGCCGCCCGTGACCCGTTCGGTGTGCGCCCGTTGTGTCTGGGACGACTGGACCGCGGCTGGGTGGTCGCCTCCGAAACCGCGGCCCTGGACATCGTCGGCGCCTCGTTCGTCCGCGACATCGAGCCGGGAGAGCTGCTGGCGATCGACGCCGACGGCGTCCGGTCGACCCGCTTCGCCAATCCCGAACCCAAGGGCTGCATCTTCGAATACGTCTACCTGGCGCGCCCGGACAGCACGATCGCGGGCCGATCGGTGCACGGCGCCCGGCTCGAAATCGGCCGCCGACTGGCCCGCGAAAGCCCGATCGATGCCGACCTGGTGATCGGCGTCCCGGAATCCGGTATCCCGGCCGCCGTCGGCTATGCGCAGGAATCCGGCATCCCCTACGGCCAGGGTCTGATGAAGAACGCCTACGTCGGGCGCACATTCATTCAGCCGTCGCAGACCATCCGTCAGCTCGGCATCCGGTTGAAGCTCAACCCGCTCAAGGAAGTCATCCGCGGCAAGCGGCTCATCGTCGTCGACGACTCGATCGTGCGAGGCAACACCCAGCGCGCTCTGGTCAGGATGCTGCGGGAGGCCGGCGCGGTCGAAGTGCATGTGCGGATCGCGTCGCCGCCGGTGAAGTGGCCGTGCTTCTACGGCATCGACTTTCCGTCGCCGGCCGAGTTGATCGCCAACGCCGTCGAAGACGAAGACGAGATGCTCGAAGCGGTGCGGCATGCGATCAACGCCGACACGCTGGGGTACATCTCGCTGCGGGGTCTGGTCGCGGCCACCGAACAACCGACGTCGCGGCTGTGCTCGGCCTGCTTCGACGGCAGGTACCCGATCGAACTGCCCAGCGAGACCGCGCTCGGCAAGAACGTCATCGAGCAGATGCTTGCCAACGCCGCGCGAGGCGCCGGGCAGCCAGACATTGTGGGCCACCAGATGTCGCCGGAGGCAGAGCAGGCCGCCGTGCTTCGGCATCCCTAGCCTCACAGTGCCGTCGCACGAGTGGGAGATACCCGCGCCGGACATCGACCGGTAGCCTTTATCGCGATGACCGACCGCGGAAAAGACCCGGCCGCCCCGGGCGTGACATATGCATCGGCCGGAGTCGATATCCAAGCGGGTGACCGCGCCGTCGAATTGTTCAAGCCGCTGGCGTCGAAAGCCACCAGGCCCGAGGTGCTCAGCAAGCTGGGCGGGTTCGCCGGACTCTTCGCGCTGCGCACCGATTACCGCGAGCCGTTGCTGGCGGCGTCCAGCGACGGGGTGGGCACCAAGCTGGCCGTCGCTCAAGCGATGGACAAGCACGACACCGTCGGTCTGGACCTGGTGGCGATGGTGGTCGACGACCTGGTGGTCTGCGGCGCCGAGCCGCTGTTCCTGCTGGACTACATCGCGCTTGGCCGCATCGTGCCGGAACGGCTCAACGCGATCGTCGGCGGTATCGCCGACGGTTGCATGCGCGCGGGTTGTGCGCTGCTCGGCGGGGAGACCGCCGAGCATCCCGGCCTGATCGAGCCGGACCACTACGACATCTCGGCAACCGGCGTCGGCGTGGTCGAGGCCGATGACGTGCTCGGGCCCGAGCGGGTCAAGCCGGGCGACGTCATCATCGCGATGGGGTCCTCGGGGTTGCACTCCAATGGATACTCGCTGGCCCGCAAGGTCTTACTGGAGATCGACCGGGGCAACCTCGCCGGTTACGTCGAGGAGTTCGGCCGCACGCTCGGTGAAGAGTTGCTGGAGCCGACGATCATCTACGCCAAGGACTGCCTGGCGCTGGCCGCCGAAACCCAGGTCCGGACGTTCTGCCACGTGACCGGGGGCGGGCTGGCCGGCAACCTGGAACGCGTCATGCCGTATGGGCTGGTGGCCGAGGTGGACCGGGGTACCTGGACGCCGGCGCCGGTCTTCGCGATGATCGCCCAGCGTGGTCGGGTCTCCCGCGCCGAGATGGAAAAGACCTTCAACATGGGCGTTGGCATGATCGCCGTCGTGTCGCCCGAGGACACCGACCGTGCGCTGGCGATTTTGACGGCCCGGCATTTGAACTGCTGGGTGCTGGGCACGATCAACAAGGCCGGGAAAGGCGGTCCGCGAGCAAAACTCGTCGGGCAGCATCCAAGGTTCTAGATTTCTGCTCGCCGTTCAGGCGAGCCGCGGGAGGCCTCAGCGGCGCTGATCGCTCCAGGGGTCGTCGCCGTCCGACTGGTCAGCATCGTCGGTCTCCGACCCGGACAGCTCGCGCTGCAGCCGATCGAAATCGGTCTGTGGTGAGCTGTACTTAAGGTCTCGAGCAACCTTCGTCTGCTTCGCCTTAGCCCGGCCACGGCCCATGGGGGGACCCCCTCGCGCAATAACGGAGCGGCCCAACAAGTAGGCGGCTCCGATCTTTTGTCTTTATTGTCCTGCCGACAGTTTACCGTGCCCGGTGGCCGCGCGCTGTCGCGCCCCGCAGCCGTCAACGACCGTCATCGGGTGCTTCCCCGCAACCGCTCCACGGCCACCCGACCCGCGCCCGGCCCGCCTGCGGCCGGTAGCGATCCGGCGTCGATCATCGCCGCGATATCGGCGTCACCGCCGGTGCTCAGCGCGGTGTCCGCGGGTATGGCGCGCTTGAGCAACGCCAAGGCGATCGGGCCCAGATCGACGTGTTCGACGACGGTTCCCAGCCGGCCCACCGCTCGGCCGCCGGCCAGCACCGGGTCGTCGGTAGCGGGCCGGTCGACCGACCCGTCCAGGTGCAGCAGCACCAGCATCCGCGGCGGTTTACCCAGGTTATGCACTCGGGCGACGGTTTCCTGGCCGCGGTAGCAGCCCTTGTCGAGGTGGACCGCTCCCTGCCCCGGGCCGCCGATCCAGCCCACTTCGTGCGGGATGGTGCGTTCGTCGGTGTCGACGCCGAGCCGCGGGCGCACCGCCGCCACCCGGTGGGCCTCGTAGGTCCAGACTCCCGCCGGGCGCACGCCGGCGTTGGTCAACCAGGGCTGCAGATCCGCGGACCGGTTGCGGTCGACCAGCACATCGAGCTCAACCTGGCCTGGGTTGGCCTCCGTCATACGGCGCACGAAACCGCCATCGATCGGCACTGCGGTCAACTCGGCGGGCAACGCGTCCAGTCCGAGCGCGTCGAGCACTGCCGGTTCACCCAGCTGCGGTCCCAGCAGCGACAGCACCGCCAGATCGGCCGGGGCAGGAGTCACCTTCGACCAGAACACCATCTTTTTCAGGTAGTCCAGCAGCGGCCCGCTGCGCCACGGCTCGGTGTCGAGATAGCTGACGCCGCCGAGTTCGGTCTGGACCCAGTGGTCTTCGACACGCCCCTGCCCGTCGAGGCTGAGGTTCTGCGTGCTCGCGCCGTCCGGAAGTTCGCTGACGTACTGCGTCGAGATGCTGTTTAGCCAGGTCTGCCGGTCGGATCCGGTCAGTGTCAACACACCGCGATGCGACCGATCCACCAGGACGGCACCGGTTTCGGCCGCACGCTGCTCACCCAGCGGATCACCGTAGTGCCAGATCGCGCCGACGTCTGGGCCGGTTTCAGGGGCGGGAACAGCGGACATGCGTCAACTCTACGGGCCTGACGCCGTCGGTCTTTTGGTGGCGACCCGCTGCGACCGGCTTCGCCGCTCTTGCGATCGCCACTGTGTCGTTGGTGGCGACCCGCTGCGACCGGCTTCGCCGCTCTTGCGATCGCCACTGTGTCGTTGGTGGCGACCCGCTGCGACCGGCTTCGCCGCTCTTGCGATCGCCACTAGGCTTCTGGTCCATGACTGGCGACCCGGGTGTGATTGTGACGCTCGACGGCGAAGCGCACCCGCCGGGGACCCCGCTGCTGTTCGCCGACGACCTTGCTGCGGTGCGGGGCGACGGTGTATTCGAAACACTCCTGGTCCGCGATGGCATCGCCTGTTTGGTCGACGCGCATATGGGCCGGCTGAGCCACTCGGCGAAGCTTCTCGACCTGCCGAAGCCCGACCTGTCGGCATGGCGGTACGCGATCGGGCTGGCCACCCGGCAGTGGGCGATCAACACCGTCGGCGAAGGGGCGATGCGGCTGGTCTACAGCCGCGGGCGGGAACGCGGTTCGGCGCCAACCGCGTACGTCACGGTGAATCCGGTCGCCGACCGGATCGCCACCGTCCGACGCGACGGGCTGGCCGCCGTGACCTTGCCCCGTGAGCTGCCGTCGACCGGTGTCGAGGCGATGCCCTGGCTGCTGGCCGGCGCCAAGACGCTGTCGTATGCAATCAACATGGCCGCGCTGCGGCATGCGGACCGGCACGGCGCCGGCGACGTCATCTTCGTCAGCTCGGACGGCTACGTGCTGGAAGGTCCGCGCTCGACCGTGGTGATCGCCACCGCTGGTGAGGGAACCGGTGACAACGTGTGCCTGTTGACCCCGCCGCCGTGGTATCCGATCCTGCGCGGTACCACCCAGCAGGCATTGTTCGGTGTTGCTCGCGCCAAGGGCTACGACTGCGACTACCGCGCCCTGCGAGTCGCTGATCTGTTTGCCGCGCAGGGGATTTGGTTGGTCTCGAGCATGACGCTGGCTGCCCGCGTGCACACCCTCGACGGCCGGGCATTGCCGAGCGCGCCGATGGCGGCGGAAATCGCAGAACTCGTCGACGCCGCGATCGTCAGCGATCGCTGAATTCGGTTGTCTGCGTGTCGTTGGACGGGTACCTTCGCCAGTACACAGGGAAGGAGGTGGTCCGAGAAATTGATAGCTTATTGGACATGTGAGGTGGCTGCCCGCTAGCTGCACCAGGCGAGGAATCACCCGCGCGCGCTGGCGAATTCCCCGCAGTCACCCGGCCCCCGAGCCCCGGTCCGTCCAACCTGGAACTACGGCTCGGGGGTCGCCCATTTTCAGGGGTCATCCCCGTCGCCTCAAAAACCTTCTGCGGCAACCGCTATGGGCGCGTCATCATCCGGCGAACCGCGCGAGCCGCGCCGACAGATGCGGCACCAGCCCGCCGTCGGCATCCACCCGCTCTTCGACGTAAGCCAGATCGCCACCCTCGACGATGCCGTAGAGTCGCTTGGCTCCACCGACCAGCACCCCCGATCGGCTGCGAGCCAACGCGTCGGTGGCCAGTTCCCACGACGACTGGTTGAGCGGGCGCCCATAGAACAGCTCGACATAACCGGCGGAATGCGCCAGCAACAGCTCGATAGCCTGCGACTCAGACGGGTCATCGGGTTCGTTCACGAAGCGCCAGTAACCGGTTTCGCGCAGGTCGGGCGCCTGGTAATCGCCGGTGTCGGTGACCCGCCAGGACCGGGATTCCCAATTCAGATAGTCACCACCGTCGTGGGAGACCACGATCTGCTGCCCGAACCGGTAGTCGCCATCGCTCCCGCGGCCCTCGCCTTCACCGCGCCACACGCCGACCAGCGGGAGCAACGCCAGCAGGGCATCGTTCAGATTGGCACCTTCGCGCAGATTCGCTGTATCCGCGGGGACCGGCAAGTCGCTGAAGACCGGGACATTGCGGGCCGCGGTCACCTTGGCGCGCTCAGCCGCTGCAGCCACCGCACGATCCGCGGATTCGCTGCGCTCTGCATCATCGCCGGCGGTCACGATTCGTCGGTGATCAGCCGATACAGCGTGTACAACGCGAACCAGGAAATGAGCACGACGGACGCGACGAGCATGATCTCAAAGAACAGAACCACAGCGACGAGTCTAGTTCGGTGAACCGGTCAGGCGATTTTGACGTCAACCTCGTGAACGCCCGCGCCCGTCGGTTCCACGATCGCGTCACCATTGCCCGCAGCCGACAACGCGCGCAGGGTCCATGATCCGGGTGCGGCGAAAAACCGGAAGTCACCGGAGGCCGATGCCACGACTTCGGCGGTGAACTCACCAGAGGAGTCCAGCAGTCGCACGAACGAGCCGCCGACGGCCTGACCGGAGCCATCCACCACACGGCCGGTGATGACTGTTTCCTTCTCCAGGTCGACGGTGGCCGGCAGAGTCTGTCCTTGCTTCGGCGCAGAGCACATATCAGCTTCCCAACTCGATCGGGGCCCCAACCAGGGAGCCGTATTCCGTCCAACTGCCGTCGTAGTTCTTGACGTTTCGATGCCCGAGCAGTTCCTGCAGCACGAACCAGGTGTGCGACGAACGTTCTCCGATTCGGCAGTACGCAATCGTTTCCTTCGAACCGTCCAGCCCCGCGTCGGCGTAGATCTTGGCCAACTCGTCGTCGGATTTGAAGGTGCCGTCGTCGTTGGCGGTCTTACTCCACGGCACGTTGATGGCGCTCGGGATGTGGCCGGGCCGCTGGCTTTGTTCCTGCGGCAGATGGGCCGGCGCCAGGATCTTGCCGGAGAATTCGTCGGGGGAGCGCACGTCGACCAGGTTCTTCTCGTTGATCGCGGCGAGCACCTCGTCGCGAAACGCGCGGATCGAGTTGTCCGCCGGGTCAGCGGTGTAGCTGGTGGCAGGCCGGCTCACCGTGTCGCTCGACAGCGGCCGCCCGTCAAGCAGCCATTTCTTCCGGCCGCCATCGAGCAGCTTGACGTCCTCGTGGCCGTATAGCTTGAAATACCAGTACGCGTATGCGGCGAACCAGTTGTTGTTACCGCCGTAGAGAATCACGGTGTCGCCGTTGGCAATACCGCGGTCGCTGAGCAACTTGGAAAACTGCTCCGCGTCGACGAAGTCACGCCGGACCGGGTCTTGCAAATCGGTACGCCAGTCCAGCTTTACTGCTCCGACGATATGGCCGTCGTCATAAGCGCTGGTGTCTTCGTCGACCTCGACGAAGACCACGTGGTCGGCATCGAGATTGCCCTGGGCCCAGTCGGCGGAGACCAGGACGTCGGAGCGTGCCATGTGGGGGATCCTTTCGATCGCTATGAGGTGCTGTGGGCCGGCCGCAGGCGCGCCACGAGCGGGTAGAGCTGGCAGCCCAGGCAGATGCCGAAGGCTGCGTTGAGGAACGCTGCCACCAACGCCGCGGCGGTAGCGACGACGCCGAGCAGGGTGGCGCCGGAGGCGAAACCGGCAACAGCCAACACCGCGAAGACGAAGCCGACCAGCTGGGCGAACTTCAGCGGGGCGACCGGCTCACGCTCGCGGACCGGCGCCAGGCGCGGCGCCACGACTTTGGCGAACACCAGCCCATAGGGATGACGCCGGGGTCCGGCCACTGCGCCGATCGCGAAGATGACGGCTTGCACGCCCAGAATGGTCGCCGCGGCAGCCGTGCTGATGCCCGAGACGAGCAGGGTGGCCACCAAAACAACGGTTGTGACCCAGGCCGTAAAACGAGGCCCGCGGATATCGACCTGATCGGGGGTTTTGGTGTCCGACATAGTGCTGCTCCTGGTTGCTTCATGCACGGCTTTTGTGGCGGCGCGCCACGGGGTTGGTTCCTGGCTGCTCCGAGCGCGGCGCGAAAGGCGCGGCTACTCAGCTACAACAACAACAGCAGCAGCCCGCGACGCGGCACAGATCGACTGCGCGGCGTTTGGTGAGCATGAGCTCATCGCGGGCGGACACGGGCGTCAGCTTACCCAATGGCGACATCATCAAGCCAACAGCGGGGCCAGCGCTGATCGCAGGTCCTCGGCTTTCGGGACACCCGCGGCGCGGTATTGCTGCCGGCCGTCGGCATCGAAGATGAACGTGGTCGGCAGCGACAGAACCGAAAGACGCCGTGCCGCACCCGGATCGGCATCCATGTCGATCTCCACGTGCGCGACGTCGCCGAGGTCGTCGCAAACTTGGTTGACGACTCGGCGCACCTGGGTGCACGGACCGCACCAGGAGGCGCTGAAATGCACGACGGTCGGCCCGCTTGGGGACAGGCCCAGGTCGCTGGTGTCGATGTCGTCAGACGCGCCCGGAGCGGTCGCCCGGACGTCGCCGGCCCGGCGGGTCAGCAGCCACCCGAAGACGGCCGCCAGCGCCAGCGTCGCCGCAACCGCGACAACTGCGGCAATCAACGGCCGAACTCCTTGCCGGGCCGGGCTCGCCGACAGCACCGGATAGTTGAGATCATGCCTGGTTGAACCCGTCGAGGGTGACCGTTAATCCCGACGTGATGCCTTCGATGATCACGTCAGACCCGCGCGCGCCCTGGCTGGTCGGCGCCACGCCGAACGGCAGTTTCTGGTCCGGCAGCGCGCCGCTGAACGCGGCCAGCACCGCGTCCCGCTTGTCGGCGGGGACCTTCTGGTTGGCGGTGTTGGGCCCGGTCAGTACGTCGGTGGGGCTGAATACCAGCATGGTGTTGTCGTCGCCGGCCATCGACAGGTCGACGGCGACGCTGACTCGCTTGTCGAAATGAGCGGCTACCGGGGTGCCGGTGAACACTAGGCCGCGACTGCCGGAGATCCCGGATTCGGTGGTGCCGCCGGTGGCGTTGTTGGTGTCCTTGGCGGGGGCCTCGACTAGCAAGTCGCGGATGCCCAGGTAATGACCGAGGTGCCGCGAGTCGATGATGATCCGGCTCTCCAGTTTGCCGACTGGCAGCTTGGCATCCGGCCTAATCAGCCACGACGCGTCGGTCAGGTCGATCGCGCGCATGGTGGCCTCCAGCGTGGCCTTGCTTATCAACGGGCGGTCGACCGCGGTGGCTTTGATCTCCAAATCCTCGTAGCGATGTCGCATCGCCTGCGGGATCAGCGGGAACGCGATGATCGCAACGAACGGATCGAAGCCCAAGTGGGCTGTTTCGCGAACCGTACGGGCCAGCCGATACTCGGCGTAGATGCTGGCCCCGAAGTCGACGCCGGCGGCGCCGAGGAGCAGGAACAGAATGGCCAGCAGCACTGCCGCGACACCGACCAGCGCCTTCCGCATCCGCATATTGTGGCCCACCCGCGCCTTTCGGTCCGCATCAAGACCGTCCCGGTCCGCATCGTCGCCGCGCGAAAGACCAGGTTGCACGCTATCGTTTAGTGACCTGGCCGTTAAACTTCGTATCTCACTGTGAATTTTGGGAGACGCCTTTCCCACGACGCCGGAGGGGCTTGCTTGGACCTACTGCTGCTAACCGCCGAGCCGAATCCGGATGTGGTTCTGCCGTCCTTGTCGCTGCTCGCCCACACCGTACGCACGGCACTCCCGGATGTTTCTTCGCTGCTGGAAGCGGGCAGCGCCGACATTCTGGTCGTCGATGCGCGGCTGGACCTGCCGGCAGCACGCGGCCTGTGCCGCTTGCTGGGCTCGACGGGGCGCTCTATTCCGGTGGTGGTCGTGGTCAATGAAGGCGGGTTAGTGGCCGTGAATGCCGATTGGGGGTTGGACGAGATCCTGCTCCCCGGCACCGGCCCCGCCGAGATCGATGCCCGGCTGCGGCTGCTGATCGGCCGGCGAGGCAACCTGCAGGACCAGGAGAGCATCGGCAAGGTCAGCCTCGGCGAACTCGTCATCGACGAGGGCACCTACACGGCCCGATTGCGCGGACGCCCCCTCGATCTCACCTACAAAGAGTTCGAGCTGCTGAAGTATCTGGCGCAGCACGCGGGTCGGGTGTTCACCCGAGCGCAGCTGTTGCACGAGGTGTGGGGATACGACTTCTTCGGGGGCACCCGCACAGTCGACGTGCACGTGCGCCGGCTGCGAGCCAAGCTCGGACCCGAGTACGAATCGCTGATCGGCACGGTCCGCAACGTGGGATACAAAGCGGTCCGGCCTAACCGCGGACGCCCCCCGAGCGAGCCCGCCGCCGCCGACGACGGCCCCGACGCAGCAAATCACCAGGAGCCGCTGGCCGATCCGCTGCACAGCCAGTGACGGCGCCCCAGTGGAGACCAACACTGACGGCCGACGAGCAACGACAGATACGTGAACTGATCACCGCAGCAACTGAATTCGACACCGTCGCGCCCGTCGGCGAGCAAGTCCTCCGCGAGTTGGCGAATCACCGCACCGAGCATCTGGTTGCCAGCGAGATCTACCCGGGCGAAAGCGGCGAGAACGTCGTCGGTTATCTGAATCTGTCTGCGGCGCAAGAAGGTGGGCCTGGGATGGCGGAGCTGGTGGTGCATCCGCGGGCCCGTAGACGCGGTGTCGGTGCTGCGATGATTCGTGTAGCCTTGGCTAAAACCAATGGAGCCAACCATTTTTGGGCACACGGGACACTTGAGCCGGCGCAAGTGACCGCCTCGGCCTTGGGTCTTGCGCCCGTTCGTCAACTGGTGCAGATGCGCCGTTCGTTGCACGACATCGACGAGCCCGTACCACCCGACGGCGTGCATATCCGCACCTACGCCGGCGCCGCCGATGATGCCGAACTGTTGCGGGTCAACAACGCCGCCTTCGCAACGCACCCGGAACAGGGCGGCTGGACCGAGGCCGACCTTGCCGAGCGGCGCGGCGAACCCTGGTTCGATCCCGAGGGACTGTTTCTGGCCTTCGACGAGCAGAGCGGCACTCTGCTGGGCTTTCACTGGACGAAAGTGCACTCCGAAGCGGCCGGCCTCGGCGAGGTCTACGTCGTCGGGGTCGATCCGTCCGCGCAGGGCACCGGTCTGGGACGACTGCTGACGTCGGTGGGCATCGCGTTTCTGGCGCGACGGCTGATCGGCGGAGAGCAACCGACCGTGATGCTCTACCTCGAGTCGGACAACGCAGCGGCGCTGCGGACGTATCGGCGGCTGGGGTTCACCGAGTACAGCGTCGACACCGCATACGCACGCGGCGGCGGCTGACCTGTTCACTCTACGTTCACTTTTCCGGTGGATACCGTCTACACCTGAGGCATAGTTTCCGGATTGCTTGACGGCATCCCGGCCGGGAGAGTCGGTCGCGGACACAATCATTGAGAAAGCGAGATCGGTGAGGCTCCACCCGGTGGGCAGAGTGCTGGCAGCCGCGGTGTCCACGGCGATGATCGCGGTCTTGACGTGTACCGGCTGCGGTAGTGATGACAACCTTCGCGGCTTATCGGCGCCGACGGGGCCGGTGAACTGTGACGGTAAACCCGCATTGACCGCTGAAGGGTCGACGGCTCAGCAGAACGCCATCGCGTTGTTCAACCTGGACTGGGCTCAGTTGTGTCCCGGTAAGCAGTTGGCGTACAACCCGACCGGCTCGGGGGCCGGCCGTGAGCAGTTCATCGCGCGCCATGTGGACTTCGGCGGCTCGGATTCACCCCTGAGCCGCGATCAGATCGAGCCGGCGGCCAAGCGCTGCAACGGGAATCCGGCCTGGCACCTGCCGATGGTTTTCGGGCCGGTCGCCGTCGTCTATCACCTGGACAACGTCAAGAAGCTGGTTCTCAACGCTGACGTGCTGGCGAAGATCTTCAGCGGCTGGGTCACCAGCTGGAACGATCCGACCATCGCCGAACTCAATCCTGGTACGGCGCTGCCCAAAACCAGGATCTCGGCGATCTACCGGTCGGACTCATCGGGTACCACCGACAACTTCCAGAAGTATCTGAAAACGGCCGCTCCGAAGAGTTGGACCCGAAGGACCGGGAGCGAGTTTCAGGGCGGTGTCGGCGAGGGCGCGCAAAAGTCCGCCGGTGTCATCCAGGCAGTGCAGTCCTCGCCGGGTGCCATCGGGTATGTCGAGAAGGGCTTCGCCGATCAAAGCGGTGTGCCGTATGTGCAGATCAATGATGGCAGCGGCGCGGTCGCACTCACCAACGACGCGGCCCGTCAGGCCATCGACGGCGCCGCCTTCGCCGGTGCGGGAAACGACCTGGAACTGGACCTGAAGTCGATTTACCGGACCCATGCAGCCGGTGCTTATCCGCTGGTGCTGGCCACCTACGAGATCGTCTGCTCCAAGGGCTACGACCCCGCGACCAGTGCAGCGGTCAAGTCCCTGTTGACTGTGGCTGCTGACAACGCTCAAGGCGGTCTGTCGGCCGCCGGCTATGTTCCGCTGCCGGACAAGTTCAAAAAGCGGTTGGTTGCCGCGATCAACGCGATCGGCTGATCGAACGGATTAACCTATGGCCGAAAAGTTTGACTGATGGGAAATCCGTGACGACGCCGAATCCAGCCGATACCGGTTCGGATGCGGTCGTCGCCGCGCCGTCGCGGGGCGCGGCTGCGCCTCGGCTGCTCTTCGGCAGCGCCAAGCTCAGTCGTGGTGACCGGCTGTTTCGGGGTCTGTCCGAAGGATCCGGCGTGCTGATCGTCGTGTTGATCGCGGCAATCGGGTTGTTCCTGCTGATGCGCGCGATCCCGGCGCTGACCCGCGACCAGGAAAATTTCTTCACCTACGGCGGCAACTGGGACACCACCAGCACCGCGGCGATGCGGTTCGGCGTGTTCGACCTGGTGCAAGTGACGGTCATGGTGGCACTGTTCGCGTTGGTCCTGGCGCTGCCGGTGTCCCTGGGGATCGCGATCTTCCTCTCCCAGTACTCGCCACGCCGGGTCACCGGCGCGCTGGCCTATGTGGTCGACCTGCTCGCCGCGGTCCCGTCGATCATCTACGGGGTCTGGGGCCTGTACGTATTGGCGCCGCGGCTGCGGCCCGTTGCGATGTGGCTCAATCACCATCTGGGTGGCGTGTTTCTGTTCGCGACCGGCAACGCCTCGGTGTCCGGTGGCGGCACCATATTCACCGCCGGGATCGTGCTGGCGGTGATGATCCTGCCGATCATCACCGCGGTCACCCGCGAGGTCTTCATGAAGACGCCGCAGGGCCACATCGAAGCTGCGCTGGCGCTCGGTGCGACCCGCTGGGAGGTGGTCAAGACCGCGGTGTTGCCGTTCGGGCGTTCCGGATACGTCAGCGGCGCGATGTTGGGTCTGGGTCGGGCGCTCGGTGAGACCATCGCGTTGCTGGTGATCCTGCGCGGCACCCAGGCGGCGTTCGGCTGGTCGCTGTTCGACGGCGGCTATACCTTCGCCACCAAGATCGGGGCGACCGCATACGAGTTCAACAACCAGTACAAGGCCGGTGCCTATATCGCCGCCGGCCTGGTGCTGTTCCTGCTCACGTTTTTCGTGAATGCGATGGCGCGTGCGGCCGTTGCGGGCAAGGGCACCCGATGACGTCGATCCTGGACCGCCCGCTCAAGGCGCGGACCTTCACCGGCCTGAGCCTGCGGCGCCGGGTCACCGATGTCGTCGCCACCGTGTTGGTGACCTTGTCGGTCGGTGTGGCGCTGGTGCCGCTGATCTGGGTGCTGTACTCGGTAGTTGCCAAAGGGTTCGGCGCGGTCACGTCCAGCGTGTGGTGGACGCATTCGCAAGCCGATATGACGGCATTCCTGGCCGGTGGCGGCGCGTATCACGCCATCGTCGGTACGGTGCTGCAGGGTTTGGTCTGCGCGGCGATATCAATCCCGATCGGGGTTTTGGCCGCCATCTATCTGGTCGAATACGCCGCCGGCAGCACGCTGGGCAAGCTGACGACCTTCATGGTGGACATCCTGACCGGGGTGCCCTCGATCGTCGCTGCCCTGTTCGTTTACGCGCTGTGCATCGCGACGCTCGGTTTTCCGCGATCCGGTTTTGCGGTATCGCTGGCCCTGGTTCTGCTGATGATTCCGGTGATCGTGCGCGCGACCGAGGAGATGCTGCAGATCGTCCCGGTAGAACTGCGCGAGGCCAGCTACGCGCTGGGCGTACAGAACTGGCGGACGATCACCAAGATCGTGCTTCCAGCCGGGATGTCCGGCATTATCACCGGCATCCTGTTGGCATTGGCTAGGGTGATGGGCGAGGCCGCCCCGCTGCTGATCCTGGTGGGCTACTCGCAGGCAATGAACTTCAATATGTTCAGCGGCTTCATGGGCTCGCTGCCCGGCATGATGTACGACCAAACCTCGGCAGGGGCTGGTGGCAGTCCGATTCCTACCAATCGGCTGTGGGGAGCAGCCCTGACTCTGATTGTGCTGATCGCCGTCATTAACCTGGTGGCCAGAGTGGTGTCTCGAGTCTTTGAGCCAGAAAGGTTAGGCAGGAGTTCCAGTGGCTAAGCGGTTGGACCTCAAGGACGTCAACATCTTCTACGGCTCGTTCCACGCGGTCGCTGACGTCTCGCTGTCGGTTCTGCCGCGCAGCGTGACGGCGTTCATCGGCCCGTCGGGCTGCGGCAAAACCACCGTGCTCCGCACGCTGAACCGGATGCACGAAGTCACGCCCGGTGCCCGCATGCAAGGCAGTGTGCTGCTCGACGACGACGATATCTACGGCTCGGGCATCGACCCGGTGGGAGTGCGACGCGCAATTGGCATGGTATTCCAGCGTCCAAATCCGTTCCCCACCATGTCAATTCGTGACAACGTGGTGGCCGGACTGAAGCTGCAAGGCGTCCGCAATCGAAAGCTGCTCGACGACACCGCCGAATACGCGCTGCGTGGCGCCAACCTGTGGGGTGAGGTCAAGGACCGACTGGACCGACCCGGTGGCGGGTTGTCCGGCGGTCAGCAGCAGCGGCTGTGCATCGCGCGGGCGATCGCCGTGCAACCCGATGTGCTGCTGATGGACGAGCCGTGTTCGTCGCTGGACCCGATTTCAACGATGGCGATCGAAGATCTCATCGCCGAGTTGAAGCAGGACTACACCATCGTCATCGTCACGCACAACATGCAGCAAGCAGCGCGGGTCAGCGACCACACCGCCTTCTTCAACCTCGAAGCGGTAGGCAAGCCGGGCCGCTTGATCGAGATCGACGACACCGAAAAGATCTTCTCCAACCCGACCCAGAAAGCCACCGAGGACTACATCTCCGGACGGTTCGGCTAGCCAGCCTGCCCGGCGACGATGCAGTCGGGAACCGCCTGAGGAGGAGCTGGGCGACTAACCCGAGCTGGCGACGGCTTCGTCCTCGGGAAAGCGGCCGGTCGCCTGGAAGATGACTCGCCGCGCAACCTCGACCGCGTGGTCGGCGAACCTCTCGTAAAAGCGGCCGAGCAAGGTCACGTCGACGGCCGCGGCCACGCCGTGTTTCCACTCCCGGTCCATCAGCACCGTGAACAGGTGGCGGTGCAGGTCGTCCATCGCGTCGTCTTCTTCGCGGATGCGCGCCGCCTTTTCCGGGTCTCGCGACTGCAGCACTTCTTTCGCGCTGTTGCCTAATTCCACTGCGAGTCTGCCCATTTCAGCGAAGTAGCCGTTGACTTCCTCGGGCAACGCATGCTGCGGATGACGCCGGCGGGCGATCTTGGCAACGTGTAGCGCCAGCGCCCCCATCCGGTCGATGTCGGCGACCATCTGAATTGCGCTCACGATCGACCGAAGGTCGCCGGCAACAGGCGCCTGCAAGGCAAGCAGCACGAAGGCGCACTCTTCGGCCTGCGCGCTGAGCTCGGCGATCTTTTCGTGGTCGGAGATGACCTGCTCGGCCAGCGCCAGATCGGCCTGCAGCAGTGCTTGTGTTGCATGCTCCATCGCGGCGCCGGCCAGCCCGCACATCGCGCCGAGCTGTTCGGAGAGCTCAGAGAGCTGCTCATGGTAAGCGGTGCGCATATGCCAAGGGTACGTTTCAATGCGCGGTCCGGCGTGAACCGGCACGAAGTTGGGCGTGAACTCGCGGTGAATGCCGATTCGCTGCGGTCACGCTATTCGCAGGTGGTGTCGGCTGCGTTGGTGACCGACAAATCGTCGGGAAGTTTGGTTGGCGGGCTGCTGGCATTGCGGTCGATCTGCAGGCTGACCGATGATCCGGCTGGCGGCGGCGAACTGACCGACCTGAAGTCGGAGCCGAGTACCACCTGCACCACGTGCCCGGTCCCGGTGATCCGCTCGACCTTGGCGTTCCCGAACGTCGCCGCGACCGTCGCGGCGGCCTGCTCGTTGCCGGGGGAGAACAACACCTTGGTCGATTTGAGCGGGTTCGGATAGTCGTCGGGCGACTTGACCCTGAATCCGTGCCGTTTCAGCTGGCTGCTGGCCGTGGCGGCCAGCCCGGACTTGGCGGTCGAGTTGGACACCTGCACGGTGATGTCCTTGGGTGCGGCCGTCACTTCCTGGACCTGCTGGGGGTGCGGGTCGGCGGGCTGGCTGGTCTGGGGAGCCTTGCTGTTCAGCGACTTTATCGGCGGGCTCGACGTGGCGTTCAGGTCGTTTTCGCCGGGCAGCGCATCGTCGTTGATGATGGCGTCGAACAGTGCCCGCATGTCGGAGGTCCGAGGCGGCTCATCACCGTTTTCGTCGGTGATGCCGGTCGGGACGGTCACGAAGGAGACGTGGCCGGCGTTCATGCCCTGCACCGATTGGCCGAGTTGGACGAGGTCGCGGGTCTTGATGTTGTCGACGTAGCTGTTGCTGACGAACATGTTCACGACATTGTTGAGTTTGCTCAACGAGAAGAAGGTTTCCTTGGAGATCAGCGACCGCAGCAGCGAGGACAAGAACAGCTGCTGGCGTTTGATGCGTCCGTAGTCGCCGTTGTTCTCGGTCGTGATGTTGCGGGCGCGCACGTAGTCCAGCGCGGTTTTCGAGTCGATCAGTTGACGTCCGGAGTGGGCGAGCACGGTGCCCAGTTCGTAGTCTTTCAGCGGGCTGGTGCTGCACACCTCCACGCCGCCGAGCGCGTCGACCATCTTGGCGAAGCCGGCGAAGTCCACGGCGATGAAGCGATTGATACTCAGGCCGGACAGCTTCTGGATTTCCTTCACCAAACACTTCGGCCCGCCGAACGCGAACGCCGAGTTCAGTTTCGTCTCGGTGTAGATGGTTCTTGGCCCGTACTTCTTGGTGTCAGAGTCGTAGATCGGGCCATACTCGCCGGTGTCGGGGTTCCACGCCTCACATTGGATCGGCGTGATTGCCAGGTCGCGTGGAAACGACACTGCGACAACACGTTTCCGGTTCGCCGGGATGTTGACCAACATGATGGTGTCCGAACGGGCGCCGCCCGCGTCCTCGGTGTCGCCGGCGCCCATGCTGCTGTTGGCCCCGGCGCGAGAGTCCATGCCGACAATCAAAAAGTCTTCGTCGCCGTATTGCGCGTTGGCGTCGACGATGTCCCGCGATTGCGGGTCCAGGGCGCTGACCGTGTTGAGCCGGTGGTTCTTTGACGTGCTCCACTGCCAGGCTCCGCCGGTCATCGCCAGCGCAGCAGCCGCGACCGTCGCGGCGATCAGACGGCCACCAATCAACATCGCGCCGTGCCGGCGGCGACGCCTCGGCGCGGGCCCGTCGTCGTCCGGATCTAGAGCGGGTTCTTCGACGACGCGTGCCGGTCGCGGCCGGGCCGGCGTTTTCGGCAGCACGGTGGTCTGCTCGGCGTCGGCATCCTCGATCAGCGACTCGGGGCGGCGGGCATCGAGGTCGGGAATGTCGTAGGAGTATTCCGCGGGGCTCAGCAGCGCGTAGGCGTCGTAGCTGTCGTCCTGCACATCGCCGGACGGTGGACGGCGCGGGTCGAAGGCGTCGGGAGCCGCGCGGTGGTGGCGGGGCCGGTCGGCGACCCCACCGCCGATCTTGGCGATCAGATCGGCGACGGTGAGCCCGCCCTCGGTGTGGCTTCCACCGGTGTCGTGGCTGTTCCCGGCAACGGGCGCAGCCGGTTCGGCGGACTCTGGCAATGCCGACGGTCCCCGCCATCGATGGGCGATGGCCACCGCCTGCGAGGTCGTCCCGAACCGCTCCCACGGCGCGGCGCCTCGCGATCCCGGCGGCATTCCGGTAAGCCCTATGGCATCGGCGTCGGGGCCGTGAGTGGCTGCATCGGCGCCAGCGTCGCCGTCACTCATGTCCTACCCGCCTCCGAATCTGACAAGGTTCCCACTCGCGTGCGTACCTCGGCTCAGCGCTACCGATGCGGCGCAACAGTTTCCGCGCGACCGGTGCGGTCGCATCGTCCCTGTATCAGCCGTGCCGTGATGGTGGCAACGGGCTCGGCCACCGGCGCGTAATGCAACAAGTTCCACATCGTACTGAGGCAGCCGCGGAAACGCGATCTGAGGCCGGTTGCAGACGGTCCAGATCGTCTCCGGCTCAGCCGCCCGAGTGCATGACGTCGGCCCCGGACGGAACCGTGCAATCGTCGCGGTCAGCCAGCCAGCCCTCCGGCAAAGCCACCCGCGCCGGTGAGCCTTGACGCCCACGCGGCCCGCCGGCCGCGGTCGGGAACGGCGCACTGCCGTCGAGCTTGTCCAACAGACCGTCGAGTTCGTCGCGCGTCTTGACCAGCGCCAGCGCCCGCCGTAAGTCCGAGCCGGCCGGGAAACCGTGCAGGTACCAGCCAATATGCTTGCGAATGTCGCGCATGCCCTTGTCCTCGCCGAAGTGCTCGCTCAGCAGCTCGCCGTGCCGGCGGATGATGGTCGCGACCTCGCCCAGATCCGGCGGCGTCGGCGACGGGCTGCCGGTGAACGCGGCGGAGAGCTCGGCGAACAACCACGGCCGGCCCAGGCAGCCGCGCCCGATGACGACACCGTCGCAGCCGGTCACGGCCATCATGGTCAGGGCGTCGTTGGCTTCAAAGATGTCGCCGTTGCCCAGCACCGGAATCGTCTGGACGTGCTGCTTGAGCCGGGCGATCTGCTCCCAATCCGCGGTTCCCGAATAACGCTGTGCCGCGGTGCGGGCATGCAGTGCGACCGCGGCCGCGCCTTCGGATTCCGCGATCCGGCCCGCGTCGAGGTGGGTGTGGTGGTCGTAATCGATGCCGATCCGGTATTTGACGGTCACCGGGATCTCCGTGCCTTCGGTGGCGCGCACGGCGGCGCTGACGATCTGACCGAACAGCTGCCGCTTGTACGGCAGCGCCGCGCCGCCGCCGCGCCGGGTGACTTTGGGCACCGGGCAGCCGAAGTTCATGTCGACGTGGTCGGCGAGGCCCTCGTCGGCGATCATCTTGACCGCCGCATACGTCGTCGCCGGGTCGACGGTGTAGAGCTGCAGCGAACGAGGCGACTCGTCGGTGGAGAACGCCGTCATGTGCATGGTGACCGGGTGCCGCTCGACGAGGGCGCGGGCCGTCACCATCTCGCACACGTAGAGTCCGCTGACCGTTCCGACGCGTGCCTGTTCGAGTTCCCGGCACAGTGTGCGGAACGCGACGTTGGTCACGCCCGCCATGGGGGCCAACACCACCGGGCTGGCCAGCGTGATCGGGCCGATACGCAAGGCCGACTACCGTCGGCTCAGGGTCAGCGTGCCCTTGGTGTGGTGAAGTTCCATGGCGGTGATCTTCTTACCGGTGCGGGCTTCCCGCTCGAGCTGGCGTTGCTTGGAGATCTCGAACTTGTCGCAGGCCACCTCGAGCTCTTTGATCAGCAGGGCAAGGTCGTCGCGCAGTCGGGCCGCCTCACCGGTGAAATCGTCCCGCTCGAAGATGCGCCATTTCTTCAGCACCGGCATCACCACCTCGTCGAGGTGGATGCGCGGGTCGTACACGCCGCCGACGGCGATCATCACGGCCTTGCGGCGAAACTCGGGCACGCTATATCCGGGCATCCTGAAGTTGCGCAATACCCGGTGCAACGAGTGCATCGCCCGGTTCGGCGCGATCTCCAGGCCGGCTTCGCTGATGTCGCGGTAGAAGATCATGTGCAGGTTCTCGTCCTGCGAGATTTTCGCCAGCAACTGATCGGCGATCGGCTCGTTGCAAGCCTTGCCGGTGTTGCGGTGTGAGACGCGGGTGGCCAGTTCCTGGAACGTCACGTAGACGATCGAGTCGAAAAGGTTCTCGGCGAGCAGATCGCCCTGCTGGTTCTGGCCCGGGCTGAAGCCGCGGTTCACCACCTCCAGGCGCAATTTCTCCAACTCGATCGGGTCGATGGCGCGGGTCACCACCAGGTAATCGCGCAGCGCGATCCCGTGCCGGTTCTCCTCGGCGGTCCACCGGTTGACCCATTGGCCCCAGGCGCCGTCCATGCCGAAGCTCATCGCAATCTCGCGGTGATACGACGGCAGGTTGTCTTCGGTCATCAGGTTCTGCACCATCGCGACCTGGGCGACATCGGTGAGCTGGGATTGTCCCGGCTCCCAGTCCTGGCCGCCGAGCGCGTAGAAGTTCTTGCCGTCCGACCACGGGATGTAGTCGTGCGGATTCCAGGCCTTATGCATGTTCAGGTGCCGGTTCATGTTCTCCTCGACGACCGGCTCGAGTTCACGCAACAGGTCCAGGTCTTGAGGATCCGGCACAACGCCTCCTAGTTATCTGTGTCTGTCGGTTTCAGTCAATATATCTGTGTATGCCGGTGACATTCAAGTTTCGTGCAGGCCGGATATTACGTGTCGCGGCCATTGCGCTCCGCTAGCGCGTTGCGGCCCTGCTGAGCAGCATCTCCACGCAGTAATCGATGAACTGTTCGCGGGTAGCCGCAAGTCGTCCATCCAGGTAGGCGGTGAACAACGCCGTGAGGCCGCCGATCAAGCCGGTGGCCATCATCTTCTGCCGCACCGGATCGCCGATCTGGGTCAGCTTGTCCTGCAGCAGGTCGATGAAATTCGGCATCCACTCCGCACCCGACCGGACCAGCACCGGCTCCACGGCCGGGGCCAGCAGCAGCACCCGCCCGCGCACCGGGTCGTCGACCATCAACGCGACGAATCGCTCGACGGCCTCGCGCGGCGTAGTGGCCGACATCAGCGCCGACATGGCCCTGGCGCACACGTCGTCGTAGACGGCGCGGACAAACTCGTCCCGGTCGGCGAAGCTTGCATAGAAGTAGCGTTCGGTCAGTTCGGCTTGCCGACAGACCGCCCGCACGGTCACCGCCGGGCCGCTCGCCTCGCCGAGCAATTGCACTCCGGCGGCGACGAGCTCATCGCGCCGCCGGGCCTGCCGATCCGCCAAGGGGACCCCGGACCAGCGGCGCGAACGTTGACCGGACGGCACATCACTCCTAAGCTCTTACTGACAACGCATGTAGTCAGTTTGCCTGACACGGACAGGAAATTTCGCCAGTGACTCAAGATACGTCTGAGACATACCCGGTCGCCTCGGGTTGCCCGGTTTCGCCGCTGGGATATGACTCACCGCCCACGCCGCTCGGTCCCGACTCCCTGACCTGGCGGTATTTCGGTGACTGGCGTGGCATGCTGCAAGGCCCGTGGGCCGGTTCCATGCAGAACATGCATCCGCAACTGGGTGCTGCCGTCGAAGACCACTCCACGTTCTTTCGCGAACGCTGGCCCCGGTTGCTGCGGTCGTTGTATCCGATCGGTGGCGTGGTCTTCGACGGCGACCGCGCGCCGGCCACCGGCGCCGAGGTGCGCGACTACCACGTGGACATCAAGGGCACCGACGGCCTGGGCCGCCGCTACCACGCGCTGAACCCCGACGTCTTCTACTGGGCGCACTCGACGTTCTTCGTCGGCACGATCCATGTGGCCGAACGGTTCTGCGGTGGCCTCACCGAAGCGCAGAAGCGCCAGCTGTTCGACGAACACGTCGAGTGGTATCGGATGTACGGCATGAGCATGCGTCCGGTGCCGGACAGCTGGGAAGACTTCCAGGCGTACTGGGATCACATGTGCAGCGAGGTGCTGGAGAACAACTATGCTGCACGCGAGGTGCTCAACCTGACGGAGCTACCGAAACCGCCGTTCGCACAATGGATTCCGGACTGGTTGTGGGCGGCGCAGCGCAAACTGCTGGCGCCGTTCTTCGTCTGGCTGACGGTCGGTCTGTACGATCCACCGGTGCGCGAACTGATGGGCTACACCTGGTCGCGTCGCGACGAGTGGCTGCACCGCCGCTTCGGCAACCTCGTCCGGCTGGTTTTCGCCGTCGTGCCCGCGCGTTTCCGCAAGCATCCGCGGGCCCGGGCCGGCTTCGACCGTGCCAACGACCGGATTCCCGCCGATACGCCGCTGGTGCAGACGCCGGCCCGTAATCTACCGCCACTCGACGAGCGGGATGATCCAAAGCACTACTGCCCCAACGTCTGAGGCCATCACGGACGCTCTAGCGGTGGTCGTGCTGGTGAACCTCCTCGAGCCCGGCTTGGTGCAAATGCGAATGGGTGTGCTCGGTCCCGTCAGGGTGGGTATGGGTGTGCTCGTGCTCGACGTGCTCGTGCTCATGATCGGTGTGCGGATGCGCGTGCTCGACGCCGCCGTGCTCGTGCTGGTGCGAATGCGGGCCCTGGTGGGTGTGCTGTTCGGTCATCTCTGGTCATCTCCTTTGTTACGAAACATGCTGTCTAACTGCGCTTCTTGACTACCCGCAACCCGTCATCGCCACGGTGATGACGGGGAACTCCGGGGCCGGAGTGCTCGGCGTTGTGAACGGCATCGACGACGAGTTGCCGAACGTGGTTGTTCTCCAGGCTGTAGAAGATCGTCGTGCCCTCCCGACGCGTTTGCACCAGTCGTGCCATCCGCATCTTGGCCAGGTGCTGCGATACCGAGGGTGCGGGTTTGCCCACATGCTCGGCGAGTTCGTTGACCGACATCTCACGGTCGGCCAGCGACCACAGCACCTGCACGCGGGTGGCGTCTGCCAGCATCCGGAACACCTCGACGACCAGGCGGACCTGATCATCCGGCAATCGGGCCTCTTCACTATCTGCATGCATACGCAGATACTAAGGCATCTGCGCGCTGTGTCAATAACTAGATGATCTACATTGTTGGAAACCGCTGATGGGAGCCGTGATGTCGATACGCAGCGAAAGCGATAGCTGGGATCTTGCGACCAGTGTCGGGGCGACGGCAACCATGGTCGCCGCACAGCGGGCGCTGGCATCCGAGGCCGGGCTGATCGACGACCCGTTCGCGGCGCCGCTGGTGCGGGCAGTCGGCATCGACGTCTATACCCGGCTGGTGAACGGCGAGATCCCGGTCAGCGACGACACCGAGTTTGACCCGGCCCGGATGGGCCGGGGGATGGCGGTCCGGACCCGGTTCTATGACGATTTCTTCGTCGACGCGACCGGCAGCGGGGTTCGGCAGGCAGTCATCGTCGCGGCCGGACTGGACGCCCGCGCCTACCGCTTGCCGTGGCCGCAGGGCACCGTCGTCTACGAGGTCGACCTGCCGAATGTCATCGAGTTCAAAACCGCGACGCTGAGCAAGCTCGGTGCCGAGCCCACCGCCGAGCGTCGAACGGTCGCCGTCGATTTGCGCGACGACTGGCCGGCTGCCCTGCAGGCCGTCGGATTCGACCCGCAAGCCCCGTCGGCATGGAGCGCCGAAGGCCTGGTCGTCTACCTGCCGCCCGAGGCCCAGGATGCGCTGTTCGGCAACATTACCGCGCTGAGTGCTGCGAAGAGTCAATTGGCTTCCGAGTTCGTCCCTGACACAACGGTTTTCAACGACCCGCAGTGGCGCAGCCATCACGAGCGGATGACTGAGCTCGGTTTCGAGATCGACTTCAACGACCTCGTGTACCACTACGAGCGCAGTCACATCATCGAAGACCTCACGAAGCGAGGCTGGCAGGTGTCGCATCGCACGGTCGCCGAGATGCATGCCGCCAATGGTTTCGTCTACGCCGACGACGAGGTCGCGCAAGCATTCGCCGACATCACCTACCTCAACGCCGTGCGGAACTGAGCAGCCGCTAGTGCAGCCGCGGTAGAACCGCGGTGCGGTAGAAGTCGATCGCGGCGAGTGGGTTCTGCTGCGGAAAATGCATGAACGGTGTCGCGCCGGCGTTCAGAACTGCCTGCAACGCCGCGATGTGAGTGCCGGCATCGGTGCCGGTCGTCCAACCGTGAATGACTTTGTCCAGTGGATTGGCGTCCGCGGCGCGCTGGATGTCGACCGGGTTGGGTTGGTCGACGGCACCGCCGGTAAACCGCCACAACTGTGCAGCACGATCGATTTCGTTCCGGTCGCCCACGACGGCAAACATCTCGGCTCGCTTGCCCAGGGTGGCGGGATCGCGCCCGGAGTCGTGCGCGCCCTGGTTGAAAGCGGTCACGAGCTTCTGGTCTTTGACGCCGTTGGCCTGGCTGATCCAGCCGTCGCCGTACCGCCCGGCCAGATGGGCGCTTTTGGGACCGCCCGCGGCCACGAAGATCGGTGGCGGTGCTGACGGCGGGTCGTAAAGCTTCAGCTGATTGGTCTGAAAGTAGCGACCCTGGAAGGAGGTTCGCTGGCCGCTCCACAGTTGCCGGATCAACTGGACAGCTTCGACCAACCGGTCGTGCCGCTCCCGGTATGGCCCGAACTGCGTGGTGGCGGCCTGTTCGTTGAGCCGCTCGCCGGTGCCGACGCCGAGGAACACCCGGCCGGGGTAGAGCAGCGCGAGCGACGCGAACGCTTGCGCGACAGTCGTCGGGTGATAGCGGTAGCTGGGACACGTCACGCCGGTGCCGAAGGGGATGTGATTGGTTCGTTGCCCCACCAACGCCAGCGTGATCCAGGGAAACATGGCATGGCCTTCGTTGTCCTGCCAAGGCTGGATGTGGTCGCTGGCCCACAGGTAGTGAAAGCCCGCCTGCTCGGCCGCCTGGGCCTGGTCGACGAGTTGAGCGGTGGTGAATTGCTCGTGTGACAGCACGAAGCCGACACCCGGTCCCGACGGTGGTGGCGGCGCGGCCGGTGTGGGCGGGGAGCCGGCGGGTTCGGCTTGGCACGCTGCTCCGGCCGCCATTACCGTGCCGGCAGCCGCCGCGAGGCGGGCAAGCGACCGTCGTGATAGTCCTGTCATGGCGCAGGAATACCCACAACTCAACCTGTTCGGCCGTCCTGCGGGCACCTGACCGGTCTTGCGCTCTTTGTGCCCCTGTTCAGAGTCGGTTGATGGTTGACGTTTCTGTGTCGGTTGATCCTTGACACTGGTATGTGGTGATTCAGGCCTGTCCGCGGGTGCGGGCGGCCCGTTTGTTTCTTACCTCGCCGCGGCTGGTTCGTGCAGCGGTCTTGAC
>NZ_DASXEP010000187.1:0-36838 GCF_036490025.1 Mycobacterium sp. | reverse complement strand
TGGGACCAGGGCGCCGAGATGGCGCGCCACAAACAGTTCGCGATGGCCACCGACATGGCCGTCTACTTCTGCGATCCGGCCAGCCCCTGGCAGCGCGGTACCAACGAGAACACCAACGGACTACTCCGCCAGTACTTCCCCAAAGGCACCGACCTCAGCATGTTCGCACCCGCAGACCTCGAACACGTCGCCCAGCAACTCAACGGGCGCCCACGCAAAACGCTCGGCTGGGATACCCCAGCCGAGCGTTTACGTGATCTACAAACCACCCAATAACCAGGCAGTGTTGCAACGACTCCTAGAAACCGCCCGGCAGAGGCGGGGGATTTTGCTGTGAACCTCAGCCAGGGGAGGGGCCGCCGCGGGATCCCCTCATTCCATCGGCGGCCCCAGTTTCGACTTGGCCCTGTCGAACAGGCCGGTAGTCGAGTCAAGGACGCTCCGCGCTGCCATCGGGTCGGGGGTCGGACGACAACACGGAGCTATCCGACCAGATGGCTACCCGGGCGTTGCTGTCGCTAAACGCCGCGCGTAACCGTCATAGCCGTGCGGCGATCAGGCCTCCAGGATGGCGGCGACGGCCTGGCCACCCGCGGCGCAGATCGAGATCAGCCCGCGCAACGGTTTCTCGGCCGCGCCCTTCTGCTGCATCTTGGCCTCGGACAGCTGCTTGGCCAGCTGCGCGAGAATGCGCCCGCCGGTGGCAGCAAACGGGTGACCAGCGGCCAGCGACGACCCGTTGATGTTCAGCTTGGACCGATCGATGGACCCCAGCGCCGAGTCCAGCCCCAGTCGTTCCTTGCAGTACTCCTCGGACTCCCAGGCCTGCAGGTGCGCCAGCACCACCGAGGCAAACGCCTCGTGGATCTCGTAGAAGTCGAAATCCTGCAGGCTCAACCCATTTCGCGCCAGCAGCCGCGGCACCGCGTACGTCGGCGCCATCAGCAGGCCATCGGGGCCGTTGACGTAATCGACGGCTGCCGTCTCGGCGTCGACGAAGTAGGCCAGCGGGGTCAGCGAGTGCTCGGCGGCCCACTCCTCGGTGGACAGCAACGCCACCGACGCGCCGTCGGTCAATGGCGTTGAGTTTCCGGCTGTCATCGTGGCGTCGCCGGCCTTCACGCCGAACACCGGCTTGAGCTTGGCCAGCTTCTCCGCCGACGCGTCCGGGCGCAGGTTGTCGTCGCGGAAGAGGCCCAGGAACGGGGTAACCAGGTCGTCGAAGAAGCCGCGGTCGTAGGCCGCTGCCATGTTGCGGTGGCTGGCGGCCGCCAGCTCGTCCTGGTCGACCCGCTTGATACCCATCTGCTTGGCGGTGATCGCCTGGTGCTCGCCCATCGACAGCCCGGTGCGTGGTTCGCTGTTCACCGGAATCTCCACGCCGAGACTGGCCGGGAGTTTGCCGACCAGCTTCAGTCGATCCAGGTTGGACTTGGACCGGCGCAGACCCAGCAGGGTGTGCCGCAGGTTGTTGCCCAGCGCAATGGGCGCGTCAGAGGTGGTGTCCACCCCGCCGGCGGCGGCGACGTCGTAACGGCCCGCGGCGATGCCGTCCGCCGCGGCGATCGCCGCCTGCAACCCTGTTCCACAGGCTTGCTGCAGGTCGAAGGCCGGGGTATACGACGACAGCGCGGAGCCGAGCACGCTTTCGCGCATCAAGTTGAAGTCGCGGCTGTGCTTGAGAACCGCGCCACCGATCACCGCGCCCAGCCGCTGACCGGCCAGACCGAACCGGTCGACCAGTCCACCCAGCGCGGCGGTGAACATGTCCTGATTGGATGCGTCGGCGTAGGCGCGGTCCGAGCGCGCGAACGGGATTCGATTGCCGCCCAGCACCGCGACGCGTCGCTTGGCGGCAGTCGCCTGGGAACTCGCAGAGGTGCTTTCAGTAGCCACGCTTATCTCCGTCGGTTGTTGGTTATTCAGTGTTTGGAGCCACCCTACTCACCCTTCTTACTCTGAAGTAAGTTAGCTCTCGACTACGGTACTGATACCCGACAGCACGGAAGGCAACCCAGTGGCAGCCGATTTATTCTCCCAAGTCGTCAACTCCGGGCCCGGCTCGTTTCTCGCCAAGCAGCTTGGCATTCCGCAGCCCGAAACGCTGCGACGCTATCGGGCCGGTGACCCGCCGCTGGCCGGCTCGTTGCTGATCGGCGGCGAGGGCCGGGTGGTCGAGCCGCTGCGGACCGCGCTGGACGCGGACTATGACGTAGTGGGCGCCAATCTGGGCGGTCGCTGGGCGGATTCGTTCGGCGGGCTGGTGTTCGACGCCACCGGCATCACCACACCCGCCGGGCTGACGGCCCTGCACGAGTTCTTCACGCCGCTGCTGCGCAACATCGGCCACTCCGGCCGCGTGGTCGTCGTCGGCACCACCCCCGACGAAGCCAACAGCGCCGATGAGCGAATTGCCCAGCGCGCGCTGGAAGGCTTCACCCGCTCGCTGGGCAAGGAGGTGCAGCACGGCTCCACTGTCGCGCTGGTCTACGTGTCCCCGGACGCCAAGCCGGCCGCCACCGGCCTCGAGTCGACGTTGCGGTTCCTGTTGTCGGCCAAGTCGGCCTACGTGGACGGACAGGTCTTCTACGTCGGCGCCCACGACTCGACTCCAGCGGCCGACTGGGACCGGCCGCTGGACGGCAAGGTGGGCATCGTGACCGGTGCCGCGCGGGGCATCGGCGCGACGATCGCCGAGGTGTTCGCCCGCGACGGGGCCCGCGTCGTCGCGATCGACGTGGAGTCCGCCGCCGAAGCCCTGGCCGAGACGGCCGCCCGCGTCGGCGGTACCGCACTGACACTCGACGTCACCGCCGACGACGCCGTCGACCGGATCACCGAGCATCTGCGTGAGCACTACGACGGGCACGCCGACATCTTGGTCAACAACGCCGGCATCACCCGCGACAAGCTGCTGGCGAACATGGACGACGCGCGGTGGAATTCCGTTCTTACCGTCAACTTGCTTGCGCCGCAACGCCTTACCGAAGGGCTGGTCGGCAATGGCAGTATCGGCGATGGTGGCCGGGTGATCGGCCTGTCGTCGATGGCCGGCATCGCGGGCAACCGCGGCCAGACCAACTACGCCACCACCAAGGCCGGCATGATCGGGCTCACCCAGGCGCTGGCGCCGCAGCTCGGCGAGAAGGGCGTCACGATCAACGCCGTTGCGCCCGGCTTCATCGAGACCCAGATGACGGCTGCGATCCCGCTGGCCACCCGCGAGGTGGGCCGTCGACTCAATTCCCTGTACCAGGGCGGACAACCGGTCGACGTGGCCGAAACGATCGCCTACTTCGCCAGCCCTGCCTCAAACGCGGTGACGGGTAACGTCATCCGCGTCTGCGGCCAGGCCATGCTCGGCGCCTGAGCAGTAAGGAAGAACCCAGTGACCCAACCAAGCGGTCTGAAAAACATGCTGCGCGCGGCCGCCGGGGCGTTGCCGTTCGTGCCCCGCGGCGACCAGTTGCCCACCCGGACAGTGACCGTCGACGAATTGCCCATCGATCGCGCGAACGTTGCCGAGTACGCCGCGGTGACCGGCCTGCGTTATGCCGACGCAGTGCCGCTGACCTATCCGTTCGCGTTGACGTTTCCAACGATGATGTCGCTGGTGACGGGATTCGACTTCCCGTTCGCAGCAATGGGATCCGTCCATATCGAAAACCGGATCACCCAGCACCGGCCGATCAGGGTGACTGACACGGTCAAAATCGCGGTACATGCGGAGAACCTGCGCGAGCACCGCAAGGGCCTGCTGGTCGATCTGGTGACCGATGTGAGCGTCGGCAACGAGGTGGCCTGGCGCCAGGTCACGACTTTCCTGCATCAGCAGCGCACCAGCCTGTCCGACGAGCCCAAACCACCGCCGCAGAAGCAGCCCAAGCTACCCGCACCCAACGCGGTCCTGCGGATCAGCCCGGGCCAGATTCGTCGCTACGCCGCCGTCGGCGGCGACCATAATCCGATTCACACCAACCCCGTTGGGGCCAAGCTGTTCGGATTCCCCACGGTTATTGCGCACGGAATGTTCAGTGCGGCAGCGGTATTGGCGAACCTGGAGCCCAGCCTCCCCGAGGCGGTGACGTATTCGGTGCGGTTCGGCAAACCCGTGCTGCTGCCGGCCAGCGCCGGGTTGTACCTCGATCAGGTCCAGGACGGCTGGGATATCAGCCTGCGCAATATCGCCAAGGGATACCCGTACCTCACCGGCACCTTACGGGCGAACTAGCCCGGGGCCGCGCTCGACGAGCAGCAGTAAACCGTAGGCGCCCAAGGCTGCCACCAGGAATACCAGCAGCAGCCACAGCGGTGGCCGGGCGAGCTCCCAGACGAAGATCGCAGCCCAAAACGGCGTGCGCTGAGTGACCGCAAGCACGCCGGCCGCACCCGCCATCGAGATGGCCGAAACGTGAAAGTGGGTTCCCATCGCGACGTTGATGATCAACACGAACAGCGTTCCAGCGGCCGCGCCGGTGGCCAGTGCCGGAGTGAGCAAACCGCCCACCGCCCCGGCACGCAGAAAGACTGCCGTGACAAGGGGTTTCAAGGCCAGAACCGCGACGGCAGTTTGCAAGGTCATCCCGCCGGCCAGGGTCGCGGTCAGGATCGACTTGCCGTTGCCGGGCAGTTCGGGCCACCAGTGCGAGCAGACGCCGATCAGCAACCCCGCACCGCCGATCGCTGGGACCAGCAGCCACGATCGGCTCAGCGCACGCTGCTGTGCCGCTGCCATCAGGCGGTTGAAGGCCAATCCCACCACCAGGGTCAACGGGGCCAACGCCAGCGCATAGGCAATCAGCCGGTAGGAGTTGTTTGCGTTGGGCCAGTATAGGTTCGGCTGGTTGTGAGTGACGAACGAGGCGACGGCGACGGCCAGGCTCGAGGTGATCAGCGCCGCGCCTACCGCTCGGGGGTGCCAGCTTCTCAACACGATGCGCAAGGTGAACAACGCACCACCGAGTGGCACGGCATACACCGCGCCGAGCCCGGCGCCGGCCGCGCACGCCAGCAGGATCTCACGGTCGCGCGCCGACAACCGCTTCAGCCATCCGGTCGCAACATCCCCGAGCGCCGCGGCGAGTTGGCGCGGCGCTCCTTCCCGCCCCAACGACGCGCCGGAGCCGACCACCAGCACCTGCAGTGCCGCGTCGAAACCGAATGGCAGCAGGCGAATACGCTGCCTGCTGGCGATGGCCGCGGACAGCGGCGGAACGTCGGCCCTCGACCGGAGCAGCCACCAGCCCAGTCCTGCGAGGCCGGCACCGACCATCGGTCCCACCGCCCGACGGACCGGGCTGCTCGCCGTGACGCCCTGCAGTAGTGATCCGAATGTGTAGTGATACGTGAGGTGCTCGACATAGCGCAACAGCAACGTCGTCGCCAACCCGGCGAGCCCCGCGAGCAACCCGACGATCACCACCGCGCACACGAAGTCGGCGTTGCGGCGATGCATCACGCGACTAGCTGGATTCGGTGGCGGGTTCGGCGGCGTCTCGTTCGGTCGGCACGCCCTTGAGCCCGCGCCAGAACAGATTGATCATCAATTCGGCTGCGCCGTCCAGATCGGTATCGCCGGTACTGAGCCGGGTCGCGATCGCCTCGCCTGCGCCCACCAACGCCACCGCGATCATGTCGAAATCGGTATCGGGCTCCGGGTGTTTGGTGCCGGACTCCAGTATTCGAGCAACCAAGGCGATGATGCGCTCGCGCCCCTCGCGCACGGTGTGAGCGAACGTCTGCGAGCTGGTGGCCTGGGCGTACATCACGATCCACGACGAGCGGTTGGCGTCGATATAGCGCATGAACGCGCTAATGGTGTTGCGCAGCAAGTCTTTCGGGCTCTGCTCGAGATTGATGTCTTCGCGCACACCGTCGATGAATCGCGCCATCTCGCGGTCCAGGCACGCGCCGAACAGTTCCTCCTTGGAGCCGTAGTACAGATAGAGCATCGGCTTGGAGATCTCGGCTTTTGCAGCGATCGCATCCATCGACGTGTCGTGATAGCCGTTGACGGAGAACATCTCCACCGCGGCGTCCAGCATCTGTTGCTCACGAACAGCACGGGGCAACCGCTTGGTACCACCTGCCATGCTGTCCCCTTCTAGCAACGCCGGCGCGGGTCAGGCGAGACTGCGTCAGTTCAGATTAGGCAATGCGGGGCCGCGCCGCCGGATTACGGTCCGCAGTCAGGCTTTGGGCCTTTGAACTTCGCGATCCGCAGCACCGACGCGTTGACGCTGGGCATCGTCAACTCCCCTGCGGCCACGGCCCTCTCCAGCCGGTCCAGCACCGCCGGCACCTGGTCGGTGGTGACCCACAGCGCCACGTCGGTGCCGGCCTGCAAAGCGCGCAACACCGCGTCGGGCACGCTGTAGCGGTCCTTGATCGCGGCCATGCTGGACAAGTCGTCGCTGAACACCGGGCCGTCGAAGGCCGGGCCGTGGTACCCGGTGCCGGTACGCAGCAACTGCACGGCGGCGCGGTTCACGCTGGCCGGTTCGTCGCCGGTGAGCCCGGGCACCTGCAGATGACCGACCATCACGCCGACCGAGCTGGCAGTCACCAGCGTGCGGTACGGCACCAGATCGTCGTTCTGCAGCTGGGACAGCGGCGGCGTGACGACTCCGCCGGTGTGCGAGTCGCCGGATCCGTGCCCGTGGCCGGGGAAATGCTTGAGCACCGGCAGCAGGCCGGCATCGCGCAGGCCGTGGGCGTAGGCGCCGGCGTACTCGGTGACTTTTGCCGGATCCGAGCCGAACGACCGATCGCCGATCACGGTGTCGTCGGGGGCGTCGGTGACATCGACATCTGGCGCGAAGTCGACGGTGATGCCGAGGCCGCGCATCCGGTGGCCGCGGTCCAGCGCCATGCCGTAGACCTCGTCGGGGGTGTGCGTCTGGGCCAGCACCCGCGCCGACGGCGCCGGTCCGATCAGCGAGGACAGCCGCGCCACCCGGCCGCCCTCCTCGTCGACGCTGACCGCCACGGGTAGTGCCGTGCTCGCACTCAAGTTCTTGACCATGCCGTTGGACAACATCGACAGGTCAGTCCAGCTGCCGATGAAGACGCCCCCGACGTGGTTGTTTGCCACCACGGCTTGGGCGTCGTCGCCGCTCCGTACCCCGACCATCAACAGCTGAGCCAGCTTGTCGCGGGTCGACATCGCCGACAGGATCGCCGCCGGATCCCCGCACGCCGGCCGGGCCGGCGGGATCGCCTTTGCCGGCGATGACGCGGCCGGGGCGGAGTTGGGCCGTTGAGGAGTGTGGCCACACCCCGCCGTCAGCGCCGTGACGGTGGCAAATACAGCCAGAACGCGCGGGAAAACCATCAGGCCATGCTGTCATGGGATCCGTTCGCGCTGCTGCCCCACCCCGGCGGCGCGCAGGCGGCCGCGACCTCGTCTTCTGCTAGGTTGGGCAGCTATGAATCGCTTTGTTGCCCCCGCCGCCGCCAGCGTCGTGGTCGGTCTGTTGCTGGGTGCAGCAGCGATCTTCGGGATCACCTTGATGGTGCAGCAGGACACCAAGCCAGCACTCCCCGGGGGCGACCCGCAGTCGTCGGTGCTCAACCGGGTCGAGTACGGCAACCGCAGCTAGCCCTGCAATGGATGCGGGCCGAACTGGGCCCCGTTGAGGTCATGCCGGTGTCTCGACGCTGGCTGTGGTTGGTCACGGCGGTCGCACTCGCATTGAGCTTTGGCTCGTCACCCGGCCAGATCTCCCCCGACACCAAACTCGACCTCACCGCCAACCCGCTGCGCTTCCTGGTTCGGGCGACCAATTTGTGGAACAGCGAACTGCCGTTCGGGCAGGCGCAGAACCAGGCCTACGGCTACCTTTTCCCGCACGGCACGTTCTTCGTGGCCGGTCACCTGCTGGGCCTGCCGGGCTGGATCACCCAACGGCTGTGGTGGGCGCTGTTACTGACGGTCGGCTTTTGGGGACTGCTGCGCGTCGCCGAAGCACTGGGCATCGGCAGCCCGACGTCGCGCGCTGTCGCCGCCGCGGCCTTCGCGCTCTCACCGCGGGTTCTGAGCACGCTGGGTTCGATCTCCTCGGAGACCCTGCCGATCATGTTGGCCCCGTGGGTGTTGCTGCCCACGATTCTGGCGCTGCGCGGAGGTGATTCCAACGGGCCCTCGGTGCGTCGGCTGGCCGGTCAGGCCGGGGTGGCCGTCGCGTTGATGGGGGCGGTCAATGCGATCGCGACGCTGGCCGGGTGTCTGCCCGCGGTGATCTGGTGGGCCTGTCACCGGCCCAACCGGCGATGGTGGCGTTACACCGCGTGGTGGTTGCTAGCTCTGATGCTGGCGATGACGTGGTGGCTGGTGGCGTTGGTTCTGATGGCCCGGATCAGTCCGCCGTTTCTGGACTTCATCGAATCGTCCGGCGTGACGACGCAGTGGTCGTCGTTGGTCGAGGTGCTGCGCGGCACCGACAGCTGGACACCGTTCGTGGCGCCCAACGCCACCGCGGGTGCGTCGCTGGTCACCGGGTCGGTTGCCATCCTGGCCACCGCTCTGGTGGCGGCAGCCGGGCTGGCCGGGCTTGCCATGAGTTGTATGCCCGCCCGTGGCCGATTGGTGACGATGCTCTTGGTCGGCGTGGTGCTGCTGGGCGCCGGGTACAGCGGCGGGTTGGGCTCACCGCTGGCGCAGCACGTGCAGGCTTTCCTGGACGCCGGCGGAGCACCACTGCGCAACGTGCACAAACTCGAGTCGCTGATCCGTATCCCCATCGTGTTAGGACTGGCTCAGCTGCTCGGCCGGATACCGTTGCCGGGCAGCGCACCGAAACCGTTGTGGTTGAAGGCATTCACCCATCCCGAGCGCCACAAGCGGGCCGCGGTCGGCATTGTGGTGCTGACCGCGCTGATGGCCGCGACATCGCTGGCCTGGACGGGGCGCATCACCCCGCCCGGCACCTACGACGCGATTCCGCGGTATTGGCAGGACACCGCCGACTGGTTGTCCGCGCACAACACCGGCGTGCCAACCCCCGGCCGCGTGCTGGTGGTGCCCGGCGCGCCATTCGCCACCCAGCTGTGGGGCACCAGCCACGACGAACCCCTGCAGGTGCTCGGCGACAGCCCGTGGGGTGTGCGTGACTCCATCCCGCTGACCCCGCCGCCGACCATCCGCGCACTGGACTCGGTCCAACGGCTGTTCGCCGCCGGAATGCCGTCCGCGGGCCTGGCCGATACCCTTGCCCGCCAAGGCATTTCGTATGTGGTAGTGCGTAACGACCTGGACCCGGACGCGTCGCGCTCGGCGCGCCCGATCCTGGTGCACCGGGCCATCACCGGATCGCCGCGACTGCTGAAAGTCGCCCAGTTCGGCGCGCCCGTCGGTCCCGGCCCGGTGTCGGGGTTCGTCACCGACAGCGGACTGCGTCCCCGATACCCCGCCGTGGAGATCTACCGCGTCACCGCGACAGCCGGCGATCCCGCCGCTCCCTACCTCGCCGACCTCGACCAGATGCCCCGTGTCGACGGCGGCCCCGAGGCGCTGTTGCGGCTCGACGAGCGCCGACGACTGTCCGGTCGGCCACCGCTCGGTCCGGCACTGATGACGGCGGACGCCGTCGGAACGGGCCTACCGGCGCCGGTCGTCACCGTCACCGATACACCGCTGGCACGGGAGATCGACTACGGCCGGGTCGACAACCACGCGTCGGCGATCCGCGCCGCCGGCGACACCCGACACACCTTCAACCGGGTTCCGGACTATCCGAGCCCAGGCGCTCAGACCGTCTACGGCTCGTGGACCGGCGGCCGCCTGACGGCATCGAGTTCGTCGTCGGACTCCACGGTATTGCCCGACGTCGCCACCGCCGCATCACCGGCTGCTGCGATCGACGCCGATTCGGCGACAGCCTGGGTATCCAACGGATTGCAGTCGGCCGTCGGTCAATGGCTTCAGGTCGACTTCGACCACCCGGTGACCAACAGCGTCATCACCATCACCCCCAGCGCGACCACCGTCGGCGCGCAAGTTCGCCGCGTCGAAGTCGAAACTGCAACCGGTACAACGACATTGCGGTTCGACGAGGCCGGCAAACCCGTCAGCGCGGCGCTGCCGTACGGCGAGACCCCGTGGGTCCGCGTCACCGCGATCGGCACCGACGACGGGTCGCCCGGGGTGCAGTTCGCGATCACCGACCTCTCGATCACGCAGTACGACGCCCGCGGCTTCGCGCATCCGGTCAACCTGCGCCACACCGCCCTCGTTCCTGCTCCACCGCCGAATGCCGCTGTCGCACAATGGGATCTGGGCTCTGACCCGTTGGGCAGGCCGGGGTGCGCGATGGGCCTGACGAACGTGCAGTGCGCGCCCTCGATGGCGCTGGCGACCGAGTCGCCGGCGACGTTCAGCCGGACGCTGAGCGTGCCCGCGCCGATGTCGGTGACGCCAACGGTCTGGGTACGCGCCCGGTCGGGACCCAAACTGGCCGATCTGGTCGCCGAGCCGGACACCACCCGCGCCCGCGGCGACTCCGATCTGGTCGACGTGCTGGGCGCCGCCTCCGCGGCCACCGATGGCGACCCCGCCACTGCGTGGAGGGCGCCGCAGCAAGTGGTGCAGCACAAAACGCCGCCGACGCTGACCCTCACCCTGCCGCGGCCCACCGAGGTCACCGCGCTACGGATCACACCCAGCACGGCACAGGTGCCCGCGCACCCGACCGTGATAGCTGTCGACGTCGGTGACGGCCCGCAAGTCCGCACGCTGAAAACCGCAGGGCGACAAGACGTGCCGCTCAAGCCACGTATCACCGACACCGTCACGATCAGCCTGCTCGACTGGAAGGACGTCATCGACCGCACCGCGTTGGGCTTCGACCAGCTCAAACCACCGGGGCTTGCCGAGATCGCGGCACTGGGCACCGACGGCAAACCGATCGCTGCCGCCGACGCCACCCGCAACCGGGTTCGCGAGATCACCGTCGACTGCGAGCACGGACCGATCATCGCGATCGCCGGCCGGTTTGTGCACACCGCGGTCCACACCACGGTCGGCGCGTTGCTGGACGGCGCTCCGGTGACCGCCCAGCCGTGCGACCCGCAGCCGATCATGCTGCCGACCGGTCAGCAGGAGCTATTGGTAAGCCCCGGACCGCAATTCGTCGTCGACGGCGCGGGATTGTCCGGGCCGCCGGCGGCCCGGCTACCCACCGCGGCAGCGACACCGGCGTCGACCGGGATGTGGGGCCCTTCCCGTCGGGAGGTGCGGGTGGACGAGGCCAAGTCGACGCGGGCGCTGGTCGTGCCGGAAAGCATCAACGCCGGGTGGGTGGCACGCACCAGTTACGGGACTCGGTTGACGCCGTTGGCGGTCAACGGATGGCAGCAGGGATGGGTGCTGCCGGCAGGAACGTCGGGCACCATCACGCTGACCTTCGCGCCCAACTCGCTGTACCGCGTCGGCCTGGCCGGCGGGCTGGCGCTGCTGCCGCTGCTGGCGCTGTTGGCGTGGTGGCCGCAGCGACGCGGGCCCACTGATTCCGCTGCGCGCCCGTGGACGCCGGGGCCGTGGGTCGCCGTCGCGATGCTGGCGGCCGGCGCGGTGATCGCCGGGGTAGCGGGTGTCGCCGTGTTCGGTGCCGCGCTGGGCCTGCGCTGGGTGCTGCGCGATCGTCCGCGGCGACGCGACGTCATCGCCGTGTGGCTCAGCGCCGGTGGGCTGATCCTCGCGGGCGCGGCGCTGTCGCGGCATCCGTGGCGGTCCGTCGACGGGTACGCGGGCCATTCGGCCGCCGTCCAACTGCTCGCCCTCGTTCCTCTTGCGGCACTGTCCGCTTCAACGGTGACGCGAACTGCTGAGCGCTAAAGCACAGCTGTGCATGCGGAGCCCATCCCGCGTGATCTGCGTCGTCCGCCGACTTGCCGGGCGACTCTGCTGCTGTTACGGGATAGTCAACGCTTTCCTGTGAGGTGGTGAGACCCGTGGGGTTGACGGTGGCCGACATCGATCGGTGGAGCGCGGAGGCGGTGCGCGAGGTGTTCCACGCGGCCGATGCGCGCGGGCAGGCAACCTTGACGACGGCACGCCAACTGAGCTCGTTGGCGGTGTTCGACACCTGGCAGGGCGCCACCGCTCAAGCCCGCAGCCACACCAACGCCTCGATCCGGCTCGACCTCGACGCGCATGGCAACGAGTCGCTGGCGGTGGCGCGCGCGGCCGGCCGGGCGGCCGACGATATCGCGCACCTGCAGTCCGCGTTGAACACGTTGCGCCGCGACGCCGCCGAGTTGCAGATGACCATCGACTCCGTCACCAACAAGGTGGTGCCGAGTTCGAGTTTCGACGGTCCGCCGACCGCAGCACTGATCGCCAGGATTCAACTGCAGCATCGACTGGATGCGATTGTGGCCGAGGCTGATTCAGCCGACCGTGAACTGGCCGACGCGATCAATATGGCCGACGGCGACCGGCCGATTCCGCCGGGACCGCACGACAACCGGCCGCGCATCCAAGATGCGCTGTCCGGGCCGTTGCCCCGTGATCCGAACCAGTTCAACGAGCTGTGGAATCAGCTCAGCCGCGAAGAAAAGGATTGGCTCTACCGCCAGGACCACGGCCTCGGCAACCACGCCGGGATGCCGTGGGATCCCCCGGACCACTTGGGCCGAGACCACTACAACCGCTTGCACCTCACTGAGCTCGCGCAGCAATCCCAATCCGACGTCACGCGGCTACAGCACAGCATTGACGAGCTGATGACCGAACCCCACGTGGACGATCGCGCGGTGTATGCGTTGCTGTTCGAATTGGCCGCGGCCAGAACGCATCTCGCGGGCTATCAGGCCGTTCAAGCGGGATTGAACCGCACCGACGGGCCGAGACGCTACCTGGGTTTACTAGACGAGTTCGGCCACGGTGCCGTGTCGATCGCGAACCCGGATATCGCACGCCGCAATGCGATCTTCGTACCCGGGACGGGCCAGGACTTGGCTCGGCTACCGTTCAGCGACGAGAAGGCGCTGGCCATGTACACCGCCGCATTCGCCGCCGACCCGATCCTGCGACCCGGGGATGTCGCGGTGACGACATGGATGGGTTACGACCGCCCAATGGATCTCAGCCGCGCGGCCTTTCCGCAGCCCGCGCACGGCGGCGCGGACCGGTTGGACATATTTGAAAACGGGCAGCGGGCGTCACACGTCGGCGCGCCGTCCGTCGATACCGTGATCGGCCACAGTTATGGCTCGACGGCGATCGGGGCGGCGGCCTCCGGGGGGCACCACCTCGACGCCGACAACGTCATCGCGGTCGGAAGCCCGGGCATGCTGGTCGACCGCGCCGGCGGGCTGAGTCTGCATCCCGGCGGCAACGTCTATGTGATGCGCGCCGCCAACGACATGATCAGCATGGGCGGCATCGTCACCGAATGGACGTTGGGAGCTGACCCAACCGCACCGGGCTTCGGCGCCATGCAGCTGGCCGCCGATGCCGGACCGGCCAGCCGTTTCGGTCTGCCCAGCATCGCCGCCCACAGCAGCTACTGGCTGGGCGGCAACAAGGCGCTGGCGAACTTCGGCGCCGTCATCGCCGGCGTACCGCCGCCCTACCTCGTCGGGCAACGATGATCCGTGGGCTCGGGGGTTTTGCTACCGGCCGACCGGGTACGCGCGAGAATAGGAACTCCACTCCTCGTCAGGAGCCACGGACATGGGCTGGTTGAGCGCGCCGGAATATTGGTTGAGCAGGCTGGTATTGGAGCGTGGCATCGCGATTGTCTATGTCTTCGCATTCGTCGCGGCGGCACGGCAGTTCCGGGCACTGCTCGGGGAGCACGGTTTGCTGCCGGTGCCGCGCTATCTGGCCCGACACTCGTTCGCACAAACGCCCAGCATCTTTCACCTGCACTACTCCGATCGGTTCTTCGCGACGGTCGCGTGGTCGGCTGCGGCGCTGGCGGCGGCGATGGCGGCGGGGTTGGTTGACGTGGTCCCGCTCTGGGTGGCGGTGTTGTTGTGGCTGCTGCTCTGGGTGCTCTACCTGTCGATCGTCAACGTCGGCCAAACGTGGTACTCGTTCGGCTGGGAGTCGCTGTTGCTGGAAATGGGTTTCCTGGCAACCTTTCTCGGCAACGACCGGATCGCGCCGCCGGTGCTGGCGATCTGGCTCGCACGGTTGCTGCTGTTTCGGCTCGAGTTCGGCGCCGGCCTGATCAAACTCCGCGGCGACTCCTGCTGGCGGGACCTGACCTGCCTGTACTACCACCACGAGACCCAGCCGATGCCGGGGCCGCTGAGCTGGTTTTTCCACCACTTACCCAAGCCGCTGCATCGAGTCGAGGCGGCCGGCAACCATGTCGCGCAGCTGATCGTTCCGTTCGGTCTGTTCGCCCCGCAACCCGTCGCGGGCATCGCCGGGGCGATTGTTGTCGTCACCCAGCTGTGGCTGGTGGCGTCCGGTAACTTCGCCTGGCTCAACTGGTTGACGATCCTACTGGGGTGCAGCGCGATCGACGCGTCGACCGTGGCGGCGGTGCTGCCGATCCCGCACCAGCCGGCGCTGAGTGAAGCTCCGCGCTGGTTCAGCGCGCTGGTGATCGCCTTCGCGGCGCTGACGCTGCTGTTGACCTACTGGCCGGTGCGCAACATGATCTCGCGTCGTCAGCGAATGAACATGTCGTTCAACCCGTTTCACTTGATCAATACCTACGGGGCGTTCGGCAGCATCGGCCGCACGCGCCGCGAGGCGGTGATCGAGGGCACCGACGAGCCGACGGTCACCGAGCAGACAATCTGGCGAGAATACGAATTCAAGGGCAAGCCGACAGCGGTCCGACGACTCCCGCGGCAATGGGCGCCGTATCACCTGCGACTGGATTGGCTGATGTGGTTCGCCGCGATCTCCCCGCAGTACGCCTATTCATGGCTGCGCCCATTCTTGGTGCGGCTCTTGCAGAATGATCCGGCGACGCTGCGGCTGCTGCGCCGGAATCCCTTCCCGGACAACCCGCCGCGTTACGTGCGTGCCCAGCTGTATCGGTACCGTTTCACCACCGCGGCCGAATTGCGACGCGATCACGCGTGGTGGCATCGCACGCTGGAAGGCGAGTATCTGCGGCCCATTGCGCTGACGGATGTGATGACCCCGCCCGGTTAGACGGCTACAGGGTCTCGTCGAGCTCGCCCAGCCGGTCCGTCAGTCGCAGGTTTTCGGAATAGTCGACCGGGCAGCAGATGAGCGAAACACCGTCGTCCTCGAGAGCGGCCGTCAACGTGGGCAGCAGTTCGTCGGCACTGGTGATCTGATAACCCTTGGCACCAAAGCTTTCCGCATACTTCACGATGTCCGGATTGCCGAACCGCACATAGTGGTGCTCGCCGAGTTCGAGATCCATCTTCCACTCGATGAGTCCGTAGCCGCCGTCTTCCCAAATCAGTACAACCAGCGGTATCTGCTCCCGGACGGCGGTCTCGATCTCTTGAGAGTTCATCAGGAACGCCCCGTCGCCGACCACGGCCAGCACCTTCGACTCCGGCTGCGCCAGCTTGACTCCCAGCGCGCCAGGTAGCGCGAAGCTCATGGTGGACAAGCCATTTGAGATCAGACAGGTATTGCGTTCGTAGGTCGGGTAGAGCCGTGCCATCCACATTTTGGTCGCACCCGTGTCCACGAGCACCACATCGCTGCGGTCCAGCGCGGTGCGGGTGTCGGCGACCACCCGTGCGGGCGCTAGCGGATAGCGCGAATCCTGCTGTCCCCGGGCCATTTCCTCGCTGAGCAGACCCGAGCCGGGAATCTCCGGATCGGCGACAAATACATGATCGTCGAGCGCCTCGGTGAGCGCGTCGAGCGAAGCGGTGATGTCGCCGATGATCCCGACGTCCACCGAATAGTGCGCATCGACCTCGGCCGGGAATCGGTGGATATGGATGATCTTCTTGTCGGCCTTGGGATTGATCCGGACGGGGTCGAACTCCTGCAGCTCATATCCGACCGCGATGACGGCGTCGGCGTTGTCGAACCCGAAGTTGACGTAGTCGTGCCGCATGAACCCCAGCGCCCCGATGCTGTTGGGGTGGTCATCGGGGATCACGCCCTTGCCGTGGAAGGTGCTGGCCACCGGGACGCCGAATTTCTCGGAGAACCGCACCAACGCATCGGTGGCGTCGGACCGGGCGGCGCCGTGTCCGGCCAGCACCACCGGCCGCTTGGCCTGACGCAGGATATCGACCGCACGCGCCACTTGGCGGAAGGCCGGCGCGTCGGCGCGAACGACGTTGCGCGGCAACGGGCCCAGGTCGTAGTCGTCTTCATCGGCATCTATGTGTTCGGGCACCGCCAGGTACACCGCCGCCGGGCGTTCGGTCTCGGCGACCTTGAACGCTTTGCGGACCATTTCCGGTATCGCCTGCGCGGTCGGGATGCCGGCGGCCCACCGGGTGATCGGCGCGAACATCGACACCAGGTCGACGTACTGGTGCGACTCCTTGTACTGCCGGTTCTGGCCCACTTGCGCGGAGATCGCGACCAACGGCGTGCTGTTGGTGGTGGCGTCGGCGACACCGAGTTGCATGTTGATCGCACCCGGGCCCAGCGTGGCGGACACCACCGCCGCCCGTCCGGTGACCCGGCCGTACATCTCGGCCATGAACGACGCCGCCTGCTCGTGCCGAGTGAGCACATACCGGATGTCAGAGGCGGCCAGCGCCTGCACGAAGCGGATGTTCTCCTCGCCTGGCAGCCCAAACACCACCTCAACGCCCTCGTTTTCCAGGCACTTGACTATCAGCTCGGCAGCTTTGCTCATCCGGCACCTCCGTTTCGGAACGATAGTGGCAGGCTAGGTGTTGGACGCTTTATCAACCATCGCAAGCGAAGGATGTCAACCGTGCCCATCGCCACGATCAACCCGGCCACCGGCGAGACAATCAAGACCTTCACCGCCGCAACCGACAACGAAGTCGACGCTGCAATAGCGCGAGCCCACGAACGGTTCCTCGACTACCACCACTCCACTACGTTTGCCCAGCGCGCCGAGTGGGCAAACGCCACCGCCAACCTTTTGGAGAAGGAAGCCGACGAGGTCGGGGCGATGATGACCCTCGAGATGGGCAAGACCCTCAAATCGGCCAAGGCTGAAGCGATCAAGTGCGCCAAGGGTTTTCGTTACTACGCCGAAAATGCCGAGAAGCTGTTGGCCGACGAGCCCGCCGAGGCGTCGAAGGTCGGCGCGAAGCGCGCCTACACCCGCTACCAGCCCCTTGGGGTGGTGCTGGCCGTCATGCCGTGGAATTTCCCGTTGTGGCAGGCGGTCCGGTTCGCCGCGCCTGCGCTGATGGCAGGCAACGTCGGGCTGCTCAAGCACGCCTCCAACGTGCCGCAGTCGGCGCTGTACCTGTCCGACGTCATCGCCCGCGGCGGGTTCCCGGAGGGGTGTTTCCAGACGCTGCTGGTGTCGTCCAAGGCTGTCGAGGCCATCCTGCGCGATCCCCGGGTCGCCGCGGCCACCCTGACCGGGAGCGAACCCGCCGGTCAATCCGTCGCCGCCATCTGCGGCGACGAGATCAAACCCAGCGTGATGGAGCTCGGTGGCAGCGACCCGTTCATCGTGATGCCGTCCGTCGACCTCGACGAGGCCGTGAAGACCGCGGTCACCGCCAGGGTGCAGAACAACGGCCAGTCCTGTATCGCCGCAAAGCGGTTCATCGTGCACACCGACATCTATGACGCGTTCGTCGACAAGTTCGTCGAAAAGATGCAGGCCCTTAAGGTCGGCGACCCGACCGACTCGGACACCGACGTGGGTCCGCTGGCCACCGAGTCGGGCCGCGACGAGATCGCCAAGCAGGTCGACGAGGCGGTCGCCGCGGGTGCGAAGGTGCGCCTCGGCGGCAAGGCGCCGGACCAGCCGGGCTGGTTCTACCCGCCGACGGTGGTCACCGACATCACCAAGGACATGGCGCTCTACACCGAAGAGGTCTTCGGCCCGGTGGCCTCGATGTACCGGGCCTCCGGCATCGACGAGGCGATCGAAATCGCCAACGCCACCACATTCGGGCTCGGATCCAACGCCTGGACCAATGACGAAGCCGAGCAGGAGCGCTTCATCGACGACATCGAGGCCGGGCAGGTCTTCATCAACGGGATGACGGTGTCCTACCCCGAACTCGGGTTCGGCGGCGTCAAGCGGTCAGGCTATGGCCGCGAGCTCGCAGGCCTTGGGATTCGCGCGTTCTGCAACGCCAAGACCGTGTGGGTGGGGTAGCCACTCCCCTGCCGAGCAGACGCAGAATCGCGCAGCGACGGCGATCTGCGTGCGATTCTGCGTCTGCTCGCCGTTAAACGCCGGCGAGAACCTTGGCGTCCTCGTCGGCGAAGGTGTCCTCCAACTGCAGCGGCGAGTAGTCGAGATCGATCTCGGCAAGCGGCCGTCCGCGGGCGCTGCTGATGGTGCCGAACCGCCGCATCCCTTTGTCGGCCGCGTACTGCATGAACTCGTCCGCCGAAAGACCGAAGGGCATCGGGTCGTACAGCGCGAAGCCCTCTTCGATGAGACGCAAGCCGAGCGGCATCAGCTCGTTCATCCGCGCCTCGAAGACGTCCCAGTTGCGGTCGTCGGCGGCGACATGACGCCGACAGGTGAAGGTGCCCCAGGCCATGTGGCGTCGCTCGTCGTCACCGATGCGCCGTACCAGTTCCTGCATCCCGGGCAGGATGCCGCGCTCCACACAGATCTTGTGCCAGCCAAAGTATCCGGTGAGCGCCAGCATGCCTTCGACCATGTGGTTGTAGGTGACCGAGGCGCGGATCTGGGCCGCCGGTGACGGGTCGGTCGACAAGGCGTTGAGCGACGCCGGCAACTCCTCGTAGAAAATCGTGCGGTAGGTGGGCACGTCCTCGAGATATTCGTGCAGATCTTCGGTGATGCCGACAGCGTCGAGCCACATCCGGAAAACCTGGGTGTGCTTGGCCTCTTCGAAGGCGAACTGGGTCAGGTACATTTCGTCGCCGAGACGACCCTCGGCCCGCATCGCGGACATGAACGGCTGGATGTCCTCGGTCACCGCTTCCTCACCGGCGATGAATTCCGCGCACAGCCGGGTGGCGTAGTGGCGTTCGTCGTCGGTGAGCCGCTCCCAGTCCGCGCGCTCGCGGGAGAAGTCGATGTCGGCGGGATTCCAGAACTTCGCGTTACCGCCGGCGAACAGCTTGAGCGGCAAGCTGTCCCAGTTGAGTCCGCCCGCCACCATTGAGCGTGTACTTGTGCGTGTCATGTGACCACCTCAGATCTGTTGGGGCTGAATTGTTTTGCGGTCGAAGAGGTTTCCGCGAACGCTGCAGTCAATACGGCCACCAGCCTGCGTACCGCCAGCGCCGGCTGCTCCGGACTCGGTTCGTCGAGCCCCAGGATCGGGTCCAGTCCACGCATGTATGGCGCCAGCGCGAGATGCGGAAAGATCAACAGCAGCAACGACAACAGCGCGTCGATGTCGGCGTCCTTGCCTAAATCACCGCGGACCTGAGCGTCGCGCACCAGCGGCCGCAGCACTTCCAGGTAATGGCGGTGAATGACGCTGCGCACGCTGACGCGGGCCTCGGTGTCGACCTCCAGGCTCGCCGCCGCATGCAGCGCGCGTTCATGCGGGTGGTCGGCGAAATAGGCGACCCAGGCGTCGAGCCAGTCGGTCAGGAAGTCGAAGAACGGCCGGCTCGGATCGAGCTGACGGATCCGCTCTTCCATATACATCCGGACCCGCTGGCTGACGACGTCGGTGATGAACGCGTACAAGTCGCGCTTGTCGGCGAAGTACTGGAACAGGCTGCCTTTGGCCACGCCCGCACGCCGGGCGATGACGTTCAGGCTGCCGGCGGAAAATCCATGCGCCCCGAACTCCGCCTCCGCAGCTTCCACGACCGCCGCGCGGCGCGCCGGGTCGACGCGAGCCCAAGTGACCGTCGGCATCAGCCCTCCTGTAATTGGATGACCACTGGTCACTCTACTGTGAGCCAGGTCACTTCTCAAGTCTGCACCGAACAATCCTGATCCACCCCGGCTCGACACCGCGCGGCATGATCGCCGAAATCTTGGAAATAGCCTCGTCAAACGGCGATTCCGGAGATACTGCAGCGCAAGGAGGGGTCATGGGGCACTACAAGGCCAACCTGCGTGATATCGAGTTCAACCTGTTCGAGGCGCTGGCTCTCGGAGCTGTGCTGGATTCGGGAGCGGTCGGCGAACTCGACAGCGCCACCAGTCGCGAGATCCTGGCCGAAGTGGCCAGGTTCGCCCAAGGTCCCGTCGCCGAGTCATTCGTGGCGTCTGACCGCACACCCCCGGTATTCCTGCCGGATGAGCACACCATCACGGTGCCGGAGCCGATTCGTAAGACGGTGCAAGCGATTTGGGACGCCGAATGGTGGCGGCTGGGTGTCGCCCCCGAGATCGGCGGCACCGCGGTGTCGAGGGCGGTGTTGTGGGCGCTCCTGGAGATGGTCATCTGCGCCAACCCGGCGCTGTTTTTCTACTACGCCGGCCCAGGGATGGCCGACATCCTCTACGGGCTCGGGAACGAACAGCAGCGTGCGCTGGCCAATGCAGCGGTCGAGCAGCGCTGGGGCGCAACGATGGTGCTGACCGAACCCGACGCCGGCTCTGATGTCGGAGCGGGCCGCACCAAGGCCGTCGAGCAGCCAGACGGCTCGTGGCACATCGAAGGGGTCAAGCGGTTCATTTCCGGAGGCGATCTCGGCGACACCGTCGACAACATCCTGCACCTGGTGCTGGCACGCCCCGTCGGCGCAGCGTCGGGCACCAAGGGCCTCAGCCTGTTCATCGTGCCGAAGCACCTGTTCGACTGGGATAGCTTCGAGATCACCGGTCGCAACGGGGTTTTCGCGACGGGCCTCGAGCACAAGATGGGCTATAAGGCGTCCCCGACGTGCGAGTTGACCTTCGGCGCACACGGCATCCCGGCCAAGGGCTGGCTGGTCGGCGACACCCACGACGGCATCGCGCAGATGTTCAAAGTCATCGAAAACGCGCGGATGCTGGTCGGCATCAAATCCTCGGGAACGCTGTCGACCGGTTACCTCAACGCGCTCGAATACGCCAAGACGCGCATCCAAGGCGCCGACATGACACAGATGCTGGACAAGAGTGCTCCGAGGGTGCCGATCACGCATCACCCCGACGTGCGGCGTTCGCTGATCATGCAGAAGGCCTACGCCGAGGGGTTGCGAGCGATCTACCTCTACACCGCCGCGCATCAGGATGCCGCTGTCGCCGCCGCGGTCTCGGGCGCGGACGCCGAATTGGCAAACCGCGTCAACGATCTGCTGTTGCCCATCATCAAGGGCGTGGGCTCTGAACGGGCTTACCAGTACCTGACCGAATCGCTGCAAACCCTGGGCGGTTCCGGCTTCCTGCAGGATTACCCGATCGAGCAGTACATCCGCGACGCAAAGATCGACTCGCTCTACGAGGGCACCACGGCGATCCAGGCGCAGGACTTCTTCTTCCGCAAGATCGCGCGGGACAAGGGTGTGGCGCTGGCGCACCTCGCCGGGCGGATTGAGTCCTTCATCGACAGCGATGCCGCCGACCAACGGCTGAAGGTGGACCGCGCCTACCTGCGCACTGCCCTGGAGGATGTGCAAGCGATGACCGCCACCCTGACCGGCTACCTGATGGGATCGTCCGACACTCCCACCGAGCTGTACAAGATCGGGCTCGGCTCGGTGCGTTATCTGCTTGCTGTCGGCGATCTGCTCATCGGTTGGCAGTTGCTTTGGCATGCCGAAATCGCTTTGCGGGCACTAGATTCCGGTGCAGACGGCAAGGATAAAGCGTTCTACGAGGGCAAGATCGCCGCAGCGCAGTTCTTTGCAGGCAACGTGCTTCCGGAGATCACGGCGACCCGTGGGATCCTGGCCCGCACCTCGACGGCATTGATGGACCTCGACGACGCCGCGTTCTGACAGCGGGATGCCGCGCACCTTGCACGAACCCACCACGGAGCCTGATTCGGAGTCCTAGAGTCGGCTACGTGTCGTTAGTGAACACCGCTCAGGGACCTGTCAATACCGCTGATATCGGCGTCACGCTCATGCACGAGCACGTGTTCATCATGACCACGGAAATCGCGCTGAACTACCCAGAAGCGTGGGGCGGCGAAGACAAACGGGTGGCCGACGCCATCGATCGGCTCAACGAGCTCAAGTCGCGCGGCGTGGACACCATCGTCGACCTCACCGTGATCGGGTTGGGCCGCTATATCCCGCGTATCGCACGTGTTGCCGCGGCCACCGAACTGAACATCGTGGTCGCGACCGGGCTGTACACCTACAACGACGTCCCGTTCCGTTTCCACTACCAAGGCCCGGGCGCGCAGCTCGACGGCCCGGAAATCATGACCGACATGTTCGTCCGCGACATCGAGGAGGGCATCGCCGACACCGGCATCAAGGCCGGGATCCTCAAGTGCGCCACCGACGAACCGGGCATCACGCCGGGCGTCGAGCGGGTGCTGCGGGCGGTCGCCCAGGCGCACAAGCGCACCGGTGTACCGATCTCCACGCATACCCATGCCGGGTTGCGGCGCGGCCTGGAGCAGCAACGCATCTTCGAAGAAGAGGGCGTGGACCTGAGCCGGGTCGTCATCGGCCATTCCGGCGATTCCACCGACGTCGGCTACCTCGAGGAACTCATCGCCGCCGGCTCCTACCTCGGGATGGACCGGTTCGGCATCGACGTCATCCTGCCGTTCGAGGATCGAGTGAACATCGTGGCGAAGATGTGCGAGCGCGGCCACGCCGACAAGATGGTGCTGTCCCACGACGCCAACTGCTACTTCGACGCGCTGCCGGAAGAGTTGCTGCCGGTGGCCGCCCCCAATTGGCATTACCTGCACATCCACAACGACGTGATCCCCGCGCTCAAACAACGCGGGGTCACCGAGGAGCAACTGCACAGCATGCTCGTCGACAACCCGCGCCGCATCTTCGAGCGACAGGGTTCCTATCAGTGACGGGAAGTGAGCTGGTCCCGCCGATCGGCACCCAGATTTCCGCGCTGGCCGCGCTCGCTCCAGATGAGCCGGCCGTCACGTGTGACGGCCGCACCCTGACCCGGGGCGAACTCGACCGCTCGACGAACCGGCTGGCCCGCGCCTACGCCGCGCTCGGTGTCGGCGTCGGTGACTACGTGACGATGGTGCTGCCCAACTCGATCGAATGGATTCAGGCGGCGGTCGCGTGCTGGAAGCTGGGCGCGGTGCCCCAACCGCTGTCCGCGCGGTTGCCCGACGCCGAGCTCGCGGGTCTGCTGGAGCTGCGGCCGCCAAGGTTGTTGGTGGGTCGTAAGCACGCCGAAATACCAAACGTTGCAGCCGGTTTCACTCCCGCCCCGGCATTGTCTGATGAGGGCTTACCGGAAGCGGTTTCGCCGGTGTGGAAGGCGATGGGCTCGGGCGGCAGCACCGGCCGGCCCAAGCTCATCGAATCCGGCGGTGACAGCCGGATTCCCGCCGCCATCGGCTATCCGCTCGGCGCTCAGGAGGGCGACACCACGTTGGTGCCGGTGCCGCTGTCGCACAACACCGGCTTCACCACCGCGGCGATGGCACTGCTGATGCGCCACCACCTCGTGCTGATGAGCCGGTTCGAGCCGGAGAAATTTCTTCGACTGATCAGCGACCTTCGTGTCACCTTCCTGACGACGGTGCCGACCATCATGCAACGAACGCTGCCGGTTTACCACGCCAATCCCGACGCCTACGACCTGTCGTCGCTTCGCCGGTTCTGGCACCTGGGCGCGCCGTGCCCGCCCGCCATCAAGCAGGCCTGGATCGATCTCCTCGGACCCGAGAAGGTCTGGGAACTCTACGGCGGCACCGAATTACAGGCGTTGACGTTCATCTCCGGCGACCAGTGGCTGGATCACCGCGGCTCGGTGGGCGTCGTCGTCGCCGGTGAGATGAAGGTGCTCGACGACGACGGAAACCCCTGTCCGCCCGGCGAAGTGGGCGAGATCTACATGCGGCCCAGCCCCGGCAGCGCACCCACCTATCGCTACGTCGGCGCAACCGCGAAATCCCGCGACGGCTGGGATTCGCTTGGCGACCTCGGCTTCTTCGACGCCGACGGGTTCCTCTACATCTCGGACCGGCGAGTCGACATGTTAATCGTCGGCGGCCGCAACGTCTATCCCGCCGAGATCGAGGCTGCGCTATCCGAACATCCAGATGTGCTGTCCTGCTTGGTTGTTGGCGTGCCCAATGCGGATCTCGGCCAGGTGCCGTATGCCCTGGTGCAGGCCGGTTCGGCGCTGGATGAGCAAACGGTGCAAGAGTTTTTGCGCGACCGTATCGCCGGCTACAAGGTGCCCGCGACTGTGGAGTTCGTCGACGTCCCACTGCGCGATGACGCCGGCAAGGCACGCCGCTCCGCGGTCCGCAACGAGATCATGGCGCGATTGCGTCTTCTTGACGCGGGCTGACGGCGCCGCCAGTTCCTGGGGCGGTCGGCTTCTTGTTACGGGACTCCCAGCGTCGCAACGCTTCCCGGCACGGTGATTCGACGAGCGCATAGCTCACCGCAGCGATGGCGATGCTGAAAATCAACGTCAACACCAGCACCTCGGGCATGTGCCCCCGGAACGGGAATTGACCGATCACCGGGAACACCATCGTCAGCGCGGCAAGATGCCAGATGAAGATTCCGTAGGACCAGCGTCCGAGCGTAACCATCGGGCCGCTGCCCAGCAGCCGGTGGCTGTCGTCGGGTCGATCGAGCACCAGCGGCGCCACCAGACCCACAGCCACCAGCGCACCCATCGCAGTCTTCACGGTGAATTGCACAGCGCTGCTTGGAATCAGCCCTGCCGGTCCGGCCAGTGGCGAAGCCGCCACCAGATACGCCGCCAGCACACCGATGGCCATCAGCCACCGATGTCGCGCCAGCCGATGGGGCCAGCCGAGCGGGGTGTGGATCCACTCGGCCAACAGCATGCCCGCGGCGAACCAGCAGAAGAAGGCCGGCGGCCAGGTCAACGGATTGAGCCCGGCCGGAGCGGCGAACGGGATCCAGCCCCAAAACCAGCTGGCGACAGCCAGACTCGCGATCGCCGGCACCCGGGCGCGGACCGGCAGCCGCGCGGCCAGCATTGCAAGGATCGGCAGCGCCAGGTAAAAGCTGACCTCGACCGACAGGCTCCACATCTGGGTCAGGCCGGCCGTCAGCGTCAACGGCACATACACCTGGGTGAGCGACAGATTCGCCAGCCACACCGTCAAACTCGGGTGATTGCCGTCCGGCAGCAGAGCCAGGATCACCACGACGGCAACCAGGTAGGCCGGCATGATGCGGACCACCCGCGATCGCAGATAGTGCCCCGTGGACGGGCGCGACGCCAGAGCGCGCGCCGCCGCGGCGTGGCTGCGCCACAACAAGAACCCCGACAGCGCAAAGAACACCGCGACGGCCAGATCGAAGCGCCCGAACAACCGACCGTCGAATCCGCTCGAGTGCCCGGTGTCGAACGCGACGTGGGTGATGACGACGCCGATCGCGGCGCAGGCCCGCATACCCTCGACGGCGGGCAGGAAGCTGCGGGTGCCGCCCACTTGCCCGTTATCGGCCATGACGACAGTGTGCCCGGTTGATCGTCGGCACCCGATTTGCCCACCGTGGGCAGATAAATCGCGACCTTAAATAATGCTGTTAGGGTCGAACGAGTTTTGCTTCGCTGCGGCATCGTAAGCGGGTAGAACCCCAGGTCGCGGGGGTTCGGGACGGAACAGGTTTGGTGGCCTGATCCGACGAGACCAGAAGGAGGTCACGCCCACGTGAACCGAGCAGTCATGTTGCGGATGGCCGGGTGCGGGATCATGGGACTCGGGGCCGCGTCGTTGATCGCCGCGCTGCTGCTGTGGACCTACACCGGCAGCAGGATCACCAAGATTCCGCTCGACCTCGATGCCACGCTGATCAGCGAAGGCACCGGCTCGGCTATGGACCCGGCCTCGATGGACAGCCAGAAGTTCGTCGTCAACAAGAACGTGCCGTTGGTGTCCCAGCAGCAGATCGACGTCGAGTCGCCCGCCAACGCCGACGTCGTCACGTTGCAAGTAGGCAGCTCGGTTCGGCGCAGCGATAAGCAAAAGGATTCCGGGCTGCTGCTTGCCCTGGTCGACACCGTCACGCTCAACCGGAAAACTGCGTCGGCGGTTTCCGACGACACCCATCCCGGCGGCGCCGTGCAGAAGCCGCGCGGATTCAAGGACGAAAGCCCCGCCACCAATATCGCGTTGCCACACGACGGGTTGTCCTATCGGTTCCCGTTCCACACCGAGAAGCACCCGTATTCGTACTTCGACCCGATCGCGCAAAAGGCGTTCGAGGCCAACTACACCGGGGAAGAAGACGTCAACGGCCTGAGCGTCTACAAGTTCACCCAGGATGTCGGCTACGACGCCGACGGCAAGCTCGCCGAGCCGATCCACTATCCCTCGCTGTACGCCGACGACGGGGATAGCAAGGTCACCGCGCCCGCGTCGGTGTGGGATGTGCCCGGCGATCCGGACGAAAAAATCACCATGACCCGCTACTACGCAGCGCAGCGAACCTTCTGGGTGGACCCGGAGTCGGGGACAATCGTCAAGCAGCAAGAGCGCGCCTTTCATTACTTTGCCCGTGACGCATTGAAGCCAGAGGTGACGCTGGTCGACTACAAGATCACCTCCAACGAAGGAACCGTCGAATCGGAGGTCAATGCCGCGCGCAATGAACGCGACCGGTTGGCGCTGTGGTCCCGGGTGCTGCCGATCACCTTCACCGCGGCGGGCGTGATCGCGCTGATCGGCGGGCTGCTGCTCGGCTCGTTCAGCTCGCGGACCGAGACGGCGTTGCACGAACCCGGCCTGGACACGGCCGAACACGGCGGGTTCTTCGGTCGCGGCGAGCCACCGGCCGAGCGGGTGCCCGGCGCCGAAGCCGAGACCGAGAAGATCCCCACTCCACCTAAGGACGCCAAGCGAGAGCAGGGCCCGCCGAGTCCGCCAGGTCCTTCGTCGTCGGGTCCGCCCGACCTGTCCTAGCTGGTCCGGCGCGTGCGGGCGGTATCCCACCGGGCTCTACGGTGGTCCCGTCCCGGGTACGCATTGGCGTTGGCGCTGCTCGTGGTGGCGCCGCTGCTGAGCCCCGGGTATCTGCTGCTACGCGACGCAGTGTCCACGCCGCGGTCCTATCTATCCGATAGCGCTCTGGGGCTGGTCGCCCCGCCACGAGCCACGCCCCAGGATTTCGCGGTCGCGCTGGCCTCGCGCTGCATCGACGGCGGCATCGTGGTGAAGGCCTTGCTCGTTCTTGCACTGTGGCTGGCGGGCTGGGGCGCGGCGCGATTGACCGCGGGTGTGTTGCCACAATCCGGTAGCGGCGGGCAATTCGCGGCGATCACGCTGGCGATCTGGAATCCCTATGTCGGCGAACGGCTCTTGCAAGGGCACTGGAGCCTGCTAGTCGGCTACGGCTGTCTGCCGTGGGTGGCAACGACGATGCTGACACTGCGATCGAGCGACGGTGTCTGCTGGCCGGCCATTTTCGGGCTGACGTTCTGGATTGCGTTGGCCGGCCTAACTCCGACCGGACTGATCCTTGCTGCTGTTGTCGGGCTGGTGTGTGTGGCCATGCCGGGCACTGGCACTCCCCGATGGCGTTGCGCAGCAATCACATTGGTCGCTGCGGTGGTGGCGGCCCTGCCGTGGCTGACGGCGGCGATACTGGGTTTGTCCTCGGCGGATCATATGTGGGCCCGCGCTCCGGGTGTCGGTGCATTCGCGGCACGCGCCGAGCCGGGGCTGGGCACGCTCGGCAGCCTGGCCAGCATGGGCGGAATATGGAACGCCGAGGCTGTACCAGCTTCGCGGGCAACGTTTTTCGCGGTGGTATCGGCAGTCGTGCTGCTTGCGCTGGTGGCGACCGGGCTGGTCGCGCTGCGGCGTCTGCGGGCGGCGCTGCCGTTGCTGGTGCTGGCGTTGGCGTCGGTGCTGATACCCGCTGCGCTGGCCACCGGCTCGGGTCTGGCTGCGCTGCAGGCCGTGGTCGATGCTGCGCCCGCTCTGGGCGTGCTGCGCGACGGGCAGAAGTGGGTCGCGTTGGCGGTGCCCGGCTACGCGCTAGCCGGCGCGGGCGCGACGCTGACGCTGCGGCGTTGGTTGCGGCCTGCGGCCGCTGCGGTGGCGTGCTGCGCGGTACTGGTGTTGTCACTTCCCGACTTGGCTTGGGGCGTAGGGGGAAAGGTCCACTCGGTGCACTATCCCAGCGACTGGGCGGCCGTTGCGGCGGTGATCAACCGCGAGCCCGCCGAGGTCGCGGTGTTGCCGGCCGACACCATGCGGCGGTTCGGCTGGTCCGGCTCGGCTCCGGTGCTGGATCCGCTGGCGCGCTGGCTGCGTGCCGACGTGTTGACGACCGGTGACCTGACGATTTCGGGGACGACGGTTCTCGGCGAGGGGAACCGCGCCCGCGATGTGCAGCAGCTGTTGCTGGCCGGTGCCGATCCGCGCGAGCTCCGCTGGGCCGGCGTGGGATGGCTGGTTGTCGAATCGGGCACGCCCGGCGATATCGGTTTGGCCGCAGAGACATTCGATCGGTTGCCTATTGCGTATCGCGGGCGTGAGCTGCTGCTGTACCGCGTCGGCGGCCGCACCGCCGGCGCGTCGAACAGTCGGCGGGCGGCGGTCATCGTCGCGCACCTGGCGTGGCTGGCCATGCTGATCGGCGCGGCCGTCGGAGGGGTCTTGTCCGGCAGGCGGCGAAGACGATCGGACGGCGTTACTTGATCAACTGGTTATGATCCGGCAGCCAGCGATCGAGAAATCACTCGCGCTTTTGGCGTAAGCGGAGTCTGCGCGTTCTCGCTACGATCGTCGCACTGAGTTCGTTTTTGAGGAGACAGACGGCTGCGATGCGCGTGTGTGGTGTGGGGGTGTAGCGGGTGAGTCATCCGTGGCCGATGTTTGCGCCGGAGGCGAATTGGTATTCGCTGGCGATGGGGCCGCGTTCGGCGCCGAGTGTGGCCGCTGCGGAGACGTTGATGGGTCACCATGCGGCGATGACGGTGGTGGCGGGGACGTCGATGGCGCAGGGTGCGGTGACCGCGGAGTCGTATACGGGTTTGGGTGGTACCGCCTCGGAGGCGGCGTTGGTGACGCATAACAATGAGCATTTGGTGTTTGCTGAGCAGACGTTGGCGAAAGCCCAGATTTTTCATATGGCCGCGGCGGTCAATGAGTCGTCGTTTGCGCAGATGGTGCCGGCCCCGCCGGCACACGCCAATCGGTTGGAAGAGGCCACCGACGAGGTGATCAATCCGATGGTGTTGGGGGCGTTGACGCCGCGGATCACGGATTTGAATCTGGAGTATTTCGGGTTCATGTGGCCCAACAACGCCGCGGCGGGGGTGCGCTATGGGGCGGCGTTAGATGGGTTGGGGGCGGCGTTGATGATGCCGTCGATGCCCTCCATTGCCGGGGGGTCGATCGCGGCGGGTGTGGCCGCGGCGGCCACCGTCGCCGAGAGTGCCGCGCTCAGTGGGATGCAGGCCACCGTCGGGATGGTCAGCTCGGGGGTCAGTGCGGTGGCCTCCCCGGCGGCTGCGCTGCCGGCGGCGGCGATGAGCGCGGTGTCCTCGTCGGGGTCCTCGGTGGCCAGCGCCCCGACCACCGCGCCGGTGCAGCCGTTGGCCGCGGTCACCCATACCGCACCGCCGAGTCCGGCGCAGACGCTGGCGCCGGCGCCATCGTCGGCGGGGATGTTCGCCCCGTCGCCGAACGCGAACCTGATGACCCCACCCCCGGTGCCCGCCACCGCGCAGCCGCCGCTGGCGCAGCCGATGATGCCGCGCCCGCCCACCCCGATGCCGGCCGCGCCCGGGATCACCAGTTTCACCCCACCGGCCCACCCGTTTTCCCCGCCCCCGCCACCATCGGCGGGACGGCCCACCGGCCTGGCACCGGGCATGCTGAATGCTTCGGCGCTGCGGGGCCCGGTCTCGGCCATGCCGCTGACCACCAGCCCCGCCACCTCCGGGCTGGCCACCGCCACCCAACCGTTGACCAACGCCGCAGCCCGCTCCAGAACCGGCGCCGCAGCCTCATCCCGTCCAGACGCCGGCAACACAGACACCCGCGCCGGAGACACACGAACCCGCGCACGACGACTCGGGGCATCCTTCGATCCATGTAGAATCTCCGCCGCCTGGCTTCTGGGCGGTAGTAGGCGCCATAGTCGTTGCTATAGGGGGACTTTTAAGCACCGCGGCTGAAGGCGCGAGATGACACCCGCGGAGGGCGATGCACTCGCAGCCGAACGGCAACGACTTTCTGCGGTGTCGTCGGTCGCCGGGGAGGTAGCGCGCCATGTTCATGAGTTCTCGCACCTTCGCGCCAATGCCGCACCGCGCTGGTTGACCCAACTGGGTGTGCCGGCGGGTTGGCAGATTGGCCATCTGACGGCTAGCACGGTCGAGCCGTCGCGTATCGCGGTGTGCGACCAGCGACCTGACGGCGGGTGGGACGGCTGCGAAACGATCACCGTGTTCGGGTTCACCGGCATTCCTCCCGACGGGGTGGTGCGTAACAATGCCGACCGAAGCCTCCGCGACCTCGCCGCCACCGGAGTCACGACCGAGCGCGTGGACATATCTGCGTTGCGCGGGGCGTTAGCAGTGCGCAGCAGCGGCTACTTCGTACTAGCCGACCGGTGGGTGTCGGCCCAGTACAGCACCTACGTTTTCGGCTCCACCGAGTCTTCTCAAGGCCGGCTGATTGAACACACGGTGTTTATTGAGTCAGGGTCTCAGGCGCGATTGAGCGGCGACGTCGCAGAACTCACGCAGGCTGTTCACCAAGCGCTGGCCGCTGCCGCGGCGAGAAAGTGAACTGCTCAGCTGCCCTGCGCCGAATCTTGGCTTTGTTTAATGGCTTCTGCGGCTTTCAATCCTTTTTCGGTGGCATCCAGCCAGCAAACAAACCACCACTCCGCCTCGTCGTCGAAGTGGTTTACATACACGTCACGGATCCGTTGAATGGATTCGTCGAGCGGGGCATCCCACGCGCCAAAGCGGTGGTTTGGGGTTGCTAGATCGCCCAATTCGAACAGGCCATCGGTCACCAGCGAGCGAATCAGATCAAGGACCTTGTCTTGGATGACCGCCAACGGCTCGCCTCCGTTCTCCCGCGCAACGCGACTATGGACTCGCTGCAGAGCCACCCAGTCGATGAGACCGTATAGCAGAACCTCGTCACGCGCGGACATCACAACCTCACCGTCCGTATCGGCATCATCGAATAATCGTACCCAGATTGATCCGCGCGAGGTGCCGCCGATTCGAATACGGGCGCCTATGTAGTTGGCTCCGAGTCGCCATGCGGATCGAGCATGCGGTCAGCTGTCGTACGCCGAATTTTGGTTTGCTTCAATGGCTTCCGCGACCTTCAACCCCTTTTCGGTGGCATCTAGCCAGCAACAAAACCACCACTCCGACTCGTCATCGAATTGGTTCACATACACGTCGCGGATCTGCTGAATGGACTCATCGAGCGGGGTCTCCCAGGCGGCAAAGCGGTGGTTTGGGGTTGCCAGATCGCCCAGTTCGAACAGGCGATTGGTTACTAGTGAGCGGATCAGGTCGAGGACTTTATCTTGGATGACCGGTAACGACTCGCCTGCGTATTCCTGTTTAACGGCCCAGTGGACCCGCTCGAGAGCCACCCAGTCGATGAGACCGCAGAGCAGAACCTCGTCACGCGCGGACATGCTACGTCTGGTTCCTTTGATGATTCGGTTGTTGCCTGTCGTATGACGCCAGGCGCGCTTCAGTGGTCTCTGCGTCCCGTTGTCCTTTTTCGGTGGATTCCAGCCAGCTGTAAAACCACCACGCCGGTTCGTCGTCGAACTTGGTCGTATACACGTCACGGATCCGCTTAATTGACTCGTCCAAAGTTGTGTCCCACGCGCCGAAACGATTGTCTTCGGTTGCTAAATCACCGATTTGGAACAGGCCGTCGGCCACTGCAGACCTGATCAGGTCAAGGACCTTCTACTGGATGACCGGTAGTGAGTCGTCTGCGTTCTCCCTTGCAACGATCCAGTGCACCCGCTCGAGCGCGACCCAGTCGATGAGTCCGCGCAGCAGAACCTCGTCATGCGCCGACATCATGCGCTCCTCCAGTGTCGGCACCTGTCTCCGTGCCGCCCTCGATGGCCTCGGCGACCTGCTGGCCCTTTTCTGTGAGATCCAGCCAACAAAACCAGGGCCACCGGTTCTCGTCCTCAAAGTTGGCCACGTATCGGCAATACGCTGAATCGACTCACCGAGTGGGAGGTCCCAAGCTCGGAAGCAGCGATCTTCGCTCGCCAGATCCCCCACATCAAACAAGCCCTCGGAGGCCAACGAGCGGATCAGCTCAAGTGTCTTGTTTTGAACAACTGCCAACGGTTGCTCGGGATATTCCCTAGCTACGAACCAATGGATCCGATCCAGTTCGACCCAGTCGACGAGGCCCCAGCGCAGCACGTCTTCACGCGCGGACATCAGACCACTCCGTTGACACGCTCACCGGCGAGGACCGACTCCAGCACGGTACGCATCGCGTCGACGAGTCGGCGGGCGACGGTCACCATCGCGCACCTGGCGTGGCTGGCCATGCTGATCGCCAGAGCAGTCGGAGGGGCAGTGACCGGCCGGCGCACCCGCCGGAATACGTCGTCGAGCGCGCTCGACTGAACGACAATAACGGTGTTATTGTCGTTCAGTCGACTTACGGAGGTGAAACATGGACGCGCAACCGCCCACAACCGTTCCGCGATCACTGCGCTACAGCGACGGTCTTTACAAGTTTGAGAGGTTTCCCGGCTTGGGTGCGACCACTTCGTCGCGTGACATGCGAATCTTTACCCGCTCGTTACGAGCAATACACCGGCCATGGTTTGCGATATGGATGCCTACCGGCGTCGCCGCTCTGACCACGATCGGACGGAAGTCCGGAAAGCAACGGACAACCTTCGTCCGTGCATTCCGCGACCGCGATAAGGCCTACCTTGTTTCGATCGGCGGTGAGCATGCGCTGTGGCTTAAAAACATCCGCGCGAACCCGACCGTTACGCTGCGCTTCCGGCAAGACACGCTACGTGGAACTGCCCGACAGCCGCGCAATGACGCCGAACGCCAAGCGATCCATGACGCATTTTGCGGTAGCACGCGTCCCTTTGACTACGCAGAAAATATATTTCACCGCAAAGGCGTGCCAAGTCGGACCAAAATCATTGAACTGCATACGGCTTGGCTCGAGGGCGGGGTATCGGTGATCGTGGACGTTGATCACTGATATTGAGTCAAACCACCCCGCTGACGCGCTGACCGGCGACTACCGACTCCAGCACCGAACGCATCGCGTCCGCGCTTTGCTGCCAAGAGAATTCGGCGCTGCGTGCTTGCGCTTTGGCGCCGAGCTGATCGCGCAGCACCGGGTCGGCGAGCAACTGCTCAAGCCGGTCCACCAACTCGGCACGACTGTCGACCAGCACACCGGTCACCCCGTCGATGATCGAGTCGGCCAACCCACCCGACGACCGGTAGCCGATGGTGGGCACCGCGTGCTGAGCCGCCTCGATCACCGCCAGCCCCCAGCCTTCTTTGCGCGACGGCAGCACGTGCACCCAAGATTGTTGAACGACATGGTGTTTGGCGACGTCGTCGATGTGCCCGTGAAACGTCACCGCGTCGCTGATGCCCAGCCCCGCCGCGTGCTCGGTCAGGCGCTCGCGCCACCACCCGCCGCCCACGACGTCGAGATGCAGCTCGGGTATCGACGGCCGCAGCTGTGCCACGGCGGTCAGCGCGTCTTCAATCTGCTTGTGTGGCACCAGCCGCGAGAGCACCAGCACCCGCGGTGTGACCGATCGGGGGCCCGCTAATGACGGCACGGGTGCCTCGTCGAGTCCGTTGCGCACCACCGCAATTCGGTCATTGCCGACCCCGAGGCCGATCAGGTCGCGGGCCGACGGCAGTGACACCGTCACGTACTGGTTGCGACGATGCAGTTTTGGCGACAACCAGGATTCGACGAACCAGCCAAGCCTGCCGAAAAACCAGCCGGCCACCGGCCACTGCTCGCGATGACAGTGGTGCACCAGCACCGCGACGCGCCTGCCGTAGATCAGCCGGGCCATGAAGGGCAGGCCGTTCTGGGTATCGACGACCACATCCGGTCGTACCCGTCGCAGCGGACCCATGCCCAGCCTGGCCGCGGCCATCGCCAGCAGAGCCCAGACGTAGACCGAGTAGCGCCCGCCGGCACGGCTGATCCGAACGCCGTCGATTACTTCTCGTCGCGCAGCTCCCGGATAGCGCGCGGTGCGCAGCGTGACCTCGACACCGGACGCGGCGAGCTGGGCGCCGGTGCGCTGCAGGTAGGTTTCGCTGCCGCCGCCCTGGGGGTGTCCGGTATCGCGCCAGCACAACAGCAGCACCGAGCGCACACCGGACATCCGGTCAGCGTAGCGATGCCCGGGCTTTAGGGTTGGCCGGTGGCCGTGACTAACCTGTTCGCGCGGCGGGCGACCCTGCGCCGCTCGGTGCGGCTGCTGTCGAAGTTTCGCTACGAGCAGGCTGACCCGGCCAGGTTCTACGGCCCGCTGGCAGCCGACACCGCGGACATGGTCAGCGACCTGTGGAACGGCATCCACGGCGCGCGCCCGGTTGGGCGCAGCCTGCTCGACGTCGGCGGAGGGCCCGGATACTTCGCGGCGGCCTTCGCCGACGCCGGGGTCCGCTACATCGGCGTGGAGCCCGACCCGAATGAAATGCACGCTGCCGAGCCGGTTTTGGCGCGCGAAAAGGCAACGTTGGTCCGTGCGTCGGGCATGGCGCTGCCCTTCGCCGACAACAGCGTGGACATCTGCCTGTCCTCCAACGTCGCCGAGCACGTGCCGCGGCCCTGGCAGCTGGGCGGCGAGATGCTCCGGGTCACCAGGCCCGGTGGCCTGGCCGTGCTGTCCTACACGGTCTGGCTCGGCCCGTTCGGCGGCCACGAAATGGGCTTGACTCACTACCTCGGCGGTGCCCGCGCCGCCGCACGCTATACCCGTAAGCACGGTCACCCGGCCAAAAACAACTACGGGTCGTCGTTGTTCGCCGTGTCCGCGGCGGACGGCCTGGACTGGGCGACCAGCACCGGCGCTCTGATCGCCGCGTTCCCCCGCTACCACCCGAAATGGGCGTGGTGGCTGACGGCTGTGCCGGTGCTGCGCGAGTTCCTGGTGAGCAATCTTGTGCTGGTGCTTCGGCCGCAGTAATGAAACGTGTTCTCGTTTCGCTGCGGCTTGGGTAGGGTGGCGGCCATGAGCCACGTCACAACGCAGCAAGCTACAACGGAGTACGACAAGCTTTTCATCGGCGGCAAGTGGACGGAACCCTCGACGTCTGAAGTCATCGAGGTGCACTGCCCGGCCACCGGCGAGTACGTCGGCAAGGTGCCACTGGCGGCGGCAGCCGACGTCGATGCCGCGGTCGCCGCGGCCCGGGCCGCTTTCGACCATGGCCCATGGCCCTCGACACCGCCGAAGGAGCGGGCGGCGGTCATCGCCGGCGCGCTCAAACTGATGGAAGAGCGCAAAGACCTCTTCGTCAAGCTGCTCGGCGACGAGACCGGTCAGCCGCCGATGTCTGTCGAGACCATGCAGTGGATGAGTGGAGTTGGGTGCCTGAACTTCTTCGCCGGGCCTGCCGTCGATCAGGTCAAGTGGCAGGAAGTCCGCAACGGCGGCTACGGGCAGACCATCGTCCATCGTGAGCCGCTCGGGGTGGTGGGCGCGATCGTGGCGTGGAACGTGCCGCTGTTCTTGGCGATCAACAAGCTGGGCCCGGCGCTGCTGGCCGGTTGCACGGTCGTGCTCAAGCCCGCCGCCGAAACACCGCTGAGCGCAAATGCTTTGGCGGAGGTCTTCGCCGGGGCCGGGCTCCCCGAGGGCGTGCTGTCGATCGTCCCCGGCGGGATCGAGACCGGACAGGCGCTGACGTCCAACCCCGACATCGACATCTTCTCGTTCACCGGCAGCTCGGCCGTCGGCAAGGAGATCGGCAAGCGCGCCGCCGAGATGCTCAAGCCGTGCACCCTGGAGCTCGGTGGAAAATCGGCAGCCATCCTGCTCGAGGACGTCGACCTGGCCGCCTCCGTCCCGATGTTGGTGTTCTCCGGAATCATGAACACCGGTCAGGCCTGTGTGGCCCAGACCCGCATCCTGGCACCGCGCTCGCGGTACGACGAAATCGTCGAAGCGGTAGGCAATTTCGCAGCCTCGCTTCCTGTCGGTCCGCCGTCCGACGCGGGTGCGCAAATCGGCTCGCTGATCTCGGAGAAGCAGCGGGCTCGCGTCGAGGGATACATCGCCAAGGGCATCGAGGAAGGTGCACGACTGGTGACCGGCGGCGGGCGTCCCGAAGGCCTGGACAACGGCTTCTACGTCCAACCGACCGTGTTCGCGGACGTCGACAACAAGATGATGATCGCGCAGGAGGAGATCTTCGGCCCGGTGCTGAGCATCATTCCCTATGACACCGAAGAGGACGCGGTCAAGATCGCGAACGACTCGGCGTACGGACTGGCCGGCAGTGTGTGGACCAGCGACGTGCCGCGCGGGATCAAGATTTCCGAGCAGATCCGCACCGGCACCTACGCGATCAACTGGTACGCCTTTGATCCGTGCTGTCCGTTCGGCGGTTACAAGAACTCCGGCATCGGTCGCGAAAACGGGCCGGAGGGCGTCGAGCACTTCACCCAGCAGAAGAGCGTGCTAATGCCGATGGGCTACACC
>NZ_DASXEP010000168.1:0-48397 GCF_036490025.1 Mycobacterium sp. | reverse complement strand
ACCGCGATGCCGTCGCGGAGAAGACCTATCTGCAGGAGTGGCACTACTTCTTCCAGAACACCTGCCGTTGGCGCGATCTACGCAAGATCACGATCGCGCAAGTGCAGGGCAACGCGATTTCGGCCGGCCTGATGCTGATCTGGGCGTGTGACCTGATCGTCGCGGCGGACAACGCGAAATTCAGCGACGTGGTGGGCGTCCGGATGGGCATGCCCGGCGTCGAATATTACGCTCACCCTTGGGAATTCGGCCCGCGTAAAGCCAAAGAGCTTCTGCTGACCGGTGATTCGCTGGACGCCGATGAGGCCTATCGCCTTGGCATGGTCTCCAAGGTCTTCCCGGCCGACGAGCTGGCGGACAAGACCTTGGAGTTCGCCCGGCGCATCGCCGAGCGGCCCACCATGGCGGCACTGCTGATCAAGGACTCGGTCAACGCCGCATCGGATGCGATGGGTTTCACCGAGGCGTTACGCCACGCGTTCCACATCCACGAGCTGGGTCACGCGCACTGGGCCGCGCACAACGAGAATCGGTATCCCATCGGCCTGCCACCCGACGTCGAGGACTGGCGCAACGCCAAGCCGACGAAGATCGCCCGCCGGGATACTCCCTAACCGAGGCCGAGCAGACGCAGAATCACGTCGCGAGGGCCTCTCGCGTGCGATTCTGCGTCTGCTCGGGCCGCTGGCCGAGAGTGAGGAGTTGGCATGCAGCTTTCGTTCGAAGACCGGACTTACCTGGTCACTGGCGGTGGCAGTGGGATCGGCAAGGGGGTGGCCGCCGGCCTGGTCGCCGCGGGGGCCTCGGTGATGATCATCGGCCGTAACGCCGACCGGCTGGCGGCGGCAGTCGAGGAGATCGAGCCGGTCAAGGCCGCCGGCGGCGAGATCCGATATGAGCCGGCCGACGTGACCGATGAGGACGAGGTCGCGCGCGCCGTCGACGCCGCGACGGCATGGCACGGCCGATTGCACGGCGCGGTGCACTGTGCCGGCGGGTCGCAGACCATCGGGCCGATCACCCAGATCGACTCGGAAGCATGGCGACGCACGGTCGACCTGAACATCAACGGCAGCATGTACGTGCTCAAGCACTGCGCCCGCGAAATGGTGCGCGGGGGAGGCGGGTCGTTCATCGGCATCTCGTCGATCGCTTCCAGTAACACCCACCGATGGTTCGGCGCCTACGGCGTCACCAAAGCAGGTCTGGACCACCTGATGATGTTGGCCGCCGACGAACTCGGCCCGTCCTGGGTGCGGGTCAACAGCATCCGTCCGGGCCTGATCGGCACCGACATGGTCGCCCCGATCACCGACTCGCCCGAACTGTCCGAGGACTACCGGATCTGCACTCCGCTGCCGCGGGTCGGTGAGGCCGAGGACATCGCCAACATGGCGATGTTCTTGCTCAGCGACGCTTCGGGCTGGGTCACCGGCCAGGTGATCAACGTCGACGGCGGGCATCTGCTGCGACGCGGCCCGGACTTCACCGCGATGCTCGAGCCGGTGTTCGGCGCCGACGGTCTGCGCGGAGTCGTCTGACCGCGTGGGGCATGCCGATGGTCCGCTCAGTGAGATGGGGATATCGCCGCCTCATTCGGAAAGCTAGCCTGGTATAGCGACAACGACGGAGGAAGCGATGCCTACAACCTGGGACGCGATTGATCGCTACGTCGTCATCTCAACGGACACTCACGCCGGAGCGGACCTCTACGACTACCGGGCGTATCTGCCGGGGCGTCTGCACGATAAGTTCGATGCATGGGCCAAGACCTACGTCAGCCCTTTCGATGACCTGATAATCGCTACCGCCAATCGGAATTGGGACAGCAAGCTCCGGATTGCAGAGATGGATGCTGACGGGGTGGCCGCGGAAGTGTTGCTGCCCAACACCGTTCCGCCATTCTTTCCGACCACTCCCAACATCACGATCAGCCTGCCCAGGACTCGCGACGAGTTCGAGAAGCGTTGGGCCGGCGTTCAGGCCCACAACCGCTGGCAGGTCGATTTCTGTTCACTGGCCCCGGCCCGTCGCCGCGGATTGATTCAGGTCTTTCCCAACGATGTGCAGTTGGCCTTGCAGGAGATTCGCTGGGGGGCTGATCAGGACTGTTTCGGGGGCGTGCTCCTCCCGCCTGTCTCGCCAGGCGATCCGCAGGTCGCCCCCCTCTTTCATACTTGCTACGAACCGATCTGGGCGCTGTGTACGGAATTGGACCTGACGGTGGTGCAGCATGCCGGGGCCGGTAGCCCCGAGATGCCGATGGACCAGCCGGCGTCCAACGCGGTGCTGGTCACCGAAATGGCGCTGTGGGCCCAGCGCACGCTGGGTCACCTGATTCTCGCCGGTGTGTTCGAGCGGTACCCGGAGTTGCGGTTCGTGCCGACCGAACAGGGCACCTTGTGGGTGCAACCGCAACTGGCAGTGCTCGACGCCATGGTGCCGACCATGAAATCGGAGGCCGGCAACCGCACCTACGGAATGTTCGGCGGATCGTCTGTCGACTCGTTGACGTTGACTCCGAGTGAATACGCGCAGCGGAACTGCTATTTGGCCAGCGAGCTGACGCCCTATGAATCCGCGATGATCGATTTCATGGGGGCCGATCACATCATGTGGGGCAGTGACTATCCGCATGAGGAGGGTTTCACACCCCACTCCAAGCTGGCCATCCGTTGGGCTCTACATGACCAATCCGAGGAGAGGTGCCGAAAGATCTTGGGCGGCAATGCGGGCCGGTTGTACCGGTTCGATCTCGATGCGCTGGCGCCCATTGCCGCCAAGATCGGCCCGACGGTCGCCGAGGTGCACACCCCGCTGGAGGACACCGGCTATCTCGCTCCGGCAGCTTTTGCCTATCGGCCGTTCGAAGGTGGGTTGGCGCTGAAGCGTCTGGCTCCAGCCCGCGCCTAGCTGTCAGAGCTGGTTCTGCCCCGGGGTGAAGAACACCCCGTCAGCTTGGACGGTGGTGCCCTGCGCATCGGTGAGATGACCGACAGCGAAGGTCTTGACCCCCTCCACGCGGTCGACGCGCGCCTCTGCGCGTAGCGGGCCCAGCGGCGTGCCCCGGAGAAAGCGGACGCGGAGAGTGCCGGTGTAAGCGGGCTTTCCCGGCATGTGCGCGGTCGCGCCCAGGACCTGGGCGAGCACCATCGCGCACACCCCGCCGTGCACATGGCCGGGCGGACCTTCGTAGGGCGCGCCGAGGGTGAATTCGCCCCACACCAAGCCGTCGGCTCCGTGGTTGATCGACAGCGGCGGGGCGACTGGATTGCGTAGACCGATGACCACGTTGCCCCATGCCATCGGGTGACCATCGCCGGTTTGTCGCACGCCGAACGAGTCCGGTATCAGCGCTGCGCTCAATTCCTCAGTGGCACAGTCGATCTTCTTTGTGGCTGCAGTGAGGGTCGCCGCATCGACTTGCGTTCTGATGGTCACATCGATGAGGCGGCGCACCGATTCGGCCAGCGGCCGATATACCGACTCCAGCTTTGCCAGTTCGCCGTCGCCGGCCATGGCACCTCCGTCACAGTCGCGTCGAACCACAGCGTCCGTCGCGGCTGGGGTCCTATGCAATGCCGTCTCCCGGCCAGCGGTCAGTTACCGAAAGACCACCGCGCCGGGTTGTTAGCCTGACGTTCATGGAAGGCAGCAAGCCGAACCTTGGGGCGACCAGCTGGGCGCTGCTGGGCATGCTGTCATACGAGCACGAGCTTTCGGGTTACGACATCCGCAAGTGGATCGACTGGAGCATGCGCTTTTACTTCGGCAGCCCGGCCTACAGCCAGATCTACTCCGAGCTCAAGAAGCTGGAGAAGCTGGGCTTGGTGACATCGCGGGTCGAGAACACCGGCGGCACGCGCAATCGCAGGCTGTACAAAATTACTGACGACGGGCTGGATGCGGCGACCCAGTGGGCAAATGAGGCGCCGGTCGAGCCCCCAACGCTCAAGCATGGCCCACTGTTGCGGGTGACATTGGGACACCTCACCCATCCGGGAAGGCTGAAGGAAGTGCTGCAAGAACACGTGGCATTTGCCGACGAGATGCATCGCAGGGCGGCCAAGGACGCGCGGTGGGCCGGCGCCGACCCGTCGTGGGCATATGCCCGTGTCGCATTGCAGTGGGCGGAGCGGTATTACGCCAACGAGCGCGAACTCGCCCTGAAAATGATCAAAGAGCTTGACGAGGCGGAAGCCGCTTTCTCTCGGCAGCCAAAGAGCGGTCCTGCCAAGATCCCTTGGCCCACACCGGAATTCTGGTACGAAATCGAAAAGAAGGCCGACGCCGAGGAACCGGACTGATCAGCCGCGTGCGGCATCACGGGCGGCGATATAGCCGTACACCAGCCCTTGGGCTATGGTCGCGCCCGCACCGGGATACGTGGTTCCGAACGCATTGACCGCGGTGTTACCGATCGCGTACAAACCGCCGATGGCGCTGCCGTCTTCGCGCAGCACCCGAGCGCGGTCGTCGGCACGCAAACCACCGCAGGTACCCAGGTCGCTGAGCACCATCTTCACCGCATAAAACGGCGGCTTGTCCAGGGCGCGTAGGTTCGGGTTCGGCTTGATAGTGGGATCACCGTAGTAGCGGTCGTAGGCGCTGCTGCCGCGGGCGAAGTCCGAATCACGTCCTGCGCGCGACATCTCGTTGAACCGCGCCATGGTAGCCGCCAACTCTGCTCGGGGGACGCCGACCTTACCGGCGAGTTCAGCCAGATCATCTGACCGATGCGCAATCCCGTTTTCGTACCACGGTTGTGGAATCGGCATCCTCGGAAACAGTTCGCCGGCAAAGACATAGCTGTTGCGGTATTGCTGGTCGAAGATGATCCACATGGACTCGACTGGATTTCCGGACCGTTCCCGTTCCAGCACGAGCTGTCCGAAAGACATGTAATCCATTGCCTCATTGGCGAATCGGGCGCCGTGCTGGTCGACGATCAGTGAACCCGGCAGGGAGCGCTCCGCCAACAGCACCGACGGCGCCGCTCCGGGCGGCGCCGCCACGGCCGGGAACCACCACGCCTGGTCCATCAGATCGATGGCGGCACCGAGGGCTTGGGCGACGTGAATCGCGTCGCCGGTGTTGGTCTCGGCTCCGAGGCTCTGGTGTTCGCCAAGAGACTCGGACTGGAATTTCCACCGCATGGCCATGCTGTGATCGAACCCGCCGGCGGCCAACACCACGCCCCGCCGCGCGGTTACGCTGATTTCGCGCCCGTCGTGTCTGACGACTGCACCGGTGACCCGCCCGCCGTCGGTGACCAAGCGTTGCAGCGCAGTGTCGGTCCAGATCGGGACACCCGCGCGCACCACACCAGCGAAGAGTCCCGCGGCCAGTGCCTGCCCGCCCGCGACATAGCGCCGGCCGATCAGCAGTCCGCCCACTCCTTGGCCGAGGCGTTTGGCGATGGTCGGTAAGCCCCGCCACGGAACCCGGGCCATCAGGTTCATCCACCGATAGTCGGCGGTGGTGGTCGGCATGGGGATCTTGACCTCCATCACACCGGGCCGCAGCCGGGTCCGATACTGACCGAGGATCGCGGAGTTCAGCGGCCGGCACTCGCAGGTACGGCCGGCGGCGGTCCCGCCCGGCTCCTCGGGGTGGTAGTCGGAATAGTCCTTGGCCCATGCCAATCGGATCGGGGTGGTGCGCCGCAGCATCTCGACGGTCCCGGTGACGTTCCGCAGGTAGGCACTGGACCGGTTGGCCGGCGCGCTGCCGCCCACCACAGACCGTAGGTAGGTTTCGGCGCGCTCGACAGTGTCTCCGGCGCACTTTCGCTCGAGGATCGGGCTCGCAGGCAACCACAGCGCGCCGCCCGAGCGCGCGGTCGAGCCGCCCACATAGGACGACTTCTCCACGATCAGCACCGTCAATCCGAGTTCATCTGCGGCCAAGGCTGCAGCCATGCCGGTGCCCGAACCCACGACCAGAAGGTCGACCACCGTGTCGTGCACCGGTATGCCGGCGGGGATCGTGGCTGGTTGAGCAGTCGTCACAGACCTGACACTAGGCCGGGCAGCGGGCACCGTGATCGCTTTCTCCCCGCCAGCGGGACGGTCGTCGCCTTCACGGTGGCAGCGGTTGTAGAACAGCGAGATGACGTTTCAATCGAACACCGACGACATCCGGGAGATAGAAGCCGCGGCAGCCCCGGCACAATTCGCTCGCGGCTGGCACTGCCTGGGCCCGACAGCGGCTTTCGGCGACGGGAAGCCACACGCCGTCAACGCATTCGGGCAGAAAATTGTGGGCTGGGCAGGCTCCAGGTGATGGTGACGGCATTGGATTGAGCCTCCGACCAGATCGGCGGACTGACCAGGACGTCGCACAACGTCATGCCGCGGGAGCGGGCACCCGGCGCGTATTCGGCAAGGTAGGTGCTGATGAACGTCCGGGCGCAACCGGGCTTGGTGACCACCCTGTCGATAACGAATATCCGACCGTCAGCCATGGACCGACCGTAGGTCGCCGCCGAGACCTTGACGAAGCTGCTGACCCAACTCCAGGCACACCTGTCGTCTGGCCTCTTGCGCAATGTCGAGCGTTGGCATCGTCATGAATCCGTGAATGCCCCCGTCGAAGCGGCATCGCACCGTGACCACGCCCGCCGCCTCGAGCGCGTCGGCGTAGGCGAGGCATTCGTCACGCAGTGGATCGTGGCCGGCGACAACGACAATCGCTGGCGGCAGTCCTACCAGGTCGGCTCTCAGAGGTGAGGCGTACGGATGTTCTCGATCGTCGGGCGCCGGCACATACTGGTCCCAATACCATTGCAGCGCCGGCTTCGGGTTGTAGAAGCCCTTGCCGAACAGGCGATAGGAGTCGTTGTCGAAGTCGGCCGCGATCACCGGGTAGATCAGCAGCTGAGCCGCGATCGGGGGGCCGCCGCGATCGCGTGACATCACCGCAGCGACCGCGGCCAGGTTTCCCCCCGCGCTGTCGCCACCCACCGCGAGGCGACGGGCATCGCCGCCAATGGCGTCCGCGTTGTCGGAGGCCCAGTGGGCGGCTGCGGCAAAGTCGTAAGCAGCTGTGGGCCAAGGGTTTTCCGGAGCAAGCCGGTAGTCGACTGAGACCACAACCGCGGCAAGGCGGTTGGCGAAGTCGCGACACAGCCCGTCATGGCTGTCCAGGTCACAGAACACGAAGCCGCCGCCGTGTGCGTATACCAGGACCGGTAGCGCCCCGGGCCGATCGGGCCGGTAGATCCGAACCGGGATATTGCCCCGGGGTCCGGGAATGATCTCGTCCCGGACCTCGGCAACAGGCTCGGGTTGCGCCGGCGGCACTAATCGCGAGCGGATGGTCGCCCTGGCTTGCGCACCCGTCATGGTGTAGACGGGTGGGAAACCGGCGTCCAGCCCCTCGATCAGCGGCGCGATCTGTGGATCGAGGTTCACGCGTACTGCAAGGCCCGCCGCGAACCGGGTGCCGGGTGTCGGGGCAGCAGTGGTCGCAGCGGCTGCAGGGTCGGTGCCACCCGCTGCGGGCCGCCTTCGACGTTGCGCCAGATACCCATTGCGGTCATCCGCACCGGAGCGGCCAGCCGCTGATCGAACATCAGTCGATTCATCGGACCGCATACCGAGACGGCCGCCACGGCTTCGCCGGGGCTTCCGATAGGCGCGGCCACACAACCGAATCCGAGCAGCGACTCTTCGCGCTCGAACGCAATGCCGTGGGCCCGAACCTTGGCCAGTTCGACTGCAAGTTGGCCGCTGCTGGAAATTGAGTACTTCGTCTTGCGGGCCGCCAGATCTACTGCGGCTTCATCGTCGCAGTAGGCCAGGATCGCTTTGCCCGCGGCAGTGCAGTGCGCGGGCTGCCGACCGCCGACGCGGCTGGGTATTGCAGACATCATCCGGTCGCCGATCTTGTCGAGGTAGACGACGTCGGCTCCGTCCAGTACCGCAAGGTGTACGACAAGTCCAGTGGCGCAGTGTAATTCGCTCAGCAGCGGGCTCGCGGCGCGCACTAGGCGGTCTTGGTGCACCGCCAATGAACCCAACTCGACCAAGCGCATGCCGAGCTCATAGTCGCGGCCGCTGCGGCGCAGCCAGCGCAATTGGACCAGGCGCTCGAGCATCCGATGCGCCGATGAGCGGGGCAGCCCGGTGCGGCGGACGATCTGGGCCAATGTCAGCCGTCCCGGTCCCTCGAATGCGTCGAGGACCAGGGAGATTCGGTCGATGACAGCGCTGGGGGTGGCTGGCTCAACGGTCTCGACGCTGTCAACGGTCTGTGACATCGGATCTCCAACCCTCTATAGCTGAATGGCATATGACTAGTAGTCATAGTGTTGTTGTAGCACAGTCGTGTGACCGCTGTCACTAGGCGCGCAAAATTTGGCGAGCGGGTACGAGCGGGTATTAGCGCTGTTCAGCCTTTGCTTGCTGATCGGCCGGCACGGCGACCGTAGAAGCTGCCGTCGCCCAGCGAGATGCCGCTGGCGTAGCCCCACGCGGCCAGCCCGGCGGTGGACCGGCCCGCGGCGAACAGCCCCGGGATGGGCTCGCCGTTGACGTGCAGCACCTCGCCATCCAGCGTGGTACACAGCCCGCCCAAGGTGAAGCCGCCGGTGCTCTCGCGCAGATCGATTGCGCCGACCGGGGATCCGATCGGCTTGCACCACTGCGGCTTCTTGTGCAGCAGCGGATCTTCGCCGCGCGCCGCGCCGTCGTTGTAGGCGGACACCGTCGCCTGCAACGAACCGGGCGGCAGCCCGATGTCCTGCTCCAGGTCGGCGACGCTGTCGGCCACCCACGTCGGCGGGCGCAGCATGAGTTGCGGTGACAACGAGGCCATCGCCTCGTCCTGTGCGTCGCCGTCGATGATCAGGTAGGCGGTGTTGTCTTGGTGGTACAGCGTGAGCTGCCCGACCCGGCCCGGATAGGTGTCCTCGGCGACATAGCGTTGACCGCGCGCGTTGACCAGGATGCCGCGCACTAGTTGTTGGGGGTCGATGAAGATCGCGACTTCGGTCGCGTCCATGTGGGCCAGATCGGCACCCAGCGCCTGCGCCATCTGGATCCCGCGGCCGTCGTGCTGCTCGACCGAGGCGGCCGGGCGTCCGGCGATGCGAGGCGCGTACTGCGCCACCATCGCCTCGTTGTAGGCGAAGCTGCCCATGGCCAGCATTACGCCCTTGCGTGCCCGGATGGCCAGCTCGCTGCCGTAGCGGCGGGCGCGGATACCGGCCACCCTGCCGTCGGCCTCGACGATCAGGCTGCCGACCCGCACGTCGTAAAGCGCCCGCACGCCCGCCGCCGTCGCCGTCTCGACGAGTGGCTTCATCAGCATGTAGCCGGCGCTGGCTTCGCCCTGCTTCTTGTTGGACATCTGCGGGACATGGCCGCGCGGAGCCGGGGTGGCGATCGTATTGAAGGGGTAGGAGTTCTCCCCGCCGCTGTACATCAGGCCCTGGTCGCCCATCGGCTCCCAGCCGGGCTCGGAGAAGAACTCCGCTTTGAACGGAACCCCGCACCCGACGAGCCAGTCGAAATGGGCCACGCTGCCCGCGCAGTAGTCCGCGATCCGCTTCTCGTCGGCGCCCGGTCCCATCGCGACGGTGAGGAACGCCGCCATGTTGTCGACGGAATCGGTGAAGCCGCAGGCCTTTTGCAGCGCGGTGCCGCCACCGAGGTAGATGAAGCCACCGGCCATCGCGGCTGCCCCGCCCCAGGACCCGGTGCGTTCGACGACCAGGACGTCGGCGCCGCCGCGGCCGGCTTCGACCGCCGCGGCGGCACCCGCGATGCCGTACCCGGCGATGACGACGTCGGCCTCGTCGTCCCATGAGCTCACCGTGGCGGCCGGGACCGGCGTGACGTCGAAGTCGGCGCTCACGGCCGCATCGCCGCAGGCATCTCACCGACCCACTGGTGGCCCCAGTAGCTGTCTGCAGTGATTTCCTCTGCGGTGTAATAGGTTTCGTCGACTCGCATGCCATCGGTGCCGAATTCGATGTCCCAGTCGCCGGGCGCGCGGACATAGAACGACACCATCTTGTCATTGGTGTGGCGCCCCAGGGTGGACGACAACTGGAAGCCCTCGGCGTTCACCCGGTCAAGTGCCTGACCCACCGCGTCGAGAGTGTCGACCTCGACCATGATGTGGACCAGTCGTGGGTCACGCTGGTGCGCGGCGGGGACGATCGCCAGGCTGTGATGTCGTTCGTTGACGCCGAGGAAGCGAACCCGCACCGGGCCGAACTCTTTGGGCAACGGCACCCGAAATGCGCCGCGGGAGCGGAAACCCAATACCTCGGTGTAAAAGTCGAACAGCCCGTCAGCGTCGGTGGCCGGTACCACGACATGGCCCAGTCCCTGATCGCCGGTGACGAATCTCGCGCCGAACGGGGTGATCACCGGACTGTGGTCCAGCACCGCACCGTGGAATACCTCGATTGTGGTGCCGGCCGGGTCCTCGAACGTGATCACCTCTTCCACCCGGCGGGCCTCGGCCTCGTCGGTGGACAGTTGCTTGAACGGCGTGCCGGCACCGTCGAGCGCTGCTTTGACCCGCTGCAGTGCCGGGTGGTCGCGCACTTCCCAGCCGACGGTGAGCACCCGGTCGGTCTCACCCGCCACCACGATGAGCCGGGCTGCACGTTCGTCCATCCGCAGGTACAGCGCTGACGGGTCGGGTCCCTTGCCTTCCGCGAAGCCCAGAACACCAAAGGCGAACTGCCGCCAGCGTTCGATGTCATTGGTCGAAATCGTGACGTAGCCAATGCTTTTCAGGTCACTCACGTTGGCCTCCTAGATCAAAGCCCGCAGCGGACCGTCGGGCGGATCGATGCCGACCGAGCTCAACGCTGCTGCGTGGTAGGTGGTGCCGGGCACATGGATGGCGTGCATTTGGCCGACGTGCACATCACGCCAATATCGCTGCAGAGGTTTGTCCATCCGCGCCGCGTTGCCGCCTGAGCGGGCGAAGATGTCGTCGACCGCCGACACCGCGCGCCATACCGCTCGAACCTGGGTGCGGCGGCCCGCTGCCCGGTCGGCGAAAGACACCTCCTTGCCCGCCGCGACCATGTCAAAAATGCGGTCGGCGTTGGCCAGCAACTCCTGGCGGGCGGCGTTGATGTCGGCTGCGGCCTCGCCGATGGCGTACATGACGTAGGGGTCGTCCTTGATCGCGGTTCCGGTGGCCCCGACGCGTGCCCGCTGATAATCCAGGTGCGCGGCCAGCGCTCCCTCCGCGATACCGATGGTCGCCGCGGAAATACCTAACGGGAACATCGTCGACCACGGCATCAGATACAGCGGCTCGGTCATGCGCGCCTCGCGCTGAGCGGTCCCGTCCATCACCTTGGTCGCGTCCATGGTCCGATAGGTCGGAACGAACGCGTCCTTGACGATCACGTCCTTGGAGCCAGTTCCCCGCAGCCCCACCACATTCCACGAGTCCTCGACGATCTGGTAATCCTTGCGCGGCAAGATCATGTGCAGCATCTGTGGCGGCATCAACGGTATACCCTTGTCATCGCCGAGCATCGCGCCCAGGATGATCCAGTCGCAATGGTCGGTGCCCGAGCTGAACTGCCAGCGCCCGTTGAAGATGTAGCCGCCGTCAACCGGTTTGGCCACGCCCTGCGGCGCATACGGGGACGCCATCCAGGTATCGACGTCGTCGGCCCAGACCTCCGCTGTCACCTTGGGATCGGCATAGGCCAGTTGATATGGGTGCACGCCCACCACCCCGACAATCCAGCCGGCGGCCGGATCGAGTGCCGCCGTCGCCATCACCGTCTCGGCGAACTCGCGCGGATGAACCTCAAACCCTTGGTAATTCTTCGTCTGCAACAGCCGGATCAGTCCGGCTGACTTCATCAGCTTGACGGTGTCGTCGGTGAGCCGGCCGATTTTCTCGGCCTCGGCGGCCTGGTCGCGCAACTGGTCGGCCATGGCTACTACCTGGTCGAGTACCCGCTCGGTCATATTCATCGTCCTTCGGTGTGGGGGCCTGGTAATGGTCTACCGCAGTGGGTGCCGAACCTGAAGGCGATCCCGGTGAGCGGACGAAAATGCCGCCGAAACTGGGTGTGAAGGAGCCGGCGTCCGTTGACCGGGAAACGCGCACCGCGCTCAGCGGCTTGCGCGTAGCTTGCGATGGTGTGAGCGATACTCCCGATGTTTCGAGACCCGCCGTCGATGCAGTGGTCATCGGAGCCGGGTTCGCGGGGCTGTACGCGCTGCACGAGCTGCGGTCCCAGGGACGTTCGGTGTGCGTATTCGAAGCGGCCTCCGACGTTGGGGGCACCTGGTATTACAACCGTTACCCCGGCGCACGATGCGACGTCGAAAGCGTTGACTACTGCTACTCGTTCTCCGAGGAGTTGCAACAGGAATGGACCTGGACCGAGAAGTATGCGACGCAGGACGAGATACTCCGGTACATCAACCACGTCGCTGACCGGTTCGACCTGCGTCGCGACATCCGGCTCAACTCCAGGGTGATCTCGCTGGTTTTCGACGAGGAGACGCTGCACTGGACCGCCACGACCGACACGGGCGAAGTCGTGACCGCCCGTTTCTGCCTGATGGCCACGGGTGCGCTGTCGGCAGCGATGATCCCGAACTTCCCGGGACTCGATGCCTTCGAGGGCGAGGTCTACCACACCGGTCACTGGCCACATCACCTTGTCGATTTCACCGGAAAGCGGGTGGCCGTCATCGGCACCGGATCCTCCGGCATCCAGACCGTGCCGGTTGTCGCGGAGCAGGCCGCTGAACTTTTCGTGTTCCAACGCACTCCCAACTACAGCGTTCCAGCCCGTAACGAGCCGCTGACCGTTGAGCAGGCCGCCGAAATCAAGGCGACCTACCACGAGCGCCGAAGACTGTCCTGGCGCAGTGGCGGGGGTTCCCCCTACATCGGCACAACCAAAATGACGATGGAGGTCACACCCGAAGAGCGTCAAGCGGCATTCGAAAAGCGTTGGCAGTTAGGCGGAGTGCTGTTCAGCAAAACTTTCCCGGATCAAATGAGCGACCCGGCCGCCAACGAGGAAGCCAAGAGGTTCTACGAGGACAAGGTTCGTGCGATCATCAATGATCCTGAGGTTGCCGATCTGCTGATCCCCACTGACCATCCTATCGGCACCAAGCGAATTTGTTCCGACACCAACTACTTTCAGACATTCAACAAGCCCAGTGTGAGCCTGATAAGCGTGCGGAAGACTCCGATCGAGTCGATCGATGCCCATGGGATCAACACGATCGAGGCGCATTACGACGTGGACATGATCGTGCTCGCTACCGGCTTCGACGCCATGACCGGAACGCTGGCCAAGATCGACATCGTCGGACGCGGCGGTCAAGTCCTGCGCGACAACTGGAAGGACGGGCCACGCACCTATCTAGGGTTGGGGGTCGATGGGTTTCCTAACCTGTTCATCGTTTCCGGCCCCGGTGCACCGGCGGTCCTGGCCAACATGGTTCTGCACGCCGAGGCGCATGTGAACTGGATTGCCGATTGCATCAGTTACCTCGACGATCATGGGTACGCCACGATCGAGGCCAGTTCGAGCGCAGTGGACGACTGGGTCGCCGAGTGCATTCGCCGGGCAGACTCAACACTTTTCACCAAGGCCAACTCGTGGTACTTGGGTGCCAACGTCCCCGGCAAGCCAAGGGTTTTCATGCTGTTCGTCGGGGGTTTCGGCGTCTATAACGATATTTGCGCTGAGGTCGCGAACGCTGAATACAAAGGATTTCGTCTGGTGAAAGCGCGCGACGATTCGATCGCAGCAGAAAGTGATTGCGATGCAGGGTAATTCAGGCCAGCTAGCCGGAAAAGTTGTCCTGATCACCGGTGGCGCCGGCGGTCTCGGCGCGGCATTCGCGCGGCACATACTGGCCCGCGGCGGCAGTGTGGTGCTCGCTGATCTGCTTGATGACGAGGGCAGGAAATTGGTCGGCGAGCTCGGTCCGCAAGCGCGGTACACCCATCTCGACGTCACCGATCCTCAGCAGTGGTCGGCGGCAGTGCAATTCACCCTCGACGAGTTTGGCTCGCTGAACGGATTGGTGAACAACGCCGGCGTGCCGACCGGGCAGTTCCTCGAGCACGAACCACTCGCGCACTTCCGGATGGTCGTGGAGGTGAACCTGATTGGGGTGTTCAACGGTCTGCAGGCGGTGATCGGGCCGATGCGCTCGGCAGGCGGCGGGTCGATCGTCAACATCTCTTCTGCCGCGGGCCTGTTCGGCTTGGCGTTCACCGCGGGCTATGGGGCCTCGAAATGGGGAGTGCGAGGGCTGTCGAAGATCGCCGCCGTCGAGTTGGGCCCCGAGCGGATCCGGGTCAACTCGGTGCACCCGGGCATGACCTACACCCCGATGACGGTCGATGTCGGCGTCCAGGTCGGCGAGGGCAACTATCCCAACACCCCGATGGGTCGTATCGCGGTGCCCGAGGAGATCGCCGGCGCGGTCGGCTATCTGCTGTCGGACGACGCCGGCTACGTCAACGGCGCCGAGATCGCCGTCGACGGAGGGTGGACCGCGGGGCCGACCCTGAAATACGTTATAGGCGAATAAAACCAGACGGGAGCACAGATGAAGCGACTTGCAGGCAACCGGATCCTGGTGACCGGCGCAGCATCGGGTATCGGCCAGGCGACCGCGCTGCGACTGCTGGACGAGGGTGCCACCGTCGTCGCCGCCGACGTCGCCGCCGACGGACTGAGTAAGACCCGCATCAAAGCTGAAACGACCGGCGTCGGTGAGCGTCTGACCACGTTGGAGATGAACATCGCCGACGAGCGTTCGGTGGGCGACGGGGTGCGTTCGGCGATCGACACCTTGGGCGGTCTGGATTCGGTAGTGAACGCCGCCGGGATTCTGCGTGCTGCGCACACCGACCAGATGGCCTTGGGCCAGTGGAACCAGATCATCGGGGTCAACCTGACCGGCACCTTTCTGGTGGTGCGAGAAGCGCTGCCGAGCCTGCTGCAGAACCCGCGCAGTGCAATCGTGAACTTCAGCTCGACATCGGCGTCATTCGCGCACCCGTATATGGCGGCCTACGCGGCGAGCAAAGGTGGCGTTCAGTCCTTCACCCACGCGCTGGCACTCGAGTATGCGAGTAGAGGCCTGCGGGCGGTGTGTGTGGCGCCCGGAAGCATCAAGTCCGGAATCACCGACGCCACAGCCGGATACATTCCGCAGGATGCCGACTGGGGTCTTTTCACCAGGCTGATGCCGATCATGCCGACCACGCTGGAATCCAGCGGTGCCGGAATGGGTGATCCGTCGGCGGTCGCCGGCGTCATCGCCATGCTGGTGTCCGACGACGGTGCGTTCATCACCGGCACCGAGATCCGGGTCGACGGCGGAACACACGCGTGACGCGGCGCCCATGACGACCGACTTCACGTACGAAAGCACGCTTCGTGAAATCCCCACCGATGCAGGCATTCTGCGCTACCACGAAGCGGGTCCGGTCGGCTCGGGGCCTCCACTCCTGCTACTGCACGGTTCCGGCCCGGGGGTAACGGGATGGCGCAACTTTCGCGGCGTGCTCGGCACGTTCGCCGAGTTCTTCCGCTGTCTGGTCCTGGAGTTCCCCGGATTCGGGGTCAGTGACGATTTCGGTGGCCATCCGATGATCACCGCACTGGATGCGGTGGTGCGCTTCGTGGATGCGTTGGGTCTGAACACCGTCGATATCATTGGCAATTCGATGGGCGGTGGTGTCGCGCTCAACTTCGCGATCGCTCACCCCGAACGGGTGCACCGGTTGGTGACCATCGGCGGTATCGGCCGCAATATCCTGACTCCCGGTCCGGCGGAGGGTATTCGGCTGCTACAAGAGTTCACCGAGGAACCCACTCGGGAGCGACTGATCCGGTGGTTGCATTCGATGGTCTACGATCCGGCCACTGTGACCGAGGAGCTCATCGAGGAACGGTGGAATCACGCCACCGATCCGGAGACGTTGGCGGGGGCACGGCGGATGTACGGCAAGGATGCGTTCGCGCAGATGATGACAGCCATGGAATCATCCAAAGGTCCACAACCGTGGGCGGTGATGCACCGGGTGCAGGCGCCCACGCTGATCACCTGGGGCCGCGACGACCGGGTCAGTCCGCTGGATATGGCACTGATTCCGATGCGCACCATCCCCCACGCCGAACTGCATGTGTTCCCGAACTGCGGCCACTGGACGATGATCGAGGCGAAAGAGGCGTTCGAGAGCGCCGCGCTGGCGTTCTTGCTGCGTAAGGAAGCCGGGGAGATCAGTTGACGCAGGGTACGCCGCCACCGCCGATCGGCGCACCCTGATCGGGGGCCGGTTCAGTGGTGTCAGTGGTCTTGCTTGATTGATAGCCGTAGCTGCCGTAACCGGTTGACGGCGTAGTGGATTCAGTGCTGGATTCATCCTGGGCGGGTACCGAGAAGCTGTCGTCGACGACAACCTGAATGTGCCCGAATTGCAGCTTGCGATTCGGCTTGTCGGGTGTGTCGATGCCCAGCAGGCTGGCCACTTCGTGTGCGTCGGCGTCGGCACCGGGCGCGTATTCGATTGTGGTGGAGGTTGGTTCACCTCGAACCCGATCGCGGATCGAACCGGTGGTGTAACCGTCGTGCTTCAGCGTGCGCGCGACCTTGGTGGCGAGGCCACCGACGCTGCTCGCGTTCACCACGTCGACGACCGTCGCAGGGTTGGGTAGGTCTGCGGTAGCCGTGGTGGTGGTCATCGACGAGGTTCCGAAGGCGGCTGCGACTTCGGCCTTGATCGCCGCCGGATCGACGATGTTGACGTCTTGACCGTTGATGTTGTCGTAGCGCAGGACGGGCAGGGTGCGGTATTCGATTGAGCCGCCGGCAAGCGCGCCCATCCGGCGGAACTGCTCCTCGTCCCAACCCGCCGACAGCACAATGTCCTTGCGCGCCACCGCCATCAAGCTCTTGAGCTTGCCCAAGTCGGTGAATGTTCCGGCGTCCTGGAGTTGGTGCATCACAGCCGAGAGGAAGGCCTGCTGGCGGTGGGTACGGTCCAGGTCGCCGTTTTCGAGGCCGTGGCGTTGCCGGACGAATGCGAGCGCCTGCTCGGCATCCAGGGTTTGGCGTCCCGTGGAGAAATCGGCGCCGGAGTAGGAGTCGTATACGGCGTGCTTCAAGCACACTTCGATGCCGCCCAGGCTTTTAGCCAGGTCGTAGAAGCCGGCCAGGTTGACTTCGGCGAAGTAGTCGATCGGCACCCCGGTCAGCTTTCGCACTGCCTTCAATGTCGCGGCGCGGGCGGCCTCGCGGCCCTTGGTCTCCAGCTCTTTCTGGTCGCTCACGCCCTTGTTGATCATTTTCTGCTCGACGTACTGCTTGGTGAGCCCGTAGGCCTCTTTGATCTTGATGTGGTTGTAGCCGGGTACGCCGTTGAACGACACCCAGTCGTCGCGGGGGATGGAGAACGCCGACACCCGGTCGTCTGCGCCGACATGGGCAAGGATCAAGGTGTTGGTGTTGTAGCCGCCGTCATCGGAGTCGCCGGCGTGCAGGTGCTTCAGCAGGTTCCAGGGCAGGTCGTCGCCGTTCTGGTCTTTCCGCGAGTCGAGTCCGATCAGCAGGATGTTCATACCGCCACCGCTGGACTTCGGGTCCTCGGAGCTCAGCGCCTGCGAGACGGTGATTCCGCCCAGCACGCCGTGAGCCATCCACCACCCCGACCCGGTCGCCAGCACCGCGACCAGCGCCACCAACGTCCAGCAGGCATGCACCAGCGTGCGGCGCCGCGCTGTCGTCGACGACCCACGATGGCGGTGCTTAGGGCTGGATCGCTGCAGGTCTCCCACCACAATCTCGGTTGTATTTGGGGTCCGCGCCTGACCCGGGATGGGGATTTGCGCGGGCAACGGTTAGTGCTTGCCGTCCAGTATGCGGCAGCTTGCTGAGGACGGTGCTGTGAGCCAGCTAACAAGAACGACGCGACGGATCGGTCGAAACGGCCTCTACCAGCGGCGATGCCTAGCCGTGCGCCTTTTTCGCGAGACGGCGATTGTGGCCGAATCGTGCCGCTACAGCTCGAGAACGGACCCGTCGGTGGCCGAAACCGCAGTGGCGAACCGGGCCTGGGCGGCCGCCAAGGTGAGCTCCGGTACGCCGGGCAGGGGATGGTTATGGGTGATCAGCAGGCGTGACACACCGGCCTCCACGGAGATGGTGCCGGCCTCTTCGCCGGAAGTGTGGCCGCGCTCGGCGTGGGCGGGTTCCCACGCTTCATGCAGCAACGTCGTCACGCCCGCCACGTGCCGGATGGTCTGCGGGTCGAACTCGGTGTCGGTGCAATAGGCCAGCCGATCGCCGATGCGGAATCCGGCCGACGGCAGGGGATGGCGGGTCTGCTCCCACGTCTGGATCTCGTGGCCGGCGAAGCTCAACGCGTCCCAGCCCAGCTCGGCCCAGCGCGCCGATGCCAGCGGCGACGCCGTCTGGAACGGGACGGCGAGAAGTTGCTGTTCCACGATCGAACGGGTGGGCCGGCCGTACGCCATCGAGCCCGGCCCGGCGATCGTGAGTTCCCTACCGCCCAGCGCACGCGCGCTGACGAACCCGAGACCGGTCACATGGTCGAGGTGAAAGTGGCTGAGCGCCACAGTCACTGTCTCGACACCGTCGAGTAGGGATGGGTCGACATGCAGTGCACCGAAACCGGTTCCGGCATCGAGCATTAACGCTTCGGTGCCGGCGGTGATCAAATAACAGCTCGTTTGCCGTGAGCTGGTGGGAATCCATCCGCCGCTACCGAGGACCGTCATCCGCATGATGGACGAACCTACGTCGGGTTGGCCCGGCTACGCCAATGATTGCCTCGGCGCGCCTAACTCCTTGCAGCGGAACGCCGACGGCCTGGACGACAGTTCCTGGGATTGTTGTCCAGCGACGGAGTGAACTTCGGCACTCTGGAACACATGATCGGTACAGCGCACCAACGCTGCAACGACAACGTCCTCAGTCACGATGGCTCTGGTCTTCTCCCGCTTCGGCTTGTGCCAAGCTCGGTTTCCACCGCCATGAGAGCGTTTGGGAGCAAATTGGCGGCGCAGGGTCTGACGGCGGAACCAGTGAACAAGCCTGAGCGCTCGCCGCTTCTATGCTGAGCGTAGGCGATGGCTTCCGCGGTCGACAACCCCGTGCCGTTCGTCCATGCTTCCTCAAACGCGTTAACACCCAATATATCTCGCAGCTGCGCTACGAAGTGCAGGTGATCTGCATCGAGAATTTTGAATCTAACCGAGTCCATGCGTTTCCAAGCGGCGTCCGCCGCGCCCAGGAGCATCACAGCTTCGCGTTGACGTCCGGCGGCATTGGCTAAATCAGCCATACACTCCAGAAGATAAGGAACGACAACATATCCACGGGTACCGGCGGCGATGGCCAAAGCTTTCTGAGTGTCGCGCTCGGCTCGGTCAACATCGCCGTGTGCTATCTCAACCCGAGCACGAATACAAAGCGCAGCCGCCGCATACCAACCTTTAGACAATGACACAGCCTCCTCGGCCCAACGCCGCGCCGTGGCGAGATCGCCGAATGCTAACGGCGCCAACGCCGACCATACAAAACACCCTGACATCGCCGGGGCATCTTGGATGCGTCGCTGAATGATGTCACTGGCCCGCAATGCCGACATGGCATCGCCATCGGCCAAGCATGCGACCACGACTGCCCCATGACAGACAGCCTCGTAGGATTCGGCGAGATTCATGCAGATTCGCACTGCCGCATCGGCTGATGCACGAGCGCTGCTTCCGTCGCCCTGATACGCCCGTACGTGGGCCTCCATGACGAGGGCAGACACCAGGATTATCACGTCATGTTCGGCGGCCGCCTCGTCAGCTATTGTGCGGAGCCCGGCAAGCGCTTCGGCCAGGTCGCCGCGCGACGTGCTCACCCACCCCAGGACCCACCGGCACTGACGAGAAAGGAATCGATGACCTATCGCGTCGGCAGCACGAAGTGCTTCAGTGGCTGCTGCCGTCGTGGACCCACCTGGGTCACCGGCTATCACCGCCGTACTGGCCAACCGAACAAGCGTATGGCTAAGCATCCGTTGATCGCCTATTTCGCGGGCGATGCTGGCCGCCTCAGCCAAAAAGGTCTTGGCCGAATCGCTCTCATTCAGACTGGCGCTACCGCGCGCGATCAAAACTCGAGCCAGCAGGGCCTTGTCACCGATGTCGTGGGCAATGGCCAGTGCATGATCGGCATCATCGATGCTGCCCGGTATGCCGATCCAGCCCAGCAGCGTTCCTTTGGCCGCGAAAGCACGCGCCCATATCGCGGGTGCGGCACTTCGCGCCTTGTCGTCGCTGAGTACAGACTCGAGCCAGGTTAGGCCTTCAACAATGTGTCCCCGAGCCAGCCACAGCGGTTGCAATGACGATGCCAACTGCAACGCGGCAGCAGTATCGGAATTTTCACGGCTCCAAACGAATGCGGCGCGCAGGTTGGCGTTCTCGTTTTCCGCCTGCGCGATCCGCTGGGACAGTTCGCTTGACTCGTCGAGCGAAGTGGCCATCGCTGCGTAGTAGTCCCGGTGGCGCGATCGGAACGTGTCCGCCTCACCGAATTGGTCGAGTTTCTCCAACGCGTACTGGCGCACCGTCTCAAGCAATCGGTATCTCGTGCGCGTGCCGTTGTTTTCGGCAACGACAAGCGACTTGTCTACGAGCAACGCGAGTTGATCAAGGACCTGGTAGCGCTCGACATCACTGCCCGCGGCCACTGCCTCCGCAGCGCGTAAGTCAAACCCCCCCATAAACACCGCAAGTCTGCGAAACAAAACTCGTTCGGGCACCGTCAGCAAGGCATGCGACCAATCCACCGAAGCACGTAAGGTCTGTTGACGGCGCATCGCCGTGCGGGAACCGCCAGTCAACAACCGGAATCGGTCGTGCAGACTGCCGACGATCTCATCGAGCGAGAACGCGCGGACCCGGGCCGCCGCCAATTCAATGGCTAACGGCATGCCGTCAAGACGACGGCAAATCTCCTTGATGACAGCGACATTCTCGTCGGTCATCCTGAAATCCGGTCGTGCCCGACATGCACGATCGGCGAACAAATCGAGCGCTTCATCCTCCAGCGACAACGACGGAATCCTCCAAGTGATCTCACCGGCCACCGAAATCGGCTCCCGGCTCGTCGCCAGTAACCTCAACCGCGGACACGCGCCCAACAGACCCGTTATCAAGTTGGCACACGCGTCTAGGACATGCTCGCAATTGTCGAGCACGACAGCCATCCATCGGTCCCCCACGAATCGTCCGATCGCATCGGACATACAGCGGCCCGGCTGGTCGGGCAAACCAAGTGCTCGTCCCACCGCCACCGGAACCAGATCGGGTGCGGTAATCGGCGCAAGATCAACAAACGAAACGTGGCCAGTGAACTCCGCTTCCAGCCGATGCGCGACTTCTATAGCGAATCGGGTCTTGCCCACGCCGCCAGCGCCGGTCAGCGTGACCAACCGATTGACGGCAACAATCTGGCGAATTTCGTCAATCTCTGTGCGGTGACCCACAAAACTGGTGAGGTGCACTGGGAGACTCCCTGCGTCAGCTGATTTGGCTGTTTGCAAGGGGGGGAACTCGTTGTGGAGTTCGCGATGACAGAGCTGGACTACACGCTCCATGCGGGACATACCGCGTAGTTCGTGGCGGCCCAGATCGATCAGCCATGTGCCGGGCGGAAGAAAATCTGCGACGAGCATCTCGGTAGTGCTGGAGAGGACCGTCTGGCCGCCGTAGGCGAGATCACGCAGGCGCGCCGCCTTATTGATCGTCGGACCGACGTAGTTGTCGTGGTCGCGTAGCTGCACCTGTCCGGTATGTAAACCGACACGCAATCGGATCGGCGCCAACGGTCTGTGCTGTAAGTCCAGCGCACATGTCACCGCGTCACTGGCACTTGTGAACGCCAGCACGAAACTATCGCCCTCACCTTGCTCGACCGGTCGCGACCCACCATGGGTAACAACCAATTCCGTCAGGGCCTGGTCCAGCCGGGTGATGGCCACGGTCATCTCGTCAGCCTGTGTCTCCCACAGTTGCGTCGACCTTTCGATATCAGCGAGCAACAATGTGACCGTTCCGGATGGCAGCACCTTTGCTCCTTTCAACCCATGCGCTTGGAACGGATCCCGTCGCGCTGACTGCCTGCGCAGGTCGCGCGCGAAACATCTCGGAACTTATGCACCGAAACATCTCCTGCTACAGGCGATTGCCTTCTGCACAACCTCCAGAGGAAGTTTCACAATTCGGCTAGACCGCGTACCCTAGATGGACTAACAGAACGCACTTGCACGCTCATTTCGGCCAACACGCCGTTGATAGGCGCGACCACTGGCGGTAAAAGGGGCGGCGCGCGTAGCGATTGCGACTTATTTCCTGCATGCCAACACGTTACCTGCCATTCAGTAAATCTGGTCCGCGTGGCCAGTCGCTGACGACCGCGAAATACGCTGATATAACAGTCATTTAACTCCTGCCTGCACATATTCGCCGACAGGTATTCGTGCCTTCTATCTGTTGGCGCCGAACTTTGCATACAGGTATAGGCCGTTCGGCACGTTCGCCGCCATCCACAGCGGCTACGCTATCGGGCCCAGAGAAAGCCGATAGCATTTTCGCGGTCTGCCGCAAAGCCGCCGGCCCTTTACAGCGTGGCCGGCCGCCGTTTTTGGTTGTGAGAGCTGACAGTGGTTGCATTTTGGCCAACGGCGCCAGATCTGAAGCACGAGATCACTGCTCCCACAGCGAGTTCGGTAATCCGTGGCGATGCAAGTCGGCTATGAAGGCCTGGACCAGGGTGTCGGCGGGCGCGGCCACCATCGCGATAACGTCGACCTTGACCGTCGGGCCCAGCCGACGTATCACTCCCGTGGGACGTGGTACCAGCGCCGATACGGGCACGATCGTCACGCCCATTCCGGCGGCAGCGAGCTGGGCTGCTGTGCTGGGACTTCGTGTGCGTAGCACCGAGTTTAAGACAATATTGTGGTGCGCGGCCAACTGGTCGACCCAGGTCGCCATCCCGTTAACGGGGTCGTAGTGCACGAATGTCTCATCAGCCAACGCCCGCACCGGCACCGCCGCCAGCTCGGCGAACCGATGCCCAGCAGGAGCCACGACCACCATCTCTTGCTGCCCGAAAACTTCCACGTGCGCCTCGGTTCGAGTCGGCCGAGGACCCACGGCAACATCACTGCCCCCCGAGGCCAGAATCTCAACCATGGCGTCAGCACTGGTGAACTCCGACAAATCCAGATGTACGTCGGGCCGACGAGACCGCCACTGCCGCAACACCGGGACCAATAGCCACGCGGTCATCGTCTCCACGCAGGAGATACGCAGTCGACCTGCGCCGCCGCTACCGACCCGCCTGCCGATTTGCACTGCCTTTTCAGCTGCACGCAGCGCCACCCGGGCCTCCTCAGCAACAGCACGCCCGGCCACGGTAACGCGTACCCCCCGCCATTGCCGCTCGACCACCGGAACTCCCAATTCCTTTTCTAGAGCGGCGATCTGGTGCGACAGCGCCGGCTGCGACATATACAGCGAGGTCGCCGCCGCACTCATCGAGCCGTGCTCGACAAGCGCCACCAGACACTCGAGCGCTCGTAACGTTGTCATTCCGCCTGCAATGCAGTGAGGGTTGGCACGCTAAACACCGCAAGAATCGGGACTTTGGCGTGAAGAGGTCCGCTCGAGCGCGCTCCAAAACCGGTTTACCATGCACAGTCCGGCACCATTTAGTTCCGGCCCTGACCCGGAGAGTGTGCTACGGCTTCGATGATGCGGTAGCTGCCGCGCAGGGATTTTACCCTGCTCACGCGTAACCCTGCCTGTTGAAGTAAGGCGTCGAATTGGGATATATCGCGCTCTTGACCGCTGAAGAAGAAGAGCATTCCCATGTCCATGAGAGCGGCGTCGATCGTGGCACGGTCGGGTGCAACGACCATCTCGACGATGAACAACCGGCCGCCGGGGTTCATGGCCCGGCGGACGTTACCGAGCAGAGTGATGCACGACCGATCGTCCCAGTCATGCAGGATAAATTTGAGTAGGAAGATATCAGCGTTGGGAACCGACTCAAAGAAGTTGCCGGCGATGCCCGTTACTCGCTGCGTGAGCCCTCGCCGCTGCACTTCTTGCACGACGCCGGGAATCACATGTGGAAGGTCGAGAACCGCACCCGTCAACTGTGGGTTTCGGTCTACCAGTTCACTGACGAAGACGCCGTTAGCCCCTCCTACGTCCACCGCATATCTGGCCGCACCGACATCAATGACTGACACCGCTTCGCGAATCACCGGTGTAGACACATCGGTCATCGCCGCGCTGAACATACGCGCTTCGTCGGGGTGCTCTGCGTAATACTCGAAAACACTGGTGCCCAGTGCCTCTACGACCTGGTTCTGGCCGCGCGCGATGGCTTGCGGCGCACGCGCGGCGGGAAGCCAGAAGGCCGGTCCCACTGCTGCCTGCGCGTAGGACTTGAGTGACTCCGGAGCGTCCCTGTGCAGGACGCGAAGCATCGAAGTCGTGGAAAAGGTTTGATCACTGCTGTTGTAGTCGATCAGCCCCATCGCCACGCCGGCGCGCAGCAGCCGGTAGAGCATTCCCGGGTCGACGGACTCACGTTCGGCAATCTCTTGAGCACTCAGCGATTCCGTCTCCAGGTGCTCAGCGACCGAGAGGCCCGCCAGACAACGCACTGCTTGGGTCCCCCAAGCCGCCATGATCAACCGGTAAACTTCGCTGTAACTGTCAGCGTCTGTGTCAAAAACCACCGTGAGCATTCCAATCTGTATTGGGGTGTGTAGGGCGTTATTTCGGCCGAATTCGAGGCCCCTAGCGCAGTATGGGGACTTTCAAAAGACCGTGACGCCGCCGTGTACGGAGTGAGTCGGGGAATCTGTTTGTCGAAAACCGACCGCCAGATTGCAGACAGCGTGCCGGCTGGCGACTAGCCCGATAGCCCAAATCCAGTGTGCTGAGATGACGTCATGGGCCCGCATCGCGAGCGAGGAAGCAGATTTAGGCAATGTCCATCTCGTTTCTCACGTGATCCAGACAATTAGAAGATGCCGGCCAAAACGTCTCGCGCATGGGCGATCCCGCGTCATGGGTGTTGCTATCACGCTAAGTGTTATTTTTGCGGTACCTCCATGGCAGGTCGGTCAGCTAATCTCTCGTCTAGGCTAGCCATCGGTTTGCCTGCTGTGTGGCTCGGTCAGATGAAAGTTCCGACGGCCAAAGTTAGTTTTCTCGAATACCAAGCGCTCGCACCAGTGGTCGCGCTTCAACAGGATGATTGGTGATCATTAGGCCTTCCGAATGAATCTGTGCGGATGTCTACCGACCCGCGGGCGCACCTTGTGCGCACTCACGGCGGCCGTTCGTACGTAGGGCATAGAACGACTTGGCGATCCGGAACAGAACGTCGGGATGCAGCAGGCGCGCCGGCGGATCGATCATCCCAACGACTCTCAAGAAGTGATCCGCGATGAGCGCGTCAGTCTCGGCGGCGCTAAGGACTTGCTCCATAAAAGCGTTGCTCAGTCGCACCCGTACTGGGCGTGGTGCCTCGACTTCGGGCAGCGCCAAATCCGAGCTGACCGCCGTCTGCCAGGCAGCACCGATCGGCCTGGCGCTGCCCCGGAAGAACCGCCGCGGCAGGTCGTGCGGTCCGCGGTGCAGACACGTGCGCAGCACAGTAGCCTCTACCGCGGCCACCGCCATGCCTTGCGCATAAATCGGATTGAAGCTGCAGATCGCGTCACCGATGACAAGCAGCCCCGCAGGTGTACGGCGCATCTTGTCGTAGCGCCGCCATCTGCTGGACGGGACACGGTAGTGGGCCATTTCGCCCAATGGCTCGGCGGCCCGCACCGCGGCAACCGCCTTTGCGGGCGCGTGCTGCTCAAGGAAGGTGAGCATGTCGCGGCGCTCGGTGGGCAGCTCGTGGCCCACCATCGAGATGAGAGTGAGCATCCATATGTTGTTTTCGCACACCTGCAACCCGAATCCCGTTGGGCGGCCGGGCTTAGGGTTGACGACAAAGAAGTTTTCACTAAGTGAGCCTGACGGGATATGTAGTGGCTGCGTGGCGTAGGCCAGGTGGACGACGAGTTTCTCCTCGCGAGGCCGGCCGTAGCCCAGATCTGCGAGAAAAGTAGGGGTGCGCGAACCTCGGCCGGTTGCATCCACGACTAGGTCAGCGGGCAGTGTCGTCTCGTCAGCGGTGTCACGTTTAGCCAGACGGACACCGGTGACCCCGTCGCGGGCGGGGTTGAAGGTGAGCCCCACCACGTCGTGGCCGTCGCGGATTGTCACGTTCGGACAGGCTCGCAGCCTGCGCCGCACATGGCTTTCCAGCAGTGGCCGGCTGGCAAAGTACTGCATATTGTCCTTTGGGTATCGCAGACGGCCGCTCTGCGCCAGGACGTGCCCACCAACCGAGACGTGGAAGCTGGCGAGATCGCCGTCATCCCAGATCGGCACGCCGTCGGCGACCAGTTCATTGCGAAGCCCAGGAAACAAATCCTCCAGAACATGGGAACCCCGAGCCTGCATGATGTGGATATGGGCGCCCTGAGGCACGCCACGTCGGTTCCTGGGCTCTTGGGGCAGAACGTCGCGGTCAACCACTGTCACGCTCGAATAGAAGTCGGCTAACACGCGCGCCGCGAATAGCCCACTCATACTGGCCCCCAGGACGACAGCACGCTCACTCCGTTTCAACGACAAACACCTTCCTTTCGTACTGGCCGCCTTCCAGCAGCGCAGCATCGCGTTTGCATCGGAATTCCGGGCGCACGACTGCCTCTCTGGAGGCCAACCTCGGTTGCCATGGCTTGCCACTGTGACGCGGTGTACTGCCAACAGCTTTGTACGGCAGGGTATTAGCTGCCGGGATCGATATTTCAGACACCTCCACCGGTATGCGTTAGGTAGCGATCTTCAGCCAGGTTAGCCATCGCGAAGTCAGCGGCGTGGTTCGGCCACATGAATCTTTTAGTAGCTTTGAGCAAGAAATACGAATATCACCGCTGCGGATGCGAAAGGTTTCGCACCGGTCGATCATGGTTCACTCAGCGCATTGGTTGGAGCGCTGCATATGCCACGGCCATTGGTCTCGATACTGCGCTGGGACAGCCGTGGACCGAAACAGGCTGTAGCCGTGGCACATTCACGAGATATTCTAGAAGGGCCGCCTCACGGCGGCCATCGCGCGGCTCGCAAATGGCAAAGTCAGGAGCCGCGGCCTACGAGGTTGAGTTCGAAGCAATGGAACTACCAAAGCTGCTGATGAGAGTTTGTGGAAACTTGATATGAGAGTTGGTATGCACGATAGCCGCGGCTACGCTCGGAAAGCATGGTCACTATGCCCACCCTGGACGGTGTCGAACACAGGTACGTGGATCTCGGCGGGGGCGTCACGATCCATGTCGCAGACGCCGGGCCGGCGGATGGGCCGGCAGTGATGCTCGTGCACGGGTTCCCTGAGAACTGGTGGGAGTGGCACGAGCTGATCGGCCCACTAACCGCCTGGGGGTACCGGGTGCTCTGTCCCGACCTGCGTGGCGCGGGCTGGAGCTCTGCGCCGCGATCCAGCTACCTCAAGGCAGAAATGGCCGACGATCTGGCCGACGTTCTCGACCACCTGGGCGTTGCCACGGTCAAGCTCGTCGCCCACGATTGGGGTGGGCCCATCGCGTTCATCATGATGCTGCGCCATCCGGAAAAGGTGACCAGATTCTTCGGCTTGAATACCGTGGCACCCTATGTGAGGCGCGACCTCGCGATGTTGCGCAATATGTGGCGGTTCTGGTATCAGATCCCGATGTTGCTGCCAGTGATCGGTCCCCGCGTGATCAGTGATCCCAAGGCCCGGTTTTTCCGACTGCTGTTGGCGTGGGCCGGTGGCGGTTATTCGATGCCCCAGGAGGACATCCGGATGTACGTCGAGTGCATGCGCGAGCCGGGGCACGCCGTGGCCGGCTCGCGCTGGTATCGCACTTTTCAGACTAAAGAGGTGCTGCCCTGGATGCGCGGCGAGTACGAGGACGGTCGGCTCGACGTACCGGTCCGCTGGCTTCATGGTACTGAAGATCCCGTGATCACCCCGGACCTGATGGACGGATATCCCGAGCACATAAGCGATTTCGAGATCGAGCTGGTCGACGGCGTCGGCCACTGGATAGTCCAGCAGCGACCGGAGCTGGTACTCGACCGGGTCCGAGCATTTATTGGCGCTGAAACGTAAATCACCTCAATACGTTTCGGCGCGTCTTCGCCATAGCTTTAGTGTCGGGACAATGCGGGCCGCGTTCCTCAGGGCCGGGCCAGAATGCGGATGCAGCTGCCGTCCCGGCGCTCGCGCTTCTCGATGCCCAACGGCGGGTCTTCTGGCAAGACGACCGACCTGACCGACCTAAAATCATCACCACCGTCTCTGCCAGGATTTCCAGATTCGAAATCCGCTGCGGCCGTGCAGCGGAAGGCGAGTTCCGGGGTGGCCCAACGGATGGACTCCGCAACCGACCTACCGGTTCGGTCGTCGATATCCGCGAGTAGCTACACATTGCGGGTGTTCCCGCTCGATGATCTCTTAGCGTGCAGGACCTGCACCGCTAGCGTTGCAAAGCGTGTGGCGTCAGCTCGCGATCGCCCAGCCCTCGCGTGGCCGGAATGATGAAAAATAGGAATGCGGTGGTTAAGTTATTCGAATGACAACTTTGCGGACTCTGGAGTGTTTGGTCGCACTGGTCGACCACGGATCGGTCAGCGCGGCAGCTGCGGCACTTTACATGTCGCAACCGGCGCTTTCGCACCAGATAGCTTCTTTGGAAAAAGAACTGGGCGCTCCCGTAGCGGAGCGGCTTTGGCGTGGCGTGCGTATCACCGCGGCGGGCCGGGCCACAGCCGAAGAGGCGCGGGTAGCCCTGCAGGCTGCCGAGCAGGCGGTGAAGATCGGGCAGCGAGTTGCCCGTGCCGGCACGGGCAGAATACGCATCTCCTGTGTGGAGACAATGACGGCATGGCTGTTGCTTCCGGTGCTGCGCCAGTGGCGCTCTCGCCGTCCCGACGTGCACCTGGATTTGTCGGAGTTCACCAGCGCGGACGCCATGCTCGAGTTACTCGAAGCGGGGCGTACTGATGTTGCCTTTGGCCCTCGGCCTACCCGCACCGATGCGCATGTAACGGTTTTCGGTAAGGAAGAGGTCGTGGTGGTGGCAGCCGCGGGCCACCCGTTTACCGATCTCTCCGGTGTGCCGTTTTCCGCCCTCGTCAGCGAGCCGTTCGTGCATTACCATCCCGACAACGGCATGGCGACCTGGGTCGACCAGCTCGCAGCCCACCATGACGTCGTGCTCGATCCGGTGTTGCGCACGGGTAGTCCGCGTACGGCGGCCCAGCTCGCGGCGGCGGGAATGGGTGTCACCATCGTGCCGGTGTCGGCGTTGCCTTCACGGCCGACAGGAACTGTGCGCCGGCTACGTCCCATGATCAAGCGCGATGTCGTCGCGGTGGTCGCCGCACCATCAGATACTCTCGTCCACCAATTCGTCTCCGACATTCATCGTCGCGGCCTACCCGCCTGGGCTGGACCAACATAACGGCGTCTGGATCAGGCATTGCGGAACCCTTTGCTAATTAAAGGATTATCGTTCCGCACAACGGATTTTGTTGCCGCGCTGGCGTGCCCAGCTTGCGGCAGATTCCGACAAGCGGACGATAACGCGTGGCATCGTTGCGCATCAAGATCTCCCCGAGACCATCGAATTCGCAGCTAAATTGAGCCGCGCGGTGGTATTCGCAGAATTGTACTAGATCATAGATTAGATGCATTCTATCTAAGTTGCCGCAGCCGCCTTGCGACCGTTAGGCTGAGCAAATCCACTCGCCGGATCCTGTGCAGAACTCACCGCGGCAGCGGGGGGCGCCTGCCGAGGGGGACTTAGTGTGATCACCAAACACGGGGTGGCAGAGTCCCAAATGACCGATCTCGTGGACTGGGGATTTAACACAGAAGGGAATACGTGGCGCAAGCGTCGATACATGTGCTGATCCCCGGTGGCTGGCACGGGGCGTGGTCGTGGCGACCGGTTGCCGAGAGGCTTCGCGCGGCGGGTCACCGAGCTATCATCTTGACCCTACCTGGTTTAGGAGACGGCGACGATCCATCGGGCTACAAGCTTCAGGACGCGGTCGACTACATCGTCAACGAGGTGCGCCGGCGGGATCTCGACAAAGTGATTCTCGTCGCGCATAGCTGGGGGGGTTATCCTGCCACCGGCGCCGCTCACCTACTCGCCGACCGGGTCAGCAAGATCGTCTACTACAACGCGCAGATACCGATCCGTGGCAGATCTTTGGCCGATGACACCCCGCAGGAGAACCGCGAGTTGATGCTGCGCTTGATCGACGAATCGCCTGTTGGCGCCATCGCGCCCACATTGGAATACGTCGAGCAGATGTTCCTGCAAGGTGTCGCGCCGGATCTGCAGCGGCTGGTGGCCGATCTGCTGACTCCCCAACCCGGTAACTATTTCCTCGATGCTCCCGACATCGGCGTGGCGACTCTCGCTATACCTACTGCCTACATATACAGCGACTGCGATCACGCTATGCAGTGGCCGGGGGCAGCGTTCGCCGCCCGGCTCGGTGTCGCGCCCGTCGTCGTTCCGGGGACGCACGACAGTATGCTGACCCACCCCGACGAAGTGGCCAAGGCGATCCTCACAGCCTGATTGGTGGAAGCCTGACGACTGTCGACGTCGTGTATACGGTTGTCGTGGCGGTAAATTCGACTTCGGCCCTTCGCCCAATCGCGAGCCGGACCGATATCTGGTCTTCAGCTTGGTATTCAGGAAAACTAAGCTGATTACCTAAAAGGCGCATGCCGTGAAGGTATAAGTTCAGGCCGCAGACGGTTAACCTAGTAATAGATCGCCCTCGTGCCAGCCCACGGCGCAGTATCGCGTGTGATTGGGTCCGCGTGAAACCCGAGACAAGCCAGGAGCATTCGGACACCACGAATTGATGATTCACGCGCGCGGTCGTGCAGGAGGCGAGGTTGTTGTGAGATTCGCGGTCAGCTTGCCGAACTGCATGCACGTAGCGGCAATCACCCAGCCTTGGGAACACGAAGTCGATGGGCGCGACATCGCGACGGTCGCACAACGGGCCGAGCAGCTCGGTTTCTCGATGGTGCTGCTGCCCGAGCACTTCCTCATACCAACGACCCATGTTGAATTCTCCGGCGACCACTATTTTGATGCGACCACCGCGCAGGCGTACATCGCGGGCGCAACGTCGACGATCACCATCGGATCCATGGTGAAGATCCTGCCGCTGCACAACCCGGTGATCGCCGCCAAGCAGATCGCGACCCTCGACTGGTTCAGCGGCGGCCGCTCTCAAACCACCATTGGCGTCGGATGGCTCAAGGAGGAGTACGACGCGGTCGGCGCGCCTTTCGGCAAGCGCGGCCGGATGGCCGACGAATACCTGAGCGCGATGTTCGAACTCTGGCACAGCGACTCACCGTCATTCGACGGTGAGTTCGTGTCTTTCCAGGACGTTGTCTTTGGGCCCAAGCCAATTCGCCAGCCCCATCCGCTGATCTGGGTCGGCGGCGACGCGGACGCCGCCCTGTGCCGCGCGGCACGGTTTGCCGACGGTTGGGCGCCGTGGCTAACCAAGCCCGAGGAGCTGCCGGCGAAGATGGACTACCTTCGCTCCCAGCCGGGCTTCGATGGCCGTCCGTTCTCGGTCTTTTACAGCCTCGCCGGCCTCCGCATCGGCGAGGAACACACCATCGTCGACCACCCGAACGCACAGTTGGCGCAGAGTGCGCAGCAGGTAATCGACGATTGCGGCATGCTCGCCGAGCGCGGGGTGACCCACACCTGGGTCGATCCGCCTCCGCTCAGCGACGTCACCGCCTACATGGATCACATGCAGTGGGTTGCCGAAGAGGTCATCCCCAAAGTGGGGTAGCCGCCGGAATGGGCGTCCTAGTCAATTGTGGCGCAAGGAGTGCCCGCGGCCGCGGGTGATGTCGGCCGAGCGGCCAAGACCTCCACCCGGTCGGCATCCCGGGCACCCGCAGAACACCGGTCAAGGGCCATCGTGGCAGGCGTTGTCGGATGGCGACAACGGCCCGCCGCGCCGTTGTCCGGTTCCGGCAAGCGCTGCCGCACCCCTTCACACCACCATGGGAGTTGATAACCAAAGTTCAGCTAGGAGGCGTGGTGATGGTCGGCGTCGAGCGGATCGACGGTGGACCTCGGTCGGCGATCGTCGTCGGTGCGGGCATCGTCGGATTGTTCACCGCGTGGTTCTTACAGGAACGTGGCGTCGAGGTCACGGTGGTGGATCGCACTGGCGTGGCCGCCGGCGCCTCCTGGGGCAACGCCGGGTGGATCGCGCCAGGGATAACCCTTCCGCTGAACTCCCCGGGCATTTTGGGCCACGGGCTGCGCGCGCCTCGCGACCCGACCGCTCGGTTGCGCATGCCATTGACCGCCGCCGGAGAACTCGGGGCCTTCCTAACGCAATTCGTCGCCAACAGCGGGCCATCGTCGTGGCGGCGGGCGATACGGGCCAACGTGGCGCTCAACGAAGACTGCATCGAAGCCTTCGACGTACTCATCGCCAATGGGGTCGATGCGCCGGTGACCGATGCACCGATCACCGCGCTGTTTCACACCACCCGAGAGGCCGAGTATGTGTTGTGGCAGCTAGGCCAGCTCGAAAAGGCGGGCCAGCCAATGTATGTCACCGGATTATCGGGCGAAGCGTTACGTGAGCACATACCCCTGGCATCGCCGGCGGTCACCGCCGGGCTCAGTGTCAACGGGCAGCGCTTCATCGACCCGCGCCGATTCGTGGAAGCCCTGGGCCGCTCAGTTGTGGACCGCGGGGCCACGATACGCAGGCTGGAAATCCACGACGTACTGAGCTCAGATAGCGGCGTCACGGCGCAGTCGCGCCGCGGAACGTCGCTGACCGCCGATGCCGCGGTGATCGCCACCGGCGCCCGGCTGTCACAGCTGGCCGGCCGCTGGCTGCGCGTGCCGGTGCAGGCCGGTCACGGCTACTCGTTTACCGTGCCCGTGGACCGCCCGCTTCCGAGCCCCATCTACCTGCCGCACGGGCGGGTGGCCTGCACACCCTACAAGGGCGCCATGCGTGTCTCGGGCACCACGGAATTCGGCCAGCTGCACCGACTCGTCGCACCACAACGGGCGGAGGCCCTGGTCGCCGCTGCCGGCCCCTTGCTGGATGGCGTGCGCTGGGACGAGCGCAGCAACCTATGGGTTGGTGCGCACGCGGTCACCCCAGACGGCCGCGCGCTGATCGGTGAGGTGTCACCCGGCGTCTACACGGCCGGTGGACACGGCATGTGGAGATTGGCGCACCGCCCGGTGACCGGGCGACTGTTGGCCGAACAGATCACCACTGGCAAGGCAACCCCAGGCCCTCGCGGAGTTCGATCCGCTGCGCCGAAGCGGCCGCGGGCACTCGCGATATCCGCGGGCCTGAATTCTCGCCCCACCAGGGCATCCGAGTCGTCGGGGGCGGTTGCCGTGCTTTGGCCCGCCCCTGACGACACCCCTCGATACGAAAGGACACCAACGAAAATGACTAGCATCCAACGCATCCGGATGACGCGACAGGATTACAGCCGGCTGCACACCGAACTTGCCGCGCTGCGCTCGCGGGGCAGTATCGAAGTTGCGGACGATTTGATGGATAGCGACGGCAACCTCGTCGCGCGTGACGGATTGCGACAAGCCCGCATCCGCGAGATTGAAGATGTGCTGACCAACGCGGTCGTCAGTGAGGACGTCTACGACCCTGTCTCCGGACCGGGCATGGTTATGACCATCCGTTACGAGCCCACCGGCGAGACCGAAACGTTTCTGCTCGCCGGCCGTGCCGAAGACACCGGCATCAAGGTTTACTCGACGTTGTCGCCGCTGGGCCACGCGATGGCCGGCGCACGTCCGGGCGACCAGCGCATCTACTCAATCCCTGGTGAGACAGGGCGACTGGTGACGCTGCTGAAGGTCGTGCCCTACGAAATGTACGTGGCGAAAAGCCTTGGGCCACAGTCGGCCCACCGCAAGCAACGATAGCCGCGGAGCACCAAGACAATCAAGAAGAGCCAGCCGGGGACGCTACATAAACCCGCTGCCGCGTTTCATGAAAGGGACGAAAATGACCAGTGCGGAGCCCATGTGGATCTCGACGCAAGCCTACGAGCGGCTACAACGGGAACTGGCCGCCCCTCGTGTGTTGCATACCAGCGCATCTGACGTCGGGTCCGATGAAAACACCACCGCTGCCCGACACGCGTGGCAGGCCCGGCTTCAAAAGATTCATGACCTGTTGGTCAATGCCGTCGTCGGCGAGGACCCGCCCGACGATGGGATCGCCGAACCCGGCATGGTGTTGACCATCTGCTACGACGACACCGGTGACATCGAAACCTTCCTGCTGGGCGTGCGCGGCGCTGAATACGGCGACATCGAGGTCTACTCCAACCAATCCCCGCTGGGCGCCGCGATTGCGGGCGCACGCCCCGGCGAGCGACGCACCTATACCCGGCCCAATGGCACCGTCCTGACCGTCACACTCCTTGACGCCGTGCCCTACAGCATGCACACGGCCGACTCGAAGTAATGGCGCACGTCATTTGCGACCGCTCACTCAATTTCGAGTCGATGACGGTTGGTGCGCCGTGCGGCCAATATGCAGCTCGGCGCGCAGCTGTTCCGCCATGTGCGGATAGTGCAACTCGAATGCCGGACGCTCCGAGCGGATGCGAGGCAGCTCGGTGAAGTTGTGCCGCGGTGGCGGGCAGCTGGTGGCCCATTCCAGGGAGTTGCCGTGTCCCCAGGGGTCGTCGACAGTGACGGGTTCGCCGTAACGCCAACTCTTGAACACATTCCACATGAACGGAAGCATCGACACACCCAGGATGAACGCCCCGATCGTCGAGACGACATTCAGTGGTTGGAAGCCGTCGGTGGCTAGGTAGTCGGCGTAGCGGCGCGGCATGCCCGTGTTGCCCAGCCAGTGCTGCACCAAAAACGTGGTGTGAAAACCGATCAGCGTAAGCCAGAAGTGCAGCTTGCCCAGCCGCTCATCGAGCAGCCGACCTGTCATCTTCGGAAACCAGAAGTAGATCCCGGCGAAGGTGGCGAACACGATGGTGCCGAACAAGACGTAGTGGAAGTGCGCGACGAGGAAGTAGGTGTCGGTGACGTGGAAGTCGATTGGGGGACTGGCCAACATCACGCCGGACAGTCCGCCGAGCAAAAACGTCGCCAGGAAGCCGACCGAGAACAGCATCGGCGTCTCAAAGGTCAACTGGCCGTTCCACATGGTGCCAATCCAGTTGAAAAACTTGATCCCGGTCGGTATCGCGATCAGATACGACATGAAACTGAAGAACGGCAGCAGGACGGCGCCGGTGGCGAACATGTGGTGCGCCCACACCGCGACCGACAGCGCCGCGATCGACAGCGTCGCGTAGACCATCGGGGTGTAGCCGAAGATCGGTTTGCGGGCGAACACCGGAATGATTTCGCTGATGATGCCGAAGAACGGCAGCGCCACGATGTAGACCTCGGGGTGCCCGAAGAACCAGAACAGGTGCTGCCACAGGATCACCCCACCGTTGGCCGGGTCGTAGATGTGTGCCCCCAGGTGGCGGTCAGCGGCCAAACCGAACAGCGCGGCGGTCAACAGCGGGAAGACCATCAACGCCATGATGGACGTGATCAGGATGTTCCAGGTGAAGATCGGCAGCCGGAACATCGTCATCCCCGGCGCTCGCATGCACACCACCGTGGTGATCATGTTGACCGCGCCCAGAATGGTGCCCAAGCCACCAACGGCCAGGCCCATGATCCACAGATCCCCGCCCACACCGGGGCTATGAACGGCACTGGAGAGCGGCGTGTAGGCGGTCCATCCGAAATCGGCCGCACCACCGGGAGTGATGAACCCCGAGATCGCGATCAGCCCGCCGAACAAAAACAACCAGTACGAGAACGCGTTCAGCCGCGGGAACGCCACATCCGGGGCGCCGATCTGCAACGGCAGCACCAGGTTTGCGAAACCGAACACGATCGGCGTCGCGTAAAACAGCAACATGATGGTGCCGTGCATCGTGAACAGCTGGTTGTACTGCTCGTTCGACAGGAACTGCAGCCCCGGCGCAGCCAGCTCAGCACGCATGAACAATGCCATCAACCCGCCGGTGAAAAAGAACGCAAAGCACGTGACCACGTACATGATTCCGATCAACTTGTGATCGGTGGTGGTCACCAACTTGTAGACGAGGTTGCCCTTAGGCCCTAACCGCGCTGGAAACGGACGACGCGGCTCAAGCCCCAACGACGGAGGCGCTTCGGCGGTCACGAGTTCGTCCTCTCGCTCCTGGCCCATCCCTCGCGACCCGCAGCGGGTTGATCGGGCATCACTCGCCTCCTACCGCGGCTAATATAAATGGATACTATCCTTTAAATGTCGCGAGCGATAGGTCGACGAACGGGGTGCCGGGATGAAGGGTCAAACCCCCCGCCAGGGCCCCCCGGCTGGAACGCGGGCCGGGTAAAATTGACACAGAAAACGCGGCGGGGGCGTGCTGCTGGCACCGCACCAACACTCGAAAGCTATTCGTCGAAGCGGTATTACGCGACTGACCCGGATCCTGATCGATGCGGAGATGCGTATGTGTAACGCACCCACGATCGCGACGCGTTCATTGAGGGCCTCACGCACCTGCCTGCCGGCAGACCCATCCATCGGGAGTGCGGCCGGTCTCAATGAAGCGGGTCAATTCCGCGCTGGTTTGCGGTGGCAGATCGGTGTCGGCATGCGGATAGATGACCGGCTCCTCTTTGGAGTTGTGCTGGTCGAGTTGGTAGAGCAGCTGACGGCAGATATCCGCTAGCCGCCGGCGGTCATTTCCGTCTGCGAGCAGATCTGTCAGGGCGTCTATGGTGCGCCACAGTTCGCCATGCTCGCGCATCATCACGAAGATCGGCATCACCATCCCGGCCTCGCGGATCGGTGGGAACAGGAAGACCTCCTCGAGGTAGATGTGCCGGTGCAGCGCTTCCAATGCCGCGGTCAATGGTTCGGGCTGAACGCTGCCCAACTCGAGCTTCTCGATGAAAGCCTCGATCTGACTGTAGATTTCGTGATGTTCCTGCTTCAGTGCGGTAGATAGCGCCAGGCTGGGCATCATGTCCTCCCCGGTATCAATCTGCGGGCCGGGAAGGTTCGCCCTCGTCGAGGTCGGCGTCAACACTGATCTCGGCACCGGCGAACAATCGCGACACCGGGCACAGGGCAGCAGCCTGGTCCACCACGGCCGCGAACGCCTCGGCGTCCAGCCCGGCTACCCGCGCCCTGACCTTCAGCCGCGACGACGTGATCGTCGGGATGCCCTCGACGGCATCCAGGGTCACAGTGGCCGTGACATCGAGTTGCTGTGGCGGCGTGTGGTTCTCGCCCAGCTTCAATGCCAACGCCATCGCGAAACACGACGAATGCGCTGCCGCCGCCAACTCCTCGGGGCTGGTCTTCCCGCCAGGCTGCTCAGTACGTGAAGCCCAGGTCAGCGGCAGGCCATCCAGCGCCCCGCTGCTGCCCTCCGACAGCCTGCCTTCGCCCTCAGCCAGCGGGCCCTTCCACGTGGTCTGCGCGTGCCGTTCCGCAATACTCATACTCATCGACTCCGTTACGGGGGTTTTTACAAACAATACTTGTGTAAACCCTAGACTGTCGGCACCGCGTTGGCTAGACCTAGCGTCAGGAGTGAATCATGCAGTCGAAGCAAGGCTTCCTCCGAACTCAATGCGGGTAAGCCCTTTTCGACTGACGAACTGGCACAGTGCGATTGCCTCAGGGAGCGAGGACGATCGCATCAGGGTTTCCGGGTTGACTTTTCAGCTGCAACACCTCAGGAAGTGGACGCCGCGGCGTGGGGGGCGGCGCCTTGTCCAGCGCGGGCGCCATGCCGACCCGGATCAGGAGCTGGGGCAGGTCCGTGTGACCTGTCAGCGCCGCGAGGAGTTCGCGGCTGACCGACAACTCAGTCAAATGTGTCACCGGACAGGTGGCCAAGCCGGCCATCGTGCACTCCAGCAGGACGGCCGACAGCGCCTCTCCGCACCACAACGCACTGGAAGGACTGTCATCGTCCGTGGACAGCATCAGGATCTTCGAGTAATCCCATTCGACCTCAGTGCGCCTTTCCCTGTTGTGGGTGAATGGAAAGGCTCGGTTGACGCCCACCCGATCAGTCTCGGCGGCCGAAACCAGAGAACTGTGCGGGATGCCCTCCGACATCTCGAACGGTGCTGTCCACCAATCGAGTTCGGAATGATACGAGGAGTCATACAGGTGCAGCGATTCGGTGAGCCGGGCCGCCTCGGCAAGGCGTGGGCGCATCCCGTCGGGCAACACGTGCAGACGCACCGGGTCGGCGCCGACTCTGCTGAGTAGCACGGGCTCAAACGATTCCCAGCCGGTCGGCCCGAAGAATGGCGCCATGAGCGGAAGCCGGTCGGTGCGCCGTTTCAGGATCACATCGGCGCGGCGGCGCTGGTCATCGGTCACACAGTTCATGGAGGTGAACTCCATTGTGGCCGGGTGCTCGGGGTTGTTTGGATTGGGAAACCGCTCGACATCGGCCATCCATCCCGCGGCCGTCATCGCCACCCGAAGGTGATCGATCACCGCACCGCAGCTGATATGGGCCTCCCGCGTCGATCGATCCGTGAGCAGGACACGGCTGGGATCGAGAAATAGATCCAGCCGACCGCCGTCGGCCACCCAGAGCCACGGTTGACTGTTGTACAGCGACGGGGCCCGGCATGCCAACCGCACCGCATCCTCGATGACCTTGGTTTCCACCGCGGTGCCCGCACCGTCAACCCCCGGTTTTCTCTTTTGTCCCAGGCCATTTCCGAACGGATCGTTGTCGACACGGCCACCGCTCCTTCATCAGATGCCGGCAGGACCCGTCGGGGTGACACACGCCCATTTGTGATGGGATACCTCGGTCCCTTGCGCCGGTGATATTATTAATGAATAATATCCGTTAAATAGCTGAAGAGCAACTGCACCGAGGGGGCGATTGGGGTGGACGACCACAGCGACCACGGAACCGGGCGCGTGGGCGCCACGGGGCGTAACCGGCAACGCGAACGAGTCCTTGAGCTGGTGCGTGAGCATGACGGCGCGGTCGACGCGGCCGAGCTCGCCGTGCAGATGGGACTGCACGTGACCACGGTGCGTTTTCACCTCGACGCGTTGTGCAGCGAAGGAACCGTGGAGCGTACCCGGATCACCCGGGCCGGCGTTGGTCGTCCTCGCACCGGTTACCTCGCGGTGCGGGAGAGGCTGGACTATCGGAGCCTGGCCGAGATTCTGGCGCTGGAACTGGGCAACACCGCCGACAAGCGGCGTCGACGCGCAGAGGCCGCCGGCCGGCGGTGGGCTGAGCGGATCGCGGCCGGGTCAGCGCGCGAACGTGGTGCGGGACTGGATGTTTCGGACAGCGTGGGGCCGAGGAAGACCCTCGAGGGCCAAGCGGCGATGGTCGGGGCGGTTTTCGCGAGGATGGGGTTCGGTCCTGAGTTGACCCCGGCCGCGACGTCGACCGCCGGCAGCCAGCAGACCATTCGCCTGCACGCGTGCCCGGTACGGGATCTGGCCCGTGCCCATCCGGAGGTGGGGTGCGCCTTGCACCGCGGACTGCTGCAGGGCCTCCTCGCGAGTCCAGCCTCCGGAGGCCGTTCGACCGCGTCCCGGCCAGTGATGCAGGCCGAGCTCGAGCCGTTTGTCGAACCAGACCTGTGCCTTGCCAGGGTGATCGCGCATGACTGAGCCGCATGCGCCGCCGGCCAATCGGTCGCGGATCTGGCCGGTCGCGCCGATGTCGAGGCGCTGTTGCGCCGGTTCTATGGCCGGGTGCTGGTCGACGACGTCCTCGCCGAGCCCTTCGCCGCGTTGCGGATCAGTGATCTGGATTCGCACATCCCGGTAATGTGCGACTTCTGGGAGACCGTGCTGTTTCGCGCCGGACTTTACCGGCGCAGCGCATTGCAGGCGCATCGGCAAGTCCACCACCGGACTTCGCTGAGCGGCCGTCACTTCGTTCGCTGGCTGACCACGTGGAACAGCACTGTCGACGAGATGTATCACGGACCCGTCGCTGAGCGCGCGAAAACTCAGGCCGCCAGGATCGCCTGGGCCATGCACCGACGGCTAACGGGCACGGACACACCAGAACTCGACACCCTGGTGGCAAGCTGAACTAAAGTTCGCCCGGCGTGACGCTCTTCATCAGACAGCCTGCCGCACGGTGGGGGTAAGCGGCAGGATTTCCCGCTTTTGGTGCACGGTCAGGTAGCGCAGTCCGTCCGGACCGGCGGTGAGCTGTCGCCGCGATCGTCGTGGTAGCCAGAGCAAGGCACCGGGGCGGAGGTCGATGGTGTCCTGCTCGGTCGTGAGCCGGCCACCGCCGGACAGCACGTGGATCAAGACGTCGACGTCGGCCCCGGCGTGCGTGTCGATTCCGCCGTTGGGTGCCAGCGCGATGACATTCGAGTCCAGGTCTCGCTCCCGAACCTCCAGCTTCCACGCCACTCGGGCGACGTCCGGCTCCACGGCGGCGGCCACAATGTCGGCGGTGTTCGTCACAATCGGCGGGAGCGGCGTAGTGGTGAGTTTGCTGATCCGGATGCGCCAGAGCGTTGGGCCCTTCTCGAGGTACTCCCAGCCGTAGCTGCCGGCGTGATCGACCTCGAATTCCTCATGTAGATGCTTGGGGTCGTGATTGTTGACCAACACGAACGATCCCGCGACCGGGAGGTCGGCGTAGGTGGCGAAGATCGTTGGGTGCTTGTCGGGCTTGCGCAGCTGTCGTACGTCAAGTTCGTTGGCAGCCATATGGATTCGCGCCTCTCAGAGTTTTTACAAGTAGACATGTACAAACATTACCGCATGAGTACGAGGAAGGGAACCTTCCCTCATCCCGATGGCACCAGATGTTCCACACACATCAGATGGTTTGGTGACGCCCGAAGAATTCGTGGTCTTCGTTGTAACCGCCGTAACCGCTGCCGAGCTCGGAGTAGTGCTCGACGAACTCAATGCCCTTGAGCCACTTCACATGCCGGAAGCCATGCTGCAATTCATTGCGTAGCCGCAGCGGCGCCCCGTGGCCGTAGCTCACCGGTTCCCCGTTCATGTCGTAGGCGAGCATGGTCAGATGGTGGCGCATCTGCTCGATCGGGTGTGCAACGTAGTAGATCCCGCCGTCGGCGCCGGGGCCCAGGGAATAGAAGACCACCCATTTGGCCTCGGGCAGCGGTTTGACCCTGTCCATGATCGTCTGCATCGACACGCCACCCCATTTGGCGACACCCGACCAGCCCTGGATGCAGAAGTGCTGGGTGATCTGCTCGTGGTACGGCAAGGCATGCAATTCGGGCAGCGAGAACTCAGTCGGGTTCTCGACGAGGCCGTAGACCCGCAGCCGCCAACCCACGAAGTTGTTCTTCTCTAACTCCTTGTACTCAACGGTTTCCGGGTAGGTGCCGTTGTGCCAGAAGTACGGCGAGATGTCCTTTTCGGTAAACGCCCCCGGCTTTGGATTGGCGTACTCGAACAGCCGCTGCAGCGGCCCGATGAGCGCGTAGCCGACCCGCTGCACCACCCGCGGGTGGCGATGGGTGAGTGGCGTCGCGGCCACCCAGCCGACGGCCACTACCACCATGGCCGCGGCGAAGATCCAAAACCCGACCCAGCTGTTGTCGTCGCGGGCGGCGAACATGTGGTTGAGGTTGCGCAACGCCTCGGTGGCGAAGACCAGCGTGACGTGGACAACGATGAAGAACAGGAAATAGACCAGCACCAGGAAATGCAGCGAGCGAGCAGCCTGGATGCTCAAACGCTTACTGATCACGGTGAGGCGCATCGAAAGCGCCGGCGACATCCCCAGCCCGGTGATGACCGCGAGCGGTGCGGCGATGAAGACGGTGGTGAAGTACGCCAGCAACTGCATTCCGTTGTAAGCCACCCACGTGCTGTCGGTCGGCCAGTCCAGCGAAAGATACTGAATGCCCACCGATACCGCGTTGGGAAAGACGTCCTAGCTGGTCGGCACGATGTGGCGCCACTGCCCGGTAGCGAACAACAGCACGTAGAAGACCGCGCCGTTCAGCAGCCACAAGACATCGACGCCAAGGTGCCACCACCGAGCCAGCCCAATGGAATGACGAATTCCCGGCAATCCCAACTGACGGGGTAGGGCAACCGAATCGTCCTTGGCCGTCCACAGCGGGTCGTCGGGCACCGGCTTGGCCACCCGGAGCCACTCGTCCTTGCCGGGAGTGGCGTTACGACTGAAGTACAGCCGCGGATGATCGCACAGGATCTGAATCCCGGAGCGGATGATGAACATCATCAGGAACAGGTTGAAAAAGTGTGACCAGCCCACCCAGGCGGGGATGCCCGGGGCGACCTCGGAAGGTACGTGGGTACCGGGATAACGCTGGATGAACCCCTGCACGGCCGGCATGTTGTGCAGGCCTTTGCCCACCGCCACCGCCGCCACCAGCAGGGCGAACCCAACGGGAATCAGCCACAGCAGGTTGAACCATCTGTCACGGCCGACCCGCAGTCGCGGCGCGATCGCGCGCTTGTCTTCCAGCCCGCCGGCCCAGGTCTCCGGGTTGACGATGTCCTCAGCCAGGTGCAGCTCTGCGCGATAGCCCAGAGCTTGCTGCCAGTTGCCGCCATCGATGTTGGGATCGAGCTCTGCGCCATCGTGCGCGGCGGTAGCTATGCCGATTCCCGACGACTCGACGTGCCCATCACCGCCACTACTTTCAGCGTGGGATTGTGGGACGTCGAGTTCATTGTCGGGCATCGGATCCCGCACCTTCCCTCGTTTTTACAAAAGGCCTTGTGTAAACTCTACGTCATGACGTACGTGATCGGGAAGCCATGCGTTGACGTGATGGACCGAGCGTGCGTGGACGAATGCCCGGTGGACTGCATCTACGAGGGCGGCCGCGCGCTCTACATCCATCCCGACGAATGCGTGGACTGCGGAGCGTGCGAACCGGTCTGCCCGGTCGAGGCCATCTACTACGAAGACGACCTTCCCGAGGACCTGCAGCCCTATCAAGCGGACAATGCAGCATTCTTTTTCGGAACCCTGCCGGGCCGCGACATGCCGCTGGGGTCACCGGGCGGCGCCGCCAAGCTGGGCCCGCTCGGCGTCGACGCGCCGCTGGTGGCCAGCCTGCCGACGCAGGATTCTCAGATAGCGTGAGCGCTATCGTCAGCTTCTCCGAGGAACGCTCCGGTCGCCGTCGTAGCGTGCTACGGGTATTGAAGGCGGCGCCCGGCCCGATGGGCATCACCGCGATCGCCGAGGTGCTGGGTGTGCATCCCAACACCGTCCGCTTCCATCTGGATACCTTGGTCAGCGACGGCCGGGTGGAGCAGGTCGAGCCGGGCCGCCGAGGGCCAGGGCGTCCGCCGCTGATGTTTCGTGCGATCCGGAAGATGGATCCCGGCGGACCGCGCCATTACCGGCTTCTCGCCGAAATTCTCGCGATGAGCCTTGCCGCCGGCCGCGATCCACGTGCCAGGGCGCTGGCCGCGGGCCGGGCGTGGGGGCGGCGGTTGGAATCGTCGCCGCCACACGGAAAGGAGATGGGGGCAAAGAAATCTATCGACCACCTCATCGGCGTGCTCGACGAGTTTGGATTCGCGCCCGAGCGCCGAAAATCCGGTAAGGAGCAGCAGATTGGCCTGCGGCACTGCCCGTTCCTCGAACTCGCCGAGACCCGAAGCAATGTCGTCTGCCCGATCCACCTTGGGCTGATGCAAGGAGTTCTGGAAAGCTCGGCGGCACCGGTCACCGTCGATCGACTAGATACGTTCGTCGAACCGGATCTGTGTCTGGCCCACCTCAGGCTGGAAGGGACCGCCGGGTGAGCACCGGGGCGGCGATCGCCGTCGCTATCAGCTTCGTGTGGCTGGGCATGGTGCTCGCCATCTCATTTCTGGAGGCGCCGTTGAAGTTTGGTGCACCCAACGTGACGCTGCAGATCGGTCTGGGGATCGGGCGCCGGGTCTTCCGCGCGCTCAACAGCGTCGAGGTCGTGTTCGCCATCGTCGTCGGGGCCATCCTCTTGGCCAGCCCGCCAAAAGCCAGCGTCGTAGTGGCGTTCGTCGTCGTATTCGTCGCGCTGGGCGTCCAGCTCGGAGTGGTACGGCCCCGGTTGAACCGTCGTTCTGACAAGGTGCTTGCCGGCATGAACGCGCCCCGCTCTCGCGGCCACTACGCGTACGTCGGCCTGGAGACGATCAAGGTGGTTGCGTTGGTGGTTGCCGGAAGTCTTCTACTCCTCGCGCGACTTCCGAACTGACAGCGTCGGTTTCAGAGCGGCCCGGAGATCGTCGCCGTGTGCGCGCGGTCGTGGGCGTAGAGTCTTTGGCATGGGCAAATTCAGCGAGAAACTGAAATCCGTGCTCATGCACGATGATTTGTCGGACATTCCAGCCAAGCAAATCCACCGCTGGGAAGACGAGGGCGGTGCGATAGCGCCCAGCCCTAAACGGCCTCGCAGATACATCCGCCGTCGCCGACCGGGTAAGAAGCCCGTCGACGGCGGCACCGCCGTGTGAGGGACGCGGCAGCCTGGGCCGGGGCACCGGAGTCCCGCTTGACCGAGCGGCTTGGTCGAGCGGGCAATTAAGACTGGAGCGGATCCCCTCCCGCCTACGCGCTCGCGACCAGCCCACCTAAGCGCCTACCGAGTTCCGCTGTCGTGCAGCTACAACCGCCCAGCCTCACGTTGTCGCGTCAGGGCAAGCCAACTAACGGAATCCACACGACGATGGAGCTTGTCAGCAGGGTTCACATGCGGAAGCGGTGACGAAACCTTGCGCGAAAAACGTCGCCTCAAACGCGAGGAAGGCAGAAGCCGGCACATGTCAACAACCGCTGAACACATTGGCGCCGCACGCGCACACCGACCGACAATGGCAACCTTGCGATTGCGGTTGAAACCCGCACACCGGTACTGCGGTTTCGTGCAAGGAGGCTGGTGGCTACGATCAACCAGGCTTACCGTACAACTTCCGTCACTGCTTACGGCGCTCTCGCTCCGATTCGGCCCGATCGCTCGGGTGCGCTACCACCAAAGCGATTGGTCCCCAACACCTCCGAGCATCAAACACCAGGGCGACAACGTGATACTTGACGCCAGCAAAGACTCACCGAACGTCATAACAGTCTTCGGTGAACGAATCGGAAGGCTGGCCCTTTTGCTGGTGCCCCCATACGCCGACGCCAGACGACGCGTACACGGCGATGACAACGGCGGCAAGCGTGGGCAATGCTTCCACCCCCGACCAACTACTCGGAATCAGCGAGCAGCAGAGCGCCACGGATCGCGACCGCTCCCCGTTCGCGCTACAGCATCGGGGATGTGCAATGGGGATGTGACGGAGGTCCTGCTCCAGGGTCGCGACCGCAGGACGAATTTGGCGGCGGGTGGTTAGCGTGGCGCGGTGCCGGTTGGGTGTGGGATCGGACATCCGGGATTGATGCTGGCGGTTCGATTGTGATGGTCATAAGGGGTTCCGTGGATTCCCTTGCGCGCGGCCAGGAATCGGGTGATTTTCAACAGCGAACCCCACATCGCGGTGTCACTCTTTCGCCCGGCTGCGCGGGCGGTGGCTCCCGGTATCTGGTCGAGCAGCCGTCGCAGTCCGACATTGGCGTAGACAAGCACTTTGGTAGCGCGTATCCAAGGTGTGAGATTGATGTTCGCCAGGGGAGTTGCGCGAACCATCGCGCGGGTGACGTCTTCGCCGCCGTAATAGGCTAGAAAGCCCAATAGTGGTGTCAACAGGGCATGTTGGAGCCACGTTGGACCGGCGCGGTCATTGACCGCTGCGCTGATCATGGTGTCGGTCCACTCCGACGGGCCACCGGCATACGCAACGATGAAGTCCATTGCCTCGATTGCTTGGGACGCGTTTTTTGGGATGAGTTCCTCGGCAACGCCGAAAACGTAAGCGATGTACGCCCAGTACATCGATGCTGCATCGAGATCGTCGCGACTGCAGGTCCGTCCGTGCGCGTGATCGACGAGCAGCGGACCTAAGCCGAAGCTGATCGCCGCGTTCATCATCATTGCGTTGGAAATCGGATTGCCGTGCTGTGCGAACTGCTCATCTCCCCAAGCGCGGCGCAAACCAGCACGGACTAGTGAATGCATCAGGCGCACCCGCACGGTGTCTTTGAAGGGATTCTCCCAGCGGTCGAGCGCATTGCGGTAGGTCATGTTGTTAAACCAGGCCAGCGTTTCGAGGTTGCGGCGATAAAACGCGTTGACGAAGCGTCCGGTTTGCCCGGTGGCATACGCGACTTCGTCACCAACGAACGTTCCGAATGTGTCACCGACGAACATGCCGAGTTTGCCGGACAGCGATGCGTTGTTCCACAAGCGTCGGCCGGTTTCCCACAACTCGGCGTCATACCAGTCCGGCGGGTTGTCGAGCTGCGCGAACAAAGCCACCAACTCGGCGGGTGGATCGTCTACCGCTCCGATTCCGTGGTCGAGTGCCTGTTCCAGCAGCGCCCTGCCTTCGGCCACCCCAGTCTCACGAAATCGTGCGACGACGGCGTCCATCAACTCGTCGCCCTGCCAAAGGTGGTCGACGAATAAGTCAGTCCACGATGTCGCGCGGGGCACCTCGCTGAACTCGATCCACGGCGCGAGCATCTGCCGTCGTGTGTGGGTCCACATCGGGTCGAATCGCAGACGCGGCGGTGCTGAGCGCAACGCCATGCCAGGTCGCCAGTAATAGTCGTTCGCAACCGCCGATGCACCGGCAAAATCGCCGCGATGGTCGCTGTTTTGGGTCGCGGAAGTCATGTCAAAATGCTGACACGAGCTTTCACTCGCATACAATTCGCGTGGTGACGCAGCAATGAGCAGCCAATCTGGGCAGCCTCGCCGCCTGCCGCGCCAGGAACGCTCGCGTTTGATGGTCAGACGCATCCTGGACGCCGGCCGCGACGTGCTGATCAATCGGGGCTATGACGGCGCGACCACTAACCGGATCGCCGAAGTTGCCGGTATCAGTCCTGGCTCGCTCTACCAGTACTTTCCGAATAAGGATGTGATCGTCGCGGCGGTCATCGACGACTACACTGACGACGTCGTGCGTTCCGTCACCACACATCTCGTCGAGCATGTCGGTACACCCGACGACCGAGCCATCATGCGTCAAACACTGGCCGTGCTGCTCGACGCCATGGAGGACCAACCCGAAGTGCTTCGCGCATTGGTCGAACACGTTCCCCGGTTGGGCTTGGGCGACAAGATCATCGACTTCGAACAAAGAGTCGGCGAACTCGCGATGGCACATTTGCGGCTGCGCTCGGCAACCGGCGAACATACCGACACAGTCGTATGGATTGCGGTGCGAGCGGTTGAACACCTGACTATCCGCTACGTGCTCGACCAACCGCCCATCGCCAGAGACGAATTCCTGGACGAACTCACCGCCCTGCTAGACCATTACTTGAGCCGCCGCTGATTCGCGGAGAGCCTTGTGGAGCGCCTTCATGGAAGGCCCTCACGGTTTACCTGCCCGGGTTCGTCGGGCTCGTCGGGCTTGTCGGGCTCGCAGGACCCGTCGGGCTCGTTGGGGTTGCAGGACTCGTTGGGGTCGCAGGGCTCGTGGGAGGCGGTTTCGAATCGGCCGCCGTCCCACACCAGTCGGCCACATCTTTCGGGTACTGGTCGAGCGGCCCGGGACAACGCTGGCCCGGCGGGAAGTTGGCGCCGGCGTTGAGCAGATCGCAGGGAACGTAAACCTGCTTGCCTTTGGGGGTGTTGGTCAAACACTTCGTCGGCGGCTCGGCATGTGCCTGGACAGGGATGGCGGCCGCCACCAACACAGTGCCGAGCGCCCAAACCAGACGGCGATAGATCATGAGACTCCTTTGGGCGCAGGCCCCCCTGTCAGGAACCGGATGACCGCTCCCGACAGGATGACATTGACGGCGCCGCCTCGCTACCTCCGTCGGTTCGGCCGGCGCGCAGCTCCGACGACATCACACCGTCGTAGAATTGTCACGGCTCTCATTGAGTCGGCCGGCCGCGTTAGCTCAGTTGGTAGAGCGTCGCCCTTGTAAGGCGAATGGCGAGAGTTCGAGTCTCTCACGCGGCTCCATCCCTGTCGGCGCTAGGACATACCGTCTCCAGCGGCCTCAGTATCCGAAGGCTAGCT
>NZ_DASXEP010000105.1:0-4400 GCF_036490025.1 Mycobacterium sp. | reverse complement strand
GTGGCCGCCGCACACGCGGCAACAGCAGATCGACACACCGTTCGCCTAGACGACCGCAGCCGGCGGATCTATTGCTACGTGATGCGCGGCGTATTGCTGGCTTCGACGACGCGCTCACGGCCGAGGTTTGGGCCAGTGGCTACCTACTTTCCGCGAGCACTTTGGCGATGAAAGCCGTTGGGGCCCAGCCAAAGAGGTCGTCACCGCACTCGCCGAGCGAGGAATCGACCTCACCGATCAGCGAGCCGTCGATCATGCAATCCGCGAGCTGAATGCCGAACTTCTCGCTCGTCGACTGCTGGAATAAGCCAACTTTCGGTTCGTTATGACTTGATGCCCAGGATGAGGGTTAGCGCCTGTTCGATTTGTCGCATTGTGGCGGGTGCCAGGGTGCCCAACCGTTCCAGTAACCGGCTGCGGGAGACGGCCCGGATGCCGCGGCAAACGGCCACGCTCTCGGCGTCCACCCCTTCGGTGGGCAAGACCTTTGGCCGCAACGGCGACCCCGAGCGCGAACTCGACACAGGCACCAAGGCGACGAGTTCGTCGTCGACGCCGGTAAGTATCTCGTCGACGGAAACGACGATAGCGGGCCGATTTTTGCCGGGCTCGCCTGCGCGCGCGGCACCGAGAGCGACCGACCACAGCTCGCCGCGGCGCGGTTCAGCCAAGTCCGTCACCGGCGGTGGTGTCCCACGCGTTGTCTTCGTGACGCACTCCGAGGATGCCTAAGTCGGCGCGGGTGGCATCGCGCTCGGCCCGGAAAAATGCCTCATGCTCGGCACGGGACGCCAGTTCTGTTAGGAGGGCAGCAACGGAGATACCTCGTTCGCGGGCCTGGGTGGCGAGACGGTCCCGGGTACGGATCGATACTCTGATTGTCGTCGTTGATGTAGACATATCTGTAGCCTACTGCGTCGACAGATTTGAGGGGCGCGACGGATCAAGGTATCGCATCGGCCATTTACGGAGCGGATAACGCCGTGCTCATGGGTGTCAGCGCGGCCCGCGTCCTTTCAGCCATACCGCGCGCATTGGCGACGGCTGTTGTCGCAGTACCCAAGCAGCACCGGCCAATTACCCTGATCGACCGTTCAGCTGTTGTCCAATTCGTCAAGCGTGAGACCCATCGCCTAGACGCAGAACGCATCCCGATGCCACTCGGATCAGCACTTGCTACGACGCCGGAGCAAACGATCCTCGACCTTGCGCACCGGCCCTTGCTTGGTGATACCGAGGAGGAGGTTCGCCCTGCAATCGCTGCCCTCTATGAACGCAGCGACAAGAAGCGTCTCAAGGCCATCGCCGCCGAACAGCGGCTCACGGCTGCGCTGCTGCGGGCCGAAATCTGGGCTGGAGCACACGACGGACATTGACGAACGTGACCAGGTGGCCCGCAATAGCTCGTGCTCACGGAAGGCTCACGCTTGAGCCGCTTTTCAGCACTGTGGCGGATACGCGTCCGGTGACCGTGAGGAACTCATCGTCCCGACTCTGGCTGCCTTCGCCACATCAAAAACGGCCACTTGGGCTGATCGGCGGCCTCCGCGCGATCTATGGGATCTCTGGGCGCTCAGTCGAATTGGCGCTATCGACGAGACCCCGCTGCGTCTATTCCAAGAGTTTGGGCCGACCAACCGGCCGCCCGGTGATTACCTATTTGAGCACCCTCCCATCTGATGCCGCGTGGCAGACGCAGCTCGCCGGGCAGACGAGGCTCACCATTACGGCCCCTCGAGCGCTCGCGACCGTGCGCGAGTCGTGGGCGCGCGTTATCGCAGACGAGTAAGACCGCTGCCGTAACCTGAATCGGGTGAGCGACCACGACCGCACGTTGGTGCTGCTCCGCCACGCCAAATCGGCCTATCCCGACGGAGTGGCCGACCATGACCGACCGCTGGCACCGCGCGGTGAGCGTGAAGCCGAGCTGGCGGGCGACTGGTTGCGGAGTCATCTGGCGGCGATCGACGCGGTGCTCTGCTCGACGGCGACCCGCGCGCGCGAAACCCTGGCGCGCACCGGCATTGACGCGCCGGTTCGTTACGTCGCGCGGCTCTACGACGCCACCGCGGGCACCGTGATCGACGAGATCAACGGCGTCAGCGACGACGCCTCGGTTCTGCTGGTGGTGGCACACGAGCCGAGGATGACCGAGGTGGCCTTGGGCTTGGCCAACGCGCGCACCGCCAACACCGATGTCGCCAAACGTATCTCGGCGAAATTTCCGACATCGGCGATGGCGGTACTGCGCCTTACCGGCAGCTGGAAGGATCTAGAACTCGGTTCAGCCGAGCTCACCGATTTCCAGGTGCCGCGTTAACGCGTGCTACGACGGGCTATTTGCAGATCTCGACGATCTTTTTGATCTTGTCGTCGAGATTTTGCCGCAATTCGTCCTGAGCGAAGTCCTGCGCACCGGCGAGGTATCCGATGCTGAGTTCCTCGAGCTGGGTCCCCAGCGCGTTGGCGTTGTCGGCCAGGTCTTGCGGGGTCGCCGGCTCCGCGGCCACCCGGTCGCGCAGGAATGCGCCGCCGTCGTAGAACGCGAAGCGCTGCGCGGTGGCGACCGACAGTGCCCCGATCGGCCCGCCGTTTTCCGGGTTCTTCAGGTGCGAGTTCCTGACCACCGCGCGATCGACGATCTTGAACACTTCGCAAGTGTGCTTTTTGGCATCATTGTGCTGCTGGTCGGTGTATTTGCCCGCGGCCGTCGCGCTCTTGTTCGGGAAGAAGTACCCGAGAGCAGCGCCCGTGACCGCGATGATGGCCAGCGCCAGCGCCGCCCAGGTGGCCCACCGGGAAAACTTCGACGGGCCGGCAGCATGAGACGTGTGTGTCGTGGTCTCTGGCGCGGCCGCAGGCTCGGGGGCAGATTCGGTGACGTCCTCGGCTGCGGACGATGGTTCGTTTGAGGGTGTTTCAGACATCGGTCGATCGTATAGGGCACGGCGATTGGCCGGTAACCGTTTCGGGTGTCAATAAACTAACTCTGTCGATCGCATCGCTGAGAACTACGCGTCGTTCACCGACGGTACGACCGGTGGGTATGTTTTGCCGTCGCCCCAGATCATCCCAGCCGGGAAGGGCGCAGTGCGACTGCAGCGATGGTGCTGCGCGGCGTAGTGACGTCGGGTCGACGTCGCGTGCAGGGGGCAGCGGGCCGGCGAGCCTGGGCCATCGTAGCGGTCAAGAGTTTGTTGCATGCACCGGCCCCTGTGCGCTCGGGATGCCGTGTCCCGTCGAAGACACCTAATAACGCTGTAAATCAACAACTTTGCCGCTTCAGCGCCCGAAGATCAAGAATTGGTCGAGAGCGTCAGCTCCATGAGTTTGATGGCCTGGCCGCAGGCGTCGATACCGGGCACCTGTGGGTTCACCCACCACCCGACCACACCCGCGGCATCGCTGGCCACACCGCAGGCGCCGTTGGGATCGTTCGGTTTCATCACGATCGAGGACACGCCGGCGATCGTCCGGTTCTCGATCTGATATTTCAGGAACTCAGCGACCTTGCGCTCGTTGGCCAGGCTGCCCTGCTCGAACCAGAACCGGGTGATGTCGATCAGGCCGCCGGGGTTGGCCGCCTGCCAGCGGCAGATCGCACCGACGAACGTGCTCTGAATGTCTTGCGGGTCGGCGCCCACCGTCTTGGCCAACACGTCGGTGGTCAGTACCTCACATTCCTTTTGCAAGTTCGGGTACTGCTGCTCGGAGTTGTTGTTGCGGGGCGTGTCACCCGCGCCCGCCTTTTCCGCGGTGCCGCCCACCGACCTGGTGCAGCCGGTCGATACGGACATCGCGGTGACCAGTACGGCCACGCTCACCAGGACCCGACGACGCACGGTGGTCCTCATTTGGAGTTCGCAATCGTCTGGCGCGCAAGCTCTTTGGCGATATTGCAGGCGTCGGGGAACGGCTTTTGGCTGAAGTTCACCGACCATTCGAAGAAATCGTCGTTGAACTGGATTCCGACCTCGCACAGGGAATCACCCAGTTGCGGATCGTTGCCGATCGCGACGAAGCCGCCGTGGCCGTTGATGTTGATGTCTTCGACGCTGGAACGGGACAACTCTTCGGTCTTGCGTTCGCGTCCGATCGGGCTACCGCGATACCAGGAGAAGGAGAAGTGTGGCCCGAGGATCCCGCCGCCGGCCAGCCACTGGCAGCCGACCGAGTTCTTGGCGGTGTTGACCAGCCCGTTGATCTGCGTCAGTTTGTTCACCGTCTCGTCGCTGATGCCGCCGCACTGCGGGAAGGACGGTCCATGACTCCCCTGCCCCGACGACGGCGCGGACGACTGGGACGACTGGGATTGATTGGAGCCGGAATCAGAGCATGCCGCCGCCATCGGAATCAAGGTCGCCGCCGTCAGGGCCAGCGCCGCCACGTTGTGCCGCACC
>NZ_DASXEP010000099.1:0-6142 GCF_036490025.1 Mycobacterium sp. | reverse complement strand
CTCCACTCGTTACCTCCTTATCGCTGACGTCAACTGCCCCTGCGGTGATGCCATACACCCAAGGCACCCCCCAACCGCGAAACGTGACCTCTTCGGCGCTGTTGTAGCCGGCATCACCCAATGGGCGAGGTGGTGGATGGCTTCGAGGTGCATGTCACACATCGGGGTGAAGTCTCGTCCAGCATTGGAGGACGAAACCATTGGAGGACGGCAGATGATTCCTATCGGAACCCCGGCACGGATATACCTGGTCACGATCACGGCACTGATCGGACTGCTCACCGCTGCGATAGGGGTCTGGTGTTTGATCGATCCCCGCTCGTTCGCCGAGTCGGTCGGGTTCCCCCCGCATGAGCACTTCGTGCATGACGTCGGCGCGTTCCAGGTTGGTCTTGGCGTCATGCTGCTGCTCGCGCTGATCTGGTCGGATGCGTTGGCCACCGTACTTGCCGGATACATCGTCGGGAACACCGTGCATGCCGTGAACCACTTCGTGGATCTCGACGGTTCGGCCCTCCAAGCGTGGGCGCTGGCCGCGGCGTCGGTGCTGTTGGTCATCGCGTTCGTGCTGCGGTTACGTCAGCTCGGCTATGTGCTGGGCCACGTCAGCGTGGCGACCGAGCCGCTGTTGGTCCCGTTCGTTCGGCAGAAGACGATCAGGCTCACCACATTTCGTAAGGATGGAACCGCTGGAACCAGCCCCGTCAGCATCGCGGTGGACGGAGACCGTGCGTACTTTCGGACTTACGAGCAAGCGATCAAGGTACGCCGGATCCGGCGCAACCCGAATGTCGAATTCGGTTCGGCGACGATGTCAGGCAAGCCGATCGGGCCAATGCTGCCGGCGCAGGCGCAGCTGCTGGAGGGCGCCGAGTATCGACAAGCAGCACGGCTGCTGCGCCGCAAGTATCCCGTCCTTCACGGCGTGGTGGTCCCGTCGATACATCGGCTGATGCGGTCCAAGTACGGACGGACCATGCATGCCGAGTTGATTCCGCCGCAGTTGTCCGAACGCGACGCAGCGGCCAAAATTGCCTCGACCGTCTTTGACGAAGTTCGCTAGTTACCATACCTATTCGGCTCACGACGATCGGTGCACGTCGAACTCGATGGGCAGGCTCAACGGCCCGCTCAGGCTGACGATCGGTTTCCACGGCACCGGCCCAACGATCCGCGGGTTGCGCAGTCGGGCGGTCAGAACATTCAGCGCTTCGGCGATCTCGCGTCGCGCCAGATTGGCGCCCAGGCAGTAGTGCACGCCGCCGCCGAAGGTCAATATCGCCGGTGCGCCCTCGCGGGTGATGTCAACGCGATCGGGATCGTCGTAGACGGTCGGATCACGATTGGCCGCAAAGGTATTCATCAGCACCATGGTTCCGGCTGGGAAGAGATAGCCGTCAAGCTCCACGTCGTCGACCACGAGGCGCAGGGTCCCGCCCGCGATCGGCGAGTGGCGCATGGTCTCCTCCACGGCGTGCATGGCCAACTCGGGATTGTCCCTGAGCAGCTCCCACTGATCTGGGTGCTCGCAGAGCACCTGCACGGACGCGGCCACTTGGTTGCGCGTGGTGTCGGTTCCCGCCAGCAGCAGGCCGCCCGCGAGCATGCGCAGTTCGGCGGCATCAAGGCGATCGCCGTCATCCTCGGCGCGGATCAGGTCGGAGAGCAGGTCGTCGGTCAGGGTGTGGCGGCGATGGGCGACCATGTCGTCGACGTAGTGGTCGAGCTCTCGCCATGCCCGCATGACGACGGGCTCGAGTTGTCGAATGTCGGCGGAGAAGCTGAAGGCTTTGAAGATGTCGTCAGCCCACGACGAGAACTGCCGCCAGTCTTCGCGGGGAGCGCCGAGCAACGCGCAGATGATCGGGACGGGGTAGGGGCGCGCGAGGTCGGCGACCACGTCACACCGGCCCTTGTCGGCCACCTGGTCGACCAGACCGCTCATCACGTCGACCATGGCATCGTGCAGGCGCGCAACCGTACGAGGGGTGAACGCCTTGGAACACATTCCGCGTAATCGGCGATGCGTCTCGCCCTCCATGCAGAGCAAGCTGTTCATCACCTTGTCCCACAACGGGCCCGAGGTGACGCCTTGGGCCTGCAGGACGATGCCGGGCGGCGGCTGGAACCGTTCGTCGCGCAGCACGGCACGGACGAGCTGATAGGAGAGCACTTCGGGTCCGAACGGGCCTAAAGCGAGGGGCGCCTGCTGTTGCGCCTCCCGGAATCGCGGGTAGACCTCCGCGGGAGTCTCGTCGGCGCCGTAGCTGAGCGTGGGCAGATCGGCGTCGAAAACACTCGGCGGAACGGTACCGACGGTCATGACGGTCTCCTTCGACTCGTCCGACAGGCCTTGTCAGCATAAAGCCGGCTTCCGCGCCCACCCGAAAACGCCGGTAAACTACACATATGTAATTCGGCGTCGAGAGGGCGCGCGCCCTCGCGGCACATTGAACGGCGGCTGATGGACCCACTCAAGATATGCAGTGTTGAATTCGACGATCGGGATCCGTACCGGGCAACCTTCAACGTTCACCTGTCCCGCGACATGACGGATTTCGAGCGTCAGACGCTGCCGCCGCTGCTCTCCTGCGGTTTTTCCCCGTCGGAGGCCCGGGGCTCCGCGGCGGTGGCCGTCAGAAACGCGACGATCACGGTGATCGAAGACCACCGAGACCTGCTCAAGCAGATCGTGGCTGAGGCCGAATCATTGGCCAGGACAATGGAAAACGAGCAGCACGCCGTCGCCGCCCAAATCGCGGCCCGGGTCGAGGGTGTCCGGCAACGCGCCGCCGCCATCGACTGGAGCTGAAACAACGGTCGCATACTGAACCCATGCCCGCACTTCGGCTCCTGGTTGTCCTGTTCCTGCTCGGCGCTACCAGCTGCGATGCACGCGCCGGCGCGGACGTGCCCCCGCTGAGTCCCCAAGCGCGCACAGCGGGATTCGTCGACGTGCGCTCCGTGGTGCCCAACGCGCTGATCGACCTGCGTTATGCGACGCCGAGCAACTTCACCCACACGCAGCTCTACCCCGCCAATGCCCGCTGCCTGGTGCACGAATCGATGGCTTCCGGCCTTGCGGCCGCCGCGAAGGTGCTCGCATCGCAGGGGAACGTGCTCGTCTTTTGGGACTGCTATCGACCACACGACGTGCAGGTCAAGATGTTTGGCATCGTGCCGAATCCGGCCTGGGTGGCCAAGCCCGGCAACTATGCGAAGAGTCACGAGTCCGGCCGCTCGGTCGATGTGACGCTGGCCAACGTCAAGGAGCAATGCCCGCGTTGCCTCGTCGACATGGGCACCGACTTCGACGACTTCTCGCCGAGGGCAACGGCTTTCGCGACCGACGGTGTCAGCGCCGCCCAGCAGGCCAACCGAGGCCGATTGCGCGATGCGATGAGCGCGGGCGGCTTATCGGTGTACTCCGGTGAATGGTGGCATTTCGACGGCTCGGGCGCCGGGGTCCAGCGGCCCATCCTCGACGTCCCGGTCAACTAGCGCATCCCACCATATGAGATAGCTGTTTCGCATTATGAAACGGTCGGCGGTAGCCTTGACATTGACCACCCGATTCGAACGCAAGGGAGTCGCGCCGTGACGACAAAACATCAGGTCGTCTACACCCACGGGCATCACGAGTCGGTGCTCCGCGCGCACCGGGTGCGCACCGCGGAAAACTCCGCCGCATACCTGCTGCCGCATCTGCAGCCGGGAATGTCGGTGCTGGACGTCGGCTGCGGCCCCGGAACCATCACCGTCGACCTCGCCGCCAGGGTCGCGCCCGGACAACTCACCGCCATCGAAATGACCGATGACGCACTGGATTTGGCGCGCGCCGAGGCCCAGGCCCGGGGGCAGTCGAATATCGTCTTCGCAACCTCTGACGTGCACGCACTGGACGTGCCCGACGACAGCTTCGACGTGGTGCACGCCCATCAGGTGCTACAGCACGTGGCCGACCCGGTGCAAGCGCTGCGCGAGATGCGTCGAGTGTGCAAGCCGGGTGGTATCGTCGCCGCCCGCGACGCGGACTACGCGGGATTCACCTGGTTCCCGCAGCTTCCGCCGCTGGACCGCTGGATGACGCTGTATTCCGCGGCCGCGCGGGCCAACGGCGGAGAACCGGATGCGGGCCGGCGACTGTTGTCATGGGCGCAGCACGCCGGATTTGACGACATCACGCCCACCGCAGGCCTGTGGTGCTTTGCCACGCCGGAGACCCGGGACTGGTGGGGCGGGATGTGGGCCGACCGGATCGTCGAGTCGGCCCTGTCACGACAACTGGTCGACTCGGGGATGTCCAGCGCCGCGGAGCTGCGCGAGATCTCCACGGCGTGGCGGGACTGGGCTGCTGCTCCGGATGGCTGGCTTTCCATTCCGCACGGCGAGATTCTCTGTCGGGCGTAACGCGGCCGTCGTCTGCGCTGGTGACCGCATGATATTGGCATTCTCTTTTTTTGCAAGTACGTTATCGTCTGAAAGATAACTGCACTCTGACTGGCAGTCCCCATCGACCAGGGAGAACACGTGCGTCTCGGAGTAATGATCGGCGCCGAGCGCGGCGACCCGGCGCGCAAGGTCACCAAGATGCTCGCCGATATCGAGTGGGCCGAAACCGCGGGCGTGGACACCGCATGGATTCCCCAGGTGCCCAACGACTTTGATGCACTGTTGGCTGTCGCGCTGATGGGCAGCCGCACCACCCGTATCGAGCTCGGCACCGCCGTGGTGCCGCTGCAGGCGCAGCATCCAATTGCGTTGGCGCGTCAGGCTTTATCGACGCATGCTGCCACCGGGGGCCGGTTGGCGCTGGGAGTCGGGCCGTCGCACCACTGGATCATCCAGGACATGTTGGGCTTGCCCTACGAGAAGCCCGCCGCATATACCCGCGACTATCTGGAGGTTCTGCACGCCGCGTTCGGCGGGCCGGGGCCGGTCGACGTCGAGAACGAGCACTTCACCGTGCACAACCCGCTGGATCTCGCGCCGGTGGCGCCGCTGCCGGTGTTCGTCGCCGCGCTCGGCCCGGTGATGCTGGCGCTGGCCGGCGAGCACGCCGACGGCACGGTGCTGTGGATGGCCGACGAGCGATCCGTCGCCGAGCATGTGGTTCCGCGGATCACCAAGGCCGCCGGCGATGCCGGGCGCCCTGCGCCGCGGATCGTCGCCGGAATACCCGTATGTCTATGCGCATCAAGCGAAGTCGACGCGGCCCGCGACCGAGCCAACCGGATCTTGGGCGAAGCCGAGGTCTCGCCGAACTACCAGCGGCTGCTGGACTACGGCGACGCGCGCGACGTCGGCGACATCTGCGCCGCGGGCGACGAAGAGGCCATCCTGGCGCGGATGCGCCGGTTCGCCGATGCCGGAGTGACCGACCTGTCGGTGCGGCTGCTGCCGATCGGTCAGAACCGCGACGAGCTGGTCGCTTCCAAACGACGCACCCGCGAGGTCATCGCGGAGCTGGCGGCTGAACTGCGTTAACCGCCTGCCGGGTTGGTGTAGACGCGGGCCGGCGAGATAAGCACCGCGGTGCGACGTTGTTCGCGCATCACCCGGTCGTAGGTGTCCCAGTCGTCGTGTGTTCCGCCGGCTGCGGTGAAGATCTCGCGAAGCATCACCCGCAGCCGCTCGTCGTCCACGTCGGGGTGAGGGTCGTCGGGTCCGATCAGTTGCGCCGACCCTTCGACGGTGGCCCACCGCCAACCGGCGCGGGCCGTGACGGCGGTGCGCGGATCTGCGCGTAGGTGGGCCAGTTTGCGGGCGCCGCCGATGGCTACCAGCCCGACGACCGGCTCGTTGGTCAATGGGTGCGGCAGGACGCCGGCGTTGACCACCGACGCCTGAGCGCTGCCGTCGCGACGCAACGTGGTGAAGACAACGAGGCCCTGGTCGGCGGCGGCGAGCTTTTCGAAGGCTGGCAGGTCAGTCATAGCGGAAGGTCCTTTCCGGTTCTTCCTGTGTTTCAGCCCCGGAACGCCTCGTTCCATTCCCGACCGCGGAAAGTGCTGCCGTGCAGCGCTACTCGTACTCCACCAGGACCGACGGGGTGTCCGGCACGGCCTGGCAGGTCAGGATGTAGCCGTCGGCGATCTCGTCGTCCTCGAGCACGTCGTTGGTGCGCATCGTGGCGGCGCCC
>NZ_DASXEP010000070.1:0-8400 GCF_036490025.1 Mycobacterium sp. | reverse complement strand
CCGCTTGGGCCGGCGGCGGCGTATTAGCTGGCGGAACGTAGTCGGGCCGCATCCAGTCCTCGCTGTAGGTGACCTCGTTGGGCCTGGCCTGTGGTCCGACGAAGAGGTTCTCTCCGATCATCGGGAAGTTGTACTGGCGGTTTTTGAAAATCGGCGCCAGGTACTGCGCGCAAAGTTTCGACGCTTGCTCGGCCCCGAGGCGGGAGGCGGCCTGCACAGCTCCGCAGAGGAAGGCGATCGGGTTGGCGAAGTTGTTGATCGCCAGCGCGCCGGTCAGCGCACCGTTGGCCGGCTCGAAGATGTTGTTGAAGTCCTGCAACACCGTCGGGCCGATATGCAGCGTCTGCTTGATGTCGTCGAGGCTCTGGACCACCGCCGTGGTGATCGACGCCAGCTTGTCCGACGTGGTGCCGATGGCCTCACGGTTGTCTGCGGCGAAGCTCTGCAAGTCCGACAGGACCCCGTTGAGGCTCTCCACCGTCTGACCGACCTTGTTCGGATTGTCGGCGAGCACCGACGAGACCGCGGCCAGGTTGCGGTTCAGCTGTTCGAGCAGATCGGCACTATCGTGCAGCGCCGTCACCAGCGTCGACAGGTTTTTGAACGTGGAAAAAATGTCCTTGCTGTGGTCGCCGAGCGCGGAGACCGTCTGCGACAGTTTGATGATGCTGTCGCGGATGGTGGGGCCCTGCCCGCGCAGGTTGTCGGCAGCGGTGTTGATGAGCGAACCCAGCGTGCTCACGCCGCCCGGCTGGGTGGGCTTCAGCAATTCGGTGACGCGCTGCAGTTGGTCTCGCAAGTCGTCCCACTCGACTGGCACCGCCGTGCGGGCCTGGGGAATGACCGCGCCGTTACCCATCGTGGGCCCGCCGGTGTAGGGCGGGGTCAGCTGGATGGCCCGACCCGTCACCAGCTGCGGCGACAAAGTTACGGCTTTAGCATCGGCGGGGACCTTGTACTTGCGATCGAACCAGAATGAAATCTTGGACCGCAGAGGCTGCGGTTCAATCTTTTCGACCTTGCCCACCGGCACGCCCCGGATGCGCACGTCGTCGCCGGGAAATACGCCGTTGCTGTTGTCGAAGTAGCCGACCACCACGGTCCGGGCCGCCTGATCGCTGGCTCGCATCCCGACGACCAAACCGGCAACGAGCACTAGCACCAGGGTGCTCGCGAGCACCACGCGAGCGTTGTCTCGTAGCCAGCCCATCACGGTTGGCCTCCCGGTCGCGTCGCAGGGTCGTTCACAATGACCGGCGTGGGGGTCGGTGCGGGAATAGGAACAAGGGGCGGCCCCGGCGGAGGACCGCCAGCTGGCGGGGCCGGCGGCGGTTGCCGATAGGGGTAGCAGCCAGGACCGGGCAAAGCCACGCCGGGAACACCGCACTGATGGTTGTCCGGGTTGCCGGTGATCGCGTCGGGCAGATTTTGCCGTGGCTGGCCGCCCTGGCCGGTCCGCGGGGACGGCATCGGCAGTGGCGGAGTCCCGGGCTGACCGGTCGGCGGGTCCGTCAGCTGCGACGGCAGCAGTGTCGCCGGGTCCAGTCCCAGGTCGGAGAATGCGGCATTAATGAACGGCTGCACGAACTGTCCCGGCAGCAGGTTCACCACGTATGCCTTGAAGAACGGGCCCGACGCAACCGACTCGCCTAGCGACATGACATAGGCATTGACCATTGGGATGACCTTCTGCAGGCGCTCCTTGCGGTTGTCGATGATCGTCAACACCCCATTGAGCTTGTCCAGTGCCGGCCGCAGCTCCTGCCGGTTCTCGGCAATGAATCCCTGCAGTTGCCGCGACGCCGCGGAGACATTCGTCCAGATCTGGTCCAGGGCCGCGCTCTGCGTCCGCAGCTGCGCCAGCAGCGCATTGGTGTCCTTCACCAGGCTGACCACCTGGTCGGTGCGCTTGGCCAACACTCCCGTGGCCTTGGCCGCGTTGTCGAGCAGGCTACGGAGGTGGGCGTCGCGTTCGTCGAGCGTTTGGGCAAACCTCGCCACCCCCTCTAGCGCGTTCCTCAGATCCGGCGGGGTATGGGCAAAGGTTTGCGCCAAGGTGGTCAGCGATCCGGACAGCTGCTCGGTGTTCAGGCCGCTGATCGTGGTGGCAAGGTCGCCAAGAGCGTCGGGCAGCTGGTAGGGCGACACCGTTCGATCCATCGGGATGATGCCCTCGAGCCGGCCGTCGCCGCGGGGTGTGACGTCGAGGACCTTGCTGCCCAGGAGGCCTTTGGTTTTGATCGCCGCCTCAGTGCGGTCGCCCAGATGAACGTTTTTGGAGACCTTGAACTTCACCAGCACGCCGGACCCGTCGAGTTCGATGCTGGACACCTTTCCCACCGGAAAACCGGAGATCTCGACGCCATTGCCGGTCCTCAGCCCGCCGGCGTCCGCGAAATACGCGGAGACGTTTCTGCCCGGGTTGAGAAAGGGCAGCTTCTGCCACTGCAGCGCAGCCAGGACAACCACGAAGACCGCCACGAGGCCGATGGCGCCGATGATCATGGGGTTGCGTTCAGAGAACAATTTCATTTGGGCGTGCACCGTCCCGAGGGCTGACCGGCGATCTTGATGTACACCGGCTGGCCGCCCTTGCCGTTGAGCTTGAGCACGACGTCGCAGAAGTAGAAGCTGAAAAAGTCGCCGTACATCGCCTGGCGGTCCAGCGCCTGGTATTTGTCCGGCAGCGTGTTGAGCAGGTTGTCGAGGTAGTCATGGTCGGCCAGCGCAATGTTTGCGACCCGGTCGGTTTGCTGGACCACTTTCCGGAACGGCTGCCGGGCCTGCGACATGAGGTCGGCGACCGAGCCGGCGGCGGCGTTGGTGTAGGCCACCGCGTTGGAGATGTCGGTTTTGCGGGCGGCCAGCCCGTGAACCAACTGGGACAGCGACGTCACCGCTTTGTCCAATCGGTCGCTCTGACCGCCCAGCGACCCCAGCACCACATTGAGGTTGTCGACCACCTGCCCGATCAGCAGATCGCGGTCGGCCAACGTGTTGGTCACCGCGGCCGCCTGGTCCAGAAACGTCCCGATCGTGGGTCCCTGGCCCTGAAACGCCTGGATGAACAGTTTGCTCAGCTCGTTGACCTGGTCCGGGTTGAGCGCCCGAAACAGTGGGCGGAAGCCGCCGATCAGCGCATCCAGATCCAGCGCGGGTTCCGTGCGAGCCAGCGGAATCGTTCGACCGGGACTAAGCGTCTTGAGCCCCCCGGCCCCTTCTTCGAGCGCCAGGTAGCGGTCGCCGAACAAATTGTCGTAGCGCAGCACCGCCCGGGTTCCCTCGGTGAGGGTGACTGATTTTTCGGCGGTGAACTCGACCCGCACCGTCGCGTCCGGATTGATGGAGATGTTCTTGACCTTGCCGACCTCCACCCCGGCGATCCGGACAAGCTTGCCCTTCCTCAGATTGGTCACGTTGTTGAACTCGGCGTAATAGGTGTTGCCTGCGCCGAACCGAACCTGGGCGAACACCGAAACCAAAAGGAACGCCGCGAGCAGGCTAACGGTCAGGAAAGTGCCCAGGCCCACAATGGTGCCTCTGAGGTTTTCCTTCATGGCTTCTCTCCTGCTTCTGTGGATCGTCGGCGGCCAGAATGGCGGTCAGGGTGGCGGTGGACCCGTTGCCGGTGGCGGCGGACCCGGCGGCGGCGGTGCCGGCGGTACCCCGGGAAACAGCGGCACCCCGCCCGGCCCGTAGAGCTGCGCCCCGTACGGCGGCGTTGCGAACCCAAGGGTTGGCTGCGGCCCAACCGCCGGTCCGGGGATGCAACTGCGGAAGCGCCTGCTCGTCGCCGAAGCCGGTTCATCGAGCCTCGCCTGCGGCGGCTCCGGCACAGGGTGGGTGGCCCCGAAGTATGACCCGTAACAGGGACGCCCGATGCCAGGGTTGGGCCGCATATCGAGCCCGGTTCCCCAACCGGTGTTCGTGACGAGCTGCCGCACCGGGAAGTTCTTCGTGGCGTCCGGCAGCGACCCGCATCCCGGCTTTCCGCCGGGTCCGCCTTTGGCCTCGGCAATGGGCAGGTTGTCGGGATAGATGTAGGGGTCGTTGCCTAGCAACAGCGCGACGTCGAGCTGAAGCGTCCGGCCGTCGGCGCCGCCCCACGCCGCATAGCCGCCGTTGTTGAGATACCAGGTGACGCCCTGTAAGAAGCAGGTGTACTCGGGGTTGTACTTGAGCAGCAGGTTCGTCGTAGGTTCCAGGGTGTTGACCGACGCGACGAAATTGTCCTTGCTCTGGCCGAGCAGGTTGGTTCCGGCCTGCGCGAAACCAACGGTGTTGAGCAGCAGGTCGTCCAGCTCCTTCTGATGATTCACAACGGTGCTGCTGGTGGTGCTGGCGGTGTTCAAGATGGTCAGGATGTTCTGGGCGGCTGCGTCGTAGGTGTTGCTGAGGTCGCCGAGCTTGCGCCAGTCCTGGCGGATGGTGTCGCTGCGCGCGTTGAGTGCCAGCAAGACCTGGTTGAGGTCGGTGGTGGCCTCGCCCATCCGTTCACCTTGTCCGCGCACGCCTTCGGCCACCGCGCTCAGCACCGCGTTCAGCTTGAGCGGATCAACCATGTTGAGCAGGTCGACGACGTTTTGGAAGACCGTGTTGATCTCTGTGCTGACATTCTTTGAATGCAGTACCGCACCGGCGGCGAGCCGCGCACGACTTGGGTTCGACGGATACATCAGGTCGACGAATTTGGCGCCGAACGCAGTGGTGGCATTGATCTGTGCCTGCACGTTGGCCGGGATATACCGGATCTGGTCAGGATCGATCTCCAGCCTCAAGCTGGCCCCATTCCTGCCACTGCCGATCTGGCTGACCCGGCCGACTTGGACGCCACGCAACATCACCTTGGCGTTCGCCTCCAGCACCAGTCCCGCTCGATCCGATGTCAATGTCACCGGCACATACGACCTGTAGATGCCGCTGAAGGCCGCCGTGGTCACGAACAGGAACAGGCCGATTGCCCCCAACATGATCAGCGTCCACCACGCGGTGGGGATGCGGTGTTCTCCTGGTCTGCGTTGTTTCATGTCACTAGCTCGCCAAGTGGAAGTTGCCGGACTGGCCGTAGACGGCGAGGGTGATCAGCACGATCTCCACCGCCGCGACCACCATCGAGGTACGCACCGCCCGGCCGACGGCTTCACCCACCCCGGCCGGCCCGCCGCTTGCGGTGTACCCGTAGTAGGTGTGCACCAGCATGACCACGACCGTGATCGCCACCGACTGGAGGAACGACCAGACGATGTCGCGGGGGCTGAGGAACGTGTTGAAGTAATGGTCGTAGACGCCGGTGCCCTGTCCGTAGATGGCGGTGGTGCCAGCGCGGGAGGCCAGGAAGGCCATCATGATTGCGATGCAGTACAGCGGGATGACCACGATGACCCCGGCGACGACCCGGGTGGACGCCAGGTAGCTCACGCTGCGGATACCGATTACCTCGAGCGCGTCGATTTCCTCGTTGATCCGCATCGCGCCCATCTGAGCGGTGGCGCCGGCACCAATGGTCGCCGACAAGGCGACGGAGGCGGTTCCGGGCACAATGAGCCGGACATTGAAGTAAGCCGACGCGAAACCGGTGAGGGCTTCGATACCGACAGACGCCAGCTGGTTGTAGCCCTGCACTGCCACCAAGGCACCGGTGGTCATCGTCAGGAAGCCGACGATCACGACAGTCCCGCCGATCATTGCGAGCGCTGCGGTACCCAACCCCATTGCCGCGATCAACCGCAGCACCTCGGTCCGGTAGTTGATGACGGCATCGGGAATCGCACCGATCGTCGTGGCATAGAACCGCATCTGCGATCCGATCCGATTCCACTCGCGGACCACAAGGTTGATGGTGCGCTGCAGCCGCGGATGGAGCTTGCTGGGAACGGTAAGCGTCATGGGTTCACCTCATGACACCGTGAATTGGATACCGACGGCGGTCACGATGACGTTGATCGCGAACAACACCATGAAGGTGTAGACAACGGTCTCGTTGACCGCGTTGCCGACACCGGCCGGACCACCGCCGACGGAGATGCCCTTGTAGCAGGCGATCATGCCTGCCGCATAGCCGAATAGCGTCGCCTTGATCATCGAGACGATGACGTCGGCAAGGCCGGTAAGCGTCGTCAGCCCGGTCACGAACGCACCCGCCGAGACGTGTTGGACATACACGGTGAAAAAGAATGCGCCGGCGAGACCGACCACCGTCACCGCGGATTCCAGCGCCAAAGCCACAGTGGTGGCCGCCAGCACGCGCGGAACCACCAGCCGCTGAACGGGATTGATGCCCAACACGCGCATCGCGTCGAGTTCTTCGCGGATCGTCCGAGCTCCCAGGTCGGCGCACATCGCCGTCGAGCCCGCGCCGGAAACCACAAGCACCGTGACGATGGGAGCGATCTGGTTGACGGTGCCGATCGCCGCGCCGGTTCCAGAGAAATCGCCGGCACCGATTTCGGTCAGCAGGATGTTGAAGATGAACGTCAGGATCACCGAGTAGGGAAGCGTCATCATCAACGCCGGCAGCATCGACACCCGCGCCACGAACCAGCTCTGTAGTAGGTACTCACGCCAGGCGAACGGCGGCCTGAACGTCAGCACCATGCCGTCCAGCGCCATCGCGAAGAAGCCGCCCATTACGCGAACGGGCTTGGCGACTCGATACACCGTCACCATTGGTGCCTCCACGACACGTTCGTCAGGTGGGTGCACCGCAGGTTCGCTCGCGAATGCTCGCGACGCATGCCTCGTCGGCCTATCAGCGAAACCCGTTGGTGACACGAGGGCCGGTGACCGATTATGCCGGGTTCTAGACGGCCTTTATCGCGCGTGCGAACTGGGTCGCGCCGCGGTGTGCCTGACGACACTGCCACGGCGAGGAAACCCCGATTCCGCAGCTGCAGATGGTCATGCTCAGCCTGCGGCATGGCGGGAACGATATCGACGCTTTCAGTACGGTGACTGCTCCACCAAGAGGGATTATGGGTCCCCCATCAGGGTCACTTTCCGGTTTAACGGTCGAGCGTCGGTGATTTGCTGTGCACGCGTTGAACAAGGCGCCAAAGATCAACTGCCACGGGTGGTTGCGCCACGCGACCGCGGCGCCACGTCATGACGGAGCAACTGCGGGGGAAGCGCCGGCCCCTCGTGCCCCCATCGGGCGCCGATCCGTCATAGCCGGACTCGTAATCACCTGTTACACGACCATTTTCGTGGGCTGCGAGAAGACACTCCCCATGCTGCCGGACAAGATCCCGGGCTGGCCAACGCGGGAGCACACTGAGGAGCCGCTGCGCGCCACCGTTCAACAGCAACCTGTGGACGACCATCTACTGTATACGAGCGATGTTGCCGCACATGGTATCTCGTGGTCACGGTCGGGCCGTCAACATCGGCGCCGACTCGGTGCGCACCGAGCTCATGGACCATGCGATGTACAACGCCGCAAAGGGTGGTGTGCATGCGATGTCTACGACGCGCTCGGCGTCCCGCACCCGCCCTGCACGGGTCTGCGCAGCATCGCCCACCTGGGGGTCAGCACGTTCGCGTTCGCGCACCGCCTGCACGAGCGTGCGGTCCCGGACGAACGCGTTCGCGTCGAGCTGCGCTGCCCCGACCCGGACGAACTGTGGACGTGGGGTCCCGCCGATGCGGGTCAGCGGACGAGCGAAGACTTCGTGCGCGTCGTCACCCAGCGGCGGCACTGGACCGAGACGGCGCTTCTAGTCGAGGGTGACCTCGCGGCCGAGTGGCTCGAGATCGCGCAGGCCTACGCCGGCGTGCCTGGGAAGGGTAGGCCGGGGCGGGTGACACATTGAGCGGATCCCACCCTGCCGCGACGAGTGGGGACTGCACACAGATCACGGCGCCTCATCGAGGATCGCGGGGGGCGAGGACCGGTGGAACCCGTCGAAGGCCACATTGTTCTTGGCCGGCTGCAGATCCCACCATCCACGACGGGCGTTCGGCGCTCCCCCGTCGATGCGGATGCAGGACCCGGTGATGTAGCTCGCCGCCGGCGACAGCAGATAGACGATAGCCGCTGAGACTTCGGCTTCAGTTCCAAACCGCTGCAATGGGATACCTGGTGTCAAGTCGTTGCGAATAAATGCGGTGTCCTTGTCGTCGTAGGTGTCCAGACCCTGCGACGCGATCGATCCGGGGGCGACGGTGTTGACGCGGACACCGGATTCGGCCCATTCAGTCGCCGCGCATTCGCTCAGCGTCAGCATTCCGCCGCGCGCCGCCGCGGAATGGGAGAAATGTGGCCCAGCGTCCATCCGCCGTTGACCGGTCGCGCCACGGTCGTCAGGCCCCCGGCGTCGGAGCCAGACCCCGGCTCGGTCAGCGCGATCGCGACGTTTTCGCGACCTTCAATCATCGCCGGCAGATAGCGCTGTTGGATCTCCT
>NZ_DASXEP010000051.1:0-4598 GCF_036490025.1 Mycobacterium sp. | reverse complement strand
GGAATGCTCGGGTGGATCCAGGTAGGTCAGCGTCTCCAGGATGCGCAAGCTGCCGTTGTTGATGCTCCTGGTGAATTCATCACCGGCCTGGTTGGCCAGTATCGGGTTGTGTGAACCCGGGTTGTCGCCGCCCCCACTGTTAAAGATCTGGGGCTGCCGCTCTATTTCCATGATGTCGGCGTGCTTGCTGACCAGCCAGAGCGGGTCGTAGCCGTCGACGTGGGCGTGGCCGAGCGGAGTGTTCTCGCGCAGCCATCGGTAGGCCCCGAACAGTGCTACCTCGTCTCGATGCCCCTCCGGGAGGATGATCTGACGGCTTACGTGTTCCGGAATGGGTTGGATGTCGACAACCTCGGTAGTGGTCATGATGATCCCGCTCCTTACGAGGGCTGGTACCGGTTGAGCCGAGCAGTCCACCCAGGATTTCTTGGATGGAGTTGCCGATCTTGCCAACTGGTGTCGTGCTGTGGGATCGTCTCCATTGTGTTAATAGATTAAACCATCGAATTATATGACTGTTTGCGGTTTGCACCAGCGAGTGCCGGATTGGGGAGGCAGTGGCCAGAAGGTCGGCGGGGTCGGCTCAATCGAGAGCCGGGTATGCGTGTGCCCAGAGTGACCGCTCGAATGCTGGCGTCGCCGTGGCCGATTCGGCGGCCTCTGGGATCATCGCCGGCTGCGGCATGTTGTTGACTGCTTCGCAAGAAGATCAGCGGCCGCTTAGCGAGCGCTCGGCTCTCAGGGAGATCGGCGGGTGGGGCCGCCGGTACTTGCAGTCGCATCCGTTGTTGTCGCTGCACACCGTGGGCGGCCAGGTGGTGCTGGGAATACGCACCGTCCAGTATCTCTTCGTCGATCTGTTCGCCCGTCGATTCCCGGTGGGAGAGTTTGTCCGACAGGCGGCGTTTATGGCCGGAACCGCAGTTGTCCCAACACTACTGGTGACGATTCCGGTCGGCGTCACTTTGGCGATCCAGTTTTCGGTACTTGCAGAGCAAGTCGGCGCCGATTCGTTGGCTGGTGCCGCGAACGGGTTAGTGGTGATCCGCCAGGGTGCTCCGCTGGTGGCGGCGATACTGCTTGCGGCGGCCGTGGGCTCGGCGGTGGCGGCTGACTTGGGCTCGCGAATGATGCGCGAAGAAATCGATGCCATGGAAGTGATGGGTGTTTCGGCGATCCGGCGTCTGGTGGTTCCCCGATTCGTCGCCGTCATCGTGGTAGGGGTTGCGTTGACTGGATCGGCGACCTTTGCCGGGTTTGTCGTGGGCTACTTGTTCAACGTGTACCTGCAAGGCGGAGTGCCGGGCTCGTTTGTGGCAACGTTCTCCGCGTTCGCTACGGTCGACGACTTCGTGCTGGCTCTGGTCAAAGCGATTATCTTCGGGGCGATCGTGGCGATCGTCAGCTGCCACAAGGGCTTGGACACGCATGGTGGTCCTGCTGGGGTTGCGAATTCGGTGAACGCGGCGGTGGTTGAATCCATTTTGCTGTTGATGGCCGTCAACGTCGCCCTGAGTCAGCTCTACTTCATTCTGTTCCCGCGGACGAGCTTGTAGCCGTGGTAGTCGCAAAGTATTACGTCCCCGGCGCCGGCCCACTTGTTCAAGCGACACGTGCCGGCGGACTGACGGCCGCCAAAGTCGGTCACATGGTGTTTTTCTTCGCCCGAGTACTGTCGGCGACCCCGGTCACGCTGGGCCGCTATCGCCGGGAATTCCTGCGGACTCTGTCGGATATCTCGTGGGGTAACGGGTCGATTGTGGTCGGCGGTGGCACTGTCGGGGTCGCCTTGGTATTGGGAGTCAGCGCGGGCGCGCTGCTCGCCGTCGAGGGCTACAACTCGTTGAACCTGCTCGGCTTGGGTCCGGCGACCGGTCTGCTGTCCTCGTGGGGATCGACGCGCGAATTGGTGCCGGTCATGATCGCACTCGCATTCATCACCCAGGCGGGGTGTCGCTTCACCGCACAATTGGGCGCCATGCGCATTTCCGAGGAGATCGACGCAATGGAAGGGATGGCTATCAACCCCGTTCCGTATCTGGTGACGACCCGCGTCGTGGCATCAGTCGTTGCGGCCATTCCCCTGTTCCTGGTGTGTTTGGCGGTGGCATATTTTGCCAGTCAGACGGTGTTTGCCGTGGCCTCCGGTTCGTCCCTGGGGACATATCTGCACTATTTCGCCTTGTTCAGCAGTAGCAGAGACGTTGTGTTGGCCACGATCAAAGCGGTTGTTTTCGTCTTCGTCGCGTCGGCGCTTCAGTGCTACTACGGGTTTTACGCATCCGGCGGCCCTGAGGGCGTCGGTGTCGCGGCCGGACATGCGATGCGCGCGAGCATCAGCGTCGTGATCATCTTGAACGCACTGCTGACGATGGCCATGTGGGGCGTCGACGCCGGCGCGAGATTCGGCGGATAGCAATGCCGAACTCCTTCGACCACGGGGGCCGCGGCCCGTCGAACAGCCGGCTCTTCATGGCGGGCGTCGCGTTCGTGCTCATCGCGTCTGCCATTGCCGCGCTCATGATTGCGAAATACAAAGGCAGACTAGACCCACTCGTACGGGTCAGCGCCGAGCTGATCAACGTGGGCGATGGTCTGCCGGCCAAGTCGGACGTGAAGTTCCGCGGCGTACTGGTCGGGTTCGTATCCAATGTCGTTCCGGCCAGGGGCGCACAGCCCAACATCGTCCATATCAACCTCAAGCCCACCTACGCCGCGGGTATCCCCGGCACCGTTACCGCTCGGGTGGTTCCGTCCAATGTCTTCGCGGTGTCGTCGGTGCAGTTCGTGGACAACGGCAAAAACGCCGCGCCGCTGCGGGCCGGGGCGGTTATCCACGAGGACCAAAGTTTGCCAACGGTGCTTTTCCAGACCACGTTGAACAAGGTCCGCGGGCTGCTCCGGGCTTTCGGTCGCGAGCCCTCCGCCGACAGCATCGGATGGCTGACAGCGCTGGGCGAAGCCACCCAGGGCCGCGGCGACCGACTGAAGAACGCGGGACGGGATCTGAATGAGATTGCCACGCAATTGAACGCCGTTCTCGGCGACGATACCGGTCCGACCACGTTGGCCGCTTTCACCGCCGCTGTTAACGGACTGCGAGATGTCTCGCCCGAGTTGTTCGACGCACTGGGTAGCGCGGTGCGGCCGATGCAGACCCTGGCCGAGAAGCGCTCAGCGCTGGCCAATCTCCTGTCTGGAGGGCTGAGCACCGTCGGAACGTTTGGCGATGCGTTCGATCATCACACCGACAGGTTGATAAACATCACCACCGAGCTGACGCCGGTGGTGGGTGCGCTCGCCGATAACGCCGGCGCGATTCATCGAATGGCTGGTCGGATCATGAAGGTGGTCGACGGGTTCCGGTATGTGGGGTGGAACAATGCGGCACAGCTTCCATTCGTCAAAGCGGTTATCTCCCTCACTCCTACCCGGACGTACGTGCGTGCGGACTGCCCTCGGTACGGCGCGATGAAGGGTCCAAGTTGCGACACGGCACCCGAGGTGCCGGTTGCCCCGGCGTTGAGTCTGGCATTGGGGTCTCGGGGACTCCCGCTGCCCCCAGGGGTCTCGGAGAATCGACCCAACCTGGCCCCACCGCGGGATTCGATACGGGGCAGAGGCGACGTGGGACAAGGTCCCCTCGTTCCCGAACAAGCCGCACCAGTACCCCCAGCTGCTGAGCAGCCCCCGCCGCTGCCGGGCCCCGGGTCGACACCGTCGGGCATAGCCTTACCATCGCTACTCCCGGCGGAAATCGCACCTCCGGACCAGCCGGATGCGCCGTCCGAACCTGTTCCGCCGTCGACCCTTCAAGGACAAACGGCCGTTTTCGGTGGCAACGTCGGCCCGGTCGGCAGCCGTCAGGAGAAGGGTCAGTTAAGCGTCATCGTCGGTAGTGAACCGAACGCCGCCACCGAGTTTCTGTTGGGACCACTGGTGCGTGGAGCGACGGTACAACTCGCGCCGGATTCAGGGGGCGATCGGTGAGGTACCGCAACCCGCTGATCGGCCTGAGCCTGTTCCTGGTGCTGGCGACGGTGGGGAGCTGGATGGTGCTGGTCACGCTGCGTCGCCAGGTCGCGGGTCCGACGAACACCTATTCGGCCATCTTCACCGACGTTTCCGGGCTACATCCCGGCGATGATGTTCGCGTTGCCGGAGTTCGTGTCGGGCGGGTGGATGGAATCGACCTGAAGGACGCCCTGGCCAAAGTTACGTTCCGAGTGGAAAGGGAGCAAACCCTCCGTCACGACACCATCGCATCGGTGACCTATCAGAACATCATCGGACAGCGATACCTCGGTCTGTCAGCGGGTAGGTCGGGAGACCGGACGCCACTGGCAAACCGAAGCCTGATCCCCTTAGAGCGCACCAGGCCGTCATTCGATATCTCCTATCTACTCAACGGGTTCGAGCCGCTGCTTGCCGTGATGGACCCACGACAGGTGGACAACCTGACGAACGGGATCATCCAAGCGCTGCAAGGGGATTCCGGGTCGGTACTGACATTGATCACCGAGACGTCGGCGCTTGCCGAATCGCTGGCGGGTCCCGATCAAGTCCTTGGTGACGTCATCGCCAAGCTCAACGACGTG
>NZ_DASXEP010000027.1:0-18588 GCF_036490025.1 Mycobacterium sp. | reverse complement strand
CCCGGCTGGGTTGGCCTGCCGCTGGCCGGCATCCAGACCCGCCTGGTCGACGACGACGACAAACCGGTGCCGCATGACGCGGAAACGATTGGGCGACTGCAGGTTCGGGGCCCGACCCTGTTCAACGGCTACCTGAACCGGCCGGATGCCACCGCGGAGGCCTTCGACGCCGACGGCTGGTATCGCACCGGCGACGCCGCGGTCATCGACGGCGACGGCATGCATCGCATTGTCGGCCGCGAGTCGGTGGACCTGATCAAGTCCGGTGGATACCGGGTCGGCGCGGGTGAAATCGAGACGGTGCTGCTGGGTCATCCGGCCGTGGCCGAGGCCGCGGTGGTCGGGTTGCCCGACGACGACCTGGGCCAGCGCATCGTGGCGTTCATAGTCGGTGAAGCCGAGCCGCAGGAGCTGATCGACTATGTGGCACAACAGCTTTCGGTGCACAAACGGCCTCGTGAGGTCCGGCTCGTCGACCAGCTGCCACGCAACGCGATGGGCAAGGTGCTGAAGAAGGAATTGCTGACCCGCGACTGATGACGCGCGGCGGGTGTGACACCTGCGCGCTTTTCTCCTACCGTCGTTAGCGTGCAAAGCCGCAGTGTCACACCGATGAGGCGCGTTGCCGCTGCATGCCTGGTCGGCTCGGCAATCGAGTTCTACGACTTCCTGATCTACGGCACCGCGGCTGCGCTGGTGTTTCCTACCGTCTTCTTTCCGCATCTCAGTCCCACACTGGGCACGATCGCCTCGATGGGAACGTTCGCCAGTGCGTTTCTGTCCCGGCCCATCGGCGCCGCCACCTTCGGCTACTTCGGGGATCGGCTGGGCCGGAAAAAGACGCTGATCGTCACGCTGATGCTGATGGCCGTCGCCACCGTGTCCGTCGGCGTAGTCCCCAGCACGGCGGCCATCGGTGTCGCAGCCCCGATGATCCTGATCGCGCTGCGGCTCCTGCAAGGGTTCGCCGTCGGAGGTGAATGGGCCGGCTCGGCGTTGCTGAGCGCCGAGCACGCGCCGGCCGACCAGCGCGGCCGGTACGGCATGTTCACTCTGCTCGGCGGCGGTACCGCCGGGGTGCTCTCCAGCCTGACGTTTCTGGGTGTCAACGTCAGCATCGGGGAGAACAGCCCCGCTTTCATGGCGTGGGGCTGGCGCATACCGTTCCTGATCAGCGCCGCCCTGATCGCGATCGCGCTGTATGTGCGTCTGCGGATCGACGAGACACCGGTGTTCGCCGAGGAAAAGGCGCGAAACGCAATAACCGCAGCGCCGATCACGGAATTGCTGCACCTGCAACGCCGGCAGATCCTGTTGGCCGCGGGCAGCATCCTGGGCGGCTTCGGCTTCGCCTACATGGGCAACACCTATTTGACCGCCTACGCCCATTCCAACCTCGGATACACCCGCAGTTTCATCTGGGCGGTCGGCGCGCTGGCCGGATTGGCGAGCATTGGGTCCGTCGCTTTCTCGGCCAGCCTGTGCGACCGCGTGGGTCGTCGTCGGATGATGTTGGTGGGCTGGGCCGGCTGCGTGCTGTGGTCGGTGGTGGTGATGCCGTTGATGGACAGCGGCCAACCCATGCTGTACGCCGTTGCCATCGTCGGCATGTCCGCGATCGCCGGGATCGGTTCCGGACCGACGGGCGCCTTCATTCCCGAGCTGTTCGCCACCCGCTACCGCTACAGCGGATCGGCGTTGGCGGTCAACCTCGCCGGCGTGGTGGGCGGCGCGTCACCGCCGCTGATCGCCGGCACGCTACAGGCAACGTTTGGCAGCTGGGCGGTCGGTCCGATGCTGGCCGTCCTGGCCTCGGCCAGCTTTGTGTGCACCTACTTACTTCCCGAAACCAGGGGAACCGCACTTGGTTCCCCGCGAGATGCCGACGGTGAGGCAGCGCGTCGGCAACTCGAATTGTCCGACGGTGCTGGGTAATTGGGGTCAGACCAGCACCTGGGTAGGCATCACCTTGGGTTTGACACCGTAACGCGGAGTGGCGAAGCCGTAACCGGCGCGGCCGGACGAGGCCACCGCGGGCATCCCGGTCGCCACGTTGGTCGTGCCGCCGGCTTGGTCGACGTCCGCCGTCCAGTCCGCGGCCGTTAGCGTCTCGGCGCTGGACTCAGGAGTGGCCGTCGACCATGCGGCGGGAACCGACATCCCGCCGACCGTCGATGCCTGGCCCAGATTGGCCAGCACCGGGGTCGCGGCCAGGCCGGCGCCACCCGCGGGCGTGACGGACCCGGCCAGTGCCGTGCCCAATCCGGCCCCCAGGGCCGCCGGAGCCGCGGCCGCGGCGGCGGACCCACCAGCGGAGGCGTTACTCGTCACACCAGTCACGATCGCCTGGAACCCGTTCCACGCGCCCGCGTTCGACCCCGCACCAATGAGTGCGACGGCGTCGTTGTAGATACCGATGTTGCTGCCCGAGGCGAACAGGTCGTTGAGGAAACCATTCGATGAGGACGACGACGCGGCGGGGGAGGCCAACCCTTGCATCGCCCCGGGCAGGCTGGAGACCAGCTGATTGAGCTGACTTTGGGTACCGGCGGTCGAGACCGCGGCGCCCTGGGCGCCGGTGCCGGCGGGGTTGGTGGTCGGCGACGGGGAGCTCAGTGGGTTCAGCGTGGCGGCGCTGCCCGAAGCGGCCGCGTAGCCGTACATGGCGGCGGCGTCCTGGGCCCACATTTCTGCGTACTGCGCCTCGTTGGCCATGATCGCCGGGGTGTTTTGTCCCAGGATGTTGGTGGCGACGAGGGCGGCCAGCTGAATGCGATTGGTCGCGATCAGCGGCGGGGCCACCGTCATCGCGAACGCGTTCTGGTAGGCGCCCGCCGACGCCATCGCCTGCGTGGCGGCGAGTTCGGCGGCCGCCGCGGTCTTGTTCATCCACCCCACGTAGGGCTCGACGGCTGCGGACATCGCCAGCGAGGCCGGACCCAGCCACTCCCCGCCGGCCAGCTCGGAGATCACCGACTCGTAAGAGGCTGCCGCAGTGCTTAATTCGGCGGCCAAGCTGTTCCAGCCCGCCGCAGTCGCCATCATCGGACCGGCCCCCGGGCCCGCGTAGATCAGCGCGGAGTTGATCTCGGGCGGGCGGGCTGCAAAATCGAAAACCATGTCGTTCTCCTGTTCGGTAGTAGGCGGCGTGCTAGACGACGGTCGATTTGGGCATCACCTTGGGCTTGATGCCGTAGCGCGGCACTCCAAGGCCGGAGGTTCTGCCGGTGGAGGCCATCGAGGGCACCCCGCCGGGCACCGTCGTCACCGGCGCGGCGTGCGCGGCGCTGGTCCAGCCTGCGCCGGCCAGCCTCGCCGGGGCCGGGCCGGCCGAATTGCCGGCATTCGCGGCCCAGCTGGGCGGCACCGACAACCCGCCGACCGCCGGGGCCTGGCTCACACCGGCCAGCACCGGCGCCGCGCCGACACTGGCCGGTTGCGGGGTTCCCACCGGCGAGAGTTCGCTCAGGCCCGCAGCTGGGGCGTCACTGACCAGAACGGCACTGTTGGTCTGCGTGGCCAACGGAATAAAGTCCGATGCCGCGGCGCCGAAATTTTGTGCGCCCGCGATTGCGCCGAAACCGGTATTGGTGAGCAAGCCCGGGAGGACGCCGAATTGCCCGAATTGGGTTAGCTGACCGATCGGCGAGAAGCCGCCCAGGCCCGCTGCGCCGGTGCTGGCCGAGTTAGCGGCCTCGGTGTCGCCGTAGGAGCCCGCGCTGGTCCCAAGCATCTGCACGAAGGCCTGGTGAATTGCCGTGGCTTGCGCGCTGACCTGTTGGTAGAGGTTGCCGTAGGCGCTGAACTGGGTTGCCTGCAGCGTCGAAATCTCGTCAGCGGCAGCGGGAGCCACGCCAGTGGTCGATGCGGCCGACGACGCGTTCTGCGCGGACAATGACGTGCCGATGCCTTCCAATTTGCCCGCGGCGAAGTCCAGCGCCTCAGGATGTGTGGTCACATAGGACATGTGAGTCGCTCCTTCAGTTTGGTGTCATAACGCCAAAGATTGCGTCGTCCCGCAATATACGGCGGTAAACGAAGCGAAGTCTGTGAGTCGACTGGATTTGCATTGTGGCCCAACGCCTCCCGAATCTCAGGCGGTGGCGCAGGGCTTGGCGGGAAGGAAAAACGTGGCCGCACACCCTACGGGGTGCGCGGCCACGCGTGCGGTGAAACGTCGCCTTTTGTTACACCAGAACGGATTTCGGCATCACCGTCGGCTTGACTCCGTACCGGGGCGTGCTGAAGCCGTGGCCACCGCGACCGGCTGAGGCCACCGCCGGCATGCCGGCCGCCACATTGGTCGTTGCCATCCCTTCTTCGGCCGGGGCGGTCCAACCCGAGCCGGCCAGCAACGAGTTACCCGCCCCCGGGGTGGCCGCGGACCAGCCGGCCGGCACCGACAACCCGCCCACCGAGGATGCCGAGGCCATCCCGGCAAGCACCGGTGTGGCGGCAAATCCCCCCACCGACCCCGCGCCGGCAAGGGCTGCCGGCGCTGCCGCGGCTCCGGTGCCCACCAGGCCGGCGGCCAGGCCGCCGGCGGCCGCCTCCCCCGCCGTTTTTGAATACAAGATCGCGGACGGGATGAGGGCGAACATCTGCCACGCGGCGGTGTCGATGATCCCGTTCGGAATTTGTGACACCAGGCTGTTGGCGAAGAAATCGTCGATGGGGTTGTCGGCCGCGGCCGCGGCCAGCGGGGTCGCCAGCGACTGCATGGCGTTGGGCGTGTTGGACACCAGCCCCTGCAGGCCCGCCGCCTGGGCGTTGGTCGCCGCACCCTGGGCGACCGCGGCGGATTGTGCGCCCTGCCCGCCCGGGTGGTTGGTTAGCGGCGGGGGAGTCAGCGGGCTCAGCGCGGCAGCGCTTGCCGACGAGCCGGCGTAGCCGTACATGGCGGCGGCGTCCTGGGCCCACATTTCGCCGTAGAGGGCTTCGGTGGCCATGATCGCCGGGGTGTTTTGTCCCAGCAGGTTGGTGGCGACCAGGGCGGCCAGCTGAGTGCGGTTGGCCGAGATCACCGGCGGCGGCACCGTCATGGCAAACGCCGTCTCGTACGCGGCCGCCGACGCCATGGCCTGGGTGGCTGCTTGGGCCAGCTCGCCGGCGGTGGTCTCCATCCACTCGATGTAGGGCTGGACAGCGCTGGCCATCGCCAGCGAGGACGGCCCCAGCCACTCGCCGCCGGCCAGTTCGGAGATCACCGACTGGGAGCCGGCTGCCGTCGTGCTCAGATCGGCGGCCGTGCTGTTCCAGGCCGCCGCGGCGGCCATCATCGGGCCCGATCCGGGTCCGGTGTACATGCGTGCGGAGTTGATTTCCGGGGGCATTGCTGCGAAGTCAAAAACCATTGCTCTGAACCTGTTCCTTAGTTGTTTGGTGGCTAGACGACGGTCGGCTTGGGCATCACGGTCGGTTTGACGCCGTAGCGTGGTGCGCCGATGCCATAACCCCCGCGCTGGGTCGAGGCCACCGACGGCGCTCCGGCGGGCAGGGTGTTCACCTGTGCGCCCTGCGGGGCTGCACTGGTCCAGCCGGCGGCCGGCATTGTCGCGGCGGTGGGATTCACCGTCCCGACCCCACCCCCGGCCCAGCTGGGCGGCACCGACAACTTGCCGATTGCGGATGCCTGACCGACGCCCGCCGACACCGGCATCGCGCCCAGGCCGGCGGAGCTCATCGGTGTCGCCGCCGCCGGGGCCGCTGCGCCGACGTCGCCGGTCAGGCCAACAGCATCGGTCGCGTCGAGCGGATCGGGGGCAAGGAACTGCCCCTGCGCCAGGTCGAGCATGTCCGACGAGGCGGCGGAGAAGTTCTGCGCCCAGTTGAACGGCGTGCCGATGGTCGCGCCGAAGTTGGACGGCAAACTTGGGTCTCCAGGAGCCGCCGGTGAACCACCGGCCAGTGAATTGAGAAGTCCCGTCAGCGAGGTCGAACCGGTGGCGGCCTGGTTGGTCGACTCGGTATCGCCGTACGAACCGGCATTGGACCCGAGGGTGTTGACCAGCATCTGGTGTATCGCCTCGGCCTGCTGGCTGACCTGCTGGTACCAGGTCCCGTAGGCGGAGAACTGCACGGCCTGCAGTGCCGACACCCCGTCGGCGGCTGCCGGAGCGACATCCGAAGTGGGTGTTGCCGCGGCCGCATTCTGAGCGGCCATCGCAGTGCCCAGGTGCTGCAGTTTGCTCGCCGCAGCCATCAACGCCGGCGACTGTGCGGTTACGAACGACATGAGTTTTTCTCCTTGTGGGTCGTGTTGTCATAAACAGCGGATGTTGGCGTCTGTTTCAGCCGACCTCCTGACGTGGTTGCTCGTCTTGTGTTTGTTTGGTAAGTGCGCTGCGGCAAAAACACTTTGACGGCGCAAGCCTCGGCCTTAGTGGCGGAGTGATGCTGTGAGAGCACCTCATGCACCAGGGCGGAGAAGAAGACCTCGCTAGTGGGCCCAGCGGGCATCGTCGGAACACGACCCACGGATTGCCAGATCGCGAGACGCCGACACAGTGCGTTGAAATCGCTTGGAGTGCAGATTGGTGTGAAAGCTCATGCCATCGATCACCGCGCGCCCGCCGCGCACCATAGTGGCGATCTTGATCGCATGCCGGTTGGAGTCCGACTGGGGGCACGGCCGGGGGCTGCATAACTTCACGGGCCACTTTCGGGTTGACAACTGTCCTGACGGGGTCGGTCCCACTGGTCACTGTGCTGGTATCCGGCGCCGGGTCCATGGCTACACCTGAGCGGCGTAACCAGGGCTGAATTGCATAGCGTGTTAACGGCTTCTTGATGGCGGGCCGAACTTTGAAGAGCATGGGACTGGGTCGGCGTGGCGTCAAAGGGCTGATGATCTTCAACGGGTGAATCTGATCGCCGAGCGGGCCGGACGGGTCAGCACTCGAGTGGGCGGCCCCTGCTGGCCTCGGCGGGATGTCGGTGCCGGCGTTACGGCTTCAAGCCGAGAGTCATGCCCAAACACCTGGTCGTCAAATCCCACACAGGAAGACCACCGACCACCGCGGAGTGCGTTGTGTCGGTGGTTTTTTCATCGCGGCACCATCGCCCGGCTCGCTCAGTCGTTTCGCGGCGGTGGTGGTGCGGTCTTGCTGTCTCTGAACCACGCCACCTTGGCGTGCCAGGATCGTGCGGACCCGTACGCGAAACCGATCGCGCCCAGACATGCACACAACCAAACGGGCAGGGTGATATCAATGCCGGCTTCAGCCGTAGTCACCTGTATCACCGTCGCTGCCACACCGAATGCGGCCGAGATCAAGTACAGGGTGGCCGTCACCGTCGAGCGAGGGTCTTTTCGCACGATCAGCATCACTCTGGCCGCGTAGCCGAACAGGTAGACGAGCAGGATTCCCAGCACGATCCAATAGGCGCCGAACGAGGCGGTGCTGACGTGAGCCGGAAACAGATCAGGGTGATAGCCCTCGTCGGCTGCAATGAACACCGCCACCAACACCGGAACACCCAGCCACAACGCGGCTCTAATGTGCCGACTGAAGATCCTGCGCCATTGGCCCTGGTCGCCGAGTCGCGCCAACCCGTGGTCGATGATCGACGCCGCAGCGACCATCAGGCAGATGTGGCCGAGAAGATCTTCGACATTCCATCGACGGAACACGTAGTGCAGGGGTGGCCCCAGGGTTGCCGATGCCCATGGCGACATGAGCAGCACGGCACATCCTTGCAGGGCGATGTTGAGGCTCGCATCGGCTTCCCAGCGGGAGCGCCAGGTCTCCCGGCGGATCCACAAGCTGTAGAAGACGGCGACCAGCGTAACGATGATCAGTGCGGACATCATTGTCGCAAGCGACTCCTTGGTTGCGGTCAGACCGGCGGTTTGCTGGGGTCGGGGCGCAGGTCGCGCAGTTTCGGCAGGCCGCGTGTTGATGCCACGTATTCGGTAACCGCTTCAAGCTGGATCAGCCCGAACCGGACGAGCAAGTCGATCGGGTTCAACCGTAGGTATTTGGCCGCCCTGATCAGGTTGTCCGCAGTGACCAACCTGTTCTCGCGAACCGCCTTGTAGTACGCCGATTTGCGGTACCCGAATGCCTCGTACACCTCGGAGGCGGCAAGGGGTCTCCCCACAAGGTAGGGAAGCACCACTGCCGGATCCTTGTCGCAGTCCTCCATGAGTAGACAATAACGCTGCTTTGTGGACGCACTCCAACAATACTGGGCGGACTTCCCCAGTTCGCTACCGAAGTCTACTTTTGTGAACTACAGTCCGCCTATGGAGACGCAGCGGACCACCCGTTCATTTTGGCCCGTCGTGAGCCGGCGGAACTCGGGGCAATCGGTGCGGAGATACGCGCGACAGGCAGTGATGGCAGGCGCCGCGGTACTGACGATCATGAGCGCCGTTGGCGGTGCCGACTCGGTTGCACGGGCCCACGCGGACGAACCGGGATGCGTCGTCAACGCGACGGACCAATGCCCGCAGCTGGCAGATGCGCCCAGACCGGACGCGCCGCGCGCACCCCACATTGAGCGTTTTTGCCAACCGGCGAGAATTGGCGCTTTCTGCTATCAACGCTGGGTGCACTGAATCCGCACGGGATCTCGTCTGCCTAGTTGGCGTGCAGGTCCTCGTTGAGCGCGATACCGCGCCCGTCGCGGGACACCACTTCGACCGCGCCGGTCAGCGAGTTGCGCCGGAACAGTAGGTTGCTACTGCCGCTCAGTTCGCGGGCCTTGATCGATTTCCCATCAGGCAGAGCAACTTTCGTGCCTGCGGTGACATACAGGCCGGCTTCGACGACGCAGTCGTCGCCCAGCGGGATCCCCAGCCCCGCGTTGGCGCCGAGCAGGCAGTGCTTGCCGATCGAGATCACCTCGGTGCCACCGCCGGACAGCGTCCCCATGATCGAGGCGCCACCGCCGATGTCGGAGCCGTCGCCGACCAGCACACCCGCCGAGATGCGTCCCTCGACCATCGATGCGCCCAGCGTGCCGGCATTGAAGTTGACGAAGCCCTCGTGCATCACCGTTGTCCCGGCTGCCAGGTGCGCGCCCAGTCGCACCCGGTCGGCGTCGGCGATCCGCACTCCGCTCGGCACGACGTAGTCGACCATGCGGGGGAACTTGTCCACGCCGTACACCGTGACCGGCCCGCGGCGGCGCAGCCGTGCCCGGACCGTCTCGAAACCCTCAATTGCGCACGGCCCGTGGTTGGTCCACACCACATTGGTCAGCACCCCGAAAAGACCGTCGGCATTCAGCCCGTGCGGCGTGACCAGTCGATGCGACAGCAAATGTAGCCGCAGGTAGGCGTCGTAGGCGTCGACGGCCCTATCGTCCAGCGAGCCGATCACGGTTCGCACCACGACCGTCTCGGTGTCGCGCTCGTCGTCGCGGCCGGCCAGCGCTGCCAGCTCCTGAGGCATCTCGGCCAGCGACAACCGCGTCGTGCCGCTCTCGCCAGACTCGATCAGTTCCGGTGCGGGGAACCAGGTATCGAGAACCGATCCGTTTGCGGCCAGCGTTGCCAGCCCAATACCCGAAGCTGCAGTCACGCGCCCCACGCTACTAGGTGCGTGTTGGGCGCGAGCAGACGCAGAATCGCATGCCGACGACCCCGCGCGTGCGATTCTGCGTCTGCTCGGCAGCGAAAAGTGACCCATTAGGCTGGGGTCGTGCTGGACCTACGCGGTGACCCGATCGAGCTGACCGCAGCCCTGGTCGACATTCCCAGCGAATCGCGGCACGAAAAACGCATCGCCGACGAGGTCGAGGCCGCGCTGCGGGGGCAGACTCCCCAGGCTTTGGGGTACGAGATCATCCGCAACGGCAACGCGGTGCTCGCCCGCACCGCGCTGGGCCATCCGACTCGGGTGCTGCTGGCCGGTCACCTCGACACCGTCCCGGTGGCCGGTAACCTGCCGAGCCGTCGCGACGCCGAATCGCTACACGGTTGCGGCACAACAGACATGAAGTCCGGTGACGCGGTCTTTCTGCATCTGGCCGCCACCGTCTCCGCTCCCGCGCACGACTTGACGTTGGTGTTCTACGACTGCGAGGAAATCGAGTCGACGGCAAATGGTTTGGGGCGCATCGAGCGTGAGTTGCCGGACTGGTTGACCGCTGACGTGGCGATCCTTGGCGAGCCGACCGGTGGGTACATCGAGGCGGGTTGCCAGGGCACGCTGCGGGTTGTCGTTTACGCCAACGGAACTCGTGCGCACTCGGCTCGATCATGGTTGGGCGACAACGCGATTCACAAATTGGGTGCAGCGCTGGATCGCCTCGCCGGTTATCAGCCCCGTAGCGTCGAGATCGACGGCTGCAGCTACCGGGAAGGATTGTCGGCGGTACGCATCGACGGCGGCGTTGCCGGCAACGTGATCCCCGACGCGGCGTCGGTGACGGTGAATTTCCGCTTTGCCCCCGACCGTTCGGCCGACGCCGCGCTGAATCACGTCCATGACGTTTTCGCCGGCCTCGACGTGCGGATCGAGCTGACCGACATGGCCGTCGGAGCGCTGCCCGGTCTGTCCAAGCCCGCGGCCAAGGCCCTGGTCGAGGCTGCCGGTGGGCAGGTGCGAGCGAAATACGGGTGGACCGACGTATCGCGGTTCGCCGCCCGGGGCATCGCCGCGGTCAACTACGGGCCCGGCGATCCCAACCTCGCGCACACCCGCGACGAGCTGGTGCCCGTACACCAGATCACCGACGCGTTGACCATGCTGCGGGGATACCTGAGCAGCTAAGCGCGCTGCGCCTGGGCCGACGCGTCGGCGGCCGCGGAATGCATCCCCCGGTCGGCCAGGTCGGCGGCCACCTCGGCCAGCGCGCCGGCATCGCCGTCGGTCAACGCCCGCGCGTGCGCCAACGTCAGTCGGCCCAACACGCAGTTCACCTCGACCGCCAGGCGCTGCGCCCGCTGCACGGCGCGCACATCGCCAAGCCGCACAGCGTCGTGCAGTGCGCGCAGTGCAATTGCCGACTGCCCGCCACGTTCCGCGGCCTGCACCGCCTCGCGGGCGGCTTCGATCGCGCCGGTCGCGTCGCGGCGGGCCGCCTTCGACCACGCCTTGGCCAAGGCCAATTCCGGAGCGAACAACGACGACTTCAGGCCGTGGCGGGACTCGGCCCGGCTCAACGCCTTCGCGGCCTCCAGCTGGTTGCCTTGCTGGCCGAGCGCCTGCGCCAGCAGCATCAACGACAGCGGGCCCCACGAGTAGCCGGTGCGCGCCAGCGGGTCGGCGGCCCGGCTCAGCAGCCGCACCGCCGTGTCGAAATCACCCTGCCCGATCGCCACGTAGCCCACCAGTGTCTCGCCGATCGCCCGGCCGGGCTGCTGCAGCTCGGCGAAGTCGGTGTGGCGCTCGGCCAGCGCCCGAGCCTCGGTCACCCGGCCCGCCATCATCAGCGCGGTGATCCGGCCGAAGCCGCTGGTGAACCGCAGCAGACCGGGATGGTCGGCGGCCGTTGCCCGTCGGGCCAGCGCTTCGACGTCGTCGAACTGTCCGGTGCGAGCCGAGCTCAGCGCTGCCGCCGAGGCTGCCCATCCCACCGCGACCTCGCCCGCGTGTGGCGATGCCAACACCTCGCCGGCGATGCGCAAGGTGCGCAATGGCGTGCCGGCGTTCATCGCAAAGGTTGCTGTCAGCGCGTCGACGGTGGCCTGAGCGGTCGGCGCCGAGATCCGGTTGCGGGTGGTCTGCAGAAACGCCGTGGCCCGCTCCGGTTCGCTGAGCATCCAGAACTGGTTGGCCGCCCGCGGCATTGCCCACTCCATCAGCTCGGGCTGTGACAGCTGCTCGGAGTCCACTGCGGCCAGCACCTCGTCGGCTTCTCGTCCGCGGCCCTGCCAGGCCAGCGCGTAACCCAACGCCAGCCGCGCGGCCAGTCCGCCCGAGCGGCCCAGCGCCGCATGCGCGAGACGCTCGGCCAACGCAAGCTCACCGAACCGCAACGCATGCTGGGCCGCGGCTACCAGATCGTCAACGGCGCCGGGGTCGTCGCTTTCGACGGCCAGCGCCGCCAGCCGCAGCCGGTCGCCGATGTGCGTGGGCGGGCGAGCGGCGAAGTGTTCGGCCAGCGACGTCCGCAACGCCCGGGCGGCGTCCGGCGCCAGCGTGGCACCTGCGCGGCCGGTGTAGAGCGGATGCGCCGCATAGACCATCGCGTCGCCATCGACGGCGACCGCACCCGCAGCTTCGGCCTGTTCGACGGCATCCTCACCCGCCAGCGCCGTCACATCGCCGCGATGCAGCGGCTCGGCCACCGACAGGTAGTCCAGCACCGTGCGCACCGGCGACGGCAAACCCGACAGGTAACCGTCGACCAGGGCGGGCAGTGTTGCATCGCCTGGTGCGCCGCCGGCCTGGATTAGGAGTCGCAGCGCCAGCGGGTTGCCCTTGCTGCGGGCAGCCAGCTCATTGTCCGGCGTTTGCAGCAGTGCCTCGATCGCCGTGGCGTCCAGTGGCTCGACCTCGATCCGGGTCAGCAGCTCATCGGCCCACAGCGCCGCGATGGCGTCCGGCAACCCGACGCCGGACGCGACGGTGACGATCAGCCGCGCCGAGCCGCTCAGCGCCAGCTGGTAGACCAGCGTGGCCGACAGATGGTCGAGGTGGTGTGCGTCGTCGACGACGAAAAGCCGCTGAACATCGCCGCCGGTCAGGTAGTCGTGGGCGGCACGCAGCAGCTCGGCCGGTCGGCCTGTCTCGGTGATGTCGGCGTCGGCCAGCAGGGCACGGAATGCGCCGAACGGGATGACCCGCTCGGTCGCGGTGCCCACCACCCTGTGCACGGAAGTCGACGGCGCGGCGAACGCCTCGGCGGCACTGTGAGCCAGCGACGTCTTGCCGGCCCCGTCGGCTCCGAGGATCGCCGCACCCGAAACCTGCGGATCATCCAAAGCGGCCGCGACCTCGCGTAGCAGGGCGTCCTGCGGCGCGGCAACCCAAGCACTCGGCACACGCCGGAGTTTATGGCCCCCGGTTGGTCTAGGTTGCGACTGTGCACCCCAAACGCGATGCACCTCATCCACGGACGGTTTGCGTGTACTGCGCGTCCGGCCCCACCCACCCCGAATTGTTGGCATTGGCCGCCGAACTCGGTGAGGCGATCGCCGAGCGGGGCTGGACCCTGGTCTGGGGCGGCGGCAACGTCTCGGCGATGGGCGCGCTGGCCACCGCCGCACGGGCCCGCGGCGGCTGGACCGTCGGCGTCATTCCCAAGATGCTGGTGCGCCGCGAAGTCGCCGACCATGACGCCGACGAGCTGATCGTCACCGACACGATGCGGGAGCGCAAACAGATCATGGAGGACCGCGCCGACGCGTTCATCGCGTTGCCGGGCGGTATCGGCACGCTGGAGGAGCTGTTCGAAGCCTGGACGGGCGGTTATCTCGGCACGCACGACAAGCCGGTGGTGATGCTGGACCCCGGCGGGCACTTCGACGGGCTGCGCGCATGGCTGCGCGGGCTGGTGGACAGCGGATACGTCTCGCAGGACGCGATGGATCGGCTGATGGTTGTCGACGACGTCGGCGCGGCCATCACGGCCTGCACACCCCGCTGAACGCCTTTGCTGCACCTGGATAGGCTGGCCGCCATGTCCGAACACAACTCCGACGACCACACATCGGTCGGGCTGATCGATATCGCGAGTCGGGTGCCGGGCCTGTTGACCGACGTTCCGGTGATCGTCCGCGGCGTGGTCACCGGGCTGCTGGCGCGGCCGACCTCCAAGACGTCGATCGGCAAGGTGTTCCAAGACCGTGCCGCCCGGCTGGGCGACAAGGTGTTCCTCAGATTCGGCGAGCAGCAGCTGACCTACCGCGAGGCCAACGCGACCGCCAATCGCTACGCCGCCGTACTCGCCGCGCGCGGTGTCGGTCGCGGTGACGTGGTGGGGATCATGCTGCGCAACTCACCCAATGCCGTGCTGATGATGCTGGCCGTGGTCAAGTGCGGCGCGATCGCAGGGATGCTGAACTACCACCAGCGTGGCGAGGTGCTGGCGCACAGCCTGGGCCTGCTCGACGCCAAGGTGCTGGCCGCCGAATCCGATCTGATCGATGCGGTGGACGAGTGCGGCTGGTCCGGAGTTGCCCCGATGGCCGTCGAGGAGATCGAACGACTGGCGGCCACCGCCCCCACCACCAACCCGCCGTCGGCGTCGGCCGTGCTGGCCAAGGACACCGCCTTCTACATCTTCACGTCGGGCACCACCGGTCACCCCAAGGCCAGCGTGATGACGCACAAGCGGTGGTTGGCCGCGCTCGCCGCATTCGGCGGACTTGGCTTGCGGCTCAAGGGTTCCGATACGTTGTACAGCTGTCTGCCGCTCTACCATAACAACGCGCTGACCGTCGCGATCGGATCGGTGATCAACTCCGGTGCGACCCTGGCGCTGGGCAAGTCGTTCTCGGCATCGCGGTTCTGGGACGAGGTGATTGCCAGCGACGCAACGGCTTTCATCTACATCGGTGAAATCTGCCGGTACCTGCTGAACCAGCCCGCCAAGCCGACCGACCGCGCGCACAAGGTGCGGCTGATCGCCGGCAACGGGCTGCGCCCGGAGATCTGGGACGAGTTCACTTCCCGGTTCGGCATCGCCCGGGTCTGCGAGTTCTACGCAGCCAGTGAAGGAAACACCGCGTTCATCAACATGTTCAACGTGCCCAAGTCGGCCGGCTGTGCGCCGATGCCGACGGCCTACGTGCAATACGACACCGACAGCGGAGCGCCGTTGCGCGGCCCGGACGGCCGGGTGCAGCGGGTACCGACCGGCGAGCCGGGTCTGCTGCTCAGCCCGGTCACCAAGCTGCAACCGTTCGACGGCTACACCGATCCAAGCGCGAGTGAAAAGAAGTTGGTGCGCAACGCTTTTCGTGACGGAGACTGCTGGTTCAACACCGGCGACGTGATGAGCCCGCAGGGCATGGGGCATGCCGCCTTCGTCGACCGACTCGGCGACACCTTCCGCTGGAAGGGCGAAAACGTTGCCACGACTCAGGTGGAACGGGCGCTGGGGTCCAACAAGTCCGTCGAGGAGTGCACCGTCTTCGGTGTGCAAATTCCGCGCACCGGCGGCCGCGCCGGAATGGCGGCGGTCAAGCTGCGCGACGGCGCTGAATTCGACGGAAACGCACTTGCCGAGACCGTCTACGCGCAGTTGCCGATGTATGCGCTGCCACTGTTCGTGCGGGTGGTGGAATCGATGGAGCACACCACCACGTTCAAGAGCCGCAAGGTGGATTTACGCGAGCAGGCCTATCATCTCGAAGGCGCCGGCCTCAAGGATCCGCTCTATGTGCTGGCCGGCCGAGACGAGGGCTATGTGCCCTTCTATGACGACTACCCCGACGATGTCGCGGCCGGTAAGCGACCGCACGGCTGATGCCCTCGCCACATCAGTAACTCGAGATGGGTGCCATCCTTTTTCGAAATCGTGGTCGTATGCGATATCGGCCCGTCGGTGATATCACCGGCGGTGCGAAATCGAAAAAAGAGAGTGCCCCCACTCAGCGACCGAAGAGGCTCGTGAGCCTTGTGGGGGCCAACGGGCACCATGGAAGCGTGCAGTCCACCATGTGCGGTCGCCGGGTCAGTGAGGATCGCGCACTGATCATGGCGATCGTCAACCGCACGCCGGACTCGTTCTACGACCGAGGCGCGAACTTCACCGACGACGCGGCCAGGGCGGCAGCGGCTCGCCTGATCGCCGAAGGCGCCGACGTGATCGACGTGGGCGGCGTCAAGGCGGGCCCGGGCGAGAGCATCGACGCCGAAGCCGAGACCGCCCGGGTGGTGCCGTTCATCGAATGGCTGCGCGACGCCTACCCCGATCAACTGATCAGCATCGACACCTGGCGTTCGGAGGTGGCCAGGCTGGCCTGCCGGGCCGGCGCGGACCTGATCAACGACAGCTGGGGCGGCTATGATCCCGCGATGCCCGTGGTGGCCGCTGAATTCGGAGCCGGCCTGGTGTGCTCGCACACCGGGGGCGCCCGGCCGCGCACCCGTCCGTTCCGGGTCAGCTACGGGACCAGCACGCGCGGCGTGGTCGACGACGTGATCTGCGAAGTCACCACCGCCGCCGAGCGGGCCGTCGCCGCCGGGGTGGATCGCGACCGCATCTTGATCGACCCGACCCACGACTTCGGCAAGAACACTTTCCATGGACTGGCGCTGTTGCGTCACATGGAAGACCTTGTTAACAGCGGGTGGCCGATATTGATGGCGTTGAGCAACAAAGATTTCGTCGGGGAGACTCTTGGGGTGGACCTGACCGAGCGACTGGAGGGAACCCTTGCCGCGACTGCGCTGGCGGCGGCGGCGGGCGCGCGGATGTTCCGGGTGCATGAAGTAGGGCCGACCCGACGGGTGTTGGAAATGGTGGCGTCGATCCAGGGGCAACGGCCCCCGACGCGCACGGTGAGAGGACTGGCATGACGGCATCAGAGCTGGTCGACCTCGCCGCTGCGGGTGCGCTGGCCGCCCTGCCCGGCGACGTCTGGCTGGCTGACCGAAGCTGGACCCGGCCGCAGTGGACGATCCACGAGCTGGAGGCGGCCAAGGCCAAGGCCGGCCGAACCATCTCGGTGGTGCTGCCCGCCCTCAACGAGGAAGACACCGTCGAATCGGTCATCGAGAGCATCGCGCCGGTGGTCGGCGGGCTGGTCGACGAGCTGATCGTGCTCGACTCGGGATCCACCGACGACACCGAGATCCGGGCGATCGCCGCCGGCGCGCGGGTGGTGACCCGCGAACAAGCGTTGCCTGAGATCGCGACGCGGCCCGGGAAGGGCGAGGTGCTGTGGCGCTCGCTGGCGGCCACCAGCGGCGACATCGTGGTGTTCGTCGACTCGGATTTGATCGATCCGCACCCGATGTTCGTGCCGCGGCTGCTCGGGCCGCTGCTCACCGAGGATGGCATTCACCTCGTCAAGAGCTTTTATCGGCGGCCGCTGAACGTCAGCGACGCCAGCGGCCGCGAGGGCGCAACCGGCGGTGGCCGGGTCACCGAGCTGGTGGCGCGACCGCTGCTCGCGGCGCTGCGGCCCGAGCTGGGCTGTGTGTTGCAGCCGCTGGGCGGCGAATATGCGGCCACCCGTGAACTGCTGACGTCGCTGCCATTCGCCCCCGGCTACGGCGTGGAGATCGGTCTGCTGGTCGACACCTACGACCGGCTGGGCCTGGACGCGATCGCGCAGGTGAACCTCGGCGTGCGGGCGCACCGCAACCGGCCGCTTGCCGAGCTGGGACCGATGAGCCGCCAGGTGGTGGCGACGCTGCTCTCCCGCTGCGGCATCCCCGACTCCGGCGTCGGCCTGACCCAGTTCTTCGTCGACGGCCCGGACGGTATGAGCTACATGCCGCGCACCTCGGCGGTATCGCTGGCCGACCGGCCGCCGATGAACGCCCTCCGACCGCGCTGAAAGGCCTGCACGCCGACGTCGGACCGATAAGGCAATATCGGTGCCGTGGCGTTGGTGTTGCTCTACGTGGTGGTGCTGGTCCTGCTGGCGATCGTGCTGTTCGGGGTGGCCAGTCTGCTCTTCGGCCGCGGCGAGCCGCTGCCGCCGCTGCCCAGGGGGACGACGCCCACGGTGCTGCCGGCCTCCGGTGTCACCGGCGCCGACGTCGACGCGGTCAAGTTCACCCAGACGCTGCGCGGATACAAGACCAGCGAGGTGGACTGGGTGCTGGACCGGCTCGGCCGCGAACTCGACCAACTGCGCGGCCAGCTGTCCTCGGTGCACGCCGCGGCCGCCGCCGAGGCGGAAGCTGACGACGCGCCGCGCGCCGCGGATGTCGAGGACGATCAGGAGCCGACATGACCGCGTCCGAAGACGACCTGGTTCGCTGCGACTGGGCGGTCGGTCGGCCCGGCGGCGCGGACTTCCTGCTGTACCGCGATTACCACGACAAGGAATGGGGCCAACCGTTGCGCGGGCGGGTACCGCTGTTTGAGCGGATGAGCCTGGAGGCCTTCCAAAGCGGTCTGTCCTGGTTGACCATTCTGCGCAAGCGGGAGAATTTCCGGCAGGCCTTCGCCGGCTTCGACATCGAGAAGGTCGCCCGCTTCACCGATGCCGACGTGGTCCGGCTGATGGCCGATCAGGGCATCGTCCGTAACCGCGCCAAGATCGAGGCGACCATCGCCAACGCGCGGGCTGCCGCCGACACCGAGGTCGACCTCTCCGAGTTGCTGTGGTCGTTCGCGCCGGCGCGCCGACCGAGGCCCGCGACCCTGGCTGACGTTCCCGCGACGACGGCGGAATCCACCGCAATGGCACGCGAATTGAAGCGCCGCGGATTCCGCTTCGTCGGTCCCACGACCGCGTACGCCCTGATGCAGGCGACCGGGATGGTCGACGATCATCTGCGGGCGTGCTGGGTGCCTTCGGCACCTCGGTGAAACGCCGAGCCGGAGGTCGTGCACACCCACCGGCGCGGATAGGGAACAATGAAAGGGTGAATGTGCAGTTGACGGGCCAGCTCGAATCTGGAGGGAGCGCTCGATGGCGGCGATGAAGCCCCGGACCGGTGACGGTCCACTGGAAGCGACGAAGGAGGGGCGCGGCATCGTGATGCGGGTACCGCTGGAGGGCGG
>NZ_DASXEP010000024.1:0-13794 GCF_036490025.1 Mycobacterium sp. | reverse complement strand
CGATCACCCGGTCGACCGTGCGCCGGTACTTGAATTCGTCGGCCAGAAAAGCGGTGGCCCGCTCGTGGCCCAGCGACGTGCGCATGATCGACCAGCCCGCGCCCTCATCGCCGACCACATTCTGGACGGGCACCGCGACATCATCGAGGAAGACCTCGGCGAAGTGCGCCGCGCCGCTGATGTCGTGCAGTGGACGCACGGTGATCCCCGGGCTTTTCATCGGGATCAGCAGGTAGGTGATGCCTTCGGATGGTTTCGCACCGGAGCTCGTCCGCACCAGCGCGAACATCCAGTCGGCGCGGTCGGCCATCGTGGTCCACACCTTCTGACCCGTGACTCGGTAGACGTCGCCGTCGCGAACCGCGCGGGTGGACAGCGACGAGAGGTCGCTGCCCGCACCGGGTTCGGAAAAACCTTGACACCAGAACTCGTCCGCACGCAACAGCGGTCTCAGAAAACGAGCCTTCTGCTGTTGGCTGCCATGGGCGATGAGGGTCGGAGCGAGGATGAACGACAGCGGACACGGATGCGGCGGCGCCCCCGCGTCGGTAGTCATCCGGTAATAGTCCAGCTGGTCGGCCAGCGACAATTCCAGGCCGCCGACCGATCGTGGCCATCCGGGGGCGGCCAACTCGTGGTCGACGAGTTCGGCGTGCCACCTGCGGGCCACCTCGATGCGGCCGGGTTTATCGCCCGTCCGGGCGATCTCGTCCTGGTGGCGCCGAAAGTCGGTGAGTAACGACTCGAGCCGGGGACGCCAATCAGCTGTCTGCATCACGCTCCACAAAGTAAACCTGGTTAACTATGTATGCAGTGTGCCGGTTATAGCGACCGCTTGGCAAGCACGCCTGTCAGTCGTCTTCGAGAATCAGAGCCAGTTCGGGGCATGCGGCTACCCCGTCCCGAGTGAGTTGCTCATCCTCGGGCCGCACCTCGCGTTCTTCGAGGATGGAGTAGCCGGAGTCGTCGATCGGGAACAACTCCGGGTCAACGGCGTAGCACTGGGCGTGGCCCACACATTTCGACTGTTCGAGACGAACCTTCATGCGACCTCCTCCACTCGACCGGTAGCGCACGGTCTCATCCAATCCGACAGCATAAGACTAAAGCTTTAACTATTTTGATCCACCCACCCGGGCGGTGAGAACTATTCGCAGGCCAGTTTCAGGCGTTCGAGCCGGCGCACAAGGAGGCTCGGCAGCCACCGCCCAATTTCAGCGGCCTCGATTTTCGAAGTCTGTTCGAGTAGTTGGCCGAGCACGATTCTTGCCTCCGACCGGGCAAGTGCTTCGTTGGCTCAGCCCATCAATTCGCCCGCCTGCACTCTATCTGACGTAGATGTCTACAAATACAAATTGCATTTCACCGCGGCTGACTAGGTGATATTGCGGACATATCGCCGGGTTACGCGTTTCCTGATCACTTGATTCTGACAGTCGCATCCGGTACGAAGGAGGCGGATTGACGCCCACCTATCGGGAGGTCCGGGAAATGAGAACCACCGAGCCCTTGTCGACCCCGGCCGGTGGCGCGCCCAGATCATGTACAAGGCGATGACGTCTGTGCTCAGCGACGAAGAATCCATGCTCGTCGATACGGTGCGGACCTTCATCGACCGCGACGTCAAACCCACCGTCCGGGAGGTGGAGCACGCGAACGAGTACCCGGACGCGTGGATCGAGCAGATGAAGCGCATCGGGATCTTCGGGCTCGCCGTGCCGGAGCTATACGGCGGCTCGCCGGTGTCGATGCCCTGCTATGTCCAGGTGACCGAGGAGCTGGCCCGCGGCTGGATGAGCCTGGCCGGCGCGACGGGCGGGCACACCGTGGTCGCGAAGCTGATCTCGTTGTACGGCAACGAGGAACAGCGGCAGAAGTATCTGCCGAGGATGGCGAGCGGGGAGATGCGGGCCGCGATGGCGCTCACCGAACCCGGTGGCGGCTCGGACCTGCAGGCGATGACAACCACCGCACGAGCCGAGGGCAACCAGCTGGTGATCAACGGCGCGAAGACCTGGATCAGCAACGCCCGCAGGTCCGGCCTCGTCGCGCTGCTGTGCAAGACCGATCCGCAAGCTGTGCCACGCCACCAAGGCATTTCGATCGTCCTGGTCGAACACGGTCAGGGTCTCACTGTCTCGCGCGACCTGCCCAAGCTGGGCTACAAGGGCGTGGAGAGTTGCGAATTGTCGTTCGAGGACTGCCGCGTACCGGCCTCGGCGATCCTCGGCGGGGAACCGGGTCGAGGATTCGCGCAGATGATGAAAGGTCTTGAGACGGGCCGTATTCAGGTGGCATCGCGGGCGCTGGGCGTGGCGAGCGCAGCACTGGAAGACGCGCTGGCATACGCACAGCAGCGGGAGAGCTTCGGGCAGCCGATTTGGAAGCACCAATCAGTCGGGAACTACCTGGCCGACATGGCCACCAAGCTGACCGCGGCACGCCAGCTCACCCGCTACGCCGCAGAGCGGTACGACAGCGGTGAGCGGTGCGACATGGAGGCCGGGATGGCCAAGTTGTTCGCCTCGGAGGTGGCCATGGAGATTGCGCTCAACGCCGTCCGCATCCACGGCGGCTACGGATACTCCACGGAGTACGACGTCGAACGCTACTTCCGCGACGCCCCGCTGATGATCGTCGGCGAGGGCACCAACGAGATTCAACGCAATGTCATTGCGGCCCAGCTTGTTTCGCGTGGCGGGCTCTAAACGCCGGCAAGTTGGCGATCGCTCGCGCCCACCCGCGGGAAGTTGAGCATCCGGCGGGCGTTCTCCTCGACGATCAGCTTGCACTCGTCGTCGGGAACGTCTGCGAGGACCTCGGCAGCTCGCTTGCGCGAGTTCGGCCAGTTGGAATCGCTGTGCGGGAAGTCGATCTCGAGCATGATGCGGTCGATTCCGATGCTGTGCCGATTCTTCAGGCCGTGCTCGTCGTCGATGAAGCAGCCCCAGAAGTGCTTGCGGAACAAGTCCGACGGACGGGTGTCGAAGTCGATGTTCTGGTAGTAGCGGTGCCGCTCCCACACATAGTCGGTGCGCTCCAGGATGTAAGGCACCCAACCGATGCCGCCTTCAGCGAGCGAGATCTGGAGATTGGGGAACTGTTGAAGCTTCCCGGAGAACAACAGGTCGACCGTGGACCACATCAGGTTCGTGGAGAACAACGCCGTCGCGACCGCGAAGGGTGCGTCGGGCACCGCCATCTGACCGGGGATCGGCTTGATCGTGGAGAACGAGAAGCCCGGCACGAAGGAGCCGGACCCGAAGTGCAGTGACACCGGCATCTTGGCGTCCGAGCAGACCCGCCACAAGCCGTCCCAGTGATCGGAGTGAAACGACGGGAGACCGAGCGGCACCGGGCTGTCCGGGAACGAGATCGTCTTGGCGCCCTTGGCCGCCACCCGCTGAGCCTCCGCGACACAGGCATCGATGTCCCAGGTGGGCAGAATCGCCAGCGGGATGTAGCGCTCAGGTGCGGTGGCGCACCACTCGTCGATGTAGAAGTCGTTCCACGCTTTGACGCACAGCAGCGCCAGGTCCTTGTCCTCGGCGCGCTGGAATGTCCCGCCGCCGAATCCCGGGAACGACGGGAAGCACAACGCCGACTGCACACCGTCGAGATCCATGTCGGCGACCCGCGCGACCGGGTCGTAGCAGCCCGGAATCATATCCTCGTAGCGGACGGGATCCAAGCCCCACTCCTCCGGCGGCTTGCCCGCGACCGCGTTCAGGCCGATGGTCGGGAAGACCTGCCCGTCGTAGTGCCACAGATGCATGCCGTTTTCCTCGACGATGCGCGGGCCCTGTTCGAGGTACTTCTGCGGCAACCGGTCCTGCCACACCCGAGGGTGCTCGACCAAGTGGTCGTCAACGGACACGATCTGGTGGTCATTCTGAAGCGGCATGATGCTCCTTCGCATCTGACGAGCGGTCGTATTTTTCTGACGTAGCGTCTTGTTTTCTGACGGTTCGTCTCACAGACTATATGATGTACGCCACATCCGTCCAGACGTTGAGAGGTGCGACATGGCATCCACGGACCGACCCGGCGACGACGCCGGCCGGGACAAGGTCGACGACGACGACCACGACCTGTTGACCTTCGGCGAAGCCGGTGAACGGCTTCGCGTCGAAATCGCTGCGGCAACGCGCGAGGTGCAACGCCTGACGGACTCCGGGCCGGTCGAGGCGCGCGAGAAGGCCCAAGCCCGCCTCGAGGCGCTCCGGTCGGCTGCCGCCCGCAACAGCGCTCAGCCCATCAACGACGCCAACTTCGAGAAGTTCTTCGGCTATCCCGGCAAGGCAAGGCGCAACCTGCCCGGCGCGCCGTCGGCCCGATGAGCATGTCGGATACTTCTGGCGTGGCCCTCACACCCGACAAGCTGCGGCGCCCCGGTTATGCCCCCACCGCCAATGCCGGCGTGGGCCGCCGCGGACTGCATACCCGCGAGCGCATACTTGGCTGTGCCGCAGAGGTGTTCTCGGCCAACGGATTTCACGCCACCTCGCTCGACGCCATCGCCAAGGCGGCCCATGCCTCCCGCGCGACCGTCTACCAATACTTCGCGGGCAAGGAGGAGATCTTCGGCGAACTGAGCGCGTTGGCCGAACGCGATGTGCTGGCACACGCAGAACATCTCGATGGACTCGGCCCGACGGTCGACGGAGTGGATGCGCTGCACCGGTGGCTGGCCGAATGGGCGGACATCTACGACGCCCACGCCGCGGTGTTCGCCGAGTTTCCGGGCATCGGCACGGCCACCGGGTTGGCCGTCATCGACGCCAGCACCGCCGCCGACCAGTTCCATCGGACGGTCACCGATCGGTTGCACAGGACGCGCCTGCGTGACCTGGGCGCCGACGATGCGGCCGCTGCGCTGGGGCGGATTCCCCACATGGTTCATCTCTACCGGTCCCGGGCGATGTTCCCGTTGCCCGCTCGCACGACCGTGACGTGGTCGCTGACCGTCGCATTGCAACTGATGTTGTTTCCCGAGACGCCGGCCGACGTGCTGCAGGCGGTAGCACCACAGGTACCCAACGGGTGCGCGCGAACCCCGCCGCGCGCTCTCGACGGCGCCGCGGCGACACCGGCGGCCGCCGAAGCGGTGGCTTCGCCGATTCCGCAGGATGTGCTCTCGGTCAGCTCGGCGTTGTTCGCCGAGCGCGGCTACTACGCCGTCAGCATGGAGGAGATCGCGGCCGCCGCCGATGTCAGCCGCGCGACCTTGTATCGGTACTTCAGCGCCAAGGACAAGATCCTGGCCGAACTGACCCGCCGAGCGGTCGCCGAGATCGAGAAGCACGCCGCCGCCCTGCCGGCCATGGCCGCCGATTCGCTGACCGAGTGGATGCGTGGCTACGTCCAATTCCATCGCGCCTACCGCGGCGTGATCCGGGCGTGGTTCGACGGCACGGTCGCAGAACAGCTCTCCGACGCCGATGTCGATCACGGCATCGGCGCGATTTTCCACGCGGTTGCCGCGCTGCTGTCCACCGTCGACCTGCCGACCGGCATCGACGCCGATGTGGCAGGGGCGGTCTTCGTGGCGGTCCTGGGCCGGATGTCCGAGCCAACGGGGGCCAGCGCGCCGGACAGCGACGAGCGGGCCGCAGGGTTGATGGTCAAACTGTTGCGCCGTGCGCTGCTGCGCCCTTGAGGTCGGCGCGCAGCCGCTTCTTGTCCACCTTGCCGCTGGCCAGTACCGGCAGTTCGGCGGCCAGCACCAATCGACGAGGCACCTTGTAGCGCGCCAGCCGTTGCCGCACGCCGGCTTGCACCGTTTCCAGGGTCGGCGACGCACCGCTGCGCGGCACCACGACGGCGCAGACCGCCTCGCCCCATCTGTCGTCGGGCACGCCGATGACCGCGCAGGCGGCTACTCCGTCAACCGCACTGACCGCATCCTCGACCTCGGGCGAATAAATATTCTCTCCGCCGCTGATGATCACGTCCTTCTTGCGGTCCACCAGATAAAGCAGCCCGCGCTCGTCCAATCGGCCCATGTCGCCGGTTCGACACCAGCCGTCCTGCACCGTCGCCTGGGTGGCGGCCGGGTCCTGCCAGTAGCCGCGGAACATCGAGCCAGAACGCACCACGATCTCACCGGTCTGCCCCACCGGCACGGCGCCGCCGTCCGCATCGACCACCCGCACCCGGGTGCCGGGAAACGGGAATCCGACCGAGCGCAGCCGCTCAGCCGAGTTCGGTTCGTCGAGAATGTGCAGTTCGCGGGGCAGTCCTGAGACGATGACTTCCGTCTGCCCGTAAAGGTTGAGGAAGCCCGCACCCGGCAGCACGGCAAGCGCCCGCCGCAGGATGCCCGCGGTCATCGGCGCGGCCGAATAGACCACCGTGCGAACCGATTCCACCGCCGAGCCGCTCGTCACCTCGTCGATCAGCGCTTTGAGCATGACCGGCGCCAGGTGCAGCACCGTGATCCGCTCGGCGGCGAGCAACCGCACCGCGTCGGCGGCATCGAACTGTTGCTGCAGCACCACGGTTCCGCCGCGGGCATGCAGTCCGCCGACGATCGCGAGCGCGCCGAAATGGAACATCGGCATGTTGATCAGCCCGCGATCTACGCTGCTGCAACGCATCTCGTCGTTCATGGTGAACACGACCCGGCGCATCTCGCGCTGCCCGAGGATGCAGCACTTGGACGCGCCGGTGGTGCCGCTGGTGAACAACAGGTACGCGATGTCGTCGGGCCGGGCGGTGAACTCAAGCTCGCCGCTTCTGCCACCTTCGACGAATCGCTCGTAGCCGGTGATGTCCGGTGGAGCATGTCCCCCGATCGCCACCAGCATCGGGGGCGACGGTATTCCCGCTGCGACCTCCGCGACCGCCGGCAGGAACTCCTCGGCGCAGAAGATCATCGACGGGGCGACGCGGCGCAACGCATCCTCCATCTCCGGTGCCGACAGCCGGAAGTTGATGGTGGCCATGATGATCCCGCTGAGTTGAGCGGCGGCGTTCAGCTCGCCGAACTCAATGCTGTTGCGGCTCAACACTGCAATGCGATCCTGGCGCCGCACCCCGGCCGCGGCCATCGCCGACACCAGCCGCACCGCCCGATCCCGTAACTGCGCGTGGGTGACGCTGCGCTGGCCGTGCCGGTAGGCGACGACGTCGGGAAAGTGGACCGCGTTGTCGGTCACGATGTCACCGAGCGTCATGTCATCGACCGCGGCCATGTGAATTACCGGCTGCTCAACAGCATCGACCCGGCCACCGGTCCACCGCCGACACCCACGGCCACCACCTCGGGAGTGCGGGGCGCCTGCCGATCGCCGCCCTCACCCCACAACTGCACACACGCCTCGTGCAGAAAGCCCATCCCGTGCAGCCGCCCGCCGGAGAGTTGCCCGCCGCTGGTGTTGATCGGCAGCGACCCGTCCAGAGCGATGCGCGAACCGTCGTTGACGAATTCGCCGACCTTGCCGTGCTCGCAGAATCCCATCGCTTCCAGCCACATCACGGTCAGGAAGGAGAAGCCGTCGTAAAGCTGGGCCATGTCGACGTCGGCGGGAGTCAGCGCGGTGTGCTCCCACAGTGTGGCGGCCGAGTCGTGGGCGGCCATCGTGGTGATGTCGGCGCGCTGATCCCAGGTAGCGCGTTCGAACATGCCCGGCCCGACGGACTCCACCGTCAACGGGTGGCGCGGCAGGCCGTTGGCGGCAGCACGGCGCGACACGATCACGGCAGTGGCACCGTCGCAGGGCACGTCGCAGTCGTAGAGACACAGCGGTTCGGAGATCATCCGAGCACCCAGGTAGTCGTCCATCGTCATCGGCTCGCGGTAAATCGCGTCGGGATTGAGACCGGCGTTCGTGCGGGCGTTGATCGCGATGCGGCCCAACTGCTCGCGGGTCAGGCCGAAGTCGTGCATATAACGCTGGGCGGGCATCGCCAGCCAGTTAGCCGCCGACAGTGCCCCGAACGGCGCCGTCCACTCCAGGTGCGGGGGCAGCGCGCCGCCGCCGAACAGCACCGAGGCCCGGCCGCCGCCGGCCTGCTGTGCGGCGGTGGATTCCCATACCGACCGGTAGACGACGACGTGGTTGGCCAGCCCGAGGCTGACCGCCATGCACGCCTCGATCACTGGGCCGATCTGGCCCGCGGTCTCGATCGCCGAGACGTACCACCGGGAGCGCAGTCCGAGCGCAGTGCGGACCTCCTGGACGGTGGCCCCGGAGAACCCGGCGTCGGGCACACCCGGTCCCGGGTAGCTGGCGATCCCGTCAACCTCGTCGATACTCAGTCCGGCGTCGGCGATCGCCCGCTGCACCGCTTCGAGCGTGAGGTCCAGCCCCGTCCGACCCAGCCGGCGGCCGACCTGCGACTTACCCGCCCCGGTGAGGACGGCTCTACCTTCGAACGGACCGCCGGTCACCAGACGAACCTAGCGATCAGTTCGGCCACCGCGGCGGGTTTGGCGACGCCTTCGATCTCGACGGTGTGACGCACGGTCAGGTTCACCGTGTCGTCGGCGACTTTGGTGGCGTCCGCGAGCCGCGACCTGACCCGGACGCGGCTGCCCGCGGTGACCGCAGACAGGAACCGAACTTTGTTCAGGCCGTAGTTGATGCCCATCTTGGCGTTTTCGACGCGGTAGTTGTCCTTGCTCACCCCGGGGATCAGTGACAGCGTCAGAAAGCCGTGCGCAATAGTTGCGCCGTAAGGGCTTTCGGCCCTGGCCTTCTCGATGTCGACGTGGATCCACTGGTGGTCCATCGTGACGTCGGCAAACGCGTCGATCCGGCTTTGGTCGATGTCCACCCACCGGCTGACTCCGAGTTCCTGCCCGATCGTGGCGAGCGCGTCGTCCACGGACTTGATCACCTTCACCGCTGCTCCCGTCGTCATCCACCCGCCATACCGATATCTATTTAACGGTATAGACTGGCCTCGCTCATCGGGCAAGCAGCCCGTCAACTGACGATCTTGGAGACACATGGCCACTACCACGTCCCGCGCAGCGATCGTGGCCGCTGCCCGCACACCGATCGGAACGGCGCGCAAGGGCACGCTGGCCAACATGCCCGCGATCGAGCTCGCCAAACCCGTCGTCGCGGCGGTCGTGGATAGATCCGGCCTCGACACGGCGGAGTTCGACGATCTCGTGCTCGCCGAGAGCCTGCAGGGCGGCGGCGACAGCGCCCGTTACATCGCCGTGGACCTGGGCCTCACTCACGTCCCCGGGCTCGCCGTCAACCGTCAATGCGCCTCCAGCCTCTCGGCGATCGCCGTAGGCGCGGGCCAGATCGCGGCAGGTATGAGCCGAGCCATCTTGGCCGGCGGCATGGAGTCGCTGTCGACCGGACCGATATTGCAGAAGCGGAAGCCCTTCACCACCGGCAAGTCCCCAGAAGACTACGAACAGTGGTTTCCGCTGTCGCACCCACCGACCGCGGACGCACCTGCGCTGGACATGTCCATCACCGTCGCGCACAACTGCGCGGTGCAGTACGGGATCACCCGCGAGGCACAGGACGAGTGGGCACTGCGCAGTCACCAACGGGCGGTCAAGGCGATCGATGCCGGCTCATTCGTCGAAGAGATCGTCCCGATCGAGGTGCCGCAAGCCGACGGCAGCACGATTACGTTTGCCGAGGACGAGCATCCCCGGCGCGGCAGTTCGATGGAGTCGCTGGCCGGCCTGAAGGTGCTGCATCCCGAGATCGACGGCTTCACCGTCACCGCCGGCAATTCTTCGGGCATCAACGACGCTGCAGCCGTGGTGGCACTCGCCGCCCCGAATACCGCGAGTGACATGCTGGCTCAGATCCTTTCGTGGAGCGCGGTGGGGGTGGCGCCGAACCGCACCGGCAGCGGGCCCATCACCGCCATTCCCAAGGCACTCGAGTTGGCCGGCCGCAAACTCGAGGACGTGGCACTGTTCGAGATCAACGAAGCGTTCGCCGCACAGGCGGTGGCGTGCGCCCGCGAGCTCGGACTTGATGAGGAGATCGTCAACGTCTACGGGTCGGGCATCAGCCTGGGCCACCCGATCGCCGCGACCGGTGCCCGGATGGTCACCTCGGCGATCTACGAATTACGCAGGCGCGGAGGCGGAATCGGCGTTTTGTCCATGTGCGCCGGCGGCGGCATGGGTGCCGCGATGGTCATCGAGGTGGCCTGAGATGACCGCGCTGATCATCGAGGGACTGTTCCGGGTCGACGGCGACCGCGCCGTGCTGTTCGCGTCGCGCAGACGTTCGTCGGGTGCGGTGAAGTTCCCCGCCGAGCGGCCCGAGCTCTTCGATGGCGATCCCGAGATCCAGGACGACATCGAGGCGATCGAGTTGTCCACCGAGGGTACGCTGTACACCTATACCACCCAGGAGTTCCCACCGCCCTTGCCGTACAAGGGAATTCGGGACCCGAAGGCGTTCAAGCCATACGTGGTGGGCTTCGTCGAGCTGCCCGAGGCCGTGTTGGTCGAGACGCTGATCGTCGGGGCGACCGCCGACCAGCTGAAGATAGGTCAACGACTGGTGTCGACCACCACCACATTGCAGACCGAGGACGGTCGATCCCTGGTGACCTTCGGATTCCGCCCGGAGCGCTAGGGTCCGACGTGTGACAGACCTGAGCATCCCGTCGTTCGGGCTGCACCCACTGCACGGCGTGCACGAACCGACGACCGGTAATCCGCCGCGCCGCCCAGGATCCGCGCGACGGACCACGTCGATCGACATGACCCGCGACGACGGCACGCTGGATCCTGTCCGTCTGGAAGGCCGGGCTCGCGATCTGCGAACGGCGCGCGACGGCACCGTGACCGTACTCGGCGAGGCGGGCCTGTCGGCCACCATCGAGCTGGTGGCACGCGTCGTCCGGCACGTCGAGGTGATGCCGCCGGTGGCCGCCGTGTCGCATCTGTCCGGAGCACCGGCCATGAGTGGATTCCGCGCAGCCGCCGACAAGGCGGCCCCACAACTACGGGCCGATCGCGACCTGCGCTACACGCTGCTCGACGACGTCCCCGTCGCCACGCTCATCTCCGGACACGCGCTGTCCGCCTCCGGTGTGCTCGGCGAGTACACCAAGTCCGGCTACCTCCCCGTCGCCGACCAGTGCGCTGGCTTTGCGACCGGCGGACTGTTGATGACCTCCTTCGAGGCAGGCGATCCGGCCGTGGTCACTGGCCCCCAGGCGCCCGACCTCGACCACCGCGACGACCCCTGGGCGTGGCATGCCATGTCGCCGTTGGCCATTCACGGCATGCGTCGGCGACGACGCATCGACGTCCACCAGGACCAGCCGGGTCTGATCAACATCGACGCGATGTTCCGGGATACCTATGTACGCACCGACGGTGTGGAAACCATCATCCACGAGTACACCCTGGCCGCGGCGGTGGACGTGGCGACCGGGGTCGTCGTCGAATCACGGGCTACCCCACGCGTGCTGCCCTGGCAGGAATGCCCGGGAGCCGTCGCCAGCGCCGGGCGGATCGCCGGAATGACGTTGAGCGAACTGCACTTCCGGGTTCGCCAGGAGCTCTTCGGCACGAGCACCTGCACCCACCTCAACGATCTGCTGCGCAGTGTCGCCGACGCCGAGGCGTTGATCGCGCCGGTGCGCGACGCCTAGAGTCGGCTTGCTCGGCGGAGTCGTCGCGGGGCCGTCAGTCGGCCGTTCGGGGCGCGGCCGGAGCAGCCATGGCGACGATCATCTCGGCGACCACCGCGACCATCTCGTCACGGGCGACGGCCACGGTTTGCCGGTGGACGGTGTGCCAGGCTCGGTCCAGCAGTCCCATCACCGCGACGCCGATGACGTCCGGTGAGTGGGCGCCGTTGCCGGCGATCGCCTGGCCGAGCTTCCACGACGCCCGAGTCACCATGCGATTGCGCGAGTTTCGGAACGCGTCGTCGTCGGGTGCCGAATGCGCCGACGCCAGCACGAAGGCGCCGTGGTCATCCATGTAGTCGAAGTAGTGTGCAACCCAGGCCCGAATATCGTCCGGTCCGAACGGATCTCGGGAGTCAGCCCACTCTGCGATGACGGCCAGGGCGTCGTGATAGGCGGTCTTGCCGAGCACGTTGAAGATCTCGCGCTTGTCCTTGAAGTAGGTGTAGAAGCCGGCGCGCGAGATGCCGCATGCCTCGGTGATCGCATTGATCGGCGTGCCCGCGTAGCCGCGTTCCAGGAAGAGACGACGGCTGGCGTTCAGGATCGCCGAGCGGGTGCGCTCGCCGCGGGTGGCGTCCACTTGCCGTTCGGCGGGCGTAGCCGAGGTCACCGTCATGTGGCGACCTTATATGACGTTATCGTCAACTGCAATCACCGCAGTTCAAGCATCAGTCGCGGTGTTATGCCGAGTAAACTTGACACAAGTGTCAAGCTGCGCGAAGCTCATAGTCAAGCCCGAAGTCGATCAGTGAGAGGCACCACGATGACGCAGTTCAAAGACGCACCGATCTTCGATGCCGATCAGCACATGTATGAGACCCCGGATGCGCTGACGAGATACCTGCCCAAGGAGTCCCAGCCGAAGGTGCAGTTCGTCCAAATGGGTAGGCACACCCGTATTGCGATCCTAAACAAGATCACCGACTACATGCCGAACCCGACGTTCGAACGGGTCGCCGCACCCGGCGCGCACGAGAAGTTCTACTCCGGCCAGAACCCCGAGGGTCTGTCGATGCGGGAGATGTCCGGCCGCGGCATCGACACGCCGCCGGGAGCGCGCAACCCCGAAGACCGGATCGCCGAACTCGACCGCCAGGGCGTCGACTCATGCCTGAACTACCCCACACTGGCCAACCTGGTCGAGCATTCGGCCGCCGAGGATCCTGACCTGACGGTGGCGATCATCCATGCCCTCAACCAGTGGATGCTCGAGCACTGGGGCTTCAGCCACGCCAACCGGGTCTACTCGACACCGGTGCTCACCCTCGGCCTGGTCGACGAAGCCCGACGCGAGCTCGAGTACATCTTGGACAACGGCGCCAAGGTCGCACTGATCAAGCCGGCGCCGGTGAACGGCTACAAAGGGTGGCGCTCCCCCGCGCTGCCCGAGTTCGACCCGTTCTGGCGCGACGTCGAAGATGCGGGGTTGCCAATTGTGTTGCACGCCAGTCAACCTCCGTTGCAGGAGTACATCGATAAGTGGGAACCGCCGTCGACCAGTAGCGCGTTCGAGATGTCGGCATTCAAGTGGACCGCGCTCGGTCACCGCGAGATCGCCGACATGCTCACCAGCTTGATCTGCCACGGCACGTTGACCCGGTTCCCGAAGCTGCGCATCGCCAGCGTGGAAAACGGCAGCTCTTGGATCAAGCCGCTGTTCGACGACCTGCAATCGACGTACAACAAGATGCCGCAAAACTTTCCGGAACATCCACACGAGGTGTTCCGCCGCAACATCTGGGTCAGCCCGTTCTGGGAGGGCTCGGTGGCTGACGTCGTGCAAACCGTCGGATGGGACAAGGTGATGTTCGGCTCGGACTGGCCGCATCCCGAAGGCTTGGCCGAGCCCAAGCGGTACTGGCAGTACGCCGAGGGCATGGACGAGCGGCGCACCTATGACTTCATGGGCGACAACGCGCGTCGCTTCATGGGACTGCCCCTTGCCAACCCCGATCCGGCCGCCGTCAAGCCGCCCGCACTGGCGAACGCCTGAATTACCGGCCGTTGACGGCACAAGCCACGTCGACGGCTGGGACACTGAAGGGGAAGTCAGGTGCGTTTGGTGGCTAGACCCGGCAAGAGGATGGCGACCAATCCATCAGCATGAGCCCGAATCCACTTGGGGTTATTCGGATCCCGACCGGTCAGAAG
>NZ_DASXEP010000131.1:0-13026 GCF_036490025.1 Mycobacterium sp. | reverse complement strand
CGATCACGTCGGCAAGCTGGCCTGGCTGGACCGCGTGGTGTCGGCCGAGGCGGTGCTCACCCCGGAGGTCCGGCGGCTGGTCGACGCCGTCGCGGCGCGCTACGCCGGGACCCGCGCCGATGTGCTACGGCTGGCGGTCCCGCCGCGGCACGCGAAGGTGGAACGTGAAACCCCTACTGCGCCAATCCTTTCCGCTGTCGCCACCGTCGATGTGGCGGGGTGGGGGGCCTATGGCCGCGGCGGGCAGTTTCTGACGGCGCTGGCAGAATCGCGTGCCGCTCGTGCGGTATGGCAGGTGCTGCCCGGCGACGTGTGGGCCGACCGCTTTGCCGAGGCCGCCGCCCAGACGGTGCAAACCGGGCGCGCGGTGTTGGCCGTCGTCCCGGATCAGCGCGACGTGGACACCCTGTGGCGCGCCGCGACGGCGTTGCTCGACGAAGCCGGTGTGGTGGCGTTGTCGGCGGGGCTGGGTCCGGCCGCGCGCTACCGGCGCTGGCTGGCCGCGCTGCGGGGGAGCGCACGGCTGGTGATCGGCACCCGCAGCGCGGTGTTCGCGCCGGTGAGCGACCTGGGCCTGGTCATGGTGTGGGACGACGGCGACGACACGCTGGCCGAGCCGCGGGCCCCGTACCCGCATGCGCGGGAGGTGGCGATGCTGCGGGCCCATCAGATGCGTTGCGCCGCGCTGATCGGGGGATACTCCCGCACCGCCGAAGCCCACGCGCTGGTGCGCAGCGGATGGGCGCACGACCTGGTCGCCGCGCGGCCGGGGGTGCGCGCCCACGCCCCGCGGGTGGTGGCCCTCGACGACGGCGGATACGCCGACGAACGCGATCCGGCGGCGCGCACGGCCCGGTTGCCGTCGGTCGCGCTGCGCGCCGCCCGCTCGGCGCTGCAGGCCGACGCGCCGGTGCTCGTGCAGGTGCCGCGGCGCGGCTACGTTCCGTCGCTGGCGTGTGCCCGCTGCCGGGCGATTGCCCGCTGCCGGCATTGCACCGGCCCGCTGTCCCTGCACGACCGCGACGGGACGGCTCCGGCATGCCGCTGGTGCGGCCGCGCCGACGCCGCGCTGCGCTGTGCGCGCTGCGGATCGGACGCGGTGCGTGCCGTCGTGGTGGGTGCCCGGCGCACCGCCGAAGAATTGGGTCGCGCGTTCCCGGGTACGACGGTGATCACCTCGGCGGGCGAAGCGGTGGTGTCCGAGGTCGACGGTCACCCGGCTCTGGTGGTGGCCACGCCCGGCGCCGAACCGCGCGCGTCCGGCGGCTACGGGGCGGCCTTGTTGCTGGACAGCTGGGCGCTGCTGGGCCGTCAGGATCTGCGCGCGGCTGAGGACACCCTGCGGCGCTGGATGTCTGCCGCGGCATTGGTGCGGTCTCGCGACGACGGCGGGGTGGTGGCGGTGGTCGCCGACGCATCCGTACCAACTGTGCAGGCGCTGATCCGCTGGGACCCGGTCGGCCACGCAGAGGCCGAGGTGGCCGCTCGCACCGAAGTCGCATTGCCGCCGAGTGTGCACATGGCCGCGTTGGACGGCGCCGGTGAGGCAGTCGCGGCGTTGCTCGAAGAACTCCGACTGCCGGACAGCGCAGAACTGCTCGGTCCCGTGCCATTGCCGCCGGGTGCACGTCGCCCACCCGGCATTGCGGCCAACGCGCCGGTGAGCCGGATGCTGGTGCGGGTGAACCGCGAACAGGGTCTCGCATTGGCCGCGGAGTTGCAGCACGGCGTGGCCGTGGTCAGCGCCCGGCAAACCCACGAGCCGGTCCGGGTGCAGATCGACCCGCTGCAGATCGGTTAGGCGAGCGCTCAGGTTAGTGGACTGCGCGAACTGTGTCGGTGAGCGAGGTCCGCCATTTTCATGCGACGATGCGAATGCCGGCCGAGTTTCCGATGACGCCAACCGGTCTGCTTTCCCGTGTCGAGGGAGGTCAGCTATGGCAACAAGACCCACGGACACCGCCCGAATCGGGCGCTGTTTGATATTCGTGCGGGAGCATCTCCAGCAGGCCCGCGCCGCCGACGACGAGATCCGGGCCATGCAATGGGACGCCGTCATGGACCAGTTCATCGACTCCTGGCCACGGCTGCGGTCGGCATGATCATCGATCCCGTTCACTGCACCGAACTCGGCTGTGCCTGTCCGGGCAACCGCTGGTGGACGGGCTGGGTCGGGCCCCGGGAAATTCACATCGTCCCGATCGACGATCTGCGACCACATCACATCGAGGAGTGTGGCTGCGACCCACAGGTCACACTGCATGTCGCAGGCGATGGATACGCCTCGTGGCGGGTGACCCACAACGGCTTCGATCGCCGCGAGCTCACCGAGCAGGCAGGCTGATCAATGCGGCCGCCTAGTCCGCTCCAGTCCCTGGGTCACTCCGTCCAGATGGGGCTATGATTCGCCGACCCGTCGTCCCATCGCAGAGCCCGATCGACAGGAGCTAGTTGAATGAAGCGGACAGCAGCAGGCAGCGGTGCGGCGATCGCCATAGTCGCGGTAGCCATCGGCCTGGCGGGCTGTGGTTCCTCGCCGAGCAACAACAATGCGGCGGGCAAGAGCTCGACCGCGGCAACCTCGACGACCGCGGCGACCTCGGCAACCTCGGCAACCCCGCCCAAACCGCAGTCGAAGGTGGCGCCGCGCGTCACCGCTCAGGGCCCCAACCCGACCATCGCGAGCTATTTCCAGCAGAACAACATCACCGCGACTCCGGTCCACCGCGGCGACCCGGGCGCCCCCACCGTCAACTTCCCGATCCCCGACGGCTGGGCCGACGCCGGACCCGACACCCCGGCCACGGCGTACTGGGCCATCGTCGACAACGGTCCCGAAGCCGCCAAATACACCCCCAGCATCGTGGCGACGTTGTCCAAGCTCGACGGCGATGTAGACCCGCAGAAACTGATCGAGCTCGCCGGTGGCGCAACGAAAAACCTGCCCGGTTTCAAGCCGATGGGCGACGGAACCGAGGACAACATGGCCGGTTTTCCCGCCTTCCAGTTGGGCGGTACCTGGACGCAGGACGGCCAGACCAAGGCGGTTGCCGACAAAGTCGTCGTCATCAACGGCAACGACAACATCTACCTGCTGGAGTTCAATGCCGACTGCCTCGAAGACCAGGTCCAAAAGGCGTTGCCGGCGACGATCACCATCGACGAGAAGACGACGATCAACGTCTAGGTAGTTCCCGCCTCGCGACGTATGGGCGCTGGCATATCCGGGTAAGCAGCGATGACGGGAACTTTTCACCACGCTTAGGACTTCGCCATGCCTCTCAACGTCGCTCGCAAGTTGATCGAATCCCACCTGGAATCCGGCGAGATGACGCCGGGTGAAGAAATCGCCATCCACATCGACCAGACGCTGACCCAGGACGCGACGGGGACGCTGGTGATGCAGGAGTTGGAGGCACTCGGGCTCGATCAGGCGCGCACCGAGGTTAGCGTGCAGTACGTCGACCACAACCTGCTGCAGACCGACGAGAAGAACGCCGAGGATCACGAGTACCTGCGCACGGCCTCCCAGCGATTCGGGCTGTGGTTTTCCAAGCCCGGTAACGGGGTCTCGCATCCGACGCACATGCAGCGATTCGGAATTCCCGGCAAGACGATGGTGGGCTCGGATTCGCACACCCCGGCCGCGGGTTCGCTGGGCATGCTCGCGATCGGAGTGGGTGGGCTCGAGGTGGCGCTCGCCATTACCGGTCGGCCGCTACACATCCGGATGCCCGAGGTGTGGGGAGTAAAACTCGAAGGCGAACTGCCGGAATGGTGTTCGGCCAAGGACGTGATCCTGGAGATGTTGCGCCGTCACGACGTCAAGGGCGGCGTGAACCGGATCATCGAGTACTACGGACCGGGGCTGGGCAGCCTGACGGCGATGGACCGCCACGTCATCGCGAACATGGGAGCCGAACTTGGCGCCACCACAACGGTTTTCCCGAGCGACGAAATAGTCCGGGATTTCCTCCGAGCCGAGGACCGTGAGGACGACTGGGTCGAACTGGTCGCCGACGAGGGAGCCGACTATGACGTCGACGAGACCATCGACCTCTCGGACATCGAGCCGCTGATTGCCAAGCCGTCGTCGCCGGGAAACGTGGTGCCGGTGCGCGAAGTGGCCGGTGAGGAGATCGCCCAGGTCGTGATCGGATCCAGCGCCAATCCCGGCCTGCGCGATTTCGCGATTGCCGCCGCGATGGTGGCCGGACGCCAGACGGTGCCGGACGTCAGCTTCGACATCAACCCGACGTCGCGGGAGATCTTGACCGATCTCACCAAGATGGGCGCGACCACCGAACTGGTGATCGGCGGCGCCCGCATTCATCAGGCGGGGTGCATGGGATGCATCGGGATGGGCCAGGCGCCCGCGACCGGTCGCAACTCGCTGCGCACCATGCCACGAAACTTTCCCGGCCGCTCTGGCACCAAAGAGGATTCGGTTTGGTTGTGCTCACCGGAAACCGCTGCCGCATCGGCACTGACCGGGGTGATCACCGATCCGCGCGGCTGGGCGCGCGACGCCAAGATGGACTATCCGAAGCTCGATCTGCCACATCAGTCGGCCGTGAACACGGCGATGCTGGTGCCCCCGCTGGACGCCGAGGAGGCGCAGAAGATCGAGCCGGTCAAGGGGCCCAATGTGTCCAGCCTGCCGGAGCTCTCACCGCTGCCCGACGAGATCGAGGCCCCGGTGCTGCTCAAGGTCGGCGACAACATCTCCACCGACGAAATCTCACCGGCCGGCGCCCGGGCGCTGCCGTTTCGCTCCAACATTCCCAAGTTGGCGATGTTCAGCTTCACCCAGATCGACGAGTCGTATCCCGAGCGGGCCAAGAAGGCCGAAGGGACTGGTCACATCATCGTCGGCGGCGACAACTACGGTCAGGGTTCTTCGCGTGAGCACGCCGCGATCGCACCTCGCCATTTGGGACTTCAGGTTGTCATCGCCAAGTCGTTCGCCCGCATTCACTGGCAGAATCTCGCCAACTTCGGCGTGTTGGCGCTCGAGTTCGACGACGCCGACGACTACGACAACATCGAACAGGACGACACCCTGCGCATCGCCGGTGTACGCGACACGCTGGCCGACAGCGACACCCTGCAGGTCGACAATGTCACCAAGGATACGTCTTTTACTGTGCGACATCGCCTTTCGCCACGACAAGTCAAAGACGTGTTAGCGGGCGGACTGATCCCACGGCTGGCCGAAGACGAGCAATAGCCGGCCTTCCTACACTGGTCCGGTGCGTCTCGTCTTTGCCGGTACCCCCGAACCCGCGCTACCCGCCCTTCGGGCTCTGATCGACTCGCCGCGGCACGACGTGATCGCGGTGCTCAGCCGGCCAGACGCTGCCTCGGGCCGGCACGGCAGCCCGCAGCCGTCACCGGTAGCCCGGCTGGCTCTTGAGCAGGGCATCCCGGTGCTGCGGCCGGAGCGGCCGAACTCCGCGGAGTTCGTCGCCGAATTGTCGGAGTTGCGGCCCGACTGCTGTCCGGTGGTGGCCTTTGGAGCGCTGCTGCGTGACGAACTGCTGGCGGTCCCGGTGCGCGGCTGGGTCAACTTGCACTTTTCGCTGTTGCCCGCCTGGCGCGGCGCGGCCCCGGTGCAGGCCGCGATCGCGGCCGGGGACACCGTCACTGGTGCCACCACGTTCCAGATCGAATCCGGGTTGGACTCCGGGCCGGTCTACGGGGTGGTCACCGAGGCGGTGCGCCCGATCGACACCGCAGGGGATCTGCTTGAACGGCTGGCGATTTCGGGTGCGGCGTTGCTGTCGACCACCCTGGACGGCATCGCCGACGGGGCTCTGACGCCCATCCCGCAATCGTCCGACGGTGTCAGCATCGCACCGAAGATCACCGTCGAGCAGGCTCGGGTGCGGTGGGACCTTCCGGCAGACGTGGTCGAACGGCGTATCCGCGCCGTCACGCCCAATCCGGGAGCGTGGACCCTGATCGGCGACTTGCGAGTCAAACTCGGGCCGGTCTACATCGACACCGACGGTCAGAGCCTGCCAAATGCACTGTCGCCCGGCGATATTCACGTTGACCGCCGCAGCGTGCGGATCGGCACCGCGTCACAGGCGGTACGGCTCGGCCAACTGCAGCCGCCAGGCAAGAAGCTGATGAACGCCGTCGACTGGGCCAGGGGAGCCCGTCTCGAACCGTCCGCGCGAGCGTCATGACCCCGCCCCAGGACAGACCGCGTGGCAACCGGCCGGCCGCGCGCATCCCCCAGCGATCGGCGCGACCGCCGAGGCGCCGGCCGCTGGATCCGGCGAGGCAGGCCGCCTTCGATGTGCTCCGGGCGGTGAGCGAGCGTGGCGCCTATCCCAACCTGATGCTGCCAGTCCTGTTGCGCGAACGGGGGATCAGCGGCCGCGACGCGGCGTTCGCCACCGAGCTGACCTACGGCGGCGCGCGCGTCCGCGGTCTGCTCGACGCCGTCATCGGTGCGGCCGCTGACCGTTCGCCGGAGACCATCGACCCGATACTGCTCGACCTGCTGCGGCTGGGGACCTACCAACTGCTACGCACCCGCGTCGGCGCACATGCCGCCGTCTCGACCACCGTCGACCAAGCCGGAATCGAATTCGACTCTGCGCGTGCGGGATTCGTCAACGGCGTGCTGCGCACGATCAGCACCCGCGACGAACAGTCATGGGTCGACGAGCTGGCGCCCGACCGAGCTGCCGACCCGATCGGGCACGCCGCTTTCCTGCATGCCCACCCACGCTGGATCGCGCAGGCCTTCGTCGATGCGCTGGGCGCCTCCGCCGGTGAACTCGACGCCGCACTGGCCGCCGACGACGAGCGGCCTCAAGTGCACCTGGCCGCCCGGCCGGGCGTGTTGACCGCCGACGATTTGGCCGGTGCCGTGGATGGCACGGTGGGCCGGTATTCGCCGTATGCGGTTTATCTGCCCGCCGGTGACCCCGCGGACGTGCCCGCGGTGCGTGACGGCCAAGCGCTGGTTCAGGACGAAGGCAGCCAATTGGTCGCCCGTGCACTCGCTTTGGCGCCGGTCGCCGATGACGCCGGGCGGTGGCTAGACCTGTGCGCGGGCCCGGGCGGGAAAACCGCGCTGCTGGCCGCGCTGGCTGCCGGCTCGAGGGCCCGGGTCACCGCGGTGGAGCCCGCCGAACACCGCGCCGACATGGTCGTCCACAACACCCGCGGCCTTCCGGTCGAGGTGCTGCGGGTCGACGGACGCAGTACCGGGCTCGAGCCGGGTTTCGACCGGGTCCTGGTCGACGTGCCGTGCACCGGCCTGGGCGCTCTGCGGCGCCGGCCCGACGCGCGCTGGCGGCGTCAGCCCGCCGACGTCCCGGCGCTGACTCGGCTGCAGCGCGAATTGCTGGCCGCGGCGATCGCGCTGACCCGCCCCGGCGGCGTGGTCCTGTATGCGACCTGTTCGCCGCATTTGGCCGAAACGGTCGGCGTCGTCGGTGACGCGCTGCGCCGTCACCCGGTGACCGCGCTCGATACCCGCCCGTTGTTCGAGCCCGTGCCGAATCTGGGCGATGGCCCCTACGTTCAGCTGTGGCCGCATCGGCACGGCGCCGACGCCATGTTCGCCGCAGCCCTTGAGGTTGGCCCCCAGTAAGCTCACGTTCATGTCAGGCAAGACCGATCGGCCGCTGATCGCGCCATCGATACTGGCCGCCGATTTCGCTCGGCTGGCCGACCAGGCCGCCGCCGTTGAAGGCGCCGACTGGTTGCACGTCGACGTCATGGACGCGCACTTCGTGCCGAATCTCACGCTCGGGCTGCCGGTAGTGGAGAGCTTGTTGGCCGCCACTGACATTCCGATGGATTGCCACCTGATGATCGAGGATCCCGACCGCTGGGCGCCGCCGTACGCCGAAGCGGGCGCCTACAACGTCACTTTTCACGCCGAGGCCACCGACAATCCGATCGGCGTGGCCCGCGACATCCGCGCTGCCGGCGCCAAAGCGGGATTGAGCATCAAACCCGGCACCCTGCTGGACCCCTACTTGGACCTGCTCAAGGATTTCGACACGTTTCTGGTGATGTCGGTCGAGCCCGGTTTCGGCGGCCAGGATTTCATCCCCGAAGTGCTGGGCAAGGTGCGCGCGGTGCGCAAGCTCGTCGACTCCGGTGAGTTGACGATCCTGGTCGAAATCGACGGCGGCATCAACGCCGACACGATCGAGCAGGCCGCCGAGGCCGGTGTGGACTGCTTCGTCGCCGGATCGGCCGTCTACGGCGCCGACGACCCGGCCGCTGCGGTCCAGGCGTTGCGGCGACAGGCCGGTGCCGCGTCACCGCACCTCCGCCGATGAGCCGCCGGTGAGTACTGAGGCGGCCATCAACTATGACGCCGCCATGCGACTGGCCGTTGAGCAAGCCGATCTGGTCAAAGGAAAGACCTATCCGAACCCGCCGGTCGGCGCCGTCATCCTGGATCGGGACGGCCGAATCGTCGGTGTCGGCGGCACACAGCGGGCGGGCAGCGCCCATGCCGAGGTGGTGGCGCTGCGCCGGGCGGGTCGGCTGGCCGCCGGTGGCTCCGCGGTGTTGACCCTGGAGCCCTGCAACCACCACGGCAAAACCCCGCCGTGTGTGGACGCACTGCTCGAGGCCGGTATCGCGGCAGTGATCTACGCGATCAGCGACCCCAACCCGACCGCGGCCGGTGGGGCGTCGCGGCTGGCTGCCGCCGGGGTGCGCGTCGTCGGCGATGTGCACGCCGACCTGGTGACGGCCGGACCGCTTCGGGAATGGCTGCACAAGCAGCGCACCGGCTTGCCGCACGTGACGTGGAAGTATGCCACCAGCATCGATGGCCGGAGCGCGGCCGCGGACGGCTCAAGCCAGTGGATCACCAGCGAAGCCGCGCGTGCCGACGTGCACCGCCGACGGGCCACCGCCGACGCGGTCGTGGTGGGCACCGGCACGGTGCTCGTCGACGACCCGTCGTTGACCGCCCGCTTGGCCGATGGTGGGCTCGCTGACCGCCAGCCGATGCGGGTGGTCGTCGGTATGCGCGACATACCTTCGGAGGCAAAGGTTCTCAACGACGACTCACGCACCATGGTGATTCGTACGCACGAGCCGGCCGAGGTGCTCAAGGCGCTGTCCGATCGCACCGACGTGCTGCTCGAAGGCGGCCCCACGCTGGCGGGGGCATTCCTGCGGGCCGGCACGATCGACCGCATCCTGGCCTACGTGGCGCCGATCCTGCTCGGCGGACCGATCACCGCTGTCGACGACGTCGGGGTGCCTAGCATCGCCCGGGCGTTGCGCTGGCGCTACGACGGCATCGAACGGGTTGGCCCGGATTTGGTGCTGAGCTTGGTGCCGAGGCTGGACCGCTAGACGCGGGGTGCGACGGGCTCCGACTCCAGAGCATGGGGCTCGTCGGCAACTACGTTCCTGCTGCCGATCAACAGGCCCAACAGCGCACCCACGACACACACCACCACGGTGACTTTGAAGATCTCCCCGTACATTCCGGCGAACGCTTGGCGATACATGGTGGCCTGGTGCAAGAGTCGCTCGGTAAGGCTGGCGTTCGCCGGAACCTCCGACGCCAACTTGGCGACAAGTTGCGGCAACCGGTAGAAGCCCCACGCGCTGAGCGAGGCCACCCCGATCAGCATGCCCGTCATGCGCGCGACCACCACAGCCGCCGAGGCGATGCCGTGCTGTGCCGACGGCACCACCCGCAAGCTGGCGGATGTCAGCGGCGCGATCACCAGACCCAACCCAATGCCGGCAATTGCCAGATCGGTGTGTAACGCGGGCAGCGACAGTCCAAAGATGTTGTGGTGCACGCTCAATAGGTCGATCGACCACTTCGAGATCAGCCAGTAGCCACTGGCGGCGATCAACAGTCCCACGAAGGCCACCGCTCGGTCGCCCACTCTGGTCGCGATCCCTCCGCCTACGAGTGCGCCGATCGGCAGCGCTGCCAGGAACCACAGCAACATCAGGGCGGCGTTGTTCTGGTCTTTGCCGAGCACGCCTTGGGCGAACAGTTCGACGTCGACCAGCGTCACCATCAACGCGGCACCGGCGCACAACGAGGCGCCGAGCGCGGACAGGAACGGCCGGAAGTGCACCCCGGCGGGTTCGATCAGCTTGGTCCGAGCGAACCGTTCCCACATGCCGAAAACAACTGCGACGACAACCGCTGCGACGATGAGCGGCGGGCCGTAGCTGGGCAGCGCCTGCTTGCCGTCGGGATTGGCGTTATATAGCCCGACGACCGCCAAACCCAGGGTGATCGCCAGCAACAGCCCGCCGATCACGTCGATCTTCTCCGGCTCTGCGCTGCGGTCATGCGACGGCAGGCTGAACTGAATCATCACCATGGCGGCCAGCGCCAACGGCACATTGATCCAGAACACGTCCTGCCAGCGACTGGTCAGCCAGACGATGAAGATTCCGTAGAGCGGGCCGAGCACGCTGCCGAGTTCCTGCGCCGCACCGATCCCGCCGAGTATTCCTGCGCGGTTGCGCTGGGCCCAGAGGTCCGCGCCCAGTGCGAGCGTCACCGGCAGCAGGGCGCCGCTGGCCACGCCCTGGATGGTGCGGCCGACCACCAGCACATCCAGGTTGGTGGACAGCGCCGTGATCACCGAGCCGACCAGGAACGCGGCCAGGCTGACTTGCAGCAGCAGTTTGCGGCCGAATCGGTCGGATGCCCGGCCCAGCAGCGGCATCGCGGCGATGTATCCCAGCAGATACCAGGTGATGATCGGGGTGATGCGCTGCAGGTGGTTAACCGGGATCCCGATGGTGCCGATGATGTCGCGCATGATCGTGACCACGACGTAGGTGTCGAGGGCGCCGAGCAGCACGGCGAGGCTGCCGGCGCTGATCGCGATGCCGCGCCCTGCGTGGTGCGGTGCCGTCACGGGGCTACAGGGGGTTTGGTCACCTGCACCGGCGCGTTCCAGTTCGACAGCGTCAGCTGAAGAGAATTGCCCTGGCTCTGCTCCAACTGGACCTGCACCAACTGGTGGTCACCGTTTTCCTCGATCCACACGGTCGCGGGCAACGGCTGAGTGGCTTGCAGCCGGGGCATGATGCCGTTCACGGCGTCGGCGGAGACGCTGCCGGTGATCTTGATGGTGGCCTGGCCCTTGACGGTTTCCCGCGACTGAGATTTCGGGTTACTGAGGTTGGTCAGCACGTTGGCCAGACCGACGTCGGGTTTGAGGATGGTGGACGGGTCGTAGAGGTCGGCGGCCTTGCCAAAGCTGTCCCATTGGCCGGGGGTCAGCGCTCCGTACAAGGTTCCGTCGACAACCACGAACGGTGCGTCGATGTCGGAACCGCCGAAAGTGATGTTCGCGTTGCCCTGAGCTGCAGTTGTCGGTGTAGTCGTCAGGTCACCGGTCAGGGACTTGACCGGAAGGCCCTTGATCTTGCCGTTCACCGACAGGTCCAAGTGCACGCTCGTGACGTTTTTGGTGGCCTGCGTGGACTCCTTGACCAGGGTGGCCGCGTCCGGCAGCGAGCTGCTGGATTGTTTCGAGGACGACGAGCAGCCGCTGACCAGAGCGGAGGCGATCGAGAGGGCGGCGAGAACGGCGAGGATTGGGCGACGCGTCTGCATATCTTGCATCGTAAGGGTCCGGCTGACTCGGCCGTGACGCGGAAGGTGACTGCGACGTCGCGCGGGAGAGTCAAACTCATTAGCCTGAGGCGGTGTTCACCGGCATCGTTGAGGAGTTGGGTGAGGTCGTCGGCAAGGCTGACCTGGGCGATTCCGCTCGCTTTACTATCCAGGGTCCCGTGGTCACCGCCGACGCCGGTCACGGTGACTCGATCGCCGTCAACGGCGTGTGCCTGACGGTCGTCGAAGTGTTGCCGGGCGGCCAGTTCACCGCCGACGTGATGGGCGAGACGCTGAGCCGGTCCAGCCTGGGTCGGCTGGCCGCAGGCAGCCCGGTCAACCTCGAGCGTGCCGCGGCCGTCAACAGTCGGCTCGGCGGACACATCGTGCAAGGCCATGTGGACGGCATCGGACAGATTTTGACCCGCTCACCTTCCGAGCACTGGGAGGTGGTCCGCATCGGTCTGCCCGCCGAGCTGGCCCGCTATGTAGTGGAAAAGGGCTCGATCACCGTTGACGGCATTTCGCTCACGGTCTCCGCACTCGGCGATGACTGGTTTGAGGTATCCCTGATTCCAACCACTCGCGAGCTGACCACGCTGGGCCCGGCTCCGGCCGGCACGCCGGTGAACCTCGAAGTCGACGTCATCGCGAAATACGTTGAGCGGCTGCTCGATACGCAGAGGTCTTAGGACAGCGACTTATCCATTCCTCCGCGCCACCGCGCGATTACCTGGCTGGCGAAGTCAAGCAGCTGGTCAAGGGTGGCGAACATCGCGAAGGCGTCCACGATCGCCTCGTCAGCACCGGACCCGGCGAGGCGCTCGAGCTTGCCGGCAACCGAGTCAACCGACGTGCCCGGTTCGAGGTTGATCCGCATGGCCGTCTTCAGCGCATCAGGATCGCGGCCGGCGTCCTGCGCCGCACGGCGCGCAATCGACCACAGGTGGTCGGTGACCTCGTCCTGCAGCCCCTCGACCCCGAGCCAGCCGGTGCCGCTGCGGCCGACCCGGCGCATCGCGGCCTCGCTGGCACCGCCGATCCAGATGGGCGGACCGCCGGCCTGGACCGGGCGCAGGTCGGCATGGACAGCCGGCAGGGAGAAGAACTCGCTGTTCCAGGACACCGGGGTGGTCGTCCACCATTCGTGCAGGAACGCCAGCAGGTCATCGAGCATCTGCCCGCGCCGGCGCCAGTCAGCGCTGCGGGCGATGTCGTGTTCGTCCTTCATCCATCCGATTCCCACGCCAACGTCAAGGCGGCCGTCGCTGAGCACGTCGAGCGTGGTCAGCAGCCGGGCCAGGTGCGGCGGCTCGTAGTAGAACGTGCTGAGCGTGCTGGCGTTCAGCCGCACCCGGCTGGTCGCCGTCGCGGCGACCGTCCACAGCAGCACCGGATCGAGGTAACGGGTCATCTGCGGCGGGTAC
>NZ_DASXEP010000104.1:0-70779 GCF_036490025.1 Mycobacterium sp. | reverse complement strand
CCTTGGGCGCCGGTGCTGGCGCCGTTGCCGCCGGCCCCGCCGGCCCCGCCCGCCCCGCCGTGCCCGCCGACCCCGCCGGCATAACCGACCGGATGGCTGGCGGTGCCGTCGCCGCCGTGGGTGCCGGTGGCGCCCTCACCGCCGTCACCGCCCTGACCGCCGGCCCCGCCGGCGCCCTGGGCCCCGGCGATGGTGCCGGCTCCGCCTTGGCCGCCGTCGCCGCCGGCCCCGCCGGTGTAGCCGGTGTTACCGGTGGCGCCATTGGCGCCGATGTAGCCTTTGCCGCCGATGCCGCCTTGGCCGCCGGTGCCGCCATCACCCTGGGCGCCTTGGGCGCCGGTGCTGGCGCCGTTGCCGCCGGCCCCGCCGGCCCCGCCCGCCCCGCCGTGCCCGCCGACCCCGCCGGCATAACCGACCGGATGGCTGGCGGTGCCGTCGCCGCCGTTGGTGCCGGTGGCGCCCTCACCGCCGTCACCGCCCTGACCGCCGGCCCCGCCGGCGCCCTGGGCGCCATCGGCCGCCTGGCCGCTGGCACCGACTCCGCCGTTACCGCCAGTGCCACCGTCCCCGCCGAGCCCGCCGGCCCCGCCGTCGCCGCCGTCGCCGCCGGGGACAGCCCCGGGTGCGCCGTCGCCGCCGACCCCGCCGGCGCCGCCGGCGCCACCGGTGCCACCCTCACCGCCCTCACCGATCCATAGCGAGCCCGCGCCGCCGGCCCCGCCGTTACCGCCGAGTCCGCCGTTACCGGCGTCGCCGCCGGTTCCGTCCGGAGCGGTGGCGGCCGAGCCGTCGGCGCCGGTGTAGCCGACTCCGCCGGCCCCGCCGTTGCCGCCGTCGCCGAGCGCACCTATACCAAAGAGGTCTTGCACTTGGCCGGTGCTGCCGCCATCACCGCCGTCGCCGGCGGTGACATCGAGGCCGCCCGCGCCGCCGTCACCGCCAAGGGCGCCGTTGCCCCACATCTCGCCGCCGTCGCCGCCGTTGCCGCCGTCGGCGCCGAGGCCGCCGTCACCGCCTTCACCGCCGTTACCGATTCCCCCGGCCTCCCCGCCGTTACCACCGGCCACGCCGGCCTCGGTGCTGCTCCAGCCCATACCGCCGTCGCCGAAGAAGAGCCCGCCATTACCGCCGTCGGGGTCTGTTGCTGTGCCTTGGGCGCCGTCGCAGATCAGCCCACAAAAGTTGCCCGTCACGAACGCCGGGTTGATCGCGTTGTCGATGTGCTGCCCGAGTGGACTGTTGATCCAGTTTTCAAGGGCCGCATGAAGTGGCAGGTAGAAGTCCTGCTGGAAGGCCTCAGCGACGGAGCTCGGATCGGCTGCCGTAGCGACATCTGGCAAAGCGAGAGCAGTGCCACCCAAGTCCGACCAAATGGCACCCGAGCCAAGATCGGCGATCAGAGTGCTCAAATCGAAACCCGGGCTGGGGTCGACGGCACCCGCGAGCAAGCCGGGCTCGAAAAAATTGATGATCAAATCGTCGATACCGAATAAGTCGGCGTTGGCGGTCGGCGCGGTGCCCAGCGGGGTCAGCCCAAACGTCAGAAACGCGCCGGCGCTGGTACCGAGACCGACCGTGCGGCGGCGGCGGGCCTTTGCATTGCGGGTTCGCCGATTCCGCTTGCGGTGCTGACCAGCCATCGCATCAGCCCGTCTCTTGGGGCCCCTTCGGGCGTGACCGCATCAGATCCGATCACGTTAGTCCGCACACGTCTAATATGACCGCCAATCAGAAAACGAATTTTGTGCACGGGACGCACGTGAGGCAACGGACTTCGGTGCCGCCGCGCATCGTCGGCAACACCCTTCGGGCCTGACGCCACGTATCCTGAGCAGGTGATATTTGCCAAGGGGCACGGTACGCAGAATGACTTCGTGTTGCTGCCCGACCTGGACGCCGCGCTGACGCTGACGCCCGCGGTGGTGACCGCCTTGTGCGATCGGCGCCGCGGTCTTGGCGCCGACGGGGTGCTTCGGGTCACCACGGCCGGCGCGGCGCTGGCCGCGGGTGTTCTCGATCGGGTGCCGGACGGCGTGCACGCCGACGACTGGTACATGGACTACCGCAACGCCGACGGGTCGATCGCGCAGATGTGCGGCAACGGCGCCCGGGTATTCGCGCACTACCTGCGGGCCAGTGGCCTGGAAGCCCGCGACGAGTTCGTCGTCGGGTCGCTGGCCGGGCCACGACCGGTCGTCTTGCACGACGTCGATGCGACCACTGCCGGCGTCAGCGTCGACATGGGCAAGGCCAACCTGCTGGGGCCGGGGCAGGCCGTCGTCGGCGGCCGCACCTTCAGCGGGTTGGCGGTCGACGTCGGCAACCCGCACCTGGCCTGCGTCGATCCCGCGCTCACCGTCGACGCGTTGGCGGAGCTGGACGTCGCGGCGCCGGTGAGTTTCGACCACGAGCAGTTCCCGAACGGGGTCAACGTCGAAGTCCTCACCGCGCCGGCCGACGGCGCAGTGAGCATGCGGGTGCACGAGCGGGGAGTGGGCGAAACCCGCTCCTGCGGAACAGGAACCGTCGCCGCAGCCGTCGCCGCGCTGTCGCACGCGGGTGCGAGCAGCGGAAGCCTCACCGTGCGGGTACCCGGCGGCGATGTCGTCGTCACCATTAGCGAGGCCACCAGTTACCTGCGCGGATCGTCGGTTTTGGTGGCCCGAGGAGAACTGAGCGAGCAATGGTGGCGCGAAAATCAGATGCACGACACGGCTTTTCCGTGCACCATCGAGAATTGACATGACGTATCCCGACATCCCCAGCACGGGTGAACTAGCCCTCGACGACCGCGCTGCACTGCGTCGCGTCGCCGGGTTGTCCACCGAACTCGCCGACATCTCCGAGGTCGAGTACCGCCAGCTGCGCCTGGAGCGGGTGGTGCTGGTCGGCGTGTGGACCGACGGCACGGCCGCCGACGCCGATGCCAGCCTGGCCGAGCTGGCCGCGCTGGCCGAGACCGCCGGCTCGGAGGTGCTCGAAGGGATGGTCCAGCGCCGCAGCAAGCCTGATCCCGCGACCTACATCGGTTCGGGCAAGGCGGCCGAACTGCGGGAGGTGGTGCTGGCCACCGGTGCCGACACCGTGATCTGCGACGGCGAGCTATCCCCGGCGCAGCTGACCGCGCTGGAGAAGGCCGTGAAGGTCAAGGTGATTGACCGCACCGCGCTGATCCTGGATATCTTCGCTCAGCACGCGACCAGCCGGGAAGGCAAGGCGCAGGTGTCGCTGGCGCAGATGGAGTACATGCTGCCGCGGCTGCGTGGTTGGGGTGAATCGATGTCGCGGCAGGCCGGCGGTCGTGCCGGCGGCAGCGGCGGCGGGGTGGGTCTGCGCGGCCCCGGTGAGACGAAGATCGAAACCGATCGTCGCCGCATCCGCGAGCGAATGTCTAAGCTGCGCCGCGACATCAAGGCGATGAAGCAGGTTCGCGACACCCAGCGCAGCCGCCGGGCACGCAGCGACATGCCGTCGATCGCGATCGTCGGATACACCAACGCCGGCAAGTCGAGCCTGCTGAATGCGCTGACCGGCGCCGGGGTGCTGGTGCAGGACGCCTTGTTCGCCACCCTGGACCCCACCACTCGCCGTGGGGAATTCGACGACGGGCGGGCGTTCACCGTCAGCGACACCGTCGGTTTCGTGCGACATCTGCCGACCCAGCTGGTGGAGGCGTTCCGTTCGACGCTGGAGGAGGTCGTCGGCGCCGATCTGCTGGTGCACGTTGTCGACGGTTCCGACGTCAACCCGCTGGCCCAGATCAGCGCCGTGCGCCAGGTGATCTCCGAGGTCGTCGCCGACTATCACAGTGGTCCGGCACCGGAGCTGATCGTGGTCAACAAAACTGATGCCGCAAGCGATTTGGGGCTGGCCAAGCTGCGACGTGCACTGCCGGGCGCGATGTTCGTCTCGGCCCGCACCGGCGACGGCGTCGACGCGCTGCGCCGGCGGATGGCCGAGCTGGCGGCGCCCACCGATACCGCCGTCGACGTTGTGATCCCTTATGACCGCGGTGATTTGGTGTCGCGTGTACATGCCGACGGCCGAGTTCAGGAAACCGAGCACATCAGCGACGGCACCCGGATCAAGGCGCGGGTGCCGGTGGCGTTGGCCGCGAGCCTGCGCCCATTCTCCGCAATCTGAATCGGCTGCAGATAGCAGAAAACGCCGGAGCCTCCAGCTCCGACGCCTTCTACGTTCTTGTTACAGCAGACCGCCGAGGATGCTGCCCAGATCCAGGCCGCCGGTCAGATCACTGAGCAGCCCGCTCAGGTCCAGGCCGCCGGTCAGATCGCCGAGCAGACCGCTCAGTACGTCGCTCAAGCCACCCGCGCCATCGCCAAGGGCGCTCGCGCCACTAATCAGGTCGGCCAGGTAGCCCTGCAGGTCTGCCATTCCGGCGGCGTAGTCAGCGTTCGCGATTGTCATCAGGTCCGCGTCGAACGCCGGCGAACCCACGGCGCCCATGAGGTCGGAGAGCGTGACGCCGGCGTCAGCGGGAATCGGCGGCCCTCCGGTACTAGTGAATACGTCGAGAATTGCGGTCTGTGAGTCGGCCGCGGTGATGCCCAACAGTTGGTTGAGCGAGTCTTCGCCGGAGAGCACGTCCAAGAACGCACCCTCGAAAAGCCTGCTTTCTGCGCCGTTGAAGACGCCGCTGAAATCGGGGCTCGCAGTATTGGTGTCGAGGAGGTAGGCGGCAAGTTGATCGCCATATAGATTTTAGAACGAGGTAAGAAGCATCTCTTCTGACCCAGTTGGCCCCAGTACATCGTTGTAAAGCATGGTGTCGAAGCCTGTTTCCGCATCGAGGACGGACGATGTCACGTCCACCAGCGCGACATCGTGATGCACCGTCGGCACGCCCTGGGCCTGCGACGGCCCGTGGTAGGGCAGCGACCCGTAGAGTCCTGCTGCCGTCAGCGCGGCTGCGGCGATGAGCATGCGTTTGGTTGCAACCTTCATGATTTTCCTTCCCCAGAACCGATGCGGGCTACCGGCGCGAATCCGCTGCTACGCCGACTGGGCCACGGCCCCGTCCATCCCCTTAGGACACCTGAGACCTCTCAGGTGAAGTTAAGGTACCCCTTATCGTTTGCGTGGGTAAAGGAAACGGTCGACAAAGTGTTGGATCTTTTTTCAATAGCTAATCGATGCTGGTGGAAGGCTTTTCAAGCAAATCAAGATCGCTTTTCAAATCAACTTAACGGCAATAAGCAATACTCAGCGCTAACTTAGCTGGCCACTCCGTCCACATGGCCCGACTACTTCACCAATTCGTATACATCCTCCGCGGGCGCCGCCAACATCGCCTGCGCCAGTTGCGCCTTCAGTTCGTCGAGGTGAGCCTCCTCGGCGTGAGCGCGCTCGGCCTTGCCGGCCAGGTCGAAAAATTCGGCAGTGACAAAGCCGGGGCGCATCAACAGTGTCGCCGTGCGGCCGTTGACCGAGACGTGAAAGACGAAGCCTTGCAGCAGCCGCCCGCGATCGGGTCGCGCCAGGGCCGGCTCGATGACGTACCGGCCGTCGGTGACCGCACGGGTGACGGCCTCGAAGCCGTCGCGGGCCCCGGGACCCTGAAAGGCTGTCCGGATGACGACCGACCGCCGCTGCGGCGGCTGGTTGGGGGACAGCGCGGCAAACGCCCGCTGCATCGCCTTGAATGCAGCGGCCACGCCCGCCGGCGAGTACGGCCCGGCGTAACACAGCATGTCGGTGTAGGAGAACTCCAGCACTTGCCCGAGTTCTTGCACCAGGATCGTCTCGGTCACTCGCTGACTGTAGGCCGCTGACCCGACCCGGCACCACGGGCCTACCAACCATCCGGTTGGTATATCTTAGGCGGCAGAGTTCCCAACCGCCGGAGGTCGACTCATGGGTAGCGCCGTCAAGTACCAACGCACGCTGTTCGAACCCGAGCACGACTTGTTCCGCGAGTCCTACCGGGCGTTCCTGGAGCGTCACGTCGCGCCCCATCACGACGAGTGGGAGAAGGCGAAGATCGTCGACCGCGGGGTGTGGTTGGAGGCCGGCAAGCAGGGCTTTCTGGGTATGGCGGTGCCCGAGGAGCTCGGCGGCGGCGGCAATCCCGACTTCCGCTACAACGCGATCATTACCGAAGAGACCACCGCGGGCCGCTTCAGCGGCATCGGGTTCGGACTGCACAACGACGTCGTCGCGCCGTACCTGCTGCGGTTGTGCAACGAGGAGCAGCAGCAGCGCTGGCTGCCGAAATTCTGCACCGGCGAACTGATCACCGCGATCGCGATGACCGAGCCGGGAACCGGCAGCGACTTGCAGGGCATCAAAACCCGCGCGGTCAAGCAGGGCGACCACTACGTGCTCAACGGGTCAAAGACGTTCATCACCAACGGCATTAACTCAGACCTGGTGCTGGTGGTAGCCCAGACCGATCCGGAAAAGGGCGCACAAGGCTTTTCGCTGCTGGCAGTTGAGCGCGGCATGGAGGGGTTCGAGCGCGGTCGGCACCTGGACAAGGTCGGCCTGGACGCCCAGGACACCGCTGAGCTGTCTTTCACCGACGTCACAGTGCCCGCGGAGAATCTGCTCGGCGAAGAGGGCATGGGTTTCATCTACCTGATGCAGAACCTGCCGCAGGAGCGGATCTCCATCGCGATCATGGCGGCCACCGCGATGGAAACGGTTCTGGAGCAGACCCTGCAATACACCAAGGAGCGCAAGGCTTTTGGCAGGTCGATCGGTAGTTTCCAGAACAGCCGCTTCGTGCTCGCCGAGTTGGCCACCGAGGCCACCGCGGTGCGCATGATGGTCGACGAGTTCATCCGGCTGCACCTCGACGAGAAGCTGACCGCGGAGCAGGCGGCGATGGCCAAGTGGTACTCGACGGAGAAGCAGGTGTATCTGATCGACCGCTGCCTGCAGCTCCACGGCGGCTACGGCTACATGCGCGAATACCCGGTCGCGCGTGCCTATCTCGACGCACGGGTGCAGACCATCTACGGCGGCACGACGGAGATCATGAAGGAAATCATAGGCCGCAGCCTCGGCGTCTGACGGCGGTATCCCGTTGGGAGCGAAGTAGTTTCGCACCCGCATGTCGGCGTAGTAGCGCGAGCACTGTGGCAACCGCCTGGCGACGCGGTTAATCCGGCGATCCGCAGAGCCCGCACCCGCATCCGCGCCGAATCGCGCCGTCGTAACCTGAAACCGAACGAGCAGAATGCGACACCGCCGGCGCTGTGCCGAGTAATTCGACGTCAAGGGGATATCCATTCCGTAGGGTCTTCGTATGACTTCCCGCGCGGCGTCGCCCGCAGCAGAGTTGTGGCGCACCGCCGGGCGATTGAAACTAGGTCCGGGCTTCGCACTGGGCGGCCGCGGGGAGGGCGGGATGACGAGGCAGCAAGCACGAGCGGGCGCCGCGGTGCGCGCAGCGCGTGGTCTGGCGGCACTGGCAGCGGGATTGACGTGTATGGCGCTGCTGACGCCGGTGGCGGCGGCGTCTCCGATCGGCGACGCGGACAACGCGATCACCGCGGCCTGGAAGGATGCCGGCGGCGACAATTCGGACTTGGGCGCCAAACAGGGTGACTGCTACGTCGCTGGTCAGGGATTTGCTCAAGACTTCGTGCACGGCAAGATGTTCTTCACGCCGGCGACCGGCCCTAGATCGATGGCGGGCGCCGTTCTGGACAAATACGAAGCCCTTGGCGGCCCGGTTGCCTCCGATCTGGGCTTCCCAACCGCCAACGAAGTACGCGGGCTGGCGGGCCCCGACAGCCGGGTCAGCACCTTCTCGGCCAGCGACAAGCCGCTGATCTACTGGACCGCCGACCACGGTGCGTTCGTCGTGCGCGGGGCGATCAACGCCGCGTGGGACAAACTCGGCAGCTCCGGCGGCGCCCTGGGTGTCCCGATCGGGGACGAAACCTACGACGGTGAACTCGCGACCCAGCCCTTCAGCGGCGGCAAAGTGTCGTGGAACAGGCTGACCAAGGCCTTCACCACCGTCCCGCCCGATTTGGCGAGCAAGCTCACCGACCTGCAGGTGCCGGTCGATCCGACGGCCGCGATCAACATGGCTTGGCGGGCGGCCGGCGGCGCTTCCGGTCCGCTGGGCGCCAAACAGGGCGACCAGTATCCGATCGGTGGCGATGGCCTGGCCCAGAACTTTGCCGGCGGCAAGATCTTCTTCAGCACCGCCACCGGTGCCAACGCCATCGAAACCGACATCCTGACCAAGTACGAGTCGCTGGGCGGCCCGGGCGGCGACCTCGGATTCCCGATCGCCAACGAGACCGATGGCGGCCTCAAAACGGCCAGCCGGGTCAGCGGGTTTTCCGCCAACGACAAGCCGGTGATCTTCTGGACTCCCGACCACGGCGCATTCCTGATTCGCGGGGCCATCAAGGCCGCGTGGGACAAACTCCTCGGGGCGACCGGCAAACTCGGCGCGCCGCTGGGCGACCAGATTGTCAACAAGGACGTTGTCACGCAGAAGTTCGCCGGTGGCGAGATCGCCTGGAACAAGACGAAGAACACCTTCACCACCCAACCGGCGAACTTGGCGTCGGCGCTGTCCGGCCTGCAGGTGCCGGGGCAGAAGGCGCCGGCCAATTCGGCGTCGCCCGGTGCCGGGGTTGGTTGGCTGACCGGGCATTGGTGGTGGTTGCTGGCCGGTGTCGCGGCGCTCGTGCTGATCGGTCTGCTGGTGTTGTCGGTGCGGCCGTGGCGTCGACGCCGCGCTGCTAGACGGGACGATAAGGCCGTCGAAACCGACGATTCGGACGGCTCCGGTTATCAGCCCGTCACCGAGTCTGTCTCGCAATGGTCGTCGGACGCCGACAGCGACCTGGCATCGTCGAGATTATCCGACGATTACCAACCGCCACGTCCGCGGACGGTCCGCCTGCCCAGCCAGCCCGCCAACGAATGGATGCCACCCGCCGGCAAGAGCCTGGTGGACGAGCTGCTCGAGGATGAAGCCGAAAGTCCGGACGAGTTACCCGAATTCGGCGATTCCGACGTCGACGTCGACGAGCACTTCGACGAAGATCCCGATGATGTGGACACGGCTCCGACCGGCATTCCGTCGTCGGCCGAAGGGCGAGGCGGACGGCATGCCGCCGCCGACGCCGACATCGAAGGCGACGACGCCCAAGTCACTGCAGCCGTGCCAGTACTGCGAATCGCGCCCGGGCAGTTGGCAATTCACCTTCCGATGGACGACCCATATCAGGTGCCGGACGGATACCCGGTCAAGGCGCACGCGAGCTCGGGCCTCTATTACCTGCCCGACAACGCCTTGTATGACGAGACAATGGCCGAGATCTGGTTCGCCAGTGAGGAAATCGCACAGGCCAACGGATTCCACAAGGCCGGATAACCCGGGGCCAGGCCTTACCGGCGTCAGATCTTGCGGATCACCGTGACGACCTTGCCGAGCACCGCAGCGTCGTTGCCCGGGATGGGATCGAACGCCGGATTGTGCGGCATCAGCCAGACCTGGCCCCCGGTGCGCTTGAACGTCTTGACGGTGGCTTCCCCGTCGATCATCGCTGCCACGATGTCGCCGTTGTCGGCCACGTTCTGCTGACGGACCACCACCCAGTCGCCGTCGCAGATCGCGGCATCGACCATGGATTCACCGACCACCCTGAGCAGGAACAGCGCGCCTTCTCCCACAAGTTCGCGCGGCAACGGGAAAACGTCTTCCACAGCTTCCTCGGCCAGGATCGGCCCACCCGCGGCAATGCGCCCCAACACCGGGACGTAGGTGGGTTCGGGCAGCGCGTCCGAGCCGGCGACGTCGGTGAGTGCCGGCGGCCGAGAGGCATCGTCGGCTGAACGGACATCCACCGCGCGTGGGCGATTCGGGTCGCGGCGAAGGAAACCCTTTTTCTCCAGTGCGCGCAGTTGGTGAGCCACCGAGGACGTCGACGTCAGGCCGACAGCATCGCCGATTTCCCGAATGCTCGGCGGATATCCGCGGGTGGTGACCGACCCGCGGATGACGTCCAGGATCGTGCGCTGGCGCGGCGTCAGCCCTAATTCCGCAGGTCGCACAGCGCGGTCGGGGTCGACGCGGGGGGTGTGGCTATCGCTCATATGGCCGAATGTAGCGGCATTCGGCCCAGATATCAAACATGTGTTCGAGGTATGTCGCATTCCTGCCCGTCGGGCAGCCGCCGAACTTGTCGGTGTCGGGCTCTATCGTCTCCAGCGTGTGCAACAGTTCGATCACATGTTCGGGTTTCGAACGTATTATCGATTACTCTTCGAACAAGTGATCGACCACAAAGCCGACTGGAGGAACGCCCATGATGCCCACCGAGACGATCTCGCCTCGCACACCGGTTCGAGTTCGGCCGGTCCAGCTGCGTCCAGCTGACCGTTCTGACGGGCCCGGGCGCAGGGGGCCTCGGCCATCCAGGCCGGTCGCCGCGCAACCTCGTTACCGGGGCACCGGAGTGTTGATGTCGACTGCGCCGCACCGGCCGCGCCCGATCACCCCGGCGGCCACGGTCGCGCTTTCTCTGGTGGCGGCGGCGATCACTGTATGGCTCGGATTCGTAGCCCACTTCGGCGGCATGCTGCATGTCGGCCCCGACAAGGCGGCAGTTCAGATGCCTGACCGGCTCGCCGTGGTGCGGGTCGAGCCGGGGGAGACGCTGCAGCGACTGGCCGCGCGGGTGGCACCGGACGCGCCGAGCGGCCAGGTCGCCGCGCGCATCCGCGAGCTCAACGAGCTTGACTCGTCGGCGGTGACCGCGGGCCAGACACTGATCGCACCGGTCGGCTGAGCCGTTTACCAGGCGCGACATCAGCCGACGCTAGGCCCATGGCCGCGCGCGCAGGTAGGCTCATGGGGGTTTGGGACACCCAGAAGTCAGCGCGGCGAAGGAGCGGCCATGCACTGTCCGTTCTGTCGGCATCCCGATTCCCGAGTTGTTGACTCCCGCGAGACTGATGAGGGGCAGGCCATCCGGCGGCGGCGGTCGTGCCCGGAGTGTGGCCGCCGATTCACCACCGTGGAGACCGCGGTGCTGGCTGTCGTCAAGCGCAGCGGCGTGACGGAGCCCTTCAGCCGCGAGAAGGTGATCAGCGGTGTGCGCCGGGCCTGTCAGAACCGTCAGGTTGATGACGACGCGCTGAACCTACTGGCCCAGCAGGTCGAGGACGTCGTGCGAGCCGGCGGGTCGGCGGAGATTCCCAGTAACGAAGTCGGTCTTGCGATCCTGGGCCCACTGCGAGAGCTCGACGAAGTCGCCTATCTGCGATTCGCGTCGGTGTACCGGTCTTTCGAGTCTGCAGAGGATTTCGAGCGCGAGATCAAGGACCTGCGTGCCCACCGCGAGGTGCCCGCTTCCGGTTGACCGGCGCCGTAATGTCGGGGCATGACGCAAGTTCTGCAAACCCAGGTGTGTGTTGTCGGCGGCGGTCCCGCGGGCATGGTGCACGCTCTGCTGCTGGCCCGTGCCGGGATCAAGGTTGTCGTGTTGGAGAAGCACAACGACTTTCTGCGCGACTTCCGCGGCGACACTGTACATCCGAGCACTTTGCGGATCATGGACGAACTGGGGTTCATCGAGGAGTTCCTGCGTCTACCGCACACCAAAGTCACGCGCCTGGCTTTCGACACCGATGGCACACTGCGGACTTTCGGAAACTTCAGCGCCCTCTCGCGGCTCGGTTTCAAAGAGCCCTATATCGCGCTGATGCCGCAATGGGACTTCCTGGACTTCCTCGTCGAAAAGGCCAGCGCCTATCCGGAATTCACCTTGGTCCGTAACGCCGAGGTGACCGATCTGATCTTCGACGGAGATCGCGTGGTCGGTGTGCGCACCCCGGAACTGGACGTGCACTCCGAGCTTGTGATCGGCGCCGACGGGCGCAAATCCGCGGTGCGCGCCGCAGCGGGATTGGAGATCGGCAGCACGAATTCGCCAATCGACGTCCTGTGGTTTCGGCTGAACTGGCGTCCCGGCGACCCGCAAGAACTCGTCGGGGTGGTCCGTAAGGGTCTGATGATGGCCATGATCTACCGCAGCGACTACTGGCAAATTGCCTATGTCATGCCGAAGGGTGAAAACCTGCGAGACGGATCGCTGCAGGCGTTCAAAGAGCGGCTGGTCTCGGTGCGACCGCAATTGGCTGAACACGTCAATGACTTGCACTCGTGGGACGAGACCAGCCAGCTCGATGTGCGGGTGGATCGGCTCAAAACCTGGTGGCGCAACGGCCTGCTGTGTATCGGCGATGCCGCGCATGCGATGTCGCCGGTCGGTGGGGTCGGCATCAATCTCGCTGTCGCCGATGCGGTGGCCGCGGCCAACATCCTCTGTGGCCCGTTGCGTGAAAACCGGCTGACCGAAGCCGATCTCGCCAAGGTGCAACGTCGCCGCGAGCTTCCGACCAGGATCATCCAGGCCGGTCAAGTATTCATTCAAAACAACGCGATCGAACCGAACCTGGCCGGTGACCTGTCGCCGATCCGAGTTCCGAAGATCGTCGGCCGGGGGCCGTTGCAGTTCATCCCGCCGATCATCGTCGGACGGGGGCTTCGTCCGGAGCATGTCCGCACGCCCGACGTGCACGCGGCGTCGTACGCATCCGATTAGGCTGACCGAATGCCGCCCGACCTGCATCCCAACCTGCAAGCCCTGGCGCCCCTGCTCGGTACCTGGCAAGGCCGCGGGTCCGGCGAATATCCCACGATCGAGCCGTTCGACTACCTGGAGGAAATCGCGTTTTCCCATGTGGGCAAACCGTTTTTGGCTTACCGCCAGAAAACCACGGCTGCCACCGACGGGGCGCCGTTGCACGCCGAGACGGGCTATCTTCGCGTACCGGGACCCGGTCAGGTCGAGCTCGTGCTGGCACACCCGAGCGGCATCACCGAAATCGAGGTCGGCACGTACCGGGCCGACGGTGCCACGATCGAGATCGAGATGGCGGCAACCCAGATCGGTCTGACCCCGACCGCAAAAGAGGTGGCCTCGCTTGGCCGGCGCTTCCGGCTCGACGGCGACGAGCTCTGCTATTCCCTGCAGATGGGCGCTGTCGGGCAACCCATGCAGCACCATCTCGCCGCGGTGCTGCACCGCAAGTGCTGAAGGTCGGTGCTTCGCCCGAACATCAGGAGGCAAGAGCGTGGATGTTGTAAACCATGTCTACCCAACGGGTTCCCGCGTCGAAGCATTGATGGCCGACGCCTCCGGCCGTCCGGTGGTGATGCTCAACCTGCTCAAGTTCCGCCCGAAGGCGGCTTACCATGACGGGCGCACCAGCGACTTGACCGGTCGCCAAGCCTACGACCTGTACGCCGCGGCGATGCAGGAAGTCATCGAAGAAAGCGGCGGTCGGGTGCTGTTCGGTGGCGATGTCGCGTCGTTGGTGATCGGCGAGGTCGACGACATCTGGGACTCCTGCGTGCTAGTCGAATATCCTTCTGCCGCAGCATTTGCCGCGATCGTGACATCCCCGGCAGTCACGGAGATCGGCGTCCATCGTGCCGCTGGGCTCGAGGGCCAGTTGCTGATCCGCCTGACGCGGTGGCCGCGGTAGCAGGACGCCTCAGTCCACGTTCCGCACGCCGTCGTTGACCACGCGACCGGCAACCCGAACCCAACCCTGCGGGCTCCAGGTTGTCTCGATCACCGATCCTTTGCCTTGGGTGATGTGCAAGTCGCGGCTGAGGTAGTCGGTTATCCGCACGGCGGCCGATCCGGTCGCTTCGTCCTCCGGCACGCCCAGGTTCTCGCAGAACACCCGCGCCCGCAGTGCACCCGATGGCTCGTCGGCCCACGCCCACAGGTAGTGCGATACATCATCGGAAAAGTCGGTCGCGTCGGCGGCGGCGAGCTCGTCAAGACTTTCCAGGTCATGAATGGCGAACTCCGGTGCCCATTCCGAGCGAGCGCTGATGGTAGTGATGTCGTCGTCATAGCTCACCTGCACCACTCCGACCGGCACCTGCAGCGTATGGATGGGTCTACCGATGGATCGCAACCACCATGACGCCCCGACTGTCGGGTGCCCGGCGAACGGCAACTCGATCAGCGGGGTGTAGATGCGCGCAGCCGCAGTAGTGCCGCCGGCGGCCGGTATATCGATGAAAATCGTTTCGCTGTAACCTAATTCATCCGCGATACGTTGATGCTGATCCGGCTGCGCAGTTGCAGCGTCGACCACGCCGAGCGGATTGCCGAAGTTGCCGTCCGCGTCCGTGAAAACGCGCAACACCGTGACGTCGATGCTCATGGAATGGACTGTACGGCGCAACCCCGCGCACCGATCAGGTGGCGCTGCGCTCGTCGGAGCCCATGGCCTCCAGCACGGCCGCGCGGGTATCGACCGACCCGGAGACGGTCTGTGCACCGCCGCCGGTGCGGAGCAGTTCACGAAGAGCGGTCTGGTCGTACTGGGACGGCTCGGTGGTGTCGATGAAGCGCTCGACAACCTCGATGAACCGGTCGGGGTCGTCGTGGAACGGGAAATGCCCGGAGCGCTCGAAAATCTCCAATTGGGAGCCCGGCATCGCGGCGTGCGCCATTCGAGCATGGCTGACGGGAACCACCACGTCGTCAGTGCCCCAAATGATCTGCACTGGAACAGATTTCGTTAGATAACATCGATCCAGCATGGTGACGCTCTGGCCGCGCCAATCCACCACCGCCCGCAGCGTCCTGGTGAACGCCGCCGAGGCCATCGGCTCCGGCAGGTCGGCTAACACCCGCAGCACATCCGGCAGGTCGTGGCCCAACGCAGTCGAACCCAGCACCAGGCCGGCCGCGCGCCCGATGATCTGCAACGTCGGCAGCACCAACGGCAGCCGCAGCAGCGCCAGCGCCTCACTGCCCATCGGCAGTGAGGCCAGTCGCAACAGGACATTCACGTCTTTGGTAACCCCGCCGGCGCCGACCAAGACCAGCCGCTCGACCAGTTGCGGGAACTGGTAGGCGAACTGCATTGCCACGCCACCGCCGAGCGAATGACCGACCACGGTGGCTCGTTCGACGTCAAGAACAGACAACAGATCGCGCATCCCGTTGGCGTAGGCCGCAATCGAGTAATCGGCCCGCGGCTTGTCGGATTGCCCGTGGCCCAGCAGGTCGACCGCGATGACAGTGAACCGTTGTGCGAGTTTGGATTGGACGGTCGACCAAGTCGTCGAATTGTCGCCAATCCCGTGGATTAGCAACATCACCGGGCCGGAGCCGGCGATGCGGAACGCGCGCCGATACCCGTGCACCGTCCGAAAGTGCAGCTCTGGCGTCACCTCTCGCACCGGGCGAAGATTGGGCTTCCGCTGGGTCATACCGCCAACTTCGCTGTCGGGCCCGCGAGGGCGATCAGGTCGAATCGTCGTCGTCGAACTTCTTGTCTGCCTGCTGCGCGAGGAATCGCTCGAACTCCGCGCCGAGCTCGTCGCCGCTAGGCAGATCTTCATCCCGCGTCAGCAGTGACCGATTCTCCTGGGCGGCAATGAAGGTATCGTACTGTCGCTCCAGTGCAGCCACCACTTGAGCGACTTCGGAGCTGGCCTCGACCTGCTCATCGACCTTGACTTTGACCTCTGCTGCCGCCTCGGTCAGCGCATTCAGCGGCAGCTGCAGCGACCCCGTCTTGGCCAGCTGCTCCAACAGTGCCTGCGCGGCGGCAGGGTAGTCGGTCTGCGCCAGGTAATGCGGGACGTGAACGGTGAAGCCGACGACCTCATGTCCGTGCTGGGCCATCCGGTATTCCAACAGGTTCGACGCGCTACCGGGAACTTGCACCTCCGAAATCCACGGCGTGAAGTCGGCTATCAGCTCGCGGTTGTTGGAGTGGGCGGTCAACGTGACCGGCCGGGTGTGGGGAACCGCCATCGGGATGGTGCCCAGGCCGATGGTTTGCCGGACACCGAGACGCTCCGCCAGCAACCGCACGGCGGTGATGAAGCGCTCCCATTTCAAGTCCGGCTCCATGCCGGCCAGCAACAGGAAAGGGGTCCCGACACTGTCGTGCATGGCATGCAGGCTGAGCTCGGGATCGTCGTAATTGGTGAAGTGGTCGGTCTTGAACGTCATCAGCGGACGCCGCGACCGGTAGTCGAGCAACTCGTCGATCGCAAACGAGGCCACCAACTCGGTGTCCAGGATGTCTTTGAGGTGGCCGGTGGCCAGCCGGATCGCGTGGCCGGCGTCCGAAAAGCCTTCCAGTGCGTGAACCAGAACCGGGCCGCGCCCATCAGTCGACGCCAACTGTGGCGCCGGGAACTCGAGTTCGTACATCCCGTTCTGCTCGGGCTGGTAACGCTGACCCCGGTCGGGTGTGTCGGGGGGCTCGTTGTGGCCCATCGCTGTTGCCTCCTCGCCACGGTGCGGTTTGTGCCGCGCCGTGTCAGATAGTGTCCCTCAGATCGGCGAGCAACGGATACCGGACCCGCTTGTACTTCGCGCCGATACGCTGCAAAACACGGTCAGTACTGGCCGCATTCCAACCGGGGTACCCGCTTCGCGCAGCGCCGAATTCGGCGGGCCGACATCGCGCCCGTCATCGCCGGTGCCCACCGAATCGGGCATGATCGATACCGATGCGCATTTTGGCGGCGACGGTGGGCCTGGCCATGGTTTTGGCCGGCTGCGGACATCAAGCCCAATCTGCACCCGATACCAGCAAACCCGACAAGCCCGCCGCGAACCGGGTGATCGCGGGGCCCGTCGACCCGGACCCACGAGTGGGAGCGATCTTCCTCTCCGACGGTGATCTGCACGCCTGTACCGGCTCGGTGTTGCATTCGCCGACCGGAAATCTGGTGCTGACCGCCGCACACTGCCTGAACGGCGGGACCCCGGCACGGTTTGTTCCCGGCTTCGCCCGCAAAGCCGCCCCCGACGATTTTTGGACGGTGGACGCGCTGTATCTGGATCCGCGATGGCTGGCGAACAGGGACCCGCTGGCCGACTATGCGATCGTGCGGGTGAGCCGCCCGGCCGGCGGATCGGTCGAGGTCGTGGCCGGCCAGGCGCTGTCACTGGGCACCGCACCGGCGCGGGGGAGCCGGGTTACGGTGGTCGCCTATCCCGCCGGCGTCGGCGGCCTGCCCATCGGCTGTCAGGCCGGCACCGGACTCAGCGACGGCGGGTACCCCGAGCTACCGTGCGCGGGCCTGGTCGACGGCACCAGCGGCGCGCCCTGGATCAACGGCTCGACTGTCACCGGGGTGATCGGCGGGCTGCACGGCGGCGGCTGCGCGCAGAACCTGTCCTACTCTTCGCCGTTCGATGAGCACATCACTGAGCTCTTCGCGCGTGCGCAGGAAGGTGGTTCGGGCGACGCGCCGCCGAGTTCATTCGACGACGAGTGCTAGCTGGAACGTCGCGGGAGCAGGTGTTATCCCCAGCCGCGGGTTCATCCACAGCACGCCGGTCGCGCCAGGGCTGCCGCCGACGGGGTGACGGTGTCAGTTGCCAGCGTCGTCGCCATGACCAAGCAGCGACGCGACTTTGAACTGAACCGACCCGGCGCGGTGATCGCCGCGCTCCCGGCAGTGCTGGGCTTCGTGCCGGAAAAATCGTTGGTGTTGTTATCGATCGACGGCGGCGAACTCGGGTCGGTGATGCGAGTCGACCTGTCCGACGAGCTGGCCGACCAGATCGGGCATCTGGCGGAGGTTGCCGCGGCCGCCGGGCCCGAGGCGGCCATCGCGGTGATCGTCGACGCCGACGGCGCAGGCTGCCCGGTGTGTAACGAGCAATACCGCGACCTGTGCCTGACGCTGACCGGCGAACTGTCCCGGCACGACATCGCGCTGTGGGCGGTGCACGTCGTCGACCGGGTGGCCATGGGCGGACGCTGGCATTGCGTGGACCGGTGCGGCGCGGGCGGTGTCGTCGATGATCCGGGCTCGTCGCCGCTGGCGGTGGCGGCGGTGTTCGACGGGCGCCGGCTCTACGGGCGGCGCGCCGACCTGCAGGCGGTCATCGCGGTTCACGACCGAGCCCGCAGTGCGTCGCTGACCCCTCTGATCGCCGAACACGCTGCGACCCGCGACGAGGCGCACCGGGTGAGCCCGGCGGCCTGCGTCCGTCGCGATGTCGAGGACGCGATGGCTGCCGCCGCCCGGGTCGGCGACGGTCAGCCGCTCTCCGACACCCAGCTTGCCGGCCTGGCGTGCGCGCTGGCCGACGTAGAGGTACGAGACACGCTGTATGCCCTGGCAGTCGGTCACAGCGCCGGTGACGCCGAGGCGCTGTGGGCGTTGTTGTCGCGCAGTCTGCCCTCGCCGTGGCGTGCTGAGGCCTTGGTGTTGCTCGCGTTCAGTGCCTACGCCCGCGGCGACGGACCACTGGCCGGGGTATCGCTGGAGGCCGCGCTGCGTTGTGAACCGGGCCACCGGATGGCGGGCATGCTCGACACCGCTTTGCAGTCAGGCCTGCGGCCCGAGCACATTCGGGAGCTGGCGATCACCGGGTACCGGTTGGCCGAACGGCTAGGCGTGCGGCTGCCGCCGCGACGGGCGTTCCGCCGCCGGGCGGTGTGAATGGCCCGGTCTAAACCTTTTCGACCTTGACGGCGTGGGCCATTTCGTGCGGCAGGCTGACCTTCTCGTGGCCCGGGATCACGATCGTCACGCCACCTGCCGGGTTGGATTCGGCGGTCACGCGGGCGTTGGGAACAACGCCGGCGTCCTTGAGGCGGGTGATCAGGTCGATGTCGCCCTGCACGTGCTCGGTCAGCTGGCGCACCACGACCGCGACGGGCGGACCGGCCGGCAGTTCCGTCAACCGCACCAGGTTGCCCTCGTCGGCGCCGAACCCGTCACCGATGCCCAGATCGATGAGCCCAGGAATCGGGTTGCCGAACGGCGACGTGGTCGGGTTGTTGAGCACTTTCATGAGCCGGCGTTCGACGTCCTCACTCATGACGTGCTCCCAGCGACACGCCTCGGCGTGGACCTCTTCCCACGGCACACCGATGACGTCGACCAGCAGCCGCTCGGCCAGCCGGTGCTTGCGCATCACCGAGACCGCCAACGTCCGGCCTTTGTCGGTCAGCTCGAGATGGCGGTCACCGGCCACATGCAGCAGCCCGTCCCGCTCCATCCGCGATACGGTCTGGCTGACCGTGGGCCCGCTCTGGTCAAGCCGTTCGGCGATCCGGGCACGCAGCGGGGTTACGCCCTCTTCCTCGAGGTCGTAAATGGTCCGCAGGTACATCTCGGTGGTATCAACCAGGTCGTTCATTCCGCACCCTCCATCGCCGCCGAGTCTACTTGCCCAGCTGCGCGAATGGCTCGCTAACACTCCAGCGCAGCAGTATGCCCGCCACGGGCGTGGCGGGCATACATGTCGAGCGTGCGGCTTGTCAGCTTGCGTACGACCGCAGCCGGTCGGCTCGCTCGCCGTTGCGCAGCTTGGCCATCACCTCGCGCTCGATTTGGCGAACCCGTTCGCGGGACAGACCGAACAGCTTGCCGATCTGATCGAGCGTCCGGGGCTGTCCGTCGTCGAGCCCGAATCGCAGCCGGATCACCTGGTGCTCACGCTCGTCGAGCGTGGCGAGAACGCTGCGAATGTCGGTGTGCAGCAATTCGGCGATCACCGAGTTCTCCGCGGACATCGCTTCGGCGTCCTCGATGAAGTCACCCAGCGGCGCTTCCTCTTCGGATCCGACCGGCATGTCGAGGCTGACCGGATCGCGGCTGTGCTCGAGCAGGTCGTTGATCTTCTCCACGGGGATGCCCGATTCGGCAGCCAGCTCGTCGTCGGTGGCTTCGCGGCCGAGGCTCTGGTGCATCTCGCGCTTGATGCGCGCCAGCTTGTTCACCTGCTCGACCAGGTGAACCGGCAACCGGATGGTGCGGCTCTGGTCGGCCATGCCCCGGGTGATCGCCTGGCGGATCCACCACGTCGCGTAGGTGGAGAACTTGAATCCCTTTGCGTAGTCGAACTTTTCCATGGCGCGGATCAGCCCGAGGTTACCTTCCTGGATGAGGTCCAGCAGCGGCATCCCGCGGCCGGTGTAGCGCTTGGCCAGCGACACGACCAGCCGCAGGTTGGCTTCCAGCAGGTGACTTCGTGCGGCTTCGCCATCGCGGACAACGGCCGCCAGGTCGCGCTTGCGGTTCTCGCCGAGGCGCTTGCGGGTCTCCAGCAGATGCTTGGCGTACAGGCCGGCCTCGATGCGCTTCGCGAGCTCGACTTCGTCAGCCGCGTTGAGCAGGGCCGTTTTGCCGATCCCGTTCAGATACACCCGCACCAGGTCCGCGGCTGGGCTCTGAGCATCCAGGTCGCTATCTACCCGGCGTGCGGTGGGATTTGCCATGGCGGCCTCCTGATCGGCGTCAACTGTCATGGGGTACAACGACCCAACCGGGGTAGTAGTTCCCACCGGGTGGCCATCTCACACCCGCTGACGTGCGTGAATGTCCGCCCGCCCTGAGAATGTGCTGAGAACCCCCTGCAGCGCCGGGCTATTCGGAACCGGCGCCCGCCGTGAAAGGCGATTCCGGTTGCGGCGCTGAGCGACTACGACCCTCGATTGCGGGTCGTTCGGCCGTCGGGAAGAGCGGGGTCCGCCGCACGGACTCATCGAATCGTCGTGGTTCCTCGGCGCGCCGGGGCGGACGGTCGTTGGCGATCAGCACCGCAATCCAGGGCAACGGGATTGACGCGGCGATGATCGCCAGTGAGATAAGACCGTTGTGCCACAGGCCGTATGCGACGGCGGCCAGCAGCAGCGCCGGAATACGAAACGACATGATCGTCAGATATTTCCGCACGCGCTGACGGTGTTGGACTTCGTACGCGGGTGCGGCGGCGGTGATGAGGATCGGTCGGCCATCGTCGTCGAAACCCAGCTCTTGGCTGCGCCTCATTTCTCCACTGTTGCACAAATTGGCACACGGCGGGGTGCGCAGTTCCGGCACAATATGTGCCATGGAGACCCAGACGATCGAACGCACCGACACCGACGAACGCGTCGACGACGGGACCGACAGTGACACCCCGAAGTTCTTCCACTACGTCAAGAAGAACAAGATCGCCGAAAGCGCGGTGATGGGCACGCATGTTGTGGCGCTGTGCGGCGAGGTGTTTCCGGTGACGAAGTCGGCGAAGCCCGGCTCGCCGGTGTGCCCGGACTGCAAGCGGATCTACGAGTCGCTCAAGAGGAGCTGACCGGATCGGTGCGCGCGGAGGACGGTTCCTCATCGTCCGTTGCCACACCGGCGTCGTCGACGACCTCCTGGGCGCGCTTGACCAGCCACCGCCGCAGCCGGTGGGCGTGCGTGCGCGGTGCCGGCCACTCCTCCTGGATGGCGGCGTTGAACTCCGCGCCCAACATGATCGAAAAACCCGCAAAGAACGCGAACAACAGAAACGCGATCGGGGTGGCCAGTGCGCCGTAGGTGTAGCCGGTACCGGTGATGTAGCGCAGGTAGATGCGCAGCCCCAATGTGGCGATGACGAATGCCACGCTCGCCAGTGCCGCACCGAATACCAGCCGGTGCGTCGGCAACGGTTCCGGCAGGGCCACGCGGTACAGGACGACCACGGTGGCGATCAGTCCGGTGAGCAACGCCGGGTAGTACCCGTAAGCCAGCACGTCCTGCAAACCGTCGGGAATCAACTCGGCGAGCTTGCGCGGCCCGCGCACCATCAGCGGGGCGGTGACGATGACGAAGAGCAGCATCACCACATACAGTCCGAGCGCGAACAGTCGCTGACGCACCGGATGCCGCAGCGGGGTCTGATCGTGCGCCTCGACGACCGAATCGACAAAGGCAGAGATTGCCGACGACCCGGCCCATAGTGAAATGAGAAAGCCCAGCGACACCACTTCTCCGCGGGCGCCGCGATCGATGTCGTGGATGGTCGGCTCGATGATCTCGTGAACGACGCTTGGCGAGAACACCTTGTTCGACATCGACACCAGACGTTGCTCGATCACCGACATCGTGTCGGGCCCGAACAGCGGCGCCACGTAGGCGAGGCTGCCCAACATTCCCAGCAGCAGTGGTGGCAGTGACAACGCCGACCAGAATGCGGCCTGCGCGGACTCCGAAAAAATCGAGTCGTCCCAGCTTTTCGACAACGCCCGCCGGGCGATGCGCCAGATGTGATGTCGCGAAGGTTTGACTGGGTGGTAGGTCATGACCCGTTCAGGATTCCTGACGAAGGCATCTACCGCCAGGATTGCAGGTGGCGAGTTGCGTCTTAAGCCTCGACCACGTCGCCGCTGATTTCCAGCACAGCGGACAACTCGATCAGCTTCGCCTCATGCTCGTTGGCGTGGTGCTGGCAGAACAGCAGCTCTGCGCCGGAGGGCAGCTTGGCGCGGACCCGTGCAGCAGCGCTGCATCGATCGCACCGATCAGCCCGGGTTAACTCTGGACTGGTCAACGTCGCATTCATGGCTACTCCGTTCTGCCTTCTCCACTGTCTCAGATGACAACGCGTTTGACCGTCTTCACCGGGTGTTTACCCGCTGTGTCGTTTCTCACGCCTGCCCCTTTGGCGCTCCGGGCAGGATGGCCGTATGAGCCGTCACGCGCCGGTGCTGGTACACCTGTGTTCCACCGCTGAGTGGTCGGTTGCCCGGATCCGTGGCGACCTACGACCCGAGTCGCTTGCCAGCGTCGGCTTCGTCCACTTGTCGACGCCCGAGCAAGTGCATCTGCCTGCCAACCGCCTCTATCGCGGCCGCCACGACCTGGTTTTGCTGCATATCGATCCGACCCGTCTGGACTCACCCATTCGTTGGGAACTAGGTGTAGCAACTGATCCGGAGTCGATGCTGTTCCCGCATCTGTACGGAGCCTTGCCCGTTGACGCTGTGATCAATATCACCAGCTACCGGCCGACCGCTGATGGTGCTTTCCCGGCGATCGGATCGGCCGGCGAGTAAGCGTCGACTTCGACCTCCACCAACAGCTCCGGGGCGATGAGCGCCGCCACTTCGACCATGGTGGCCGCAGGGCGGATCTGGCCGAATACGTCGGCATGCACCGCCGCGACCTCGCGCCACCGAGAAATGTCGGTCACGTAGATGCGGGTACGGACCACATCGCTCAGCACCGCGCCCGCCTCGTTGAGGGCAATTTCGATGCGACGCAATGCTTCTCGTGTCTGCGCGCCGATGTCGCCGACGGGTCCGGGACCGGTCGTCCCGGCCACGGCGACGTGTGGCCCGACGCGCACCGCGCGCGAGTAACCCACGGTTGACTCGAAGTCGGATCCGGACGAGACGAGGATGCGGCTGGTTGACATGCCGTCAACCTAGGACAGTTGTTTCTCCGGCGCAGCTGGATTAATTGCGCGACAAGTCTTTTAGCGACCGTTGAACGGTCGCTAGTCGAGGTAGTCGCGCAGCACCTGAGAACGGCTGGGGTGACGCAATTTCGACATCGTCTTCGACTCGATCTGGCGAATGCGCTCACGGGTGACCCCGTACACCTGGCCGATTTCGTCGAGGGTGCGAGGCTGGCCGTCGGTGAGGCCGAAGCGCAGCCGCACGACGCCGGCCTCACGCTCGGACAGCGTCTCCAGCACCGACTGCAACTGGTCTTGCAGCAAAGTGAACGACACCGCGTCGACGGCCACCACCGCTTCGCTGTCTTCGATGAAGTCGCCGAGCTGGCTGTCGCCCTCGTCGCCGATGGTCTGGTCCAGCGAGATCGGCTCCCGGGCGTATTGCTGGATCTCCAGCACCTTCTCCGGGGTGATGTCCATTTCCTTGGCCAGCTCTTCGGGCGTGGGCTCGCGGCCCAGGTCCTGCAGCAGCTCACGCTGAATACGGCCCAGCTTGTTGATCACCTCGACCATGTGCACCGGGATGCGGATGGTGCGGGCCTGATCGGCCATGGCGCGGGTGATCGCCTGGCGGATCCACCAGGTTGCATACGTCGAGAACTTGTAACCCTTTGTGTAGTCGAACTTTTCGACTGCACGGATCAAGCCGAGGTTGCCCTCCTGGATCAGGTCGAGAAACGCCATGCCGCGGCCGGTGTAACGCTTGGCCAGCGAGACCACCAGTCGCAGGTTGGCTTCCAGCAGATGGTTTTTCGCGCGGTCGCCGTCACGGCAGATCCACACCATGTCGCGGCGCTGGGCGGCGGGCAGCTTTTCGCCGCGGTCGGTCAGCTCCGTCATCAGCTGGGTCGCGTAGAGGCCGGCTTCGATCCGCTTGGCCAACTCGACTTCCTCTTCGGCGTTGAGCAGCGCCACCTTGCCGATCTGCTTGAGGTACGCCCGGACCGAGTCCGCGGACGCCGTCAACTCGGCATCCTTACGGGCCTGCCGCAGAGCTTCCGACTCGTCCTCATCCCAGACGAAATCGCCTGAGGCCTTGTCCTTTTCGCTCGGCTCGACAATCTCTTCGTCGTCGGCTGATTCCGCGCCGGCGGCTTTGGCCGGCTTCTTCGGGGACGCTTCGCCGGTCGCGGCCGGCTCGGTGTCGTCGGCCGGGTCGACCTCGAGATCTTCGAGGTTCAGGTCTTCTGCGTCGAGTTCGATCTCGTCGTCGGGTCCGGCTTCGAGTTCGGCGTCGCTGTCCAGGTCCCCGATCTGTTCGTCGGCCGTCGTGGCCTCGGCGTCCGCGGCGCCTTTGGAGGTCGCTTTCTTCGGGCGACCACGGGCCGGTGCCGACTTGGCCGCCGCGCCCTTGGTGGCGGCGCGGGTTTTGGTTGCGGTGGCGGCTTTGGCGGCCTTTGCCGGCGCTTTGGCTGTCTTGGTGGCTGAGCCATTGGCGGCCTTGGCCGGCGAACGCTTTGCCGCGGTAGCGGCGGGGGATTTGGCTGCGGTGCGCTTCACCGGCTCATCGGTTGCCGGTCGTGCCTTGGTCGCTGCCACGTAAACCCCTTCGGTAGAACTCACTTCCGGTGCTCTAGGCATGCTCATCCGGAAAATGTCGGCTATGTCGGATGTTGGCGTCGATTACCAGGTTGGATATTCGCCGCTATCGGTTGGGCGGCTGCCGGTGACCATTGTAACGACAGCATGGCAATACTCCCGCCAGAGCACGCAATCAGTGCGTCACGTCGCGCGTCGCCGCCATCGCCGCTCCGACGATTCCGGCGGTGTTCTGCAAGGCAGCGGCAACGACCGGGGTCCGGTTTTTCAGCAGCGGCACCCATTTGTCGGCTTTGCGGCTGATTCCGCCGCCGGCGATGAACAACTCAGGCGACATCGCGTTCTCGATGGCGACCAGTACCTTCGTCACCTGCTTGGCCCACTTTTTGTAGCTCCAGCCGCGCCGGTCTCTGACCGAGGACGCGGCGCGGTGTTCGGCCTCTTTCCCCCCGACTTCGAGATGTCCGAACTCGGTGTTGGGCAGCAATATCCCATTGTGAATGACCGCCGAGCCGATTCCGGTCCCGAATGTGAGCAGCACCACCACACCGGTGGCGTCTTTGCCGGCGCCGTAGCATTCCTCGGCCAATCCGGCCGCGTCGGCGTCATTCAGAACGACGACCCGCTGACCGTGCAGTTCCGCGCTGATGATGTCGCACGCATTGGTGCCGATCCACTTTTTGTCGACGTTGGCGGCGGTCCGGACGATGCCGTGCGTGACGACGCCCGGATAGGTCACACCGAGCGGGCCGGTCCACCCGAACTCGCTCACGACCGCGGCGATCGTCTTGGCCACCGCCGACGGGGTGGCTGGGTGGGGTGTCAGCAACTTGACCCGGTCGCCGATCAGCTGACCGGTGTCGAGGTCGACGATGCCGCCCTTGATTCCGCTTCCGCCGACGTCGATGCCGAAACCGCGGCGTGGCGGCGTCGTGGTCCCGCCGCCCGCGGACGACGTGCTGGTCGAGTCGGCACTGGTCATCGAATCTCCTCGGCGAGACGTAAGTGTCGACCAAACCCTAATGCGTAGCTGTTACCCCCGGCGTTGCGGAACCCGGAGACACCTGTGATGCGATGAGTCGGTGAGCACACCTGAGAACCAACCGGCGCAGCTGCAGGAGGTGGCCGAGACGCTGGCCGGCGAAGCGGCCGAGTTCGTCCGGCGCCGCCGTGGCGAGGTCTTCGGCGCCGACGCGGGCGCCGGCGGCGATGCCGCGGTGCAGACAAAGACGACCCCGACCGACCCGGTCACCGTCGTGGACACCGAAACCGAACGGCTGCTGCGTGATCGGTTGGCGCAACTGCGATCCGGCGACGCCGTTCTCGGCGAGGAGATCGGTGGCCCCACCGATCCGGCGGGCACCGGCGCCGGCACCGTGACGTGGGTGCTGGACCCCATTGATGGCACGGTGAACTTCGTCTACGGGATTCCGTCGTACGCGGTGTCGGTGGCGGCGCAGATCGACGGTGTCTCGGTGGCCGGCGCGGTCGCCGATGTCGTCGGCCGACGGCTGTACTCGGCCGCGGCCGGACTGGGTGCGCAGGTGACCGACGCCGAGGGCACCCGCCGGCTGCGGTGCAGCGCCGTCGATGACTTGTCGCTGGCGTTGGTGGGCACCGGATTCGCCTACTCCAGGCAACGCCGCATCGTCCAGGCGGAGCTGGTGTCGAAAATCCTTCCGGTGGTCCGCGATGTGCGCCGGATCGGCTCTGCGGCACTGGATTTGTGCATGGTCGCGGCCGGGCGACTCGACGCCTACTACGAGCACGGTCTACACGTGTGGGACTGCGCGGCCGGGGCGCTCATCGCCGCCGAGGCCGGCGCCCGCGTGCTGCTGCCCGAGCCGGGGGACCCGCAGCAGACTGCGGCCCTGGTGGTCGCCGCGGCACCCGGGATCGCCGACCAGTTGCACACGGCACTAAGGCAATTCGACGGCCTGGCCCCGATTCCGGGCTGACCGGACAGCGGCTGCCGCGATCAGCAGGTGCCGGCGTGGATCTTCGCCAGCAACGCGGAATCGGACGGCTCGGTGGCGCCCGGGCGTAGTCCGGCGAGCACCGCGGCGATGTCATCGCTGTGTGCCAGCGCACCGAACTCGGTGCCGAGCACCAGGTCGACCGAGTCGTCGCTGCGGTCGTCGCGGTACAGCTCGGCGCACGGCGCCACCAGCCACACCGCCGCCGCGCCGGCCTGCCCGGCCTCGCCGAAACGGATCTGCCCCTGGCAGTTCAGCCGGGTGTGGTCATAGACGGGGTCGTTGGCTGCGGCCGGCTGCGCGAATCCCAGGTCCCGCAAGGCGCCGGCGACGTCGGCGGCCTGACCGCCCCGCCCGCTGGCGTTGAGGACGCGGACTTTGGCATCGGGCAGCTTCGCCGGTGCGACGTTGACCATCGTGCTGCGCGACACCGCGGTACCCAGGCGGGGCTGGCCTGGATCGGTCGGCTCGGGCGGCGGGTTGCACACCGTTGCCTCGTGGACTTCGGGCGGACGGGTCAACGCGATCGTCCACACCACCGCGCTGGCCACCAGCAGCACCACGAGCAGGGCGATCGCGGGCCGGGCGTTGCGACGACGGAACGGGCGCCCGTGCTTGTCGAACGCGGTGCCTTCCGTGATTTGCGCGACCACGGTGGCACTCTAAGGCACTCCGAAGGCCGATGTTTAGCGCGAGGTAGCGCGGCTAAATCGCGGATGTGACGTAAATCACAGTTGAACTCGGTGTCATACGGGCACGAATCGTTTGGTGGATGCGTTCGACGCTGGTACAAAGCTTTGCTTGCGGGGTTTCCCTGCAGGGTTACGAGGGGACAGATGATGGCTACCGATTACGACGCCCCACGGCGTACCGAAACCGACGACGTTTCAGAGGATTCCCTCGAGGAACTCAAGGCACGGCGAAACGAAGCGGCGTCGGCGGTGGTTGATGTCGACGAGTCGGAGTCCGCCGAGTCGTTTGAGCTGCCGGGCGCCGACTTGTCCGGCGAAGAGCTGTCCGTGCGGGTGGTGCCCAAGCAGGCCGACGAATTCACCTGCTCGAGCTGCTTTCTCGTGCAGCACCGCAGCCGGCTGGCCAGTGAGAAGAATGGCGTGATGATCTGTACGGACTGCGCGGCCTGATTCCGATGGTCGGGACGTCTCCGACTAACTGCGCAACGCCGACAACACCCGCTGCGGGTGGCGGGAGCTCACCAGCCAGTACGGCGTCGGGTCGTCGGCGTCATCCAGCACGACGAGCACCATCGGGCCGACCCAGCCCCGGTGCACGACGTATGCCGCCGGGTCGAGCTGTCGTCCCAGTGCCGCCGACTTGGCGGAGCGGGGAATGTCGGCGGACCGGGCGATCACGGTGACCGGCAGATGCGCCTCGCCGGCCCACAGTTCGACTCCGGCGTCACCGGCGGTGATCCGGATCTCGATGCGGCCTAGCCACAGCAATGCTCCGGTGGCTACCACGAACAGCGCGGCGAACGGTAGCCAGCGCGGCAGGCCTGGCACGCCCATGTTGACTTCGACCGCGATGAGCGCCGCCAGCGCGAAACCCAGTGGCCACCACCACCACGGCACCCACAAACGTTCGCGATACCGCGCGCTTTGCGGCGTGACTGGCGTCCCTGACACGCGGTCAAGGGTAATCTGTGCCCCCGTGTCGACCAGTCTGGCGGTTGTTCGTCTCGACCCCGGGCTTCCGCTGCCCGCCCGGGCCCATCACGGTGATGCCGGCGTGGATCTCTACAGCGCCGAAGACGTCGAGCTCGCGCCCGGGCACCGGGCGCTGGTGCGGACGGGGATCGCGGTGGCGATCCCGGTCGGGATGGTGGGGTTGGTGCACCCGCGGTCCGGATTGGCTGCGCGAGTAGGGCTTTCGATCGTCAACAGCCCTGGCACGATCGATGCGGGTTACCGTGGTGAGATCAAGGTCTCGTTGATCAACCTCGACCCCTCGGTGCCGATTGTCGTCAACCGTGGAGACCGGATCGCCCAGTTGCTGGTGCAGCGCGTCGAGTTGGTCGACCTGGTCGAGGTGTCCTCGTTCGACGAGGCTGGATTGACCGATACCACCCGTGGCGCCGGCGGCCACGGCTCCTCCGGCGGACATGCGAGTCTGTAATGGCATTCGGTAGGCGTAAACCCGCAGAGCAATCAGTCGACGAGCCGGAATCCGTGGGCGCACATCGAGAAAAGGAAGCGTCCGTCGTGAATCCGGTTGCCGACGAGCTCGATGGCCCGTTCGACATCGAGGATTTCGACGACTCCGCGGCCGCCGCGGCAGGCCGCCTCGACCTCGGCTCGGTGCTGCTGCCGCTGCCCCCGTCCGCCCAGCTGCAGGTTGAGCTGACCGAGACCGGCGTGCCCAGCGCGGTGTGGGTGGTGACGGCCAACGGCCGCTTCACCATTGCCGCGTACGCCGCACCCAAGACCGGCGGCCTGTGGCGCGAGGTGGCCGGCGAACTGGCCGAGTCGCTGCGCAAGGACGGGGCTGCGGTGCGCATCGAGGATGGTCGCTGGGGTCGTGAGGTGGTCGGCACCGCGACCGGCGTAGTGCGGTTCATCGGGGTCGACGGCTACCGCTGGATGATCCGCTGTGTGGTGAATGCATCAGCGGAGTCCGTCGATGCGTTGACTGATGAAGCGCGGAATGCGTTGCTGGACACGGTGATTCAGCGTGGTGACACTCCTCTTCCAGTGCGCACACCGCTGCCGGTGCAGCTGCCCGAGCCGATGGCTTCACAGCTGCGTGAGGCTGCGGCCGCCCAGGGCGCGGCCGGAGGGCAGGGGGTCGTCGCGCCGCCGACCGGTGACGTCGCCGGCGAGGCCGGCGAGGACCTAGTCGGCGAAGACGTCGCGGGCGAAGAAGGCACTCCGACGCCGACCGAGCGCCGCAGTGCCTCCGGGTCGGCGATGCAGCAGCTGCGCGGCACCGGCGGCTAGTTCAGGAAGCGTCGAGCGCCGCCAGACAGGCGGCACCGAGCGCGGCCGGGTCTACGCCGATTTGGTCCAGGGTTACCGTGCGTAGCGCTGCCTGCGGAGCGGCGTCCGCCCATTGACGCCCGACGTCGAGCGGGTGGATCGGGTCGTCGCTGGCCGCGGCGACGCCCATCGGCGCCGTCAGTCGTTGCAGCTGCGCGTGAGTCGGGGCGACGTAGCCGGCCGCCGCCTCCATGGCGTCGGGCAGATGCGGCCACTGGCTCCGCCACGACCGGGTCAGCTCCTCGGCCAGCCACGGCGGACTGGACGCGCGCATCTGTGCCGTCGTCGCGTCCAGGCCGTCCTCGCGCAGCTGTCGAGCGCAGTGCCGCGCCGCGGTCGCGGCCGGCGAGCTGTCGGGTGCACCAGTCCAGGGCGGCAGCGCGGCCAACACCGCGACGGTGCGCTCGGGATGGCTCAGCGCCCACGCCACGGCCACCGCGGCGCCGATCGACACGCCGCCGACCACGATCGGGCCGCCACGCGCGGCGTCGTCCAAGTGGTGCAGATAGCCGTCGATCAAGCGGTCGGGTTGCGATCGCGGCGCCAGCAACCGGGCGCCGGCGTCGCGCAGTGGCCTGGCAAACGCCCGACTGACGTAGTCGTCGTCGGACCCCGTTCCCGGCAGCATCACGGCGGTCGCCCCGCGCAGGTCGATAATCACTCCTCGATACTGCCCCGGCGCCGCGTGGCATTGGGGAACCATTGCGTCTACGGTGTCCGTTGGGATAAGAGGACCGGCGTTACCGGTCCGGTGCGAACCAAGTGCGGATGCTCAGGAGAGGTCATGGCGGCGGAAGGTTATCTGCGCCGGCTGACTCGTCGGTTGACGGAGGACCCCGAGCAGCGTGATGCCGAGAAGCTGTGCGACGAGGCGGTGACCACCGGCGCGCAGCGGGCGATCGACTGCCGGCGCGGCGAAGAGGTCACTGTGGTCGGAACACTGCGCAGTGTGGAATGCAACGGAAAGGGTTGCGCCGACGGCGTTCGCGCGGAACTCTTCGACGGCACCGACACCATTGAGCTGGTCTGGTTGGGGCAGCGCAAGATTCCCGGGATCGAGTCGGGCCGAACGCTGCGGGTGCAGGGCCGACTGGGCAAGCTGGAAAACGGCACCAAAGCGATTTACAACCCGCACTACGAAATTCAGCGGTGAGGCGCGCTCGGTGAACCGTGCGACAGACGCCGGCGACAGGGCTGACGCCGTCGAGGGCGAAGTGGATTCAGTCGATACCAGACGCACCCCGGCCGACCGGGTGATGGAACAACTGGGCGGCGTTGCGGGGATCATCTACTCCTCGGCGCCGGTGCTGGTGTTCGTGGGCACCTCGCGGCTGATGGGCCTGGCCGCGGCGGCCGGCGCCGCCCTCGGGATCGCCACGCTGATCCTGCTGTGGCGGCTGGTCCGACGCGAATCGGTGCAGCCGGCGGTGTCCGGGCTCATCGGCGTCGCCGTCTGTGTGCTGATCGCCTACCTGCTAGGGGAGTCCAAGGGCTATTTCCTGCTAGGCATCTGGACGTCGTTGCTGTGGGCGGCGGTGTTCGGGGTGTCGATGCTGATCCGACGGCCCGTCGTCGGCTACCTCTGGAGCTGGCTGCACGGCCACGACCGAGAATGGCGCAACGTGCGTCGCGCGGTCTACGCCTTCGACGTCGCCACGCTCACCTGGGTGCTGGTGTTCGGCGCCCGTTTCGTGGTGCAGCGGGTGCTCTATGACACCAATCACACGGGGTGGCTGGTGGCGGCACGGATCGGGATGGGCTGGCCGCTGGCCGCGGCGGCGGCCCTGGTGACTTTCCTGGCGATCAGGGTGGCTCAGCGCGCCGTGCAGAACGCCTCGGTCACTGTGGCGGCAGTAGCAGCCGGTGCAGCTCCTCTTCCGCCTCGGTGACTGCGACGAACAACAGCTCGTCGCCACCTTCGAGCGGCTCGTCGCCCTGCGGCACGATCACCCGGGGCCCACGCAGAATCGTCACCAGCGCAACGTCCCGGGGCAGCTGCAGCTTTCGCACCGGCTTGCCGCCCCACCGGGTGTTGTCGGGCAGCGTGATCTCCACCAGGTTGGCCTGACCTTTACGGAACTCCATCAGCCGGACCAGGTCCCCGACGGCGACCGCCTCTTCGATCAACGAGCACAGCATCCGTGGGGTGGACACCGCCACATCGACGCCCCAGGCGTCGGTGAACAGCCACTCGTTGCGGGGGTCGTTGACGCGGGCCACCACCCGCGGCACCGCGAATTCGGTCTTGGCCAGCAGGCTGAGCACCACGTTGGCCTTGTCGTCGCCGGTGGCCGCCACCACGACGTCGAATTCCTGCAGTTGCAGCGACTCCAGCACGCTCACCTCGCAGGCGTCCCCGAGCCGCCAGTGCGCGGCCGGGATGGCGTCGACGTCGATGTGTTCGGGGTTGCGCTCGATCAGCGTCACGTCGTGTTCGTTGCCGACCAACTCGCGGGCCACCGAGCGGCCGACCGCGCCGGCACCTGCGACGGCGACTCTCATCTGGGGCCCCCGCTGGCCCCTGCGACGCAGGCGTCGCAGCCAAGCCCGTCGTCGGCGCGTTTCATTCGAGGTCCTCACTGGGAGGCAACGCCGCGATGGCCACTGCCTCGGCTGCGCGCCCGGATATGGCGGCGATGTAGACCTGATCGCCGGCCTGAATGACCGTCTTGGGTTCGGGCAGCACACCGGTGCCGAATCGGATCAGGAATGCCACCCGGGCGCCGGTGGCCGTCTCCAGCTGGGTGGCCGGGCGGCCCACCCAGTCCTCGTGCAACGCCACTTCGACCACGGCGACGGTCCCGGTGGGGTCGCGCCACTTGGTGGTCTCAGTCTCCCTGGTGAGTGCGTTGAGCAGCCGGTCCGTCGTCCACGGCACGGTGGCAATCGTGGGAATGCCGAGACGTTCGTACACCTCGGCGCGTTTGGCGTCGTAGATCCGCGCGACGACCCGCCGCACGCCGAACGTTTCCCGGGCCAGCCGGGCCGAGATGATGTTGGAGTTGTCGCCGGATGACACCGCCGCGAACGCCTCGGCTTCCTCGATACCGGCTCTGAGCAGCACATCCCGATCGAATCCCAAGCCGAGCACGCGTTCACCGGCGAACTCGGGGCTCAGCCGGCTGAACGCGGTGCTGTCACTGTCGATGACTGCGACGTCGTGGCCGATCCGGGACAGTCCGTCCGCGACCGACGAGCCCACCCGACCGCACCCCATCACAACCACACGCACTTGCGGGTCCTCCCGGGGCCGGAACGTTGTCGTCAACAGAACCGTACCGGCGGGCACGGTTACGCTTACTCTTGGCTCTCGTGTCCAAACTTTCGACTGCGGCGCGTCGATTGGTTTTGGGTCGGCCGTTTCGCAGCGACCGGCTGAGCCACACGCTGCTGCCCAAGCGGATCGCCTTGCCGGTGTTCGCTTCCGATGCGTTGTCCTCGGTGGCCTACGCCCCCGAAGAGATCTTCCTGACGCTGTCTGTGGCTGGGCTGGCGGCGTACTCGTTGACACCGTGGATCGGCCTGGCGGTGGCGGCGGTGATGCTGGTGGTGGTGGCCAGCTACCGGCAGAACGTACATGCCTACCCGTCCGGCGGCGGCGACTTCGAGGTGGTCACCACCAACCTGGGTGCCAACGCCGGTCTCACCGTGGCCAGCGCGCTGATGGTGGATTATGTTCTCACGGTGGCTGTTTCGACGGCCTCGGCCATGTCGAACATCGGATCCGCGATTCCGTTTGTGGCCAACCACAAGGTGCTGTTCTGCGTGAGCGCGATCGTGTTGGTGATGGCGCTCAACCTGCGCGGTGTGCGCGAATCCGGGGTGGCCTTCGCGATCCCGACGTATGCGTTCATCGTCGGCGTAGGCATCATGCTGGGCTGGGGCCTGTTCCGGATCTACGTGCTAGGCGAGCCGATCCGGGCTGAATCCGCCGAGTTTGTCATGCATGCCGAACGCAGCTCGATCACCGGTTTCGCGCTGGTGTTCCTGGTGGCGCGGTCGTTCTCGTCGGGCTGCGCGGCGCTGACCGGTGTCGAGGCGATCAGCAACGGGGTCCCGGCCTTTCGAAAGCCCAAGTCGCGCAACGCGGCAACGACACTGCTGATGCTGGGAACAATCGCGGTCAGCCTGTTTATGGGCATCATCCTGCTGGCCAAAGAGACCCGCGTCAAGATCGTCGACAATCCGGCCACGCAGCTGAGCGGTATCCCGCGCGACTATCAACAGAAGACTCTGGTGGCGCAGATCGCCCAAGCGGTCTTCGGCAGCTTCCAGATCGGGTTCCTGCTGATCGCCGCGGTAACCGCGCTCATCCTGGTCTTGGCGGCCAACACGGCGTTCAACGGGTTCCCGGTGCTGGGCTCGGTGCTGGCGCAACACAGTTACCTGCCCCGCCAGCTGCACACCCGTGGAGACCGGTTGGCATTTTCGAACGGAATCGTGTTTTTGGCGGTGGCGGCGCTGGCGGCGATCATCGCGTTTCGGGCGCAAGTCACCGCGCTGATCCAGCTCTACATCGTCGGGGTGTTCATTTCCTTCACGCTGAGCCAAATCGGCATGGTCCGGCACTGGACCCGGTTGCTGCGCAACGAAACCGACCCCGCGGTGCGGCGAACGATGATGCGCTCCCGGGTGGTCAACACGATCGGATTCGTGGCCACCGGATCGGTGCTGCTCGTCGTGATGGTCACCAAGTTCCTTGCCGGAGCCTGGATCGCGGTGGTGGCCATGACACTGCTTTTCGCCGTGATGAAGCTGATCCGCAAGCATTACGACACGGTCAGCCGGGAAATCGAGCAGCCCGCCGACGACGAAGACGTCGTTTTGCCCAGCCGCAATCACGCGGTCGTGCTGGTGTCGAAGTTGCATCTGCCGACACTGCGCGCCCTGGCCTATGCCCGCGCGACGCGGCCCGATGTGCTGGAGGCCGTGACGGTCAGCGTCGACGACGCGGAAACCCGTGCGCTGGTCCACCGCTGGGAAGACAGCAATATCAATGTGCCGCTGAAGGTCATCGCGTCGCCGTATCGCGAAATCACCCGCCCGATATTGGATTACGTCAAACGGGTAAGCAAAGAGTCGCCGCGTAGCGTGGTGACCATCTTTCTTCCGGAATATGTTGTGGGCCACTGGTGGGAGCACGTGCTGCATAATCAGAGCGCGTTGCGGCTCAAGGGCCGGTTGCTGTTCATGCCGGGGGTGATGGTGACATCGGTTCCCTGGCAACTCAATTCGTCGGAGCGTCTGAAAACCATGCAACCGCATGCGGCGCCTGGTGATGCACGCCGGGGGATTTTCGATTGACATCAGAATCCACCGCGCCGCCGCCGTCGGCACTGGAGCACCTGACGTTGACCGTCGGGGATCCGGCCAACGGGGGCAGCTGCGTTGCCCGCCACGACGGTCGGGTGGTGTTCGTCCGCTACGCGCTGCCCGGTGAGCGGGTGCGGGTCCGGGTCACCGCCGACCGGGGGTCTTACTGGCACGCCGAGACGATCGAGGTGATCGAACCGTCCGGCGACCGGACCGCGTCGCTGTGCCCGATCGCCGGTGTGGACGGCGCCGGCTGCTGCGATCTGGCCTTTGTCGACCCGGTGGCGGCTCGCGCGCTGAAAGCTGCGGTGATATCCAATCAGCTTGCCCGCCTTGGCAATTACCAATGGAACGACGCTGTCCAGCCGATATCGGACGCTGGGCCCACCGGCTGGCGGACGCGGATCAGGCTCGACGTCGGTGCCGACGGCCGCGCCGGCTTTCATCGCTACCACAGCGACGAGCTGGTGACCGATCTCAACTGCGGGCAACTGCCGTCCGGGATGGTCGACGGGCTGGCCGGCACCGACTGGCCACCAGGTGCGCACCTGCATGTCGTTCTCGACGACGACGGTCAGCGGCACGTGGCACGCACCGTGCGCCAGGGCCGGCGAAATTCGACCGATGTGGTCGAGGGCGGTCAGCTGAGCGTTCAGCGGGCCGGGCGGCGTAATTGGCACCTGCCGGTCACGGCCTTCTGGCAGGCCCACCGCGACGCGGCGCGGACCTACAGCGACCTGGTGGGCGAGTGGGCTCAACTGGAACCCGGGATGACCGCGTGGGATCTCTACGGCGGCGCAGGGGTATTCGCCGCGGTTCTGGGTGACGCGGTGGGGGAGTCCGGGAAGGTGGTCAGCATCGACAGCTCACGGGCGGCGTCGCGGGCGGCACGCGCCAGCCTGGCCGATCTTCCGCAGCTCAGTGTGATCAGCGATTCGGTTCGGCGGGCGCTGACCGCGCAACGCGGGGGCGCCGACGTGGCGGTGCTGGATCCGCCTCGTGGCGGCGCCGGACGCGAGGTGATCGACCTGCTGGCCGCGGCCGAGGTGCCGCGGATTGTCCATATCGGTTGTGAGGCAGCGTCATTCGCTCGCGATGTCGGCCTGTATCAGCGTCACGGTTACGCGGTCGACAAAATCGCGGCATTCGACTCGTTCCCGCTGACCCATCACATCGAATGCGTTGCGCTGCTGACCCGCTGACTGCTTAGGCGAGGACGAAGTAGCGCAGCCACAGATAAAGCGCGCAAAGGATAGTAGACATCGCGGTGATCACGATGCCCTTGCGGGTGAACTCCCAGAATGAGATCGCGTTGCCGGACCGCACAGCGATGCCAATCATGACGATGTTGGCGGTGGAGCCCACCGCGGTCAGGTTGCCGCCCAGGTCGCCCCCAAGTGCCAGCGACCACCACAACACGTTGTGGTGCTCATGATGCGGCATGGCTGAGGCCAGATGGGTGACGATCGGTGTCATGGTGGCCACATAAGGGACATTGTCGATCAGGCCGGATGCCAGTGTTGACACACCCAGGATCAGCAGGGTCGTGAAAAGCACATTGCCCCCGGTTGCGCCGGCTGCCAGCTCACCCAGGCGTTTGATGAAGCCGGTCTTGAGCAGTGCGCCCACCATGATGAACAGGCCGACGATGAACAACAGGGTGTCCCACTCGACGCTGGACAGATAGTCCGACTTCTCCAGCTTGGACACCAGGATGAGGGCACCGGCGCCCAGCAGCGCCACCAGCGACGGCTGAATGTGGATCGAGGGGGACACGATGAACCCGACGAACACCACACCCATAACCGCGCCGCATCTAACCAACAGCCGGCTATCGCGCAGCGCTTCACGCTCGTTCAGCGACATCACATCAGCAACCCGTTCGGGGGAGACCGTGGAGAAGCCACGAAACAGCAACGGCGAAACGGCGACAAAGACCAGCATGATGATGACGACGATCGGTGCCATGTTGAACAGGAAGGCGTTGAACGACAGTCCCTTACGTGCGCCGATGATGATATTGGGTGGGTCACCGACCAACGTCGCTGCGCCGCCGATGTTCGAGGCGAACACCTCGGCGATCAATATTGGTACCGGGTTGATCGCCAGTCGGTCACACACCAGCAAGGTGACTGGGGCGATCAACAACACCGAGACCACGTTGGGTAGCAGCGCCGAGGCCAACGCCATGACGAGGGTCAGCAGGATCATGATGCGCACCGGAGACCCGTTGGCGCGCTTGGCCGCCCAAATTGCAGCGTATTCGAATACCCCGGTCTGGAGCAGGATGCTGACGATGATCATCATGCCCAGCATCAAAAAGATGACATCCCAGTCGATTCCGGTCTCCTGGGAGTAATACACGTCGGGCGCGTCGATGGCCGGCAAAATTATCATCAAGCCCGCGCCAACTAGTGCGACCGTGGTCTTGTTGAACCTTTCGCTGATAATGAACGCATAGGAGATGACGAACACCGCGACCGCGAAGTACATCTGGATTGTGGTTGCCGTCATCGTCGCAGCCCCCGATGTCTCGTCAAATCGTTGCCCACCCTCGTTGGCGGGCTGCCCATGCCTGACATGACATCGGAGGCTTCGGTGACGGCGTTACCAGCGTTGACCACCGGCATTTCCTCCGCACGCACGAAAGCCTATAGCAATCTCTGGGCCGACTCGCTCGGCGTTCGACGTCCTGATCGGCCGTGCGCATTATCGATCAGCGGCACGCGTTCGCCCACTCAAGCCGTGAAATCTTTACGCTCTCTTGCTGTACGAACCGCTCAACGGTTGGACATGTCGCATGTTGTCGAACCCTTAGCTCAGGACAAAGTAGCGCAGCCATAGGTAGAGCCCGCAGAGCACGGTCGACATGGCGGTGACCAGCACGCCCTTGCGGGTGAACTGCCAGAAGGAGATGGGGTTGCCGGATTTCAGTGCGATGCCGATCATTACGATGTTCGCGCTGGATCCGACGGCGGTTAGGTTGCCACCCAAGTCGCCACCGAGCGCCAGCGACCACCACATCACATTGTGGTGGGAATGAGCCGGAATGGCCGAAGCCAGGTGACCGACGATGGGTGTCATGGTGGCTACGTAGGGGACGTTGTCGATGATGCCGGACAGCAGCATTGAAACGCCCAGGATCAGCATCGTCGTGACCAGCACGTTGCCCCCGGTCGCGTCGGCAGCCATCTGGCCGAGGGTCTTGATGACTCCAGTCTTGAACAGCGCACCGACCATGACGAACAGGCCGACCATGAACAACAGCGTGTCCCATTCGACGTTGGCGAGATAGTCGGACTTCTGCACCCGCGAGATCAGGATGAGCGTGCCCGCGCCGAGCAGGGCCACCAGCGACGGCTGAAGGTGAATGGCCTCGGAGACGATGAACCCGGCGAACACCAGCGCCAGGACCGCGCCGGACTTGATCAGCAGCGACCGATCCTGGAGCGCCTCGCTCTCATCGACAGTCATGACGTCGGCGACCCGGTCGGGATCCACTGGAGGCAGGCCGCGGAACAGCAGCGGCAGAGCCGCAACGAAGACCACCAGGATGATGAGCACAACGGGCGCCATGTTGACCAGGAAGCTGTTGAACGACAGGCCTTTACGTGCGCCGATGATGATATTTGGTGGGTCACCGACCAATGTGGCGGTACCGCCGATGTTGGACGCGAACACCTCAGCGATCAATAGGGGGACCGGGTTGATCGCCAGGCGATCGCAGACCAGCAAGGTGACGGGGGCGATCAGCAGGACGGACACCACGTTCGGTAGTACGGCCGAGGCTATCGCCATGACCAGTGCCAGCAGGATCATGATTCGTAGTGGTGATCCGTTCGCACGTTTTACAGCCCAGATCGCGGCGTATTCGAATATCCCGGTCTGGCGCAGGATGCTGACGATGATCATCATGCCCAGCATCAAAAAGATGACGTCCCAGTCGATTCCGCTGGCCTGCGAATAGAAAACGTCGTGCGATTCGATCACCGGTAGCAGAATCATCAGGCCCGCGCCGACCAACGCAACGGTGGTGTTGTTGAAACGCTCGCTAATGATGCATGCGTAGGCCGCGATGAACACCGCGATCGCGAAATATGTCACCGGCGCCACCCTCGACGCCCGATCAAACTTCTGGTACCTCGGCCTCGATGCTCACGCTAGGGAGCTCCTCCGCGACGTTCTCGGCACCTACGCAGCCTATAACAGGATCCATTGATCCTTAAGTTGAGTCACGGTCTCAGGTCAATCGGCAGGTCAGCGTCGCCCGACAATTACCAGCCCGCCGGATCGAAGCACCTCGCGATTACGAAACCCCCAGGCGCGCTTGGCGTATAGGAATGACCGACTATTCCTTGAGAGCCGCGGCGAGCAGGCGGGACGCGGTGATCACCCCGTGCAACTTCCCATCTTTGACCACGGCGACCAGGGGGCTCCGCAGCCGCGCCATGACCTCAGCCACCTCAATAATGGTGTCGTCTGCGTCCGCTACGGGGACATGCTGGCGTTGCTTCGGCAGCATGTCGCGGATCTTCTTGCCGCCCAGCTTTTCTGCTGCGTGGTCGGCCATCGTCTCAGTCAGAACGCCGGCCAGACCGGGATCGTCCTGCACGTAACCGGGCACGATGAACCGCACGACCTGAGAGGCCGGCAGTACCGCGTACGGCGTTTCGGACGTGTCGGTGACGACCACCAGTCCGCTGAGACGATGCTCGGCAAGCAGTCGGACTGCATCCAGCGCAGCTGAGTCGATGTTGACTACTGGGAACTTCTCGTCGAGATCCTTTGCCCGCACACCGACACAATACGTCCGTCGCGAGCTTTCGGTTAATGGGATGGGTGTAAGGGAATTCTCAGGTTCGTTCGACACAACCGCCAACAACGCCGGCCGGGCGCCAAGGCGCCGCTCAGGATTTGAGCGCCGCGGCCAGCAGGCGTGCCGCGGTGATCACGCCGTGCAATTTTCCGTTCTCGGTCACTGCGATCAACGGGCAGTGCTGCTGCGCCATCTCCGCGGCCACCTTGATGACGCCGTCGCGCGCATCGACGGAGGGGATCCTCCGCGGTTGCTTCGGCAAGACATCGCCGACCGTCTTACCCGCCAGATTCTCGATGGCGTGGTCGGCCAGCGCGTCACCCAGGGCACCGGCCAATGTGATGTTGTCCTGCACGTAGCGGGGCAAGACGAATTGCAGCATTTCGGAGGCCAGAAGTACCGCGTGAGGCTTTCCAGCGGTGTCGCTGACGACGAGGCCGGGCAGACCGTGCTCGGCGACCATCCGGGCAGCGTCGAGAGCGTCAGAATCCACCGGCACGATGGGAAACTGCTCGTCGAGATCCTCTGCTCGCACAAGGACACCATACGACCGAATCCTGGCTCTAGGCGAAGTAGCGCAGCCACAGATAGCTGAGGGAAATGACAAACGACATCGCGGTCACCACTACTCCTCGTTTGGTGAAGTCCCAGAACGAGACGGGATGGCCTGAGCGCTGCGCGATCCCGACCGCGACGATGTTTGCGCTGGCACCGACCATGGTGAGGTTCCCGCCCAGCACGGTGCCCAGCAGCAAGGCCCACCACAGCACTCCTGAGCTGGCGTGCCCCGGGATCGAGTCGGCGAACTGGCCCACGATTGGTGTCATGGCGGCGGCATAGGGCACGTTGTTGATGACACTGCCGATGGTGAAGGAAATGGTGAGGATCAGCATCGTCGCCGTCCAGGCATCGCCGTGGGCGAAGTTGCTGGCCACTTGCGCCAATTCCTTGATGACACCCGTTCGCACCAGGGCGCCCACCATGACGAACAGCCCGGCGAAGAAAAGCAGCGTCTCCCACTCAACGCTGCCCAGGTAGAACTCACGGTCTATGCCGGAGGTCACGATCAGTATCCCGGCGCCGGCCATCGCGACCATGGAGGGCTCCATGTGGATCGTTCGATGCAAGACGAACCCGGCGAAGACCAACGACAGAACGATCGCGCACTGCAGCAGCAGCCGCGGATTGCGGATTACTTCGCGTTCGTCCAGCGACATGACATCGGCGACCCGCTCGGGATCGGCGACGAAGAACCCCGGGTACAGGCGGGGCAGTATCGCTATCAGTGCGACGAGCACGAGCAGCACCGCCGGTGCCATGTTCGCGCTGAATTCGATGAAGCTCAGGTGGGCCCCGGTGCCGATGATGATGCTGGTCGGGTCACCGACCAGGGTCGCCGCGCCGGCGATGTTGGCTGTCAGAGCTTCGATGACGAGAAAAGGCGCCGGATTGATCGCCAGGCGATCGCACACCAGCAGTGTCACCGGCGCGATCAACAACACCGTGGTCACGTTGTCCAGCACGGCCGTTCCCAACGCGGTGACCAGCATCAGCAGGATGATGATCCGTAACGGGGATCCCTTGGCGCGCTTGGCAGACCAGATCGCCAGGTATTCGAACGCGCCGGTTTGGCGCACGACGCTGACGATGATCATCATCCCGAGCAGCAAGAACAGAACGTCCCAATTCACCCCGGTGGTGCGTGAGTAAAAGACGTCCTCGGAACTGATCAGCGGCAGGAAGAACATCAGCGTCGCGCCCGCCAGCGCCACCTTGGTCTTGTTGAAACGTTCGGTGGTGATCAGCACATAGGCGACGACGAACACCGTCGATGCGTAAATGGCATGGAAGAGGGCGCTGCTCATCGGTGGTACCGCCGTCCGGCACGCGCCTGGCTCAGCATTGCCGGGGAAGCGGCACCCAAAATCTGGGCGGCGCGGTCAACGGGCGCGATGTCGCGATCATGCCCACCCCTGACGTCCGTCCGCTAAGCGCGGCCGTGTCGACCGTGCGAGTCATCGTGCACTCCTGAATAGCCATGAATCGCAGGAAGACCCGAACAGCACGACAGAGGCTTCCCGGCACACCGGGGCATTACGCTAGCAGGCTTGTCTGTGTTGTTTCTGAGCGGGAGCATTGTGGTCCGCTCCGGGCACTGGCGCAGTATCTGCGCTGGTCCGCGCATCGCCCCGCAGCCGTGCGTACACTAGCTGGATGCTCGAACAGATCCGTGGGCCCGCCGATCTGCAGCACTTCTCTCAGGCGGATCTGCGCGATCTGGCCGCCGAGATCCGCGAGTTTCTGATCCACAAAGTCGCCGCGACCGGAGGCCACCTCGGACCCAATCTCGGCGTCGTCGAGCTGACGCTGGCCTTGCACCGGGTGTTCGATTCGCCGCACGACCCAATCATCTTCGACACCGGCCATCAGGCCTACGTACACAAGATGCTGACCGGTCGTGCCGCTGATTTCGAAACGTTGCGCAAAAAGGATGGGCTGTCGGGTTATCCGTCGCGTTCGGAGAGCGAACACGACTGGGTCGAGTCGAGTCACGCGAGCGCCGCGTTGTCCTATGCCGATGGGCTGGCCAAGGCGTTCGAATTGACCGGACATCGCAACCGGCATGTGGTCGCGGTGGTCGGCGACGGCGCGCTGACCGGCGGTATGTGCTGGGAAGCGCTCAACAACATCGCGGCGGCCCGCCGGCCGGTGGTGATCGTCGTCAACGACAACGGCCGCAGTTACGCGCCGACGTTCGGCGGCCTGGCCAACCATCTCGCCATGCTGCGGCTGCAGCCCGGCTACGAGCATCTGCTGGAGCGCGGCCGCAGCGCAGTGCGCGGGATGCCGATCTTCGGTGACTTGCTTTACCAGTTCGTGCACAGTGTGAAAGCTGGTGTGAAGGACGCACTTTCGCCCCAACTACTGTTCACCGACCTGGGGCTGAAATACCTGGGACCAGTCGACGGCCATGACGAACACGCCGTCGAGGCCGCACTGCGCCGGGCTCGCGGCTTCAACGGCCCGGTGCTGGTGCACGTCGTCACGCTCAAGGGCAGGGGCTATGGCCCGGCCGAAGACGACGAGGCCGACCAGATGCACTCCTGTGGCGTGATCGACCCGGCGACCGGGCTGGCCACCAAGATTCCGGGGCCGAGCTGGACGGCGACGTTCTCCGAGTCGCTGATCGACTATGCGAGCAAGCGCCGCGACATCGTGGCGATCACCGCGGCGATGCCCGGGCCGACCGGGTTGACCGCGTTCGGACAACGTTTCCCAGACCGGCTTTTCGACGTCGGTATCGCCGAGCAGCACGCGATGACCTCGGCCGCCGGTTTGGCAATGGGCGGGATGCATCCCGTCGTGGCGATCTACTCGACGTTCCTCAACCGGGCGTTCGACCAGATCATGATGGACGTGGCGCTGCACAAGCTGCCCGTCACGATTGTGCTGGACCGGGCCGGGGTCACCGGCAGCGATGGGCCCAGTCACAACGGCATGTGGGACATGTCGATGCTGGGCATCGTCCCGGGCATCCGGGTGGCCGCACCCAGGGACGGCGCGCGGCTGCAGGAGGAACTCGGTGAAGCGCTCGCGATCGGAGACGGCCCCACCGTGATCAGATTCCCGAAAGGCGATGTCGGTGAAGACATTCCGGCACTTCTGCGGCACTCCGGGGTGGACGTGCTGGCGGTGCCTGCCGACGGGCTGGGTGCCGAGGTGCTGCTGGTCTCGGTCGGAGCGCTCGCGACGATGGCGCTGTCGGTGGCCGATCGGTTGCGCGACCAGGGCATTGGCGTGACGGTGATCGACCCGCGCTGGGTGCTGCCGGTCTCGGATGCGGTGGCGGAATTGGCAGTGGCGCACAAGGTGGTCGTCACGCTGGAGGACAACGGGGTGGCCGGTGGCATCGGTTCGGCCGTGTCGGCCGCGTTGCGGGCCGCCGAGATCGACGTGCCGTGCCGCGATGTCGGCCTGCCGCAACAGTTCTTCGATCACGCGTCGCGTGGTGAGGTGCTCGCCGCCGCCGGCCTGACCGACCAGGACGTGGCCCGCCGGATCACCGGCTGGATCGCCGCGCTGGGTAACGGGCTCGAGACCGCGGCCGAGATCACCGAGCACATGGACTGACATCGTCGTCTTGTCGTCGAGATTGACGTCAGCGTCGTGCCTACTCGAACTTTTGCGCGCTGCTGCCGATTTCGGTGGAGTCGACAGGCTGTAACGCCGCGGCCAGGACCGGCACCACCAGTTCGCGCTGCCAACTACGGGCCTGACCGGCCGCCAGGAACTCATCGATCGCCGTCGCCGCCTCGTCCGCGGGTCCGCCGTCCCAATCCCAGCACAGTCGCCGGACCAGCTCCGGCGTCACCAGGTTTTCGGCCGGCACCGAAACCCGCTCGGACACCTCCCGCAGCGCCGCGCGGGCGGCGTCGAGTCGCGCTGCGGCCTCCGGCCTGCGTCGGGCCCAGCGGGCCGGCGGCGGTGGACCGTTGGAAGGGTCGGCTTCCTCTGCGGAGCCGGGGTTTTCGCGCGCGGCCTGCAGCGCTGCCAGCCAGGTGGATGCGCTGCGTCGCTGCCGACGTCCGCCGAATATCGGCAGAGCGATCAGATCGTCGAGGGTCTTCGGGTCGGCAGTCGCGGCGTCGATGATCGCCGAGTCAGGCAGGATTCGTCCGGGGGCGATGTCGCGGCGTTGCGCGATTTCGTCTCGCACCGTCCACAATTCCCGAACAGCGGCCAGACCGCGCTGGTTGCGCATCCGGTGAATGCCGGAGGTGCGACGCCACCGATCCCGGCGCGTCGACGGCGTGGCGCGGCCGACGACGGTCCGAAGGAACTCGAATTCCTCTGCGGCCCAAGCGGTTTTGCCTTGCTCTGCCAGCACGGCGGCGATCGCTTCGCGCAGCGTGATCAGCACCTCGACGTCGAGAGCCGCATAATTGAGCCATGCCGCCGGCAAGGGACGTCGCGACCAATCCGCAGCGCCGTGACCCTTGGCCAACCCCACACCGAGCAGCCGCTGTGCCATCGCCGCCAGGTTGACCCGGTCGAAGCCGGCCAGCCGCCCGGCCAACTCGGTGTCGTACAACGCCGACGGATGCATGCCGACCTCGGCCAGGCACGGCAGATCCTGGTCGGCAGCGTGCAGAATCCACTCATCGTCCGCCAGCACATCGGCGACGGGCCGTAGCACGGCCAGGGAGTCGCCGCCGTGGCTGACCGGGTCGATGAGAACGGTGCCGGCACCGGCCCGCCGGATCTGAATCAGATACGCGCGATTGGAGTAACGGAATCCCGAAGCCCGCTCGGCGTCCACCGCGAACGGGCCGTGGCCGCCGGCCAGCAGCGCTGCCGCGGCCTTGATCTCGCCGGCAGTCGTGGACAGGTCGGGCACGCCGTCGGGGGGATGGAGCAACGGCGTGACGTCGGATTCTGCGGCGTCGGGCGTTGCGGCTGGCGCTTCGGTCGGCTCAGGGACCATGTCAAACGCGCGACCGGGTGCCCAAATCTGTCACCCCGGCCGGTGGTAGCCCCGCGGCGTGCTCGAGCACCTCGCAGAACGCTTCAACGTGAGTACCGATGTCGGTGGTGAGTGCTGTCCACGACGCGCGCAGCTCCAGCTGATGGGCGCGCGGTGGTCCGGAGATGTCCCCGTAGCGCACCGAGGTGGTGGCGGTCACCGTGCCGCCGAGCGCGGTGACCTGCTCGGCGCGGGCGTCCAGCGCCTCGACCAGCCAGCTCCAGGCGACCTCCGGCAGCAGCGGGTCGACCGCTTCGCTGGAATCCAGGTCGGCCTGGATGTAGGCGACCAGCCGCATGGTGCCGTCCCACGCATCGGCGCCCTCGGGGTCGTAGAGCAGGATCAACCGGCCGAACGCATCACCATCGGACCGCTCCGGGACGACGTCGAGTTCGGGCCGCTTGACCTCAGCGCCGAGCGCGTAGCTGTACGGCGCGAGACGCTGCGGCGGTCGGATCGGACCCAGCTCGATCTCGGGTCGGACGCTGGCTCCGCTCATCGCCGCCACGGCCTCGCGAAACGGGACTGGTTCGGCTGCTGTCATCGGCGCCGCTCCTCCTCGTCGCTCCGCCCCCCATTGCTGGCGCGGGTCACAAGCGCCGCTGTTGTTCGTCACCCCGCCCCGCGTCGTTGCTGGCGGGTCACAGCGTCTGACGCTAGACCTATCGAAGGACACGCGGCCACAGGCGCGCCGTTTCGGTCGCCGGGGTCCAATGACGACGGGTTGACGCCTGGCGGTCATGTCGCCCTAGTCGGCGGTGAAACGCGCCGGCCGCTTCTCGCGGTGGGCCGCCAGGCCCTCCCGCACGTCCGGCCCATCGAAGGCCAAAAATTCCAGGCCAAGCGATGTTTCGAAGGCCGGTGCGGCCATCCGGTACCAGTGGTTGAGGCTGTGTTTGGTGAACCGGATCGCCGCCTGGGCGCCCTGCGCCAGCTCCGTCGCGATGCGCGTCGCGGTGGTCAGCACCTCGTCGTCGTCCACACAGAGGGAGACCAGCCCGATGCGTTCGGCTTCGGCGCCGGACAGCGGCGCGCAGGTGAGCAGGTAGTACTTGGCCTTGGCCATCCCGACCAGCAGCGGCCAGCAGATGGCGGCGTGATCGCCGGCGGCGACCCCCAGCTTGGTGTGGCCGTCGATGATCTTCGCGGTGCGCCCGGCCACCGAAACGTCGGCCAGCAGCGCCACGACCAGGCCCGCGCCGACCGCCGCGCCGTTGATCGCCGAGATCACCGGTTTGTCGAAGTTGACCAGGTTGAGCACCAGGTCACGGGCCTCGCGCATGATGCGCATCCGGTCGTCGAACTCGCCCATGGTTTCCTGGATCAGGTCGAAGCTGCCACCCGAGGAGAAGGCCTTGCCTTCGCCGCGGACCAGCACCGCGCGCACGTCGGGGTCGCGACCGATCGCCGGCCAGACGTCGGCGAGGTCGCGGTGCATCTGCGGTCCCACGGAATTGAGTCCGGGCGCGTCGAGAATCAGGTTCAGCACGCCGTGCGCAGCGCGTTCGATTCGCAGACTTGGGAATTCGTCGTAACTGACTTCTGGGTGGCGAACTGGCATCCCGGCTCCTGACCACTGGCTCGCGGACATTGACGTCGACGACGACGTTACGCACGGGCCGGGGCGCTGCCCGCCGCACCCGTCAATCGGCCGCCCGTGGCAGCATTGGACCTGATGAGTGACCGTCGCACGCTTCCCGAATCGCCGTACTTGGCAGCGGCCGCCGGCCGCAAACCGAACCGGGTGCCGGTGTGGTTCATGCGCCAGGCCGGCCGGTCGCTGCCGGAATACCGCGCGCTGCGGACACAGCACAGCATGATGGCGGCCTGTTTCGACGCCGAGCTGATCGCCGAGATCACGCTGCAACCGGTCCGCCGGCATGACGTCGACGCCGCAATCCTGTTCTCCGACATCGTGGTTCCGTTGCGCGGTGCCGGCGTCGACGTGGACATCGTCGCCGACGTCGGCCCGGTGATCGCCGCGCCGGTACGCACCGCCGCCGATGTCGAGGTCCTGCAGCCGCTCGACGCCCAAGGGGTGCAGCCCGTGTCGGACGCGGTTTCGCTGCTGGTACGTGAGCTGAGCGATGTTCCGCTGATCGGTTTTGCCGGCGCACCGTTCACGCTGGCGTCCTACCTGGTCGAGGGTGGCCCGAGCCGCCACCACACCCGGACCAAGGCGATGATGCTGGCCGAACCGGCCTGCTGGCATGCGCTGATGGCGAAGTTGACCGAGCTGACCATAGGTTTCCTGCGGGTGCAGCTCGACGCCGGGGTGGATGCGATTCAGGTATTCGATTCGTGGGCCGGTGTGCTGTCGCTGGCCGATTACCGCCGCTACGTGCTGCCGCACAGTTCGCGGGTGTTCGACACGCTGGCCGACCGCGGTGTGCCGATGACGCACTTCGGGGTCGGCACCGCCGAGCTGCTGGGCGCCATGTCGACGGCCGGCGCGACGGTAGTCGGCGTCGATTGGCGGACCTCCCTCGTCGACGCCGCGTCCCGGGTGGAGGCCGGTAAGGCGTTGCAGGGCAACCTCGATCCGGCAGTGCTGCTGGCGGGCTGGCCGACGGTCGAGCAAGCCGCACGCGCGGTGGTCGACGACGGACGGCGTGCCGTGGACGCCGGCGCGGCCGGGCACATCTTCAACCTCGGCCACGGGGTGCTGCCGGAGACCGATCCCGCGATACTCACCGACCTGGTATCGCTGATCCACTCGCTATGACGTCCGTCCCGCGCTCGTATTGTGTTGTCGGCGGCGGAATTTCGGGCCTGACCGCGGCGTACCGGCTGCGGCTGGCGGCCGGTGACGATGCCGGCATCACCCTCTTCGATCCCGCTGACCGGCTTGGCGGCGTGCTGCGCACCGAACTGGTCGGCGGAGTTGCTACCGATGTCGGCGCCGAGGCGTTCGTGGTACGCCGGCCCGAGGTACCCGCGCTGCTGGCCGAGTTGGGTCTGGCCGATCGCCAGCTCGCCACCACCGGGGCCCGTCCGCTGATCTACAGCCAGGATCGGCTGCATCCGCTGCCGGCCGGAACGCTCAATGGCATTCCGTCGTCGGCGGAGTCGATGGCCGGTCTGGTCGACGAGGCCGCCCTCGCCCGTATCGCCGCCGAACCGGAGCGACCGCTGCGCTGGCAGCCCGGCGACGATCCCGCGGTGGCCGGGCTGGTCGCCGACCGGTTCGGCGAGCAGGTGGTGGCCCGGTCGGTGGACCCGATGCTGGGGGGGGTCTACGCGGGCTCGGCGGCGACGATCGGCGTTCGCTCGGCTGCCCCGACGTTGGCCGCTGCTCTCGACGCCGGCGCCGCCCACCTGACCGACGCTGTGCGCCAAGCGTTGCCGCCCGTGACCACCGGCCCGGTGTTCGGCGCGGTGGCCGGTGGCTACGCCGCGCTGCTCGGCGAGCTGGTCCGCCGCAGCCGGCTGGACTGGGTGCAGGCCCCTGTGCAGGCGGTCGAGGCCGCCGAACGGGGATGGGTGTTGCGCGACGACGCTGGCGGTCACTGGCGCGCCGACGCCGTGATCCTGGCCGTCCCGGCTCCGCGCCTGGTCGGGCTGGTCGAGGCCATCGCGCCGCGCACCGCCGCCGCAACCGCGCGCATCGTCAACGCTTCTTCGGTGGTGGTAGCGCTGGCGGTGCCCGGCGACACCCCGTTCCCGGAGAATTCCGGTGTCCTGGTGGCCAGCGGAGAACGGTTGCGCGCCAAGGCAATCACGTTGTCGTCACGCAAATGGGGACGCCGCGGCGAGGTGGAGTCGCTGCGGTTGTCGTTCGGACGGCTCGGCGACGACCGTGCTGCAACCGCGTCCAACGCCGAGCTGCTGGCCTGGGCAACGCAGGATTTGGCCACCGTGTTCGGCGTGGCCGTCGATCCGGTGGACGCCCATGTGCAGCGCTGGCCCGATGCGATGCCGCAGTACGGGCCCGGCCACCGCGACCTGGTCACCGAGCTGCGGGCCGGTCTGCCGCCGACGCTGGCGGTCGCGGGCGGTTACCTCGACGGGATCGGGGTGCCGGCGTGCATCGGCGCCGCCGGGCGGGCCGCCGCCGACGCCGTCCGTGCGGTCGAAACACCCGTGGCACGATAGATCCCGTGACTTCTCTGACAGCCGAAGCCGGCAGCTTCTTTTCATGCCGCTTGGGCATGATGGGCCAGTCCGGCCCGCAGGATGTTGCGTGCGGCGTGTCCGTCTGCCGGCGCGGTATGACCGCAGCGTTGGCAGGCGAATTCCGCTTGCGTGACGCGGTTCGCCCGCGCTGCGTGCCCACAGGCTTCGCAGCGGTCGGAGGTGTGCCGGGGGTCGACCTCAATCCAAGCCCGCCCAGCCTCTTCCGCTTTGGCGCGCAGTATCGAGACGAACTGACCCCAGCCAGCGTCACTGATCGATCGATTGAGCCCGGACTTCGCCCGAGCACCATTGGGCAGGTAGTGCCCCGGGTTGGCGGGATCCGCGACGGGCTTGGCCCGGCGCAGCATGTTCGCGATCTTCAAGTCCTCCACGACGATCAGGTCGTATCGGACGGCGAGCTCGCGGGCTTGCTTGTGATGAAAGTCCTTGCGCTGGTTGGCGATCTTGCGATGGCGAGCGGCGACGGTTGCCCGTTTGGCCGCACGATTCCTGCCACCACGGCGGGCCCGAGCGAGCCGCTGCTGGGCTGCGGCCAGCCGAGCCGCGGAGGCGCGCGCCCAGCGCGGATTGTCGACGTGCTCGCCGTCGCTGGTGGTAGCAAAACTCACGATGCCGACATCAACGCCGAGCGGACCGCCGGTCACAGGCAGCGGATTGGCAGGAACGTCATCGCAGGACAGCACCAGCATCCAGCGTCGCCCTTGTCGCCTGATCTGGATCGTCTTCACCCGGCCCGCCACCTCACGGTGCAGATCAACCTTGACCTGGCCGATGCCCTGCAGATACACCCGCCGCTGCTCGGGCAGCCAGCGGGCGCCATCACCGTCTTTGGGCCACTCCACACTGTCGAAGCGGCCAGCACCTTTGAAGCGGGGATACCCTGGCTTCACGCCGGCTTTCGCTGTCTTCACCCGGCGAAAGAACCCGGCGAAAGCCTTGTTGAGCCGCCGCAGCGTCGCTTGCTGACTGGAGAACGACCACACCGCTTGATCCGGGCGCACCGCTCGCATCCCCGTCAGCTCCGCCGACTGATCCCCATAGCGGATCCGCGTCTTACTGGGGTGCGACCATCCATCCCTGCGCTCCTGCAACGCCGCGTTGTAAAGCTCGCGGTGGGCGTTCACACACACCGCCAACGCCACATGCTGGCGGGCGGTGGGCCGCAACCGAAACACGTACGCCCGCCTCACAACAGATCCACCCCGATACCAGGAAAGCGACGGCTGAACATGACCGCCCCCTATTCAACGACACCGACAAAACCCGCCAGGCCACGCTGTTCACTGGCCCCGATTCCCTCGACAACTAAAGTCGCCGGTCCCCTCGGGGCGCACTGATGGCACGCCTGGACTACGACACCCTCAACGCCAGCGTTCGCTACCTGATGTTCTCGGTGTTCTCTGTCCGCCCTGGGGCACTGGGCGAGAAGCGGGACGCCGTCGTCGACGAAACCGCGACCTTCTTCAAGCAGCGCGAAGAACACGGGGTCGTGGTGCGTGGTCTTTATGACGTCGCCGGCCTGCGGGCAGACGCCGACTTCATGATCTGGACTCACGCCGAACGCGTGGAGGCGCTGCAAGCCAGCTACGAGGACTTCCGGCGGACCACGACGCTGGGCCGCGCGTCGACGCCGGTGTGGAGCAGTGTCGCGCTGCACCGGCCGGCCGAATTCAACAAGAGCCACATCCCGGCGTTTTTGGCCGGCGAGGAACCGGGCGCCTACATCTGCGTCTACCCGTTCGTGCGGTCCTACGAGTGGTATCTGCTGCCCGACGAGGAGCGTCGGCGCATGCTCGCCGAGCACGGTATGGCAGCCCGCGAGTACAAGGATGTGCGCGCGAACACCGTGCCGGCCTTTGCGCTCGGCGACTACGAATGGCTGTTGGCGTTCGAGGCGCCGGAGTTGCACCGCATCGTCGACCTGATGCGGGAGCTGCGTGCCACCGACGCTCGCCGACACACGCGTGAAGAGACACCGTTCTTCACCGGGCCGCGGGTGCCCGTTGAACAGCTGGTGAACTCGCTACCCTGAACCCAGCAGCAGAGGGGGAAATGCATGACAACGCAATTCGATCCGACCGACCCCACCCGCTTCGAGGAGATGTACCGCGATCAGCGGGTCTCGCACGGCCTGCCGGCCGCGACGCCGTGGGATATCGGTGGTCCGCAGCCGGTGGTGCAGCAACTGGTCGCGCTGGGTGCGATCAAGGGGGAGGTCCTCGATCCGGGCACCGGCCCCGGCCATCACGCCATCTACTACGCGTCGAAAGGCTACTCCGCCACCGGGATTGACGGCTCGGAGGGTGCGCTGGAACGGGCCCGGGACAATGCGCGCAGGGCCGGGGTCTCGGTGAACTTTCAGTTGGCCGATGCAACGAAGCTCGACGGCCTGGAGAGCCACTTCGACACGGTTGTGGATTGCGCGTTCTACCATACCTTTTCGACCGATCCGGAACTGCAGAGGTCCTATGCCAGGGCTCTGCACCGGGCCACCAAGCCCGGAGCGCGGCTGTACATGTTCGAATTCGGCACCGGCAATGTCAACGGGTTTTACATGCCGCGATCGTTGTCCGAGGACGATTTCCGGCAGGTACTTCCCGACGCCGGCTGGAAGATCACTTATCTGGGGCCGACCACGTATCAGGTCAACATGAGCTCAGAGAACTTCGACCGGATGCTCGCGCGCGCTCCCGAACTGGCAGAACAAGTTAAGCCGGTGGCCGAAAGGTTCCGGACGATCGAGCCGTGGCTGACCGGTGGCCGCGCGCACGCCCCGTTCTGGGAAGTTCACGCCACTCGCGTGGATTAGGCGCCGGGAATCCGGGCGACACGACGCAGCGCATGGATCAGGTCAGCCGACGGGTCGGCGGGCATGGTGATCCAACGCGTGGCGATGTATCCGTCGGGCCGTACCAGGCTGGCGCCCCCAGGTCCGACGCCGTAGGCATCCTGAAAAGCCGTCGGCCCCAATACCTCTGACGCATCGAGGTGAATGAACGCCACTGCGATGCGCAGCTGTTCTGCCGCGGCGTCCGCGGCGTCGGTCCAGCTGTCGTCCTGTGACAGCAGCACCCAGCCGCGCTGAAACAGGTCGAGCGTCGACACGCTGCTACGCAGCGCCAGATGCGGTGCCCGGGTCCCGGGCTGTCCGGCCCATTCGTCGGGACGCTGTGCAGGAGATGACTCATCCGAGGCGCCTAACACCGCCGACGAGCGATAGAGCTGGCCGAGTTCCATGGCGATGTCGTCGATGACGTCGACGTCACCGGCCGGCGCGTCAACGCGGGCTTTGTAATCGGCGCGGGCGAAGATCTGGTCATGGCGCAGCCAGGCGATCGGGCGGCGTTCGTCTTCGTAGGTGTCGAGCAGCATCGGCGCGGACTTGCCGCTGAGCACAGCAGCCAACTTCCAGGCCAGGTTGTGTGCATCTTCGATGCCCGTGTTGGCGCCGTAACCGCCTCGGTTGGGCGGCAATTGGTGTGCGGCGTCTCCGGCCAGGAAGATCCGGCCGGAGCGGAAGCGGTCAGCGACGAGCGCTGCAAGCTCCCAACGACCGGTAGTGATCAGCTCGACCGGCACGTCGGGTATACCCACCACTTGACGTATCACCGTCCGCTGCTGATCTGGGTCACGATCGACGTCATCGCTGAGCATCAGCACCCATCGTCCGTCGGAATAGGTGGTGAGGAACGCTGCGAAACCGGGCTGCTCGATTTCGAACTGCACGACGCCGCGTTCCAGATAGTGATCGATCGGTGCCCGGAACAAGATGCTGCGCTGAATCAACAGCAGCCCTTGACCTCTGCGGCCGATGTTCAAAGCGTCGCGTATCTGGCTGCGGGCGCCGTCGGCGGCGACGATGTACTGCGCCCGCAGCAGGTAGCCGGCGCCCTCGCGCGGTTGCAGCGCGACGGACACCCCGTCGTCATCCTGGGTGAAGTCAGTCATGTCGGTGCTGAGCCGGAGGTCGGCACCCAGTGCGACGGCCCGGTCGCGCAGGATGGGCTCGAGGCGATCTTGCGCGATGGCCGTGGCCCGCTCAGGCGAGTATTCGTAGCGCGGCTCGCCGGTATGTGCCGTCCACGGGTACTCGTCGATCCAGGTGCCCGCGAGGCTTTCCACCCGGGCTCGCCGCGGCGGACCATGACCTTGGGCGGTGGCCGGAAGAGCGACACCCGCGGCGCGAAACAATTCCAGGGTCCGCGTGGTGTAGCCGATCGCGCGCGGGTGCGCCGAGCTGCTCGCGTGCTTTTCCACGACGGTGACGGGCACGCCGTGGCCGGCCAGGAACACCGCCGCGGACAACCCCACCAGGCTGCCGCCGACTACCAGCACCGGGATGTCTTCGGTGGCCATATCGTGACCAAATCACAAGTAGTTTAAATAGACAAGTCGCTAAAATTATTGAGTGAATCGCTATCATGGCCGCATGGTTTCCGAAGCCCGTGGGCGTCGAGAACGGAAGAACGCGCAGACGCGCGCGGCGTTGGCCGACGTTGCGCTGCGGCTATTTCTCCAGAAGGGCTACGACGCGGTCAGCGTCAAGGAGATCGCCGACGCCGTCGACATCTCGGTCCCGACCGTGTTCAACCACGTGCCCGACGGAAAAGAAGCCTTGATCTTCGACGATGGTACCGAGCGGCGGGAGGGTCTGCTTGCCGCCGTAGGTGACCGGGCCGCCGGGCAGTCGGTGATGGCCGCTTTACGGGGATTTATCTCGGGCCGTGGGCCTTTCGTCGCTGAACCGACGGAAGAGTTTCGACGACGCACCGAACTGATCATGAAAACCCCTGCGCTGCATGGCTACTCGCGAAAACTCTGGATTCGCTGCGAAGAACCGCTGGCCGCGGCGATCGCCACCGAAATCGGCAGACCGTCCGACGACCTGACCGCCCGCGCCGTTGCCCGCTATGTGCTCGAAATTCCCCAATTCGTCGGCGACGCCGACGATCCGCTGCTCGCACTGCACACCGTGTTCGACCTCCTCGAACACGGTCTGGCCAGCGCGGTCGCTCAGGGGCCGGCCGGTACCAAGCGCAGCGAGATCGAGTTGATGCAGTAGCGCTGGTCGGTCGGCGTCGGATAGCCCTCGCCTTCGAAGACGTGGCCGAGATGGCTGTGGCAGTTGGCGCACAGCACCTCGATGCGGGTTTGGCCCAGTGAGTGGTCGGGGCGCAGGATCACCGCGTCGGAATCGGCTGGGTCGAAGAAAGACGGCCAGCCGCAATGGGATTCGAACTTCTCGGAGCTGCGGAACAGTTCGGCGCCGCAGGCCCGGCACTGGTACACGCCTTCGGTCTTGGTGTCGGTGTATTCACCGACGAATGGTCGCTCAGTGCCGGCCCGGCGCAGCACGTCGAACTCCTGCGGGTTGAGCCTTTGACGCCATTCGTCGTCGGATAGTTGCAGCTTGGCCTGGGGAGTCATGCTTCCACGCTAGCGCCAATGGCGGTGACCCGCTGCGCCCAGACCGGGTCGATCCCGTCGTCCAAGCGGTTTCCCGCCTTGGCGTCCAGGTAGCGGAAGTAGAGGACGGTGAACACCACGATCATCAGCAGCGACCAGCCGTAGGTGATCTTCAGGTACTCCAGCGGCCTGCCGACGTACATCCAGTTGAACAGCAGCCAGCGGTCCATGGTCAGGAATCCGTAGATGCCCAGCCATGCCGGCCAGTTGCGGATCACCGAATTGGGCAGCACCACCGTCATCAGGAACGGGAACAGCATCATCGAGTAGTAGCCCTGGGCCAACGACAGCACCAACCAGGACCACAGCAGCAGCACGCCCGACGATGTGGTGAACCAGAACAGCGGGTCGCGGGTGCGGTAGTAACGATAGAGCAGCCATAAGCTGCCAATTGCCAGCAGTGTGAACAGGATTCGCAGCAACGCGATCAGCCCGAACGGCAGGCCGAAGTACACCCCGTTGCCTTCGATCGAGCTGTTGAAGTAGTCACGAACGCCCAACATGTAGGGCAGCGTGCGGGTCAGGAAGTCCTCCGGATGGACGACCAGCGGTAGCGCGGCGAGGTTGAACACCAGCGGCACCACGACGGCGGCCAGCACCGCGCGCCATTGACGGTTCAGTAATGGCAGCAAGAGCAGCGGTCCCAGCACCGGCTTGACCACCAGCGCCAGACCGATCGCAATCCCGGCCCACCACTGTGGCCCCGCCCGGCCGTCCAACAGCCAGCGCAGGAACAACACCTCTAGCAGTAGGATCACGCCGTTGATGTTTGTGAAAACCAGTGTGTTGGTGACGGATTCGGTGCAGAACATCGCCAGCAGCAGCGCCGGGGCCGCTACCGAGCTCAGGCTGAATTTGAACATCTTCAGCAGCACGTATGCCGCCAGCACGATGGCGGCGCTGTTGATGGCGATGAACAGGTAACGCGACTCCGCGAACGGCAGATAGCCGAACGGCGCCATGATCAGCGTGCCGCCCGGCGGATAGAGATAATGCGGGTCGACGTAGTCGAAATGCTCGTTGTAGATGTCCCAGCCGTGCCGGAAGTTCAGCACCGCACGATAAACCGGCTTGAAATCGTCGGTGATGTTGCCGTTGGTGGTCACCACGATGGTGCGGTGGATCACCGCCAGGATGGCTACCGGCCACAGCACCGACCGCAATACTCGCGCGGTGCTCGGTGCGGCGGTGCGGGGAGCGAACGCGGTATGCGCCCACTCGCGCAGACCGCCGCGAGGGGATTCAACAGAAGTCATGAGCGCCGCTCCTCGTGCCCCTCTTCGATGGCACTGCTCTGGTTATCGTCGTCGGCGCGCGTCACGAGCGCACCCTATACGGGCCGAAGAGTCAGGCAGGACAGTAGGTGTCGGTGGCGGGCAAGTTGCCGCTGTCGAGGTAGCCGATCAGCGGTGGAACCGCGCACGACGAGTAGATGCTGGCGCCGTGGCCGATGCCCTGCCACACCACCCGCTTGCTGGCCGCGGTCGCGTTGATGATGGTCGCAGCGGTGGCCGACACGCCTTCTGAGCCGACGATCGGATCGTTCTGCACACCCATGAGAAGCACGTTGACCTTGAGGATTTTCGGCGGCTGCGGCGGCGCCGTGCTGGGCCAGGAGACGCACTTGACCAGATTGAGCGCGCCGACGGTGCCGAACTGTGGATAGAGCTTTGCCCAGGCAACCACCAATTCGCGGATCCGGTCGGGCGTGGGCCGGTTGACCGCATCACTGCAGGAGTTGACGAACTGCCCATCGGTGCCCGTTGCGCCCTGGGCCCGGTTGATCAGGCTGGTCAGCAGGTTGGTGTCGCCGGAACGCGCTCCGGCCAACGCGGTGGCCACGTCATTGGTGGTGCTGACCCGGTCACCGGCGGGGAAACCGAGCGCGGTGTTGATGGCGCTGGCGATGGTGGCCACCGACGCACCCGCCGGGCCGTGGCCGGCATGGGCGTCGGCGAGCAGCGCGCTCACGGCACCTTTCGGGTCCGGGCCCAGCGCGCAGTTCACCGCCGAGCACTGCGCAGCGAATGCGTCCAGCGCCGCCTGCTGGCCTTTGACCTTCTGCTCGGCCGCAGCTTCGGCGCCCACCCCCAACGCCACTGGGGAGTCGAGTATCAGCCGGGCGACCCGGTCCGGGTGTGCGCTGGCGTATGACAGCGCCACCTGGGCGCCGTTTCCGATGCCGATCAGCGCCAGCGCCGGCACGTCCCAGATGCTGCGGAGACGCTCGATGTCGGTAGCGGCATGGGTGTTGTCGTAGGCGGAGTCACCGGGCGCGATGGTGTCGGTGCAACTGGTGGTGGCGTTTTGCACGATGTCCGCGAGATTGGCGACCGGGTCGTTGCCCGCTTCGAACTGCGCCTGGTCCTGGATCTCCTGGCGATCGAACTGGTCAAGGCAGTCGACCGGGCTCGAGGAACCCATCCCGCGCCGGTCGACGGCGACGATCGGGTGACTGCGCAGCACGTCGGCGCCCGCGCGTGCCAACCAGACCGGCAGTTGCAGCGAGGACGGCAGGTCCGAACCCGTGGTGAAGACCAGCGGACCGGCATCGCCGGGGGTCTGGGGCGAACGCGCGCGCACCACACCGATGCTCAGCGTCCCGGCACCACCGTTGACCGGGTCGAGATCGGCGTCGTAGCTCGCGCATTCCAGCTTCACGCCCACCGGCGCAGGGACCGCGGCGTCACCGAATCCTCGCGACGTGCAGTCGTGCCACGGCAAATCGTTCTTCGGCTTGGCGATCGGCGGTGGGCCGTTGGGCGCCGTTGTCTTGGTTGCCTTTCCCTGCGGCCGGGCGCCGGCGTTGGTGGCGAAACGCGGGTTGGCGGCCAGTCCAGGTGCGCAGCCCACCAGCAACGCCGCCACCACGATCAGTGACGTGGTGGCTGCGGCGCGCGGGCTCATGCCGACCACAGTAGCTATTCGTTGATCGACGAGGCTCGCAGGTAGCGCGTGTACAGGTAGCCGTCGTCGTCGGTGAGGATGTGCGCGCAGTGCATCCCCGTCAGCCCCTGCCCCGGGCCGGTGGTGATGCGGCCGGCTTGGCCACCCACCAGGGTGGGCGCGATCGTCAGGCACAATTCGTCCAGCAGGCCCCGTTCGACGAGTGAGCTGAACAGCATCGGGCCGCCCTCGGTCAGTACCCGCGGCAGGCCACGCTCGACCAGCAGGGCCAGCAGCACCTTCTCGTCGACGCGCGTCGCATCGTCGAATGAGCAGTCGACCACCTCGGCCAGACCCGCCAGCGTGCGCCGGGCGTGGTTGGCCGCCGCCGCGCAGGTCAACACCAGCGGTGGCACTTCGGTGCGGGTGAATACCGGCATATCCCGTTGCAGGAGGCCGGACTTGGTGACGATCGCCAGCTGTGGGACTTCGGTTTGCCCGCGAGCCTGCCGGCGTTGACGCTGGGAAACGGTCGGGCGGGCGCCGGCATAACCCTCGGCTCGCACCGTGCCCGCGCCGACCAGGATCACGTCGGCGACTTCCCGCAGCAGGCTGAACACCGCTCGATCACCGGGCCCGCCCAGCTGGCCGGTTGTGCCGCCGAAGGTCGCGGCGCCGTCGAGGCTGGCGATGAAGTTCGCGCGCAGCCACACGCCGTCGCGCCCGGTGGGGTAGCCGTAGAGCGCGGGCAACTCCCCGCCCTCGACATCGCGGGTGGCGCCGAGCAGTCGCAACTGCACCCCGCCGACGTCGTCGGTGGAAACGTCAGCCATGCGCATGATTGCAACACGTCGGTAGGGTGCCTGCATGCACGGGGCCGCTCGTTTGGTCGATCGGCAGCCGACGGTCACACCGGAACGGCTGATCGCCCAGCTGACGCCGCCGCCGACCTTCGCCGACGCGAGCTTCGCGAGCTATCACCCCGACCCGGCCGAGCCGACGCAATCGTCGGCCGTCGCGGCCTGTCAACGGTTTTGCGAGCGGACTGTCGAACGCCGTCGCGGCCGCAGGAAGCTTTTCGGCAGACGAGAAGCCTCTCCCGGCGTCGGGCTGTACCTCGACGGTGGTTTCGGTGTCGGCAAGACGCACCTGTTGGCCGGCGTCTACCGCCAACTGGCCGATGATGCATTACACCCCAAAGCATTTGCGACGTTCATGGAGCTCACTGCGCTTGCCGGGGTATTCGGTTTTGTCGAATGCATTGACTTGCTGGGCGACTACACGCTGGTGTGCATCGACGAGTTCGAGCTGGACGACCCGGGCAACACAACGCTGGTCTCACGGCTGCTTTCGCAACTCGTCGAGCGCGGCGTGTCGGTGGCCGCCACCTCCAACACCTTGCCCGAACAGCTCGGCGAGGGGCGTTTTGCGGCGCAGGACTTCTTGCGCGAAATCAATACGCTGGCAGCAATTTTCGATGTAGTCCGGATCGAAGGGCCCGACTACCGGCACCGCGACTTGGTGCCCGCGCCACCGCCGCCTTCTGACGACGAGGTCGCCGCCCATGCCGCGACCGTCCCAGGCGCGACCATCGACGAGTTCGACGCACTCTGCGCGCACCTGGCCACCATGCATCCGTCGCGTTACTCGGCGCTGGTCGAGGGTGTGACGGTGGTCTGCCTGACCGGCTTGCACGCCATCGAGGATCAAAATGTGGCGCTGCGACTGGTGGCGTTGACCGATCGGCTTTACGACGCAGGCATTCCCGTGCTGGCCTCCGGGGAGAAACTCGACCGCGTCTTCAGCGAGGAGATGCTGGCCGGCGGTTTCCGCAAAAAATATCTGCGGGCCGCTTCGCGGTTGTTGGCGCTCAGCGCGGCCGTCAACGCTTAGAACGGCCGGACCATCACGTAGTCACTTTCGGTGTGATTGCCTAACCGGAAGCTCCTGGTGCCGTTGACGATGAAGCCGTGTTTTCTGTAAAACTGTTGAGCGCGTTGGTTTTTCTGATTGACGCCCAGCCATACGCAGCCGGCGCCCCATTCGGTGGCGGCCGCGAGCGCGGCGTCCATCAATGCCGTCGCCACGCCCGAGCCGTGATGCGCCGAAAGCACGTACATCTTGGAGAGCTCGGCGGCCGGTCGAATGTCGACGGCCTGCTGGACGTCGGGATCGTCGTTGACACCGCTGATCAGCATGGCGTAGCCAATGATTCGATCGTCGAGGCGGGCGGTGAGGATCAGCCGCCGCGGGTCGCACAGATATTCGGCGAAGCGTGCATCGGAAAGGTTGGCGTCGGTGAACGAGGTGATGTCCTCGAGCGCGACCGACGGGGGACAGGCCAGTGGAAAAGTGCGCGCCGCGACATCGGCTATTTCGTCAGCGTCGACGGAATCCGTCGTGGCGAGCCCAACTACAAGTTCCACTGCGCCAGGTGATAACCCGTCTTCTTGTCCAGCAGAACAACAGTGGAGACCGGGTCGCGGTAAGCCTCCCAGTACACCCCGCCGCGAACGATCGACCCGGCCGGTGCGTTGGTCAACGCGGCATCCAGCGCATCGGGCGCGTCGGAGGCGCGGGACTTGTACGCGTCGCCGAACGGGGTCACTCCGTCGAAGGTGAAATCGGTGACCATCTGATACGCGTTCGGCACCCGGACCGCGTGGATCGCCACGTCCGCGCGCATCACCGCGCTGTTCGGGAAGCTCTTGACCGGGACGCCGACGCGGTTGTAGCCGAACCCTGGCGGCGGATCGACCGGTTGAACGCTGCTGACCGTGACGTCGGCGATCATTTTTCCGGTGTCGACGCGCAACGTGTCGCCGAGATGGCCGATCGGTGCGTCCCCGGCTGACGCGCGTGGCACCGCGATCAGCGTGGCCGCGACGACGGCGAGTACGACAAGCAGACAGCGGCGCATCTTTCCTCCTCGACGACCATCGCATGATGGCACACTGCGGGGCTCACGTGGTCGGCTTGCGTCGGCGGCTTTGTACAACCTCAGGCTTTCTGGTCGGCCACCAGTGACTTCAGCGCAGCGGTCAGACCGGCCTCGGCGCGGTCCTTGTCGATGCCGGCCTGATGCAGCGGGCCGCTGCCGTCTTCGAGTTCGAGCAGCGCGAGCAAAAGATGCTCGGTGCCAATGTAGTTGTGGCCCAGGCGAAGTGCTTCACGAAAGGTCAGCTCGAGTGCTTTGCGGGCGGCGCCGCTGAAGGGGATCAGCGCCGGCATGGTGTCCGCAGCAGGCGGCAGTGTGATCGAACCACGCAGCGATTCGGGGTCGATGCGCTGTGCTCGCAGCAATTTGGTGACCAGTGCTTCGGGGTCGCTCAGCATCCCGAGAATCAGGTGGTCGGGAGTGATCTCGTCGTTGCCGGCCTCATGAGCGGCATTCTGGGCGGCCACCACGGCGTTGCGAGCCCGTGGCGTAAAGCGTTCGAATCCGCCGCTGGGGTCCAGTGTCGTGGTCTCGGCGCGCAAAACGAAGCGCTTCTGGGCGGCTTGCTTGGTCACGCCCATGCTTTTGCCGATGTCCGTCCAGGAGGCCCCGGACCGGCGCGCCTGGTCAACGAAATGCCCGATCAGATGGTCAGCCACTTCACCGAGATGCTCGGCCGCCAGCACTGCGTCGCTGAGTTGGTCGAGTACATCGGAGTGCACCTTTTTGATCGTGTTGATCATCTCGTCGAGCCGGACGGGGTGGAGTTGAACCATGGCGTCAACAGTAGGTTGACAGGATAGCTTCGTCAACTTTTGGTTGACGAACGCCGGGCTGGTTCAGCCTTTCGGGTAGCCGCGCCGGACGGTGCGGTCCAAGATGCCCAGCGATGCGCGCAGCGCGCCCTCGGAGATGACCGGGAAAATCCCGGCTTCGCGCCATTTTTCGTCAATCTGCGACCAGTCGTAGAACGATGTGACGACCGTGCCCTCGCCCTGCTCGTCGGGCTCGAGGCGGTACCCGTAGACGTGGCCGATCTGGGGCCGGATCTGACCCAGAACCGTCCACGCGATCAGCTGGTCTTGCTCGAATTCGCGGATGGTGACGGTGACGTCGTACTTGCCGAGATCCGGAAAGTCGTTAAGAGCTTCACGATCCATGTGCACGACGAAGCTGTCGCCGGTGGCGGCAACCGGCGCGCCGTCGGCGTCCTGCAGCATTCCCGACGAGTCGATGGCGACGTGACCCTGCGGATCGCAGAGAACGGCGAAAATATCGCCTGCCGGTGCGGCGATCGTGCGCTGGACTTCGATTCTTTCGGCCATTCGTCAGATCTTCGCAGGACGACCGCGGCGATGTGGCGGTTCGGTGGCCGGGACAAAGCTACCGGCGTGCGCGACGATGGATGGATGCGACGTCTGGCGATGCTGGTGGTGGCCGCCGCGCTGGCTCTGGCCGCGCCTGCATACGCGAGCCCGGGCGACCCCGACCGAAGCCTCGGTGAGTCATGATGGGGCGATGAGGCATTTCCTGGTGGTGCTGGCCATGGCCTCCGCGCTGGGCATAGCGGTACCGGCGCATGCCGACCCGAACGTCGACGCGAGCTTCCTCGACGCGCTGAAAAAAGCCGGCATCTCGTTCGATGACGAAAAAAGCGCTGTCACCGCGGGCAAGTCGGTGTGCAAGCTGATGAACTTGGGGCATCCCGAAATCGACGTGGTTCACCAGGTGGCGGACCAGAATCCGAAAATTGGCACGACCAGGGCGGCTCAGTTCACCGCGATCGCGGCAAGCGCCTACTGTCCGCAGCACTTGCAACCTGCCGACGACAACGGCGGCGGCCCGGCCCCGATTCCGTAGCACGGGGTGGGAGTATCAGGCGGTACGCACGAGTAGGTCGACGGCTGCCGGGGGTCGAGTGTGAAAGTCGGGTTAGCGGCGCAGGCGCTCCCCATGCGTTTCTCGCCGATGGGCGTGACGCGAAGTAGCTACCTTTCTGCGGTGGCCACCCGGGCCGATTCGTTTTGGCTGGCTGACCATTTGAACTCGTTGTTCCCACGTTCGATGGCCAAGCCGAAATATATCGGTGCCGCGCGACTGGCCCCCAAAGTCGACGCGAACCTCGAACCGTGGACGGTGCTCGGGCATCTGGCCGCCCGAAATCGGTTGGGGCGGATGCGTCTTGGAATTGGTGTTACCGATACCGGCCGGCGCAATCCTGCGGTCACCGCGCAGGCGGCGGCGACTCTGCACCTGCTCACGCGCGGACGAGCGATCCTGGGTATCGGCACCGGCGAGCGTGAAGGCAACGAACCGTACGGCGTGGACTGGTCCAAACCGGTGGCCCGATTCGAGGAGGCGATGGCCACCATCCGGGCGTTGTGGAACTCGGGCGGAGAACTCGTTACCCGCGACTCGGCTTTCTTTCCGTTGCACAACGCGGTGTTCGACTTGTGGCCGTATCGCGGGAAGTGGCCGGAGATTTGGATTGCCGCGCACGGGCCCAGGATGCTGCGCGCCACCGGTCGCTACGCCGACGCGTGGTTTCCGGCGGCGGTGTTCTCCCCGGCGGATTACGCGAGGAGTCTGGAGACGGTCCGTGCCGCAGCGTCGGATGCGGGACGCAATCCGCAGTCGATTGGCGCAGCGACCTTTTTCTTCGTCGTCACGGGGCGCAACCGGCAAGAGATCGAGGACGCGCTGGAATCAACCGCGATGAAGACGTTCGCGTTGAATGCTCCCGCGGAATTGTGGCAACGTCACGGTGTTTCACATCCGCTCGGCGACGATTTCACCGGCTCCCAAGACATCATCCCGCAGGTCTTCGACGAGGAAACCGTGCTCAGGTACACCTCGGACGTACCGCTGTCGTTACTCAAAGACGCATGCCTGCAAGGCACACACGACGAGATTCTCGACCAACTCGCCGACTGGCGCGATCACGGGCTGAGCTATCCGGTCTTGCTGAACTTGAGCACCCTGCAGCCGAGTCTTCGTCGAGGCCTCGCCGCCGGTAACCCGTTCGCGAAAATCCTGCGCGGCATCCGCAAATTGTGAATCCGCTTGCTGCAGAAGGCGACCTGCGCCGTTAGATCCCGCTCCAGACCCAATGCTGGCCGCCTTCGTCCCATCGTGGCTGCATTTGCTGCGCCCACGGCGGCGCGGGAGGGGGCGGCGGCACGTCGAGGGGTGCGTACGGCGGCGCGTAAGCCGGCCGGGGCGTATACCAGTCCGGCGGCCCCGGAGGCGGCGTGCACTCACCTGTCCAGACATTGCGCGACCAATTCGGGTCGCAGGCGGCCGAGCCGACTGCTGACGTTGCGATAGCCACACCCACCAGCGGAATTGACGCCGCCGCGAGAGCGACGGCCAGGCGGCAAAGAAACCTCGTCATACCGGGCCTCTCCATGTGTCGCGGTGGGTGATTTCGGGCATTCTCCAGCTTATGTGCTCAACCTTCCCGGAAACGGCGAATGAAGTCGCGGCCGTGACATGGGTCACGATCGTGCGAGATTGGGCAGTCTGCGCGGCGCTCAGGCGTTGGTAGACGGCAACGGCCACTAATTTAGAAGGTGACCTCGATACCCCAGCGAGGCTGACATGCGGCAGATGACCATCACCGGAAACAGGATCATCCGTTCGTCCCTTATCGGAGCTGGGGCAGCAATCGCAGCCCTGACAATCGCTGCGCCCGTGCAGGCCGGCACCATCAATTCCCGTTTCGACATCTGCGCGGCGCTTCGAAATGGCAGCAGCCTCTCCGCGATCGAAACCACCCTCGAGGCCCGCGGATACAACGCAACAAATGCAGGCGTCCTCACCGGCACCACCATTCGTCAGCACTGCCCGGACCAAGCCGGCAATGCGATGGCGCAAGTGCAGCGGGCAGGCTGAAGGCCCAGCGGTGGCAACAGAGTCAGGCCAACAGCCGACGAGATCTGAGCTGGCAAAAATGTGGTGCGCGGTACTGGGATTGAACCAGCGACCTCTTCCGTGTCAGGGAAGCGCTCTCCCGCTGAGCTAACCGCGCCCGGTCAAAGAAACTGAGGTGGAGACGGGAATCGAACCCGTGTGCACGGCTTTGCAGGCCGTTGCCTCACCACTCGGCCACTCCACCGTGGGGTTTGATGTCACTTACACCCTCGAGCGGATGACGGGATTCGAACCCGCGACCCTCACCTTGGCAAGGTGATGCGCTACCAACTGCGCTACATCCGCGCGCAACGGGCGAGATCGTCGCCCGGTGCGAAGCACGACGATAGTCCACCTGAGCGGGACCGCACAAATTTTTCGCAGCAATGGGCGCGCCGTTATTTGACATCAGGTAGCACGTGCTGCCGAGACGGCGACGCATGCTAATCTTCGACGTCGTTCGCCTCTCGGCACTGGTCTCGTAGCTCAGTGGAAGAGCGCCCGCCTCACACGCGGGAGGTCGCTGGTTCGAACCCAGCCGGGACCACCCCAAATCGTCACCACCGTCCTCCGTCGTGGCGGCCCCCCGAATCTGTTTGAGTTCACTCGGACGAGGGAATGCATGCGGGCGCCAGCAGCAGTAGCGGCGATCTGAATGACCGAGGCAAGGGTTGGCATAATGAATAGCGACCGGATCGGATCTGCATCCACTGCGATCGGTCCGACGCCGGCTGGTGGGGCGAATGCATGATCAGGTTGACGAGCTGCAGGCAGCTCGAGACCACATAGAACAGCTCGTGCAGGTCATCGTCGAGATCGGTTCTGATCTCGACCTGGATCGAACGTTGCACCGGATCGTCAAGGCGGCGACGGAGCTGACCGGAGCGCGTTTCGGCGCGCTGGGCATACCCGGAGCCGACGGTTTCGCCTCTTTCATTCAAGCGGGCATCGACTCCGACATCACACGGCAGCTCGACAACCTGGTGGTTGGCGACGGGCTGCGCATCGACGACCTGAGTGCTGATCCACAAGCGACGACGCTGGAAGCGGGTGAGCTCCCGATCCGGGCACTGCTCGCAATACCGATCACAGTCCGGGCAGCCGACTTCGGCAACCTCTACCTGGCCGACGACCGGCCTGGACGCGTTTTCTCCGATTCGCAGGATCGCGCGGTGCGGGCGCTGGCATCGGCGGCCGCCGTCGCTATCGACAATGCGCGACTCTTCGAGCGGGAACGCGAAACAGCGAAATGGACAAGGGCCAGTCGCGAGATCACGTCCGCGCTGCTGTCCGGCGACCCGCAGACCGGACCATTGCAGCTCATCGTGAACCTCGCGCTTGAGTTGGCTGAAGCTGAGCAGGCGATTCTGCTGGTTCCGAGCGAGTCCGACCTTCCCGGCTCGGACATCAATACCCTTGTCGTAGCCGCGACGGCAGGCCGATATGCCTCGGAAGTGGTGGGCCGACAGGTTCCGATGGATCGCTCAACTACGGGCGGTGTTGCACGGAGCGGCGTACCGCTGATCACTGACTCTTTCCAGTACCCGATCGAAGGATTCACCGACGTAGGCGAGCGTCCGGCGATCGTCATCCCGCTCATTGCCGACGAAGCGGCGCTCGGCGTCATCGCGGTAGCACGGAATCCGCGGCAGCCGCCGTTTGGCACCGATTACCTCGAGCTCGTCAGGGACTTCGCCCGGCACGCCGCAATTGCGCTGGCGCTGGCGGCAGGTCGCGAACATGCGCTCAACCGGCAACTTGCTCAGGCTGACACCGTCGACGATGCGGTCCGGGTCGCAGCCGAGGAACTGCGTCGGCTGTGGCGGGCCCGCCGCGTCCTCGCGGTCACGTTTCCCGCTCATCATCACGCCACGGAACTTTACGGTGGCGCAACAGATTTGGTATCAGTCGGCGAGACCACGTATTGGGACGAGCTGCCACTTCATGTCCGGCAAATCCTCTGTTCGCTGCGCGACGGTGACCTGCTCAGACCCTACACATCAGAGTCGGGAACGGCGGGCATCGCGCTCCAACATCCCGAGGGTGTGCTCGTCGTATGGATTGATCTGGCTGAGCAGCGCCCGTTTACCCTCGAGGATCAGACCTTGCTCACCATGCTGGCGGGCCGGCTTGGCCAGGGCCTGAACCGCGTGCACCAGGTCGACCAACAGCGCGAAACCGCACTGGCACTGCAACATGCCATCCTGGGCCCCGCTCATCTCCCGCAGGGATTCGCCGTGCGCTATCAGGCCGCCAGCCGGCCTTTACAGGTGGGCGGTGATTGGTACGACGTCGTCGACCTAGAGGACGGGCGTATCGGATTGATCGTCGGCGACTGTGTGGGCCACGGCCTTGCCGCGGCGACAGTCATGGGCCAGCTGCGCAGTGCATGCCGCGCGCTTCTGCTCGAACATCCAAGTCCCCGTGCTGCTCTGGCGGGGTTGGACCGTTTCGCCGCCCGGCTACCAGGTGCTCGATGTACCACCGCCGTGTGCGCGGTGCTCCACCCAGAGACGGGTGAATTGGTGTACTCCAGCGCAGGGCATCCGCCGCCCATAGTGGTCGACGTCGATGGCACATGTCAGATACTCGAGGACGGCCGCAGCATTCCACTGGGAGTGCGATCCGACCGTGCCCGGCCCGAAGCGCGCCTAGTTCTGCCGGCGCGTGCGGTCTTGCTGCTTTATACCGACGGTCTAGTCGAGCGTCGTCGCAGCGCGTTGGACGACGGCATCGCCCGCGTCTGCGCGCTCCTGGAGGAGGGTCGCGCCGCCGAGCTGGAGCATTTGGCAAACCAGATCATGTCCCGCCTCGCGCCAAGCGGTGGCTATCAGGACGATGTTGCAATGCTGCTTTACCGCCATCCCGCGCCACTGGAGATGCACTTTCCAGCCGACGTTAATCGCCTTGCCGGTATTCGGGCTGCGTTGCGCCGCTGGTTGATCCGAGCCGACGTGCACCCGGATCAGGTTCACGCCGTGCTCATCGCCGCGGGGGAGGCCGTCGCCAATGCCATCGAGCACGGTCACCGCGACGCCCCCGGGGGCATGGTCAGCTTGCGCGCGAGGGTAAGCGCGAGCGAGGTGCAGCTGACCGTCATGGACTCCGGCTCGTGGAAGCCGCCCCGGCCCACCGCCCATGCGCACCGCGGCCGGGGGATCGCGCTCATGCGAGCGCTCATGCAAGGCGTCGCCATAGACCCTGAAACCGAGGGAACCACAGTGCATTTGACCGCGAGGATCACCTGATGCCTACATTGCTGACTGTCGATACGGCGCGGTCCAGCGACGGAGAACTCGTGCTGACCGCAACGGGAGAAATCGACCTGAGCAATGTTGAGCCCTTCAGTCAAGCCCTCACCTTGGCTGTTGCCGAGGCCGACAGCGGGACGCTGACCGTCGACCTCAGCGGTGTGGAGTATCTGGACAGCGCAGCGGTCAACGCCTTATTTCCTCACGCCGACCACATTCGCGTCATAGCTCACCCCTTCTTGGTTCGCGTCTTCGACATCAGTGGCTTCACCGAGCTGACCACCGTGGAATCCTCGCCAACGCAGGGTGCGAACTGAAACGTCTACTCAGCCTTTTGCGCGTTTAGACCTTCCGCTCACGGGTAGCACTGATGAGTCAGCACATCACAGCGATTGGGAGGAATCATGGCGACAGGGGAAACCGGATTCGGCGACGTCGAGTTCGATCTTATTTCGGTGCAATATCACTCGCTGAAAGCAGGCCATGACTACGGCCAGTACGTGCGCGACGCCAAGAATGCCGGACTCGATGACGTGGCTTCGTTTTTCGAAGAGGTGAGGGGAGAAGACTCGAAGCGGGCCCAACGCTGCCACGAGCTTCTCGCCAAGCTGCAGTCGGCTTCGGTGCCGTCACCCTCATAACTGCCGGCGTGCTCACGTGAAATCGTTCCGTGGATGTTCGATACGAGAGGCAAAGGGAGACCAGTGGCAAAGCGCGGGATTGTGGTCGGCATCGTGGCCGCTAGCACGGTGGTAACGGCTCTGGCCGGTTGTTCGAGCCCCAAATCCGGTACGAACGCGAGCACGAACCCACCGGCGGCCGGCGGCAACAAGGTCATCGTCGACGGCCAAACTCAGAGCGTCACCGGCCAAGTCAGCTGCACCCAGGTGAATGGGAACCTCAGCCTCGGGATCGGTGACCCAACTGACGGAATCGGCGCGGTGGTGACGAACGCTGATCCGCCAGTCGTTCAAGCAGTCGGGCTGGGCAATCTCACCGGCGTCACACTGGGCTATTCGGCCGGTGCGCCGAACCAGGCCAACGCACAGGCCACCAAAAACGGCAATTCCTACACGATCAAGGGCACCGCGACCGGGATCAACTCGGCCAACCCGCAGCAGGCCCTCAGCAAAACATTCGAGATGGACGTGACTTGTCCCTAACGGCGCAGACCTCCTTGACCCAATCTCCGAAGGGACTGACAGGTATGTATGTGAAGCGCGTAGCAGGCGCGGCATTTGCGGCAGCCGTTGGCATGTCGGGATTGGCAGTCGGCGCAGGGGTTGCCGATGCCGCTCCGTTGAAGCCGGCTCCGACTTACACCGGTTTCGAACCGAGTCTTACTGGACCGGGGCATGGCCCGATCGCTGACGAGCCGCCCGGACCCGGGGGGCCAGGAGGACCCGGGGGACCGGGCGGGCCCGGCGGCCCCGGTGGTCCTGGGCCTGGTGGGCCTGGGCCTGGCGGCCCCGGTGGGCCGGGTGGAGCTCACGGGCCTGGCGGACCTGGCGGACCGGGCGGACCTGGTCCCGGAGGGCCAGGTGGCCCAGGTGGTCCTGGTCCTGGCGGGCCGGGCGGGCCTGGACCCGGAGGTCCTGGGCCTGGCGGCCCCGGTGGGCCGGGTGGAGCCCACGGACCGGGTGGACCTGGCGGACCGGGCGGGCCGGGTGGTGCTGGGCCTGGTGAACCCGGCGGGCCGGGTGGAGCTCACGGACCGGGTGGACCTGGCGGACCGGGTGGGCCGAGTGGTGCTGGGCCTGGTGGTCCAGGTGGGCCTGGTGAACCCGGCGGGACTGGGCCCGGTGGTCCGGGTGGCCCCGGGTCTCACGGACCGGGCGGACCGGGCGGCCCCGGTGGGCCCGGTGGTGCTGGCCCCGGTGGCCCGGGCGGTCCCGGGCCTCATGGGCCCGGTGGTCCCGGTGGTCCCGGTGGACCCGGCGGGCCGGGTGGACCGCCTCCGCCGCCATACGTACAACGTGGTGTTTACGACCGGGGTGGCCCGGAGTGGGGTGGCCCCAGGGATGCACCGCACGGCTTCAGCGCGCCGAATCATGGCGCACCGCCTCCGCCGCCGCAACACGGATTCGGCTGGAACGGTGGACCTCCTCCCGGAGCGCCGCCGCCAAACTGGGACGGCCCGCCGCCTCCTGGTGGCTGGGACGGGCCGCCGCCTCCTGGTGGCTGGAACCCGCAATGGAACGGTCCGGCACGCGACATAGGTTTGGCACAGGCCGATTTCGGTCCGTTCAATTACAGCGGCTACAACGCCATACCGGTCTTCAACCCGGTCTTCGGCGGATGGGGCTTCTGGTTCTTCGGCAATTGGATTCCGCTGTACTGACCTGACCGCACCGTCACGCGACTGACCTCTCGTCTTCAAGCTGTACGCCGAAGACGAGAGGTCAGTCGTCACCTCTGGGGCTTCGCGAGGCGGCTGTAACCCGACTTGGCTCAAATTAAGTACGCACGTCAACGAGGATCGTGATGAGGGTCCTGGGTATCGGGTCGGCGGCGGTGTGGTCCTGGTTGTCGGCCGTAGCGGCAACGAAATCCAGCTATGCACCAACGGGTTTCATCTTCGATACCATGCCTACATATCAGTTGTTGTTTGGTGGTGGCTGGGGCTGGAAGGGTTGGTACCACCACCAGTCGGCGCGCTCGCCGGTGGGCCCGGGGCAGGGCGGGACGGCGGGTGGGGGGTGGTTGGGTGGACGTGCGAGCGATCCTGCGCTGAGCGGTCGGCCGGTGC